>NZ_JASKLW010000004.1:0-522630 GCF_030125565.1 Arthrobacter sp. zg-Y1143 | reverse complement strand
GGCGCCCGGCCCTTCCACGCGTACACGGCGCTACTTGCGCCCGATGAACCAGTCCTGCAGCTTCTTCAACCGCTTGTTCAGCTGCTCCTCGTTGGCCTGGGCCACGGACGGTCCGCCGCAGATCCGGCGCAGCTCGCTGTGCACCACCCCGTGGGGCATGCCGGAACGGGCGGACCAGGCGGAAACGTTCTTGGCCAGTTCTCCCCGCAGTTCGGTGAGCCGGCGGTGGTCCACCACCTCCGGGGCTTCCGCCGGCGGCGCCTCAGCCACCCCGGAACGGCGGCCCCTGCGCGAGAGCTGCTCATGCTGGCGCTGGCGCAGCAGCGTGCTCATCTGGTCTGCATCCAGCAATCCGGGAATCCCGAGGAAGTCCTGTTCCTCCTCACTGCCCAGCGCCCCGCCGGTGCCGAACTCGCCGCCGTCGAAAAGCACCCGGTCAAACGACGCCTGGGACTCCAGCGCCTCGAACTTCTGCTTGGTCAGCTCACCGGACGCCTTCTCCTCCCGGTTCGCGGCCTCCATCAGGCTGTCCTCCAGCCCGAAGCCTTCCTCTTCCAGATGGTTGTCCGGCCGGTCCAGGGCGTGGTCGCGTTCCACTTCCATCTGGTTGGCCAGCGCCATCAGGTTCGGCACCGAGGGCAGGAACACCGAGGCAGTCTCCCCGCGCTTGCGGGCACGCACAAAGCGGCCCACGGCCTGCGCAAAGAACAGCGGGGTGGCCGTGGAGGTGGCATACACCCCGACGGCGAGGCGCGGCACGTCCACGCCTTCGGACACCATCCGCACCGCCACCATCCACCGCTGCGTACCGGCGGAGAACTCTTCGATCTTCTCCGAGGCCTTGGCATCGTCGGAGAGGATGACCGTGGGAGACTCCCCCATGATCTTCTTCAACCAGCCGGCGTAGGCCCGCGCGTCGTCGTGGTCCGTGGCAATCACCAGGCCGCCGGCGTCGGGCACGGACCGGCGGACCTCGGTGAGGCGCCGGTCAGCCGCGGCGAGCACGGCCGGAATCCATTCTCCGGTGGGGTTCAGTGCCGTGCGCCAGGCCTGGGCCGTAATGTCCTTGGTGACGGCAGCCTCGCCCAGCGACGCCGCCATCTCGTCTCCGGCGCTGGTGCGCCAGCGCATCTGGCCGGAGTACGCCATGAACATCACCGGCCGGACCACATGGTCCTTGAGCGCCTGGCCGTAGCCGTAGGTGTAGTCCGCCTTGGACCGGCGGATCCCGTCCCGGTCTTCGACGTACTCCACGAACGGGATGGCGGCAGTGTCCGAACGGAACGGCGTACCGGTGAGGGACAGCCGCTTGGCTGCCGGTTCGAAGGCCTCGCGGATGCCGTCGCCCCAGGACAGTGCGTCGCCGCCGTGGTGGACCTCATCCAGGATCACCAGGGTGCGGGCCGCTTCCGTCTTGGCGCGGTGCAGCATGGGCTTGGACGCCACCTGGGCGTAGGTGACGGCCACACCGATGAACCCGTGGCCGTGCCGGCCGTCGGCGTTCTTGAAGTTCGGGTCGATGGCCAGGCCAACCTTGGCGGCGGCGTCGGCCCACTGCCGCTTCAGGTGATCGGTGGGCGCGACGACGGTAATCCGGTTAACGATGCCGCGTTCCACAAGTTCGTTGGCCACCCGCAGCGCGAAGGTGGTTTTACCGGCGCCGGGGGTGGCCACGGCCAGGAAATCGCTGGCATTGGAAGCAAAGTACTTCTCCAGCGCTTCGGCCTGCCACTGGCGCAGCTTCGGGGCGGTACCCCAGGCGGCACGTTCAGGATAGGCGGGCGGCAGGGAGGCGCCGGCGCCGAAAAGCGTTTCGGAACTCACGCTGGGAACGCAACCTTTCCAGTTTCTCGATTGGTTGTTGCCGTACGGGCGCCGGACGGGGACAGCTCAAAGCACCTGCCGGCAGGGGCAGGCGTCAACACATAGGTCATGCAGGCATCAGGACTAACTGCCTTCAGCAGAAGAAGGCTGGGAAACGGGCGGTCAAGACGGCCGGACGGACGTATTACTTTTTGCCCTTGGGGTTGTCGCCCTCGGGGCGCAGGCCCTCATAGATTTCCTTGCAGGTGGGGCACACCGGGAACTTCTGCGGATCCCGGCCCGGGGTCCAGACCTTGCCGCACAGGGCAATAACCGGCTCGCCGGACAGCGCGGACTCCATGATTTTTTCCTTGCGCACGTAGTGGGCAAAGCGTTCGCTGTCACCGGGCTCCAGCTCTTCACGCAGTTCTTCGCGCTCGATGGTGGCCGTGGAGGTCCCGTTGTCATCCAGGCGGCGGGGATCGTTCTCGAAAGGATCTGGGGGCAGGCTCATGGACACCATCTTAGTACCCGGCACCTACTTGTTGACGGAGACCTGCTGCAGCAGTTCCGGACCCCGCGCGTCCAGCCAGCGGCCACCTACACGGATCCCGGCAACCAGCAGCCCGCCGCCCAGCACCAGCCCTGCGGCCAGTGTCACAACACCCCAGAGCGTACTGCCGGTAACCACCGCGGCAACCGCTGGTGCCAGCACCGGCAGCAGCAGGGCGAACAGGACCATGCTGAAGACGCCCTGGACCAGCAGGGACCGGCCGGTGGACCCCGGCGGTGTCTTGAAGGCGTTTTCACCCGGCAGCGGCACGTTGTAGGTGTACCGCGCAGAAACGACGCTGGACACGCCCAAGCCCGCCAGCAGCGCGCCCAGCCCCACGCCCAGGGACGGCAGCACCATCTCCGGCCAGCCGGTCAGGAACCCGGGCAGCACCGCCGCCAGGAGAACCGCCGGCACGGCAAACACGGCGCAGGCAAGGGCGCGGCCTGCCCGGTCCGCCCGGCCGCTCACGCCGGTGGACAGGTGCAGGGCAAAGGCGGTGTTGTCGTACGCGACGTCGGCGTGGAGCGAAAAGCCCAGCAGGAACCCGATCAGCGGAGCAAGCAGCAAGGTCACCAGCCAGGTGCCGTTGCCCTCGTAGCTGTTGGATCCGAAGACCAGGACCACGGCGAGCAGCGGCACAACCAGCAGCGAGGCGCTGTACCGCGGGTCGCGCAGCCAGTAGATCATGGCCCGGGCGGCAACAGCGCCGGACGGCGTGCCCGGGAACCGCGCGAACAATCCCAGCCCGCCGGCTTTGCCCCGGGCCGCTGCGGCCTGCGGCGGGTTGACCAGGGCGCGCTGCAGCAGCAGCTTCCAGGCCACTACCAGCGCCGCCAGGAAGGCTATACCGATGAGGGCCTTGGCGGCCGCGGCGCCGTAGTTGCCCAGGGCCACGTCGCCGGGCACGGACCACACGGCTCCGAGCGGTGTCCAGGACAGGCCGGACGCCAGCCGGATAAGGAAGTCCCCGCTGGAGGCAATGCCCTCCCCTACGGCGGAAATGATGGGGCCCAGCAGGACCAGCGGGATGATCAGGAGCATCGTGCTCGCTTCGCGGAACCGACGCGAACCGGTCAGGGACACCGCTGCAGAAACCGTGACGCGCGCTGCAACCAGGCAGGTGAACAACGCCGCCGCGGCCATCACCAGTGCTGCGGCCAGGGCGGCCGGTGAACGGTACCAGCCCAATGCCTGGGCCAGTACGGCCAACGCCGTGGCGGCGCCGGGGATGCCGATGAGCCCGCCCACGGCCAGCCCCGCCAACAGCTGCCGCATGGGAATGGCGTACGTGGTAAAGCGGGCCGGATCCAGGGTCAGATCCAGCCCGGAAAAAACGACCGGAATGAGCGCCCAGCCAAGGATGGCGGCGGAACCGGCGAGCACGACGGCGGTGCGCGCCAGTGCCGGGTCCGCGCCGACCACGAACAGTGCGGCCAGCAGGAAGGCCAGCAGCCCCAGGGCGTAAAGGGCGCCGAGGATGATCCCCACCAGCTGCCACGGGCTGCGGCGCAGCGAGTTGCGCAGCAGCAGCAGCTTCAGCCTCAGAAGGTGCGCAACCATTCCAGCCCCTCCGAGTGTGTACGGCCTCCCACGAGGGAAACAAAACGTTCTTCCAGGCTGGTGCCGCCGCGTACTTCATCCACGGTGCCCGCCGCCAGCAGGTTTCCGTTGGCTACCACCGCAACGTGGTCGCACATCCGCTGGACCAGGTCCATCACATGGCTGGACACAATTACGGTTCCGCCGGAGGAAACGTAACCGGACAGGATGTCGCGGATGTTGGCGGCGGAGACCGGATCCACCGCCTCGAAAGGCTCGTCCAGGACCAACAGCCGCGGTGCGTGGATAAGCGCGGAAGCAAGCGCCACCTTTTTGGTCATGCCCGCGGAGTAGTCCACCACCAGCTTGCCTGCATCCGCGGTGAGGTCCATCGCGGCCAGCAGGTCCTTGGTGCGCGAAGCCACCGTGTCCCGGTCCATGCCGCGCAGCAGGCCGGCGTAGGCCACCAGCTGCTCGCCGGTCAGCCGGTCAAAGAGCCGCACGCCGTCCGGCAGGATGCCCATCAGCCGCTTGGCTTCCAGGGGGTGGGCCCATACATCGGTGCCGTGCACCGCCGCAGTGCCCTGGTCCGGGCGGAGGAGCCCGGTGGCCAGGGACAGCATGGTGGTTTTGCCGGCGCCGTTGGGGCCCACCAGTCCGTAGAACGAACCGGCGGGCACGTCCAGGCTGATCCCGTTCACGGCCACCTTGCCGCCGAATCTTTTCGCGAGGCCGCGCACCGCCAGGGCGGGGGCCGGTCCTGGTGTTTGGGTCATGGGACCAGATTAACGCCGGGACGGGCCGGAGTGCTCCGCACAAAGGACCAGATTCACGCCCGTGTCCCCGGGGGAGGCTCCCTCCCGGGGACTACCTGCGCCGGCTGATCTGGATGCACCGGGCGGGCGGCGTGCCCTAGAAG
Organism: Arthrobacter sp. zg-Y1143; assembly: GCF_030125565.1. NCBI lineage: Bacteria > Bacillati > Actinomycetota > Actinomycetes > Micrococcales > Micrococcaceae > Arthrobacter > Arthrobacter sp. zg-Y1143. The sequence continues at coordinate 517,813 of NZ_JASKLW010000004.1, read as the reverse complement.
CCGGCGGGCCGGGCGGCCCGCTCATACTGGGGCACCCAGGGCAGCTTCGCGTCCAGCTCGGCCGCGGCTCGCATCCACCAATGCGGGTCGCGCAGGGCGGCCCGGGCAATCAGGACGGCATCCGCCGAGCCTGCCTGCAGCACCTGCTCGGCCTGCGCGCCGGTGTCAATAAGCCCGACGGCGGCCGTGGGAACGGACGCTCCGCGGCGGACAGCCTCCGCGTATTCCACCTGGTAGTTCGGTCCTACGGGAATAACGGCACCCGGAACCGCTCCGCCGGTGGACACGTCGATGAGGTCCACTCCGTGTTCCCGGGCCTGCCGGGACAGGACCACCGAAGATTCAGAGTCCACTCCCCCGGGCATCCAGTCCGTGGCAGAGATTCGCAGCAGCAGGGGCATGGACTCGGGGATGACCGCCCGCACCGCGTCAATGACCGCCAGGGTCAGCCGGTTGCGTCCGTCTTCACTGCCGCCCCATGCATCGGTGCGTGTGTTGACCAGCGGGCTGAGGAACTGGTGCAGGAGGTAGCCGTGTGCACCGTGGATTTCGATGGTGTCGAAGCCGGCGTCCACCGCGCGTACCGCTGCGTCGGCGAAATCGGAGATGACGCGGCGGATGCCGGCCTCGTCCAGTTCGACGGGCGCGGCGTAGGTGCCGAACGGGTCCGCTGTGGGACCCACCGCCTGCCAGCCGCCGTCCCCGAGGGGAACGCTGCCGTGCCCGGCCGCAAAGGGAGCATAGGTGGAGGCCTTCCGGCCGGCGTGGGCCAGTTGGATGCCGATGCGTGCGTCCACGGCACCGTGCCGGTGCACGAAGTCGGTGATGCGGCGCCAGCCTGCAGCCTGCTCGTCATTCCATATACCGGCATCCTGCGGACTGATCCGGCCCTCCGGACTGACGGCAGCAGCTTCGGTAATAATCAGGGCTGCACCGCCGGCGGCAAAGGAACCCAGGTGCATCAGGTGCCAGTCATTGGGCACACCCGGCGCGTTGGCGGGGTCCGCGGGATTCACGGCGTCAGCTGAGTACTGGCACATGGCGGCGACCCAGCCGCGGTGGGCCAGCTCCAAACCGCGCAGGGTGATCGGGTCAAAAAGCGATGGTGTATCCACGGAAAAAGCGCCCTTCCTAGAACAGTGCCCGGGCGAGGGCGGAACGGGCCTTAGTGACCCGCGGATCGGATACACCCACTACTTCGAAGAGGTCCAGCAGCCGCAGCCGGGCTGTCTCCCGGTCCTCGCCGCGCACCCGCCCGATTAGGCCGGTGATGCGCCGGAAGGCGTCCTCAACGTGCCCGCCGGCAATGTCCACGTCCGCCACGGCCAGCTGGGCCTGCACATTGTCGGGCTCCTCTGCACCTGCACGGCGGATCCCGTCGGCGTCGACCCCGCGCAGGCGGGCCATCAGCTCCACTTGTGCCAGGCCGGCCTTGGCTTCTGCGTCGGCAGGCTGCTCTGCCAGCGCCTTGCGGTAGGCGGCCGCGGCGGCGTCATAGTCCTCGGCATTGATGGCATCGAAGGCTTCCTGGTGCAGCGGAGGCAGCGGGGCCTCTTCGGCCGGCGTTTCAGGGGCAGCCCCGTCCAGGGCGCCGTTGACGCCGTTGGTAGCGGCAACCTGCATCAGTTCGGCAACGACGGCGCGGATCTGTTCTTCGGGCAGGGCCCGGTCGAACAGGGGCACCGGCTGGCCCTTGAGCACGGCTGCGACGGTGGGAACCGCAATAGCCTGGAAGGCCTGGGCAATCTGCGGATAGGCGTCAACGTCAACGCGGGCAAGCAGCATCCTGCCGTTCTGCTCGACGGCGACGGCGGCCAGGACCGCTGAAACATTCTGCGACTCGGCGCTGGTATGCGAATACAGGTCGATGACCACCGGCACATCAGCGGAAAGCTGCACCACCTGCGGGAAGGTCTGCTCCGAAACCTCCACAACAAAGGGTGAGGAAGCGGGCGCGGCTCCAGCTGCCGGGCCGGAGGCAGGGGCGGCGGCTGCCGCAGCGGGCGGGGCGGCGGAACGGGCCTTGAGGGCGGAGAGGTCGACTGCACCCCGCAGGTTCACAGGTGAGGGGGCCGCCGACGACGGGCGGTGGTTCGGTGTGCTCATTTCTTCACCTTATTACGCCGCGCCCCGTCACCGGCAAGCCCGTGCCCGCATCCCTGCCGGCGGCGCGGGGCTTGCCCCGGATCCTTGCGCTCCGCCGCCTTCGCAGCTACTTCAGGGTTGCGCCCAACAGCTGCTGGGCGGCACCCACCACCTGCGCCTGGCTGTTGCTCCCGGCGGCAGGAACGTAGACCATCACCGCTTCACCGTGGCGCACGTCAATGCCTGCACCGGTGTTGGCCTCGCCGGTGAGCGACTGGTACACGGTCCCTTCCAAGTTGATCGAGTCGCCGGCTTCCTTGGGGGTGCTGGAGAACGTGTTGGCGAGGTAGCCGAAAACGATGGCCCCGCCGTCGGCCGTGCGCAGCGCGTGCGTAGCCGAGGGCTCGGCAGTGTGCGTAAACGTGTTCGTGGCGAACTCGTTCTTGGGGTCGGTCTTGACCTGTTCCTGGAACTTCACCACGTCCTCGGTGAACCGGTTTCCGGCGAATGTTGCCTTGTTGTCGCCCTGGGGGTTGGTCAGCGAATCGGCGAGGGCGGCCACGGCCTGCTGCGGGCTCATCAGGAGACCGTTGGCGGAATCGGCCGGAATCTGGTCAGCGCCGGTTCCGGCGGCAGGGGGCTGCGGGAACGTGCTCGCCGGAAGCATCTGGACGGCTGATACAAGCTTGTAGTTCTCGCGTGCCGAGGCCTGGACCAGCAGGAGCGCCTGCGGCACAGGGTTGGCCTCGCCCTGGGTGACGGCGACGATGGTCCGGGGCCAGCTGTCGGTGGCGGCAACTGACTGGGTCCGCAGAGTCTGCGCAGCCACCGGAACCGGAGCTTCGTGATCGGCGGCCTTCGCAGCCACCGCATAGTTCGCCTCGCGCAGGGCATAGGCGGAGCCGCCGACGCGGGGTGCCAGTGCGTTCGCGTCCTTCGCCGCATCGCCGGCCTCAACGGTGCCGGCGACGTCGGCAAGGATGCGCTCCAGCTGCGAATCCAGCACAACCGGGCGGGAGCCTGCTGAACCCTCTTCCGCCAACGCGGGGGCGGGGGTGGCCACAAGTACCAGCGCCGCGGCGGCAGCTGCCGCCATGGCCGGACGACGGCGTGCGGGGGCATGGGCGGTGAAAGCAGAGGTGGAGCTGGGTGACTTTTCGGCGGGAACAGAACGGTTGTCCGGGCCGGCGCTGCGGCGGCCGCCGCGGCGCGGGGTGTCACCGCTGCGCAGGAAGCCCAGGGCAAGGCCGAGGACCGCCAGCAGTGCACCGAGCACAATCAGCGGAACGGCAAGCGGCCGGCTGGCGTCACTGTCCCAGGTCAGCGTCACGTCGCCGGGAGCAGCAGCGGTGCCGTCGGTGGCCAGCAGGATCTCCCAGTCGCCCTCAGTCGGCGCCTTCCAGTCATAGGACAGCTCGCCCTCCCCTGCTTCCTCTACTACCCAGAGGTCGGAACCGGCAGGATTCGGGGTCTTCGCCTCGCCCTGTTCGGAGGCTGCGGCCAGCTCGTCGCCGTCTGCGGCTTCCAGCCGATTGGCGGCGGCTTCGCCTACCCACGCTTCGACGTCGTTGGCCCGGCCAACCGCCAAGGTGAAGGGGGCATCCTGGCGGACCGTGATTTCCACGCCGTCCGGATAGCCGGCCAGCAGTTCCGCGTCGAGGACGGTCACCGGTGCTTTGGCGTCGCTGACGGCAGCGGACGCCGATTCGGTCTCCGGGGGCGCCCAAATGGTGCGCTGCCCAATGCCTACCAGCATCAGCAACACCCCAAGGACGATCAGCGGAACTGCAAATTTGTTTCGCACAACTTACCTATCTTCAGTCAACGACATCTCTGGGCGGCCGCATCCCTGCCCCGGGCAGGCGGGAGCGGGGCCTCATATGCGGCGGCCCCGGCGCGGCGGTTTATTAGTTGTCCTGGCACTTTATAACCCAATGGTAACGAAATCCCGTTCCACCTCCCATTCGCGCCGCCGGCGCCCGCTGCTGTCCGGGTGCGGGGATGCCGCCGAGGATGCGGGAGGAACGGACCGCAAAGGGCCACGGCTGATAGGGTTTCGCAACGTACCAAGAGGCAAAAACAGCAGAGGGAGAGCGTACGCAAATGAGCGAGAACGAGGACGTGCCTGTCCACGCACCGCTCCCCGGACCGGCTGCGAAGGGACCCCGCACGGCAAAGCCCGATTCAGCGGAGACCGGCGGTACCCGCGGGGCAGCGGGGCGGACGCGGATGCCCGGGTTCCTCTCCACGGCATCGGACCGGGTGCGGTACAGCCTGCGCCACGGAGTGCCGGGCGCCCGGCCCCGGCGGCGCTTCGAGTTTCCGCCGGAGGAAACGCCCGAAGTCGTAGTGGATCCAGAGGTCCGGCTGCCGGATGAACGCCTGAGCATCAGCGGTGCCGAGCATGCCGAACCCGACGTCCACAGCCTGCGTACCCATCCCATTTACTTCGGCTTTATGCTCACCGTGGGCGTGGGGCTGGCCCTGCTGCTGTACTTCGTCATCACCAACGTGGGCGAGTTGCTGGTGTGGATCGGGGCCGCGCTCTTCATTGCCCTGGGGCTGGACCCGGTGGTCCGCTGGCTCGCGGCCCGGCGCATCCCCCGTCCCGCAGGCATCGCCATCACGGTGCTGGTGCTGGCCGGCGTCGTCGCCGCCTTCTTCGCAACACTGATTCCCACAATCGTCAGCCAGACCTCGGAAATTATTTCCAAGGCGCCGGGCTACGTCGATAACTTCCTGGCCTCGGACTTCTTCATTAACATTGACCGGCAGTTCAAGGTACGTGACCGGATCGACGAGGAGGTCACGAAGTTCTTCTCGAACGGTGATGCCGTGGGCGGGGTGTTCGGCGGGGTCCTCAGCGTTGGCACCGTGATTGCCAACGGCCTGTTCGGCGCGTTGATCATCCTGGTCCTGACCCTGTATTTCCTGGCCTCCCTGCCCTCCATGAAGAAGTGGGCCTACCGGCTCGCCCCGCGCAGCCGCCGCCGGCGGGTGGAAGCCCTGTCCGAGGAAATCACCGGCAGCGTGGGCAACTACGTGATCGGCCAGGGATTCGTAGCCCTCCTCGACGCCACCTACGCGTTCATTGTGATGACGATTACCGGGGTGCCATTCTCGGTGCTGCTCGCGTTCCTGGTGGCGCTGTTGGCCTTCATCCCGCTGGTGGGTCCGCCCATCGCGCTGGTCCTGGTGTCACTGGTGGCACTGACCGTGGGGTGGCAGACGGCAGTCGTGTTCGCCATCCTGTACATGGCCTACCTGCAGTTCGAAGCGTATTTTGTTTCGCCGCGGGTGATGCAGCGCGCCGTGGCGGTGCCCGGGGCGGTGGCCGTCATCGCGGTGATCGCCGGCGGCACCCTGCTGGGCGTCCTCGGCGCACTCATCGCCATTCCCACTGCGGCGGCGATCCTGCTGCTGCTCAAGGAAGTCTTTATCGCCCGCCAGGACCACCACTAGTATCGGCGGCGGATCCGCCAGCAGTGGCTGTGCCAGTGCCGGCGGCCCTCCACTGCCGCCTGCCGGCCCAGCAGCGAGTCCTCCTGCCAGACCACCAGGTGCGGAGTTCCGGGCGGAATGACCTGCCCGCAGCCGGGGCACCGGTAGTCCTTGGCAGCGTTCTTGGCGGTGATCTGCCGCACGGACCATTCTCCGTCGGGGCCGCTCTCATGGTGCGGAATTCCGGCGCGGGTACGCTCCAGATCCATGTCCGGGGCCGCAGCGGCCCACTTGCGCCGGGCATTCCTTCCGGCGGGGCTGCCGGCGGCGGGCGCGCGGCGGGGACGGTTGGAACGGGGCATGTAAGTCATTTTGCCGCAGATGAGCCGGTAAAGTGCAACTGTGCGTTTAGTAATAGCCCGCTGCTCCGTTGACTACGTCGGCCGCCTCCGTGCCCATTTGCCCCTGGCCGTAAGGCTCCTGATGGTCAAGGCCGACGGTTCCGTCCTGATCCATTCCGACGGCGGCTCCTACAAGCCGCTGAACTGGATGAGCCCTCCGGCCACCATGCGCAGCGTGGAACCGGACGCTACGGATGCCGAAGCCGGTGTCACGGAAGTATGGAACGTCCAGAGCGCCAAGACCGACGACCGCCTGGTGATCAGCATCCATGAGCGGTTCTCCGACGTTTCCCATGACCTGGGCGTTGACCCCGGACTCATCAAGGACGGCGTGGAAGCGGACCTGCAGCGGCTGCTGGCCGAACAGATCAACCGCCTGGGCGAGGGCTACACCCTCATCCGCCGCGAGTACATGACGGCCATCGGTCCCGTGGACATCCTGGCCCGCGATTCCTCCGGTGCCACGGTGGCCGTGGAGCTCAAGCGCCGCGGCGACATCGACGGCGTCGAGCAGCTGACCCGCTACCTTGAACTGCTCAACCGGGATCCGCTGCTGGCTCCGGTCAAGGGGATCTTCGCCGCCCAGCAGATCAAGCCGCAGGCCCGGGTGCTGGCCGAAGACCGGGGCATCTCCTGCCTGACCCTGGACTACGATGCCATGCGCGGAGTGGATGACCGGGACTCCCGTCTTTTCTGAGCCTGCAGTTGCGCTGCTGCCCCGCCGGCTCAGGGCATGCCTAGAATCGGTGCATGACTCCTACTGCGCCTTCCGCAACCCGCGGCTATCTCCGGGGCACCGTCCTCACTCCCGACGAGCCGGTTTCCGACGGCGTGCTGGCCTTCGAGGGCGACCGGATTGTGTATGCCGGACCCGCGTCCGGATTTGATGACGCCGGGTGGCCGGACCCGGTGGCGGTCCCCCCTGGTGCGCTGATCATTCCCGGCCTGGTGGACCTGCACTGCCACGGCGCCCTGGGCTCCGACTTCGCCACCGCCGGCCCCGACGGGATCCGGCAGGCGGTATCCTTCCTGCACGCCTCGGGGACCACTTCCCTGCTGGCCAGCATGGTCACCGGATCCCGCCAGTCCCTCCTGGCGGCCGCGGAGCGGCTGGGCGCCCTGGCCCGCGAGGGGCTCATTGCGGGCATCCACGCCGAGGGGCCCTTCCTCTCGCCGGTGCGCCGGGGTGCGCAGGACCCCGAGTACCTGCTCGCTCCCGATCCGGATTTCGTGGATGCGCTGGTAGAGGCTTCCGACAGTGAGCTGGTGACCATGACCTACGCTCCGGAGCTTCCAGGGGCCGAGGACCTGGTGGACAGGCTCATCCTGCGGGGCGTCACCCCCTCCCTGGGCCACACCGACGCCGACGACGCCACCGCCGCGGCGTCGCTTGCGTGGGCCCGTGACGAGATGGACGAGGCCGGGTTTGACGGCTACGCACCCCGCCCCACCGTGACGCACCTGTTCAACGGAATGCCGCCGCTCCACCACCGCTCCCCCGGGCCTGCCGCTGCCTGCCTGCGGGCCGCACGGAAGGGCGACGCCGTGGTCGAGGTAATTGCCGACGGCGTGCACATGGACCCGGCCATGGTGCGGACCGTCTTCGAGCTGGCAGGCGCCGGCAACATAGCCCTGGTCAGTGATGCCATTGCAGCTACCGGTCTGCAGGACGGCAGCTACCGGCTGGGCAACCTGGCCGTGGAAGTCCGTGCCGGTACCGCCCGCCTGGCCGGGGGTGGATCAATTGCCGGCGGCACGGCCACCCTGCTGCAGTGCCTGCAGCGGACCGTGGCTGCGGGCGTGCCGCTGCACGACGCCGTGCGCGCCGCAGCCGAGGTGCCTGCCGACGTGCTCCGGCTGGCGGACGAAGTTGGCGCACTTCGCCGGGGACTGCGCGCCGACGCACTGGTGCTTACACCCGATCTTCAGCTGCACGCGGTGCTGCGGCTCGGCTCGTGGCTGGACGCCCCGGAAACTCTGAAAACTGGGAAAAATAGTTGAAAATATTTCGTTTCCGGCATTGACCCCGGAAATCGGTTATGCCACTCTATTACCAAGTCTTTGTGTAGGTGTATTTCATGCTCGCAAGACCGTTGCGAGCGAGAAGCTCCTCAAGGAACTGCTGAACGGCAAGAACTTGGGCTTTCTTGCTTCAGTAACATAACCCGGCACGAAGCGTGCAGGTAAGTTCCATTTATGAGGAGAAATAATGGCTCAGGGTACCGTCAAATGGTTTAACGCCGAAAAGGGCTTCGGCTTCATCACCCCGGACGACTCCGACGGCGACGTCTTCGTCCACTACTCCGAAATCCAGACCAACGGATTCAAGACCCTCGACGAGAACCAGCGCGTTTCCTTTGAAATCGGCCAGGGCGCCAAGGGCCCCCAGGCCACCGGCGTCACCGCCCTCTAAGGACCGCGTTCCCTTCGGGACAACAGTTTTACAGCAAACGTAAAAGCCCCCGGCAGCTGCCGGGGGCTTTTACGTTTTCGAGGGTTCGTCCTTTATCCGCGGCGGCGCACCACATTGGCGCCCAGGCCGCGAAGGTTTTCCATAAAGTTCTCATAGCCGCGGTCGATATGCTCCACACCGCGCACCTCGGTAGTTCCGTCTGCCGCAAGACCGGCAATAACCAGCGCAGCTCCGGCACGAATGTCATTGGCGACAACCGGCGCAGCGGAAAGCATCGGCACGCCTTGGATAAGGGCGTGGTGGCCGTCCAGCCGGACCACTGCCCCCAACCGGGCCAATTCCGACGTAAAGCCCCAGCGCGCTTCAAACACATTCTCCGTCACCATTCCCGAACCGGCTGACACCGCGTTCAGGGCCACCACAAACGGTTGCAGATCGGTGGGGAAACCCGGATAAGGCAGGGTCGATACATTGATCGGTTCCGGCGTGGCCGGACCCTTCACGGAGAACCAGTCCTCCCCCGTGCTGACCTCGCAGCCGGCCTGGACCAGTTTGTCCAGCACCACGGCCAGAGCCGATGCATCTGCGGACCGTACTTCGATTTCGCCCCCGGTGATCGCCGCCGCAAACGCCCACGTTCCGGCAACAATCCGGTCCGGCACGGTGCGGTGGACCACAGGATGCAGTGCGTCGACGCCCTCGATGACCAGCGTGTTGGTACCCACGCCGGTGATCCGGGCACCCATCGCATTGAGCATCTGCGCTATGTCACTGATCTCCGGTTCGCGTGCAGCGTTGTCGATCACCGTGCGTCCGCGGGCCAGGGTGGCTGCCATCATCAGGTTTTCCGTGGCACCCACGCTGGGGAAGTCCAGGATGTGAGCCGCGCCGTGCAGGCCTTCCGGCACCGACGCCACCAGGTAGCCGTGGTCTATCCCGATCGAGGCGCCCATCAGCTCCAGGCCGGAACGGTGCATGTCCAGTCCGCGGGAACCGATGGCGTCGCCGCCGGGCAACGCCACCTCGGCGCGCCGGCACCGGGCCACCAGCGGGCCAAGTACGGAAATGGAGGCCCGCATGGCACGGACCAGGTCATAGTCGGCCTGGTGGCCCAGCTCCCGGGGCACATCCACCGCCACGGACGCGGCGTCGACGTCGTAGTCCACTGTGCAGCCCAGCCGGCGCAGCAATTCGGCCATGATCCAGACGTCCTGGATGTTGGGCACGTTGGTGATGACCGACCGCCCCTGCGCGAGCAGGGTTGCGGCCATCAATTTCAGGACGCTGTTCTTCGCGCCGGGAACAGTGACGGCGCCGCGCAGGGTGGACGGACCGGTAACAACAATGACGTCTTCCATTACTCCATTCTAGGTGGAGCCGGCGCACCGTCCGGGCCGCCAACAGTGCCCGGACAGCACAAAAGGCACAGGGGAATCCCTGTGCCTTTGATGCTTGGGCTTTGGCCGGCCGGTGCTACCGCCAGGTGCCGATGCCAACTACGGGGCCGGCTTCGATCCAGGACGACAGTCCGGTGTAGGCCTCATAGTTCATGGCCACCAGGACAGCGCTGCCCTCGTAATTCAGCCGTACCACTACGGCGCCCGGCTGGATGCGTGCGCGCTCGGCCTCGGTGGGTTCGCGCCAGCCGCCCATTTCCAGCGAACTGCGCAGGAAACGGTAGGGCGGGCGCGGACTCAGTGATACGAGCCGCAGCCACTCCAAGTGGGTGTCCGTATAACGGCAAACCCCCATCCGCCACCCGCCGGGCGGGAAGCAGATGGAGGCATCAAGAGTCCCCAGGGTGCGCCGCAGCTGACTGCGGCGCACCCAGAAAAGCAGTACTGCGAGGACAAGCAGCCCGAACAGGGCAGCCAGCGCAATGAACACGTAAGAACCGTCCATTGGTGGGGGTCAGCGGATCCCGGCGGTTGCTTCGTTGGTCACCTTCGCATTGTCGGCCACAATGACCACGCGGTTGTTGTCCACGGAGAAGAAACCACCGTCGACGCTCACCTCAATGCGGGAGCCGGAAACCGGCTCAATGGCCAGTCCACCCTCAGCAAGGATGGCCAGCACCGGCGAGTGGCCGGGAAGGATCCCGATCTCGCCGTCGCTGGTGCGGGCCTTGACCATCTTCGCCGCACCGGACCACACGAAGTGGTCGGCTGCGACAATCTCAACCTGGAGTTCAGCAGTGTCCGCCATGGGGCTCACTTCCCGGTCTGCTCTTGGATCTTCGCCCACTGACGCTCGACATCATCCATGCCGCCGACGTTGAAGAAGGCCTGCTCGGCGATGTGGTCCACGTCGCCGTCGCAGATGGCCTTGAAGCCCTCGATGGTGTCCTTGACGGAAACCGTGGAGCCTTCGACGCCGGTGAACTGCTTGGCGGTGTAGGTGTTCTGCGAGAGGAACTGCTGGATACGGCGTGCACGCGACACGACGATCTTGTCCTCTTCGGAGAGTTCGTCGACACCGAGGATGGCGATGATGTCCTGCAGTTCCTTGTTCTTCTGGAGGATCTGCTTGACGCGGATAGCCGTGTCGTAGTGCGCCTGGCCGACGTACTGCGGGTCGAGGATGCGCGACGTCGAGGTCAGCGGATCCACGGCCGGGTACAGGCCGCGGGATGCGATTTCACGGGAAAGTTCCGTGGTCGCGTCCAGGTGGGCGAACGTGGTGGCCGGGGCCGGGTCGGTGTAGTCGTCAGCAGGGACATAAATGGCCTGCATGGACGTGATCGAGTGACCCTTGGTGGACGTGATGCGCTCCTGCAGCAGACCCATCTCGTCAGCCAGGTTCGGCTGGTAGCCCACGGCGGAAGGCATGCGGCCGAGAAGAGTGGAAACCTCGGAACCTGCCTGCGTGAAGCGGAAGATGTTGTCGATGAAGAGCAGCACGTCCTGGTTCTGCACATCGCGGAAGTATTCCGCCATGGTCAGGCCGGAGAGGGCCACGCGAAGGCGCGTTCCCGGCGGCTCATCCATCTGGCCGAATACAAGGGCCGTGTCCTTCAGGACGCCTGCCTCTTCCATTTCAACCCAGAGGTCGTTGCCTTCACGGGTACGCTCGCCAACACCGGCGAATACCGAGGTACCGCCGAAGTTGCGGGCAACACGGGTGATCATTTCCTGGATCAGAACGGTCTTGCCGACGCCGGCGCCGCCGAACAGGCCGATCTTGCCGCCCTTGATGTACGGGGTCAGGAGGTCGATCACCTTGATGCCGGTTTCCAGCATCTCGGTGGAGCCCTCGAGGTCCGCGAAGTTCGGTGCCTTGCGGTGGATCGGCCAGCGCTCGGAGATTTCAAGCTTGTCAGCCGGAACGTCCAGGGGCTCGCCCAGCACGTTGAAGATGTGGCCCTTGACGCCGTCGCCTACGGGCACGGAGATGGGGGCACCGGTGTCGACCACGGCTGCGCCGCGGACCAGGCCGTCAGTGGCCTGCAGGGAGATTGCACGGATGAGGTTGTCGCCCAGGTGCTGGGAGGTCTCAAAGGTGATGGTGCGGGTTTCGCCGTTGACCGTCAGTTCGGTGGTCAGGGCGTTGTAGATGGTGGGGATTGCGTCAGCCGGGAATTCGACGTCGACAACCGGGCCAATGACACGGGCGATACGGCCTGTGGCGCCCGGTGCTACGGAGGTTGCTCCGTGCTCGGCAGTTTGGGCAGTCATCTCTCTCACTTCACTCAGTTAGATGGCGTGTGGACTAAGTTTTGTTTTGCGTTGGAGCTTCTTGCGGCGGTTGCTGCTGGTTAGGACGCGCTGAGCGCGTCTGCTCCGGCGACAATCTCCGAAAGCTCCTGGGTGATTTCAGCCTGACGGGCGTTGTTGCGAAGTCGCGTGTACTTCTTGATCAGGTCCGTGGCGTTATCCCCTGCGGCCTTCATGGCGCGCTGGCGGGCGGCAAGCTCGGAAGCTGCGGCCTGGAGCATGGCTGCGAAGATGCGCGACTCGATGTAGCGCGGCAGCAGTGCGTCCAGGACCTTTTCCGGCTCGGGCTCGTATTCGTAGAGAGGCAGGAACTCAGCGGTTGACTGGGCTTCTTCCTCTACTACCTCCAGCGGCAGCAGTCGGATGACCGCAGGTTCCTGAATAACCATGGACTTGAAGCGCGTGTACACGATGTGGATTTCGTCCACGCCGCCGTCTTCGTAGGCCGTATTGAAGTCATCGAGGAGTGCCTTGCCGATTTCTCGGGCTGTTTCGAACTCGGGTGCGTCGGTACCGCCGGTCCAAACCCGTTCCACTGAACGGTTGCGGAAGTCGTAGTACGCCTGCGCCTTGCGTCCGACAAGGTAGGTCTTAACTTCCTTGCCCTCTTCACGGAGCAATTCATTAAGTGCTTCGCCCTGCTTGAGGACACCGGCGGAGTATGATCCGGCAAGACCGCGGTCGGAGGTCATGATGACCACGGCTGCGCGCCGGATCTGCTCCGGTTCGGTGGTCAGCGGATGATCGATCTCCGACTGGGATGCCACAGCAGAAACGGCACGGGTGATCGCATTGGAGTAAGGCAGTGACGCAGCCACACGGGTGCGCGCCTTTCCAATGCGAGAGGCAGCAATCAGCTCCATCGCCTTGAAGATCTTCTGCATCGACGTGGTCGACGCGATCTTCTGGCGGTAGACCCGAATTTGGGCTCCCATACTTTTCCTTTCAGTTCCTAGCGTTCGAACTAGGGGCTAAGGCAAGGGCCAAGGGTCCGCTGCCGGGCGGTGTGCCCGGCAGCGGAGGTCCAAAGCCGTTAGCGCTTCTGCTTGACGATCTTTTCCTGGTCTACGGCTTCCCCGTCCAAGGCGGAGGTTTCTTCGTGGCCGGCGGCAACCATGCGGTTGTCACCTTCGCCGAAGAAGCCCTGCTTGAAGTTGGTGATGAGGGTCTTCATCTCATCAACCGTGGAGTCCTCGAGCTTGTTCGTCTCGGCCAGGACGGTCATGACGGACGAGGAGTGGCGTACGTGCTCCAGGAACTCGGCCTCGAAGCGGCGGACGTCCTCAACGGGAACGTCGTCCAGGTAGCCGTTGGTGCCCATCCAGATCGATACGACCTGGTCTTCCACCGGGTACGGGGCGTACTGGCCCTGCTTGAGCAGTTCCATCAGGCGTGCGCCGCGGGTCAGCTGCTGGCGGGAAGCCGCATCCAGGTCCGAAGCGAACATGGCGAATGCCTGCATGTCGCGGTACTGGGCCAGTTCCAGCTTCAACGTACCGGAGACCTTCTTCATGGCCTTCTGCTGTGCGGCGCCACCAACACGCGACACGGAGATACCGACGTCGACGGCGGGGCGCTGGTTGGCGTTGAAGAGATCCGACTGGAGGAAGATCTGGCCGTCAGTGATGGAGATGACGTTGGTCGGGATGTAGGCCGAGACGTCATTTGCCTTGGTCTCGATGATCGGCAGGCCGGTCATCGAGCCTGCACCGAGCTCGTCGGAGAGCTTGGCACAACGCTCCAGCAGGCGGGAGTGCAAGTAGAAGACGTCGCCCGGGTAGGCTTCGCGTCCCGGCGGGCGGCGCAGCAGCAGCGACACGGCGCGGTAGGCTTCGGCCTGCTTGGAGAGATCATCAAAGATGATCAGGACGTGCTTGCCGCCGTACATCCAGTGCTGGCCGATGGCCGAACCGGCGTACGGTGCCAGGTACTTGAAGCCGGCCGGGTCGGATGCCGGGGAGGCCACAATGGTGGTGTACTCCATGGCGCCCTTGTCTTCCAGCGTGCGCTTGATTTCAGCGACGGTGGAAGCCTTCTGACCGATGGCGACGTAGATGCAGCGAACCTGCTTCTGCACGTCGCCGGAGTCCCAGTTGGCCTTCTGGTTCAGGATGGTGTCCACGGCAATGGCGGTCTTACCCGTCTTGCGGTCACCAATGATCAGCTGGCGCTGTCCGCGGCCGATCGGGATCATGGCGTCGATTGCCTTGAGGCCGGTCTGGAGCGGCTCATGGACCGACTTGCGCTGGGTAACGCCCGGTGCCTGGAGTTCCAGGGCACGGCGTGCCTCGGCCTGGATCGGGCCCAGGTCATCCATGGGCTCGCCCAGCGGGTCGACAACGCGGCCCAGGAAGGCATCGCCTACGGGTACGGACAGGACTTCACCGGTGCGGTGAACTTCCTGGCCTTCTTCGATACCGGCAAAGTCGCCAAGTACAACGACACCGATTTCACGGGTGTCAAGGTTCTGGGCCAGGCCCAGCGTGCCGTCCTCGAACCGAAGCAGCTCATTCGCCATAACGGAGGGCAGGCCCTCCACACGGGCAATGCCGTCGCTGGCGGTGGTTACGCGGCCAACTTCAACGCGCTCTGCGTTTCCGGGTTCGTAGGACGCCGCGAATTCATTCAACGCATTACGGACGTCGTCGGCGTTGATGGTCAATTCGGCCATCTGCAGTCCCTGCTCTCCTATGTTGTGATCATCGCTTGAAAGCCGATGACCGTGATTGGTACTCAATTGTTTCTCCGGCCGTTTCCGGCCGTGACGTGACTAGACAGCGAGCTTTCGGCGAAGTTCCGTCAGGCGTGTTGCAACGGTGGAATCAACTACTTCATCCCCCACTGTGACACGGATGCCGCCCAGAATCGCCGGGTCCACGTTGACGTTGATCTTCAGCTCGCGGCCATACAGTCCGTTGAGAGAGGACTGCAGACGCTTCTGCTGTTCCTGCGTCAGCGGACGGCTGGACTGCACTTCGGCAATCCACCGCTGCTGCCGGGCAGCTACCAGTTCCATGAAGCGGGTGACCAGTGCCGAGGGCCGCAGGCCGCGCGGGGCGGTCACTGCCTGCCTGATCAGCACCTTTGCTTCAGCGCCCGCGCCCGGTACCAGCTTCAGCGCCAGTTCGGAACGCGCTGCGGCCGAAGCCTGCGGTTCCTGCAGGGCACGCTGCACCTCATGGTTGGCTGCAACGGCCTGGTTGAAGCGGAACAGTTCGCTTTCCAGGGCCTCGAGCCCGGCCAGGCCGGGACCCTTGTTTTCCGCTACAGCGGAAACAACCGTTGCACCCAGGGTTTCCAGGGCATCGCCGAGGTCACGCGCAGTGCGCCACCGCGACTCCACCAGAGAAGCAACAAGCTGCTCGGCGCTGGTCGAAACCTTGCCGCCTACCAGCTTCGAGACCAGGGCTGCCTTGGCGGAGGCTTCACGAGCCGGATCCGTCAGTGCGCGGACCAGACCGGCGTCGCTGTCCAGCAGGCCAAGAATTCCAAAGAGTTCCTCGGCCAGGGACGCAGTGGCGCCGGGAAGCATGCCTTCCAGCTTCGTCTGTGCCGCGGCCAGGGACTCGCTCGATATACCTGCCATTACTGGACCGCACCTGCGTTCTGGGATTCCAGGTCGTCAAGGAAGCGGTCAACTACACGGGCAGCACGGGCATCGTCGGCGAGGGACTCGCCTACGATCTTGCCTGCCAGCTCCGTGGCGAGGGTGCCCACTTCGCTGCGGAGCGAAACGACAGCTGCCTGGCGCTCCGCCTCAATGGCGACGTGGGACTGTTCCATGATGCGGGCGGATTCGGCGCCTGCCTTGGCCTTGAGGTCAGCGAGGATCTGGGCGCCTTCGGCGCGTGCTTCCTCGCGGATCCGGTTGGCCTCGGTGCGGGCATCGATCAGCTGCTGCTTGTATTCATCCAGGGCCGCGCTGGCCTCGGCCTGTGCGGCTTCGGCCTTCTTGAGTCCGCCTTCGATGGCCTCGGTACGCTCTGCGTACGTCTTCTCGAACATCGGGACGACGAACTTGACCACGATGAACATCAGCACAGCGAAGCCAAGCAGTGTTACGAGGATCTCCCAGATGTTTGGGATCAGAGGATTCGCGCCTTCTTCAGCGGCGAGGATTAGTGCCTCGTTCATTTCAATCCGTCCTATCTACTTGGTTAGGAAAATACGCGCTGAAGTTAGCTGAGGACGAACGCGAAAACCAGACCAAGGATAGCCAGTGCTTCAGTCAGTGCCAGGCCCAGGAAGGCGATGGGCTGCAGGACGCGCTGGGCTTCCGGCTGACGGGCTACACCGTTGATGTAGGCAGCGAAGACCAGACCCACGCCGATGGCGCCGCCGATGGCGGACAGACCGTAGCCGACGAGGTTGATGTTGCCGTTGATTTCACCAATCATTTGGCTTGTTCCTTTCAAGATGCCCCGGAGGGCAGGTTGTGTGGTTCAGGGGTTTCCCCCGGAGAGGGGAGGTTTAGTGTTCCTCGGCGATTGAGCCTTGGATGTAGATCGCGGTCAGCAGGGTAAAGACGTAGGCCTGCAGGACCTGGATCAAGACTTCGAACAGGAACATAGCGACGCCGCCGATCAGGGTGAGAGCACCCAGCGGCTTCAGCAGTCCCTCAGCCTCGAGCAGCAGGAACGAGGTTCCGGCACCCGCCAGCATGATGATGAGGTGGCCCGACAGCATGGTTGCGAAGAGTCGCAGGCTGTGCGTGATCGGACGGACCAGGAAGGTGGAGATGATTTCGATCAGCACCACGAGGGGCAGGATGGCAATCGGCACGCCGGACGGAACCGTGGCGTACTTGAAGTAGGCAATGCCGTGCTTCTTGATGCCGAGGATGATCCAGGTGAAGTACACGATGCCGGCCAGGGCGTAAGCCGTGCCCAC
This sequence comes from Arthrobacter sp. zg-Y1143, assembly GCF_030125565.1. Taxonomy (NCBI): domain Bacteria; kingdom Bacillati; phylum Actinomycetota; class Actinomycetes; order Micrococcales; family Micrococcaceae; genus Arthrobacter; species Arthrobacter sp. zg-Y1143. The sequence goes on along the minus strand of NZ_JASKLW010000004.1, from coordinate 500,870 downwards.
GTGGGACGTGGTCGGCAGCTGCGCCAGCGGGATGCTGCCCCAGAGGTTGTTGATCAGGATGAAGAAGAAGAGCGAGAACAGCAGCGGGGTGAAGGCCTTGAAGTCCTTTTCACCGATGATGTCCCGGCCGATCGAGTTGCGAACGAAGTTGTAGCTCCACTCGCCCAGGAACTGCAGCCGGCCCGGGACCATCTGGCCCTTTCGGGCAGCGGCTACGAAGAACCATCCGAGAATGAGGACGGAAAGGAGGATAAGCAGCATCTGCTTACCAAATCCTTCTCCACTTTCGGCGCCCCAGGGAAGGATCTCAGGGAGGTGCATGTCTTCGAGGGTGGGTGGAACGAATCCCTCGTCATTGGAGGCGGGAAGCGCAAGCGCGATCAACGCGTTTCCTCTCTGCTGTGTCCATCGTTGGGCATATCATTGGCGGGCACGCGCGAGGTGCGCCCTCTAAACAGGTTTTGTGAAATCAATTCGATTTATCCGTATCCGGCTGTTTTCCACCCTTGGCGGGTCGGTCCGCATCCGTGGCCTGCCTGTGCGCGGCGGCCACATAGTAGCCACTGACCGCGCCCAGAACGATACCGGCCGGTAAAATCCAGCGAGTTCCCAGGAGACTATCCAGGCTCCACCCTATCAAACCCAAGGCGATGATTCCCGCCAGCACATACTGCAGTGCTGCGCGGCGCCTGGACGCGGGAGCTTGGAAGGCTGCGGGGGTAACTGCGGGCTTTTTCTCAGGCATTCGAAGCTCCTTCGCTGGAAGGTTCCGCTGCTTCGGTAAAGATCAGGTGCCGGGTTGCTGCAAAGGCACGGATCTCCGTTGCCTGCCACAGAACCACGGCGCCGACAGCACTCAACGCAAACCATTCACGGTGCAGCCATTCCGGCGTACCCAATCCGAAAAGAATGACGGCGAAACCCACAACTTTTATGGCATAGGTAACTACGAACATTCCAATTGCGCCCGAAGGATTCCTCCGGCCGACAAAATGCCCAACCAAGAGGCTGATGCCGAAGAAGGCCGCAATGAGGAACCATCCGAGCACAGAACTTGCCGCAGCGTATCCGTCCGCAAACACTGCCGCCGAGGCCGCAGCCAGCACGGCTGCGCCCCCGGTGACGGCAAGGGCCCGACCGAGGATCCCCAGCCAGGGGGCCTTCGTTGGCCCGGAGGGGGTCAGGAACCCGCTGGTGCGGGAACCGTCTGTGGATCTCATGTGTGGGCAGTCTTCCTTGCCTGGATGGTTCGCCTGGATACTTCTGGAAAAGGCGCGGGGCTACCGCGACCCTTGAATTCTACAGTACATAGAAGAAGCCCCCGGCCCGGCCGCGGCGCAGGCAGCTCCCTACCGGACCGCCTGCGCGGCTACTGGGCGTAGCGCCGCGCGAAGAGTGCAGGCGAAGCGAGGTAGAACACCACCACGGCGACGGCGAAGAGGACTCCGGCCAACGTGGTGCCGGCCCCCGCGCCCGCTGTGAACAGGCCTGCCAGGCCCACCACCAGGGTGCAACCGGTCACCAGCAGGGACACCTGGACATGGCTCAGTCCGGCGTCGGTCAGCCGCTGGTACACATGCTGGCGGTGCGCCGTGTACCACCGCTCTCCCCTGCGCACCCGGCGCAGGAGCGTTGAAAACGTGTCCGCCAGGTACACCAGGAGCGGGAACAGCAGGTACTCCACATAAACGCCGGCAAGAAAAGCAGCCACAGCGGTACCCGCAACGGAAGCGCCCAGCAGATAGCTTCCGACGTCCCCCAGGAACACCTGTCCCCTGCCGAGGTTCCACGGCAGGAAAGCGGCAAACGCAGCGGCCGTGACGGCACCGGCAACAGTCAGCCAGACATGGTCCGACAGCACGCCGCTGATGGAATAAAGCACTCCCACCACCAGTCCGTGCAGGCCGGAAATGCCGTTGATGCCGTCCATGAAGTTGGCCACGTTGATGTAGGCCGCAATGGCCACTCCGCCCACCGGCACCCACCACCAGCTCTGCTCCATGGTCCAGGCCAATGCAGCCGTGCCTGCCAGCCCGATAACCAGCTGGCTGCCGGCACGCGTCCGGACGGATACACCGCGCCAGTCTTCAATCCAGCCAAGCAGCGAGGCCAGGCCGATGACCGCAATGAGGATGGCGATAATGGACCGGTCAACAGAGACGAGTCCGGTAGCCAGGGACAGTACCAGCCCCGCCAGGACACCGGCAGCGACCGTCAGGCCCACACCGCGGATCACCACGGTGGTGTGGGAGGACCGCTCGTTTGGAACATCCAAAACGCCCAGCCGGCGCAGCAGCGGGATAAAAACAAAGGGCAGCAGCAGGCTTATCAGGAACGCCGCCGCCGCGCATACGGCCAGCAGCATCACCCGGTCCGCCGTTCACGGTAGGCGTCGCCGCCGTTCAGTTCGCCGCCGTCCAGTTCGCGGCCGTCCACGGGGGAATCCGTTCCCTCGGGGCTGGCCCCGGAAAGCCGTACTACCCCGGCCCCACCCTCAACAGCGGGCGCGCCGGCAATCCCGCAGCGCCGCAGCCAGTCGGCCAGATCCAGGTCCTCGGGATTGAGGACTGCCACGGACGCGTGGGAGATCTTGGGGTGGAACGGCCGTGAATCCTCTTCACCGGACCCCACCAGGATTTCGTGCATTTTTTCACCCTGGCGCAGGCCGGTGAACACAATATCGATGTCCTTGCCGGACATGGCGATCATGCGGCGGGCAACGTCGAGGATCTTCACCGGTTCGCCCATGTCCAGGATCATGACCTCACCGCCGCGGCCGATTGCCCCGGCTTGGATCACCAACTGGCAAGCCTCGGGAATGGTCATAAAGAAGCGGGTGACCTCGGGGTCCGTAACGGTCAACGGACCGCCTTGGCGGATCTGCTCGCTGAAGAGGGGAAGCATGGACCCCCGGCTGCCAATGACGTTGCCGAACCGCACCGACACGTACTGCTCGCCGGTGGCCTGCGCCATCCAAGCGGTTAGCTTCTCGGCTACCCGCTTGGAATGCCCCAGTACGGTGGTGGGGTTGGCTGCCTTGTCAGTGGAGATGTTCACGAAGTGGCGCACGCCCGCCTTGCGGGCAGCGGCCAGCACGTTTGAGGTGCCCAGCACATTGGTTTTCCATGCTTCCTGCGGGTACTGCTCCAGCAGCGAAACGTGCTTGAGGGCGGCGGCATGGAAAACGACGTCGGGACGGCGCTCGGCAAAGATGCGCTCCAGTGCCTGCGGATCCCGGATATCGGCCAAAACCGTGTCCCTGCCGTCCAGCAGCCCGCGTCCGGTGATGGAAAGCTGGGTGAGCTGCAGCCCGGTCTCATCCCGGTCCACCATGATCAGCTCCCCCGGATTGAACGCGGTGATCTGGCGGCACAGTTCGGAGCCGATGGACCCGCCGGCACCGGTGACCAGCACCTTCTTGCCGGACAGGTAGCCGGCCACCTCCTCAACGCGGATGTCCACGGGCCGGCGGCCAATCAGGTCCTCCACCGCGACGTCGCGGAATTCCGTGAGACCGGCGCCCTCGCCTTTGGACAGCATGTCCTTGAGCGGAGGCAGGACAAGTACGCGCAGGTCCAGGCCCTCTGCACGGTCCGAAATCTCGCGCACCTGTTTGGCTTCGACGTCGGCAATGGCAACAATCAGCACGGTGGCGCGGGTGCGGTGCACCACCTCGGCAAGGTCGGTGAGTTTGCCCAGGACCGGGACAGTCGCCAGCCGCAGGTGCTTCTTGGCGGGGTCGTCGTCAATCAGGCCCACCGGGTAATACGGGGATCCGGGATCCTTCATCATCCGGGACACGAGGGAACCGCCCAGGAACCCGGCACCGTAGATCAGCGTGCGCTGGGCCTCTTCGCCCGGACGTGCCCGGCTCTCCACGTACATCCGCTTCACGTAGCGGATGGCCGCCATGAACAGGCAGGCGAACGGGAAGGCGATCATTCCGGTGCTTCGCGGGATGTCGATCACCAGGCCGAACAGGGCACTGGCAAGGACCAGGATGGCGGAGACTATGAGCGTCACCACGGCCAGCAGGCGCATCTCGTGGAAGCTGCCGAAGCTGTAGCGCCCGCGGTAGAGGGCGAAGGAATACCCGACGATCAGCTGGGTCAGGACTGCCACGCCGCAGAACACGGCCAGTCCCCCCGGATTGATCTGCTCAACCGTCAGCTCGTACCGCAGCACAAGCGCCAGGACGATGGATACGATCCAGGCCAGGGAATCCAGCATGTACTGCGACCACAGCCACAGGACAGGTTTTTCCTCCCTTGGAAGGCTGGCGGTCTCCGTAGGTTTTTGCCTCATGGTCCTCAACGGGTAGGTACCCGGCTCTCTTCTCGGTGGTGCGAAGAACAGGTGGAAGAATCCGGTGTAATAGACTGGAATCTATTCAGCATACTAACTGCACACCCTGTTCTGTTCCGGCCCTGCTGTTTAGACGGGGCCGTTCCTGCGGGTGGCTGCGAAAGGATCATCTTGCCGGACTCCGTTGCCGTAGCAGCAGTCACCTTCGACCGTCCCGATGACGTCAAGACACTCCTCGGTGCACTCGCTGCCCAGACTGCCAACATCACATCCGTGGCCCTGGTGGACTCCGGCAAGAGCCCGGTTGCCGAGATTGCCGAAAGCTCTGCGGCACCTGTGAACTACATCCGTTCGAACACCAACCTGGGCGGGGCCGGGGGCTTCTCCCTGGCCATTCTTTCAGCCATGGCCTCCGGTGCCGAGTGGATCTGGATCATGGACGACGACGCCCATCCCGAGGACCCTCAGTGCCTCGCCGTGCTCCTCGCCGCCGCACAGGAACGCGGGCTCGACGTCGTCCTGCCGCTGGTGGTGGCTCCCGGCGCCCCGGACACCCTCTCCTTCCACTTCCGACTGGACGGGAAACTGACCCACGACCGCGCCGCAGTCGCCGCCCGGGGGTTCCTGCCCAACGTGGGCCACTTCTTCAACGGCGCGCTGATCCGGGCCGATGTGTTCTACCGGGTGGGCCTGCCGGACCTGCGCCTGTTCATCCGCGGCGACGAGACGGACTTCATGATCAGGCTGCGCCGCGCCGGCGTCGCTTTCGGCACCGTCACCACAGCAGCCCTGACGCATCCCGCCGCATGGTCGGAGGTGCAGCCCGTGCTGGGAGACCGGATGCATGTCCTGGTCCCGGATACGCCGTTCAAACAGTTCTACTTCTACCGCAACCGGGGCCACCTCACCCGGCGTTACGGCCGGGTCAAGTCCTTCGTGGCCGACGCCGCCGGTTACCCGATCCACTTCGCCCGCACGAAAGACCCCAAGGGCTTCGTCCGCTGGCTGCGCGCCTACGCCGCCGGGATGAGCGGGCGCCGCTTCGGACCGCCGTCGGACTTCGGGTTCTAGCAATGGCGAAGCCTGCCGGTGAAGCCGAGCTGACAATTGTCATCACCACCTTCAACCGCGCCGGTTACCTTTCCGGGCTGTTGGAAAGCATCAAGGCGCTTGATCCCGCTCCGGCCGCCGTGGTGGTGGTGGACAATGCCAGCACCGACAATACGCCCGAGGTCCTCGAAGCGGCCCGCAGGGGCTTCCCGGTTCCGCTGACCGTCCTCCGGCTGGAGACCAACACCGGCGGCGCCGGCGGATTCGCGGCCGGAACGGAAGCCGCGCTGGCCGACGGCGCAGGCTGGCTGTGGCTGATGGACGACGACGTTGAGGTACTGCCCGGCGCCGTGGCTGCGCTGCGCAAATGGACCGGCAGCTACGACTGCATCCACGGCCGGCGGCTTGACGGCTCCGGTGCTCCGTTCTTCTGGCAGCACCGCTTTGTGCCCTTCCTCGGCGTGCATGTCCCCGTACGGGGCAACGTTTTCCGCGACTCGCCCGTGTTCGAAACCAATCTGGGCTGCTTCGAGGGAATGCTCATCAGCGCTGAGCAGGTGCGCCGCATCGGCCTGCCGGACGCCCGCTACTTCATCAACGGCGATGACCTGATCTACGGCTGGCTGGCCTCCCTCGACCGGCCGGTGGCGTACGTCAACGATTTCGTGATCCGCAAGGTGCGCGCCCAGAAGCAGATTGATCTGGGCATCCGGCACCTCAACGATTCCAGCGACCTGGGCCGGTTCACGTCCATGCGCAACCGAGGCCACACGGCCCGCTACCTGCAGGTCCACGGACGGTACAACCGTGCCGGCTTTGCCCTGGGCACCGTCCTGACCGCAGGCAAGGAAATACTGCGGCTGGTCGCCGTGGAGCGCACACTGCACGGCGCCGGCCGCCTATGGGCTGGCTGGCGCGAAGCCCGGCGCATCCTGCAGGACCGTTCCTGGTCCCCCATGCCTCCCCTGCCCGCCACCCGAAAGCAACAGGTTTGAGCTCCGCATCCACATCATCAGTTCCCGCACCGCACTCCCCCGTCTGGGCCGTTGTCGGCGCCACCGGATTCATCGGTTCAGCCATCCGCTCCGAGCTGGCCGCCCGTGGTATTGAGGCCCGCACTGTCCGGGCACCTCGACTGCACGCCGACGGCACGGACCTGCAGGCACTGAAGGACCGGTCTGCCGGCCTGGACACCGAACGGGCTTCGCTCACCGCCGGGCTGGCCGGCGCCGACGTCGTTATCAACGCTGCCGGGCTGGCGACTCCAGGTGCCGGGGATTCCCCCGAGCTGCGCGGCGCCAATGCGCTGCTGCCGCTGCTGATCGCCGACGCGGCCGACGCCGCCGGGGTCCGGCGGTTTGTGCACCTGAGCAGCGCCGCTGTGCAGGGTCACCGCCCGTTCCTGGATGAAAGCAGCCACGTCGAACCGTTCTCGGCCTATTCCCGGTCCAAGGCCCTGGGTGAACAGGCCCTCTCGGCGCGTACCGCCGGCAGTTGCAGCGTAACCACCGTCCGCGCCACTTCGGTGCAGGGCCCCGGCCGCGCCACCACCGCCAAGCTGGCCCGGCTGGCCGCCTCGCCGCTGGCCTCAGTGGCCTCACCGGGCACGGCTCCGAGTCCGGTGAGCTCCGTGGATTCCCTCGTCGACTTCGTCCTGAGGGTGGCCGGACACCGCGGACCCGTGCCGGCGGTAGTACTGCAGCCGTGGGAGCAGGCTTCCGTATCTTCGGTCCTGGAGGCGGCAGGCGGACGCCGGCCGGCCCGCCTGCCGGCCTGGTTCTGCCGGACTGTGCTGCGCCTGGGCTACTGGCTGTCCTCGCTGGCCGGTGAACGCCTGCACGGCCCGCTGCGCCGCGTGGAGATGATGTGGTTCGGGCAGCGGCAGGAGCCGGGCTGGGCCGAAGAAACCAACAACGTTCCCCGCCCCCGGGTGCAGGACGTGCTGCAGGAGGCATCCCGCGGGTGAATCGGCGGCCAAGCGCCCGGAACCGGCCCTAAGCCGGATAGGGTGGGTGGATGCTGATGAAAGCCACCCCATGATCGAGATCCTGAACCCGGACGAACTGGCCCGCGCCAGGGTCACCGGACGCCTGGTTGCGGACATCCTGCAGGCCCTGAAGGCGCGGACGAAAGTCGGCACGAACCTGCTGGACATTGACCGCTGGGCAGCGGAAATGATCGCCGCCGCGGGAGCACGCTCCTGCTATGTCGACTACGCGCCGTCATTCGGCCGCGGCCCGTTCGGCCACTACATCTGCACCGGGGTCAACGACGCAGTGCTGCACGGCCTCCCCTATGACTATTCGCTCGCCGACGGCGACCTGCTGAAACTGGACTTCGCCATCACCAAGGACGGGATGGCAGCCGACTCGGCCATCAGCTTCATCGTGGGCGAAACCCGCCCGCCCGAAAGCGTCGCACTGATCCGCGCCACGGAACAGGCACTGGACGCAGCCATTGCCGCTGCCGTGCCCGGTGCCCGGATCGGCGACATCTCCGCCGCCATCGCGTCGGTGCTTGGCGCCGCCGGGTATCCGGTCAATACCGAATTCGGTGGCCATGGCATCGGCACCACCATGCACCAGGACCCGCACGTTCCCAATGCCGGGCGTGCGGGCCGCGGGTACAAGCTGCGGCCGGGCCTGATGCTGGCCCTGGAACCGTGGGTCATGGCGGACACGGCGCAACTGGTGACCGACGCTGACGGATGGACGCTGCGCAGCGCCACCGGCTGCCGGACCGCGCACAGCGAGCACACTGTAGCCATTACCGACGGCGGCGCAGAGATCCTCACTCTGCCGTCAAGCGGGCCGGCTTAGCCCTGCTTGGCGGCCGCATCTTCGGCAGCAGCTTCTTCAGCAGGCGGCTCTTCGCCCAGACCCAGAATCCCGGGAACCACTTCCCGCAGGGCTTCCAGGCTGACGGCGCCCTGCCGCACAACACGCATGGGCTCGCTGGTGGCGTCCACAATGGTCGAGGGCACGCCGTCGCTCCCGGCAACCGGGCGGTGCCCCGCTTCCAGGTAGACCTCCACCGATTCAGCCAGCATTGCCTGCGCCTCGGCAGCGTTCTGCGCGGCGGGCGAGCCGGTCCGGTTAGCCGAGGACACAGCCAGGGGGCCGGTAACTCCCAGCAGCTCCAGGGCGATGCGGTCATCGGGCATCCGCAGGGCGACCGTGCCCATGGTGTCGCCCAGGTCCCAGGACAGGGAAGGCTGGGCGTGGCAGATCAAGGTCAACCCGCCGGGCCAGAAGGTACGCGCCAGGTTGCGGGCGTCTTCGGGGATGTCCGTGGCCAGTCCGTCCATGGTCTGCATCCGGGGAATCAGCACGGGCGGCGGCATGCTGCGGCCGCGGCCCTTGGCTGCAAGCAGCGTGGCTACGGCCTGGGGCGAGAACGCGTCGGCGCCGATCCCGTAGACCGTATCGGTGGGAAGGACCACGCAGGCCTTGGCAGCGATCGCCCGCTGCGCGGCAGCCAGGCCCTCGCTGAGTTCCTCTGGATTGGTGCAGTCATAACTGGTGCTCACGGCAACATTCTTTCGGTAGGGGATGCCATAGGTTCTGGTTCGGCGGCCGCACGCCGGATGGCCGACGTCGCCCGCGGGCGTCCATTGAGGTCGAGGTGGGAACGCACGTCCGTCCACGCGGGATCGGCCGCAAGCCGGCGGGCAATGTCCTGGGCCTGCACTTCGGCATGCTCCATGACGAAATAGCCGCCGGGAACGAGCAGCCGCGCCGCAGTACGGGCGGCCGCCATGGGCAGTTCCATCCCGTCCGCTCCCCCGCCGTACAGGGCCATGGCCGGATCATGCTCGGCGGCTTCCGGCTCGTTGGGTACGGCGTCGGCGGGAATGTACGGCGGGTTGGATACCACCACGTCAAAGGAGCCGTTGTGGCCCGGCAGCGCATCGCGCAGGTCGCCCTGGACCAGCCGAACACCCAGCGGTGCCAGGTTCCGCTCGGCCCAGGCAAACGCCAGCGGGCTGAGCTCGACGGCGTGGACCTCGGCGCCGGGCACCTCGGAGGCCACCGCCGCGGCGATGGCACCGGAGCCCGTGCCCAGGTCCACCACCTTGGCACCAGCGGCGCGGCGGGCGGCATCGATGGCCAACTGCGCCACGGTCTCCGTCTCGGGGCGGGGCACAAAGACCCCGGGCCCCACGGCCAGTTCCAGATAGCGGAAGTGGGCCTTTCCGGTGATGTGCTGCAATGGCACCCGTGCGGCACGCTCAGCCACGAGGTCGGCGTAGCCGGCCGGTGTGGGAGCATCCGTAAAGGCCAGGGCACGCACACGGCCGGCGGTCTCGCCCAGCAGGTGCGCGGCAAGCAGTTCAGCATCCACCCGGGGCGACGGGACCCCCGCGGCTGCCAGCACCGCCGCGGCGGCCCGCAGGGCTTCGGCCAGTAGGGGTTCGGCGCCGTCCCGGGTGTCCGGCACGGGCTGAGGCTGGTTAGCTTTCGTCACCGATGGCGTCCAGACGGGCCTGTTCATCCATTTCGATGGCGGCCTGCACCACGGCCTCCAGCTCACCGTTCAGCACGGTGTCCAGGTTGTAGGCCTTGTAGCCGGTGCGGTGATCCACAATCCGGTTTTCCGGATAGTTGTAGGTGCGGATGCGCTCGGAGCGGTCCATGGTGCGGATCTGCGACTTCCGGATGTCCGAGTTGGCGGCGTCGATCTTCTCCTGCTCGTGCGCCAGGATGCGGGAGCGGAGCACGCGCATGGCTGCTTCACGGTTCTGCAGCTGCGACTTCTCGTTCTGCATGGCCACCACAATGCCGGTGGGCAGGTGGGTGATGCGCACGGCGGAGTCGGTGGTGTTCACCGACTGGCCGCCCGGGCCGGAGGAGCGGTAGACGTCGATCTTCAGGTCGTTCTGGTTGATCTCGACCTCTTCGGGCTCATCCACTTCCGGCAGCACCAGCACGCCGGCGGCCGAGGTGTGGATCCGGCCCTGCGACTCGGTGACGGGAACGCGCTGGACGCGGTGGACACCGCCTTCATACTTCAGGCGGGCGTAGACACCCTCGGCCGGGTCGTTGGAGTTCCCCTTGATGGCCATGGATACATCCTTGTAGCCGCCGAGGTCCGACTCGGTGGCGGAGATGATCTCGGTGCGCCAGCCGCGGTGCTCGGCGTAGCGGGTGTACATGCGCAGCAGGTCGCCGGCGAAGAGAGCAGCTTCGTCGCCGCCCTCACCGCCCTTGACCTCGATGATGACGTCGCGGCCGTCATTGGGGTCACGCGGAATCAGCAGGCGGCGCAGCTTTTCCTGGGCATCGGCCAGCTGGTCCTTCAGGACGGGAACCTCGGCGGCGAACTCCGGATCCTCATCCGCCATCTCGGATGCTGCGGCGAGATCGTCCTCGAGTCCGTGCCACCGGTTGTAGGCATCCACGATCCGGCTCAGCTCGGCGTAGCGGCGGCCCAGCCGGCGGGCCAGGCCCTGGTCCGCGTGCACTGCCGGATCGGAGAGGCGCAGCTGGAGTTCTGCGTGCTCATCCAACAGACCCTGAATGGACTCAAACATGTTTTCGGTTCCTCTTTCGACTGTGTTTCCCACAGGCAGTTTATCGGCCTGCAGGGGATCCCGTGCTCCGGTGGCTGCACCGGGTTAACGGACAAGCCGCCCAGGCCCAGGCCCCGGCTGGTGCCGGGACCCGAGCATGAGCGGCTCGATAAGGCAGCTAGTCGTCCTTGCTGCCCAGGGTGGTTTTCTGGATCTGCATCAGGAATTCCACGTTGGACTGCGTTTCCTTGATCTTGCCGGTCAGCAGTTCCAGCGCCTGCTGGGTATCCAGGCCGGAGAGGACGCGGCGCAGCTTCCACATGATCTTGACTTCATCAGGAGACAGCAGGTTCTCTTCGCGGCGGGTACCCGAGGCGTTGACATCAACGGCCGGGAAGATGCGCTTGTCCGCAAGGTTGCGGGACAGACGCAGTTCCATATTGCCGGTTCCCTTGAACTCTTCGAAGATGACCTCGTCCATCTTGGAGCCGGTCTCCACCAGGGCCGTGGCCAGGATGGTCAATGACCCGCCGTTTTCGATGTTGCGGGCAGCACCGAAGAAACGCTTGGGCGGGTACAGGGCGGAGGAGTCCACGCCGCCGGAGAGGATACGGCCCGACGCCGGAGCGGCCAGGTTGTAGGCACGGCCCAGGCGGGTCATGGAGTCCAGCAGCACAACAACGTCGTTGCCCATTTCCACCAGGCGCTTGGCGCGCTCAATGGCGAGCTCTGCCACCGTGGTGTGGTCATCGGCGGGACGGTCGAAGGTGGAGGCGATGACCTCACCCTTCACCGTGCGCTGCATATCGGTGACTTCTTCGGGACGTTCGTCAACCAGGACCATCATCAGGTGGACTTCAGGGTTGTTGATGGTGATCGCGTTGGCGATGGACTGCAGGATGAGCGTCTTGCCGGCCTTCGGCGGCGAGACGATCAGGCCGCGCTGGCCCTTGCCGATCGGTGCCACGAGGTCGATGACGCGCGGGCCGATCACCTTGGCGGAAGTCTCGAGGCGCAGGCGCTCGGAGGGGTACAGCGGAACCAGCTTGGAGAAGTCCACGCGGTCCTTGTTGTCCTCGGCGGGCTTGCCGTTGACCGAGGTCAGGCGCACCAGTGCGTTGAACTTCTGACGCTGGTTGCCGCCCTGGTTTTCACCTTCGCGGGGAGCGCGGATGGCGCCAACCACGGCGTCGCCCTTGCGCAGGTTGTACTTCTTGACCTGGGCCAGGGAAACGTACACGTCGTTCGGGCCCGGGAGGTAGCCGGAGGTACGCACGAAGGCGTAGTTTTCCAGCACATCCAGGATGCCGGCGACGGGCAGCAGCACGTCGTCCTCAGTGACCTCGACGTCGTCAACCTCGGGGTTCTGGTTGCGGTTGCGGCGGCGTTCGTTGCGGTCGCGGAAACGGTCGTTGCGGTCGCCGCGGTCGTTGCGGTCATTCCGGTTGCGGTTGCGGCGGTTGCGGCCGCGTCCGTTCTCTTCGTTGTCATCGCGGTTGTTGTCGCGGTCGCGGTTGTTCTCGCGGTTGCCGTTGTTGTCACGGCTGCCGTTCTCGCGGTTGCCGTTCTCACGGTTGTTGTCGCGGTCCCGGCCGTTCTCGCGGTTGCCGTTCTCGCGGTTCTCGCGGTTGCCGTTTTCGCGGTTGTTGTCGCGGTCGCGGGTGCGGCGTTCGCGGCGCTCTCCGCGCTCGTCGTCGGAGCGGGTCTCAGCGTTATTGGAAGATCCGTTGCTGGAAGCTCCGTTGCCCTCGGCCCGCTTCTCGCCTGCATCCGGTGCCTCGGCACCGTTGGAGGAAGCACCGTTGGAGGAAGCACCGTTGGAGGAAGCACCGTTAGAGGAGGCGTTGGTCTCGCCGCTGTCGCTGCGGCGGTTGCGGGTGCGGCGGTTGCCGCGCTCACGCTGGTTCTCGTCGCGGGCCGGACGGCCGTTGTCGGCTGCTTCGGTGGTTTCAGCCTGCTGGGGTGCCTGCTGAGCCGGTGCCTCTGCCGGAGCTTCGGCCGGTACGGAGGTGACTACACCGTCACTGGCGGCACGCCGGTTGCGGTTCCGGGTACGTGCCGGACGCTCAGCGGCCTGCTCCTGTGCAGCGGGAGCCGAAGCTTCCGGTGCGGTCACGGCACCCTTGGCAGCGTCATCGCCGGCCCGGGATTCGCGCACGGGGCGGTCGGCCACTGCACCGCCGCGCTGGTGGTTGGAAATGGCCGTAACCAAGTCCCCCTTGCGCATCCGGGAGCCGCCGGTGATGCCGAGCTGGCCGGCAAGTGCCTGGAGCTGTGCGAGCTTAAGGCCTGCAAGGCCTGCACTCTTTGAAGTGTTCTCGCCGGCGGAGCCGGCGGATACGGATTCCACGCCTGCAGTCAGGCTGGTGGTGTCTGTCACGAAGGATCCTTCCCCCTCGTCGGGCGGTCCGGCGCATTGCCGGCCGCGGTGATTGGCCCTGGGCCCATGGTCAGACATTGGGCCAGGGTTCGCCTGCTTCCGGCAAGGGCCGGAGAAGGGCGAATCTGCTGGGTGCCTTTTAAGAAGAATCCACGCGGAGTTTGGCCAGCGTTGCTGCCTAACACGCGGCATTCAGTGGGACGCGCCGCTTCTTGGCGGTTCCGGATGAAGGCTACACCGAAGACTGTGCCTCCGCTGGTCAGGCAATTGAATCGACAACCAGCCGGTACGGGTGCAACTGCACCTGACGGCGGCAAGGTGTTTTCAACGAAAGCCCGGGGCGGCCCAACAAATCTGTTACCCAGGTCATATTTGAAACCCAGATCACAATCCAGATGGACGGCCGTGCCGGCGGGAGCACTAGAACGGTTAGTACCGCTGGTGCACTTCCACTCTAGCACCATCTCGCTGAACGCCAAGACTGAGAACACGCCACTTTTCGCGGCTTCCTGCGGCAAGCAGATGTTCCGTGATGAGTCCCTCCGCTTCGCGCGCCTCCGCAACCCCGGCGGCCAGGCACACCACCGTGGGGCCGGCCCCGGAGATCACAGCTGCGAAGCCAGCTGCGCGCAGGGACGCCATCAATTCCGCGCTGGGGAGCATGGCCGGGGCCCGGAACGACTGGTGCAGTTCGTCGCGGGTTCCCTCCAGCAGCAGCGACGGGTCATGGGTCAGGGCGTGGACCAGCAGGGCAGCCCGCCCTGAGTTTGCTGCAGCTGTGCGGTGCGGAACGCTGGCGGGCAGCAGCCCGCGGGCGCTTGCGGTGGACAGTTCAGTGGCCGGAATGGCTGCCACCGGCACAACGCCCGGGTGCACCGACGCACGGGCGGAACGGAAGCGTCCGCCCGTTTCCCAGGAGATCGCGAGGTCGCCGGCCAGGGCCGGCGCCACATTGTCCGGATGGCCTTCCAGCGCCGAGCAGGCGTGCAGCAGGCCCGCGGCATCCAACCGCGCCTCCGCGGGAAGCAGGGTGTTGGCAGCCAGCACGCCGGACACGATCGCCGACGCCGAGGAGCCCAGGCCGCGTCCGTGCGGAATGGCGTTAGCTGCGCTCAGGTGCAGCCCCGGAGCCGTGTATCCGGCGGCGGCCAGGGTGGTGAGCAGGGCCCGGACCACCAAGTGGGAGGAATCCAGCGGCACGTTTCCTGCGCCCTCCCCCGCCACTTCGACGAGGATGCCCTCCTCCTCGACCGTGCGGACCCGTACGGTGTCGTGGAGGTCCAGGGCCAGGCCCAGGGAGTCGAACCCCGGACCGAGGTTGGCGCTGGTCGCCGGCACCCTGACGCTGATGTCCTGGCCCGGAGTCACCGGCCGGGACGGCGTCCGGGCACCGGCGAGACCGGCACCGGGCAGCTCCACCTGCACGCGCGTACCTACTTTCCGGAGGCTGCCGGGGCAGCCGCTTCCAGGCCCAGCGCGGCGGCCACGCTGACGACGTCGAAATCCACCTTGGTGGGCTCGACGTCGGAACCGTCTGCGGTGCGCAGGGCCCACTGCGGGTCCTTCAGGCCGTGCCCGGTAACCGTAATGACGATGGTTTTGCCGGCGGGAACTTCGCCAGCGGCGTGCTTCTTGAGCAGCCCTGCCACACCCGCAGCAGAGGCCGGTTCCACAAACACGCCTTCGCGTGCGGAAAGCCAGCGGTGCGCTTCCAGGATTTCGGTGTCGGTGACGGCCTCGATTAGCCCGCCGGATTCATCGCGTGCGGCAATGGCTGCATCCCAGGACGCCGGGTTGCCGATCCGGATGGCGGTGGCAATGGTGTCGGGATCGCTGACCGGGTGCCCCTTCACCAGGGGCGAAGCGCCCTCGGCCTGGAATCCCCACATGTGCGGCGTCTTGCTGGCCACCGGCGCGAGTTCCTCGCCGGCAACGTTCGTGTAAGGCGCGGCGTACTCGGAGTAACCCTTCCAATACGCGGTGATGTTCCCGGCGTTGCCCACCGGCAGCAGATGGTAGTCCGGGGCGTCCCCAAGCGCGTCCACCACTTCGAAGGACGCGGTTTTCTGGCCTTCGATGCGTGCCGGGTTTACCGAGTTCACCAGGAACACCGGGTAGGCCTCGGCGAGCTTGCGCGCCACTTCCAAGCAGTTGTCGAAGTTGCCGCGCACCTGCAGCAGCTGCGCGCCGTGGGCAATGGCCTGGCTGAGCTTGCCCATGGAAATCTTGCCGTCCGGGACCAGCACGGCACAGGTGATGCCGGCCTGCGTGGCGTAGGCGGCGGCCGAGGCGCTGGTGTTGCCCGTGGAGGCGCACACCACGGCCTTGGCACCGGATTCAACGGCGGCGGTCATGGCCATGGTCATCCCGCGGTCCTTGAACGAGCCGGTGGGATTCATCCCTTCAACCTTGAGGTAGACCGTGGATCCGGTCAGCTCCGAGAGGGCCTTGGCATGAACCAGCGGCGTGCCGCCTTCACCCAGGGTGATGACTTCGGTGCTGTCGGTGACCGGCAGCCGGTCGGCGTATTCGCGGATAACGCCGCTCCATTGGTGAGCCACGGCTCAAACTCCTTCTACCCGCAGGACGGATTTAACGTTCGTGATGACGTCAAGGTCCTTGATGGCCTCAACGGTGGCCGCCAGGGCGGCCTCGGAAGCACGGTGCGTGACGAAGCGCAGTTCGGCGCTGGCCCCTTCACCGTGGATGGTCTGGCGCATGGTCTCAATGGAGACGCCGTGTTCGGAGAAAACCCGGGCGACGGCGGCCAGCACGCCCGGCTGGTCCGCCACCTCCAGGCCAATGGAGTAGCTGGTGGTGACTTTCTGGAGCGGCAGTGCCGGCAGGTGTCCGGAAGGCCGGCCGGCGGGAACCGGTCCGCCCAGGACCAGCCGCCGTGCCGCCGTCACCACATCGCCCATCACGGCCGATGCAGTGGGTGCGCCGCCGGCGCCCTGGCCGTAGAACATCAGTTCCCCGGCGTTCTCGGCCTCGACGAACACGGCGTTGAAGGCTCCGTGCACGGCGGCCAGCGGATGACGGCGCGGCAGCAGGGTGGGATGCACCCGTACGCTCACGCCCTCGGTGCCGTCGTCGTCGGCGAACCTTTCGGCGATGGCCAGCAGCTTGATGACGAACCCGGCGTCCTGCGCCGCACTGATGTCTTCGGCGGTCACGGAGCTGATGCCCTCGCAGGACACGGCGGAAAGGTCAAAGCCGGTGTGGAAGGCCAGGGAGGCGAGGATGGCGCCCTTGGCGGCGGCGTCATGCCCCTCCACATCGGCGGTGGGATCCGCCTCCGCGTACCCGAGCCGCTGGGCGTCGGCCAGCGCGTCGGCGAACTGCGCGCCGGTGGAATCCATGGCGTCCAGGATGTAGTTGGTGGTGCCGTTGACAATTCCCATCACCTTGGTGATCCGGTCCCCGGCCAAGCTGTCCCGGATGGGGCGCAGGATCGGGATGGCTCCGGCCACTGCCGCTTCATAGGAGAGCTGGACGCCGGCGGCGTCGGCCTTCTCGTACAGCGCAGCACCGTCCGCGGCGAGCAGGGCCTTGTTGCCGGTGACCACGGCGGCGCCGTTGCCCAGGGCGTGCATAATCAGGGTGCGGGCCGGCTCGATCCCGCCCATCAACTCGATCACGATGTCCGCGCCAGCCACCAGTGCCTCGGCGTCGGTGGTGAACAGGTCCGCGGGCAGCTCCACGTCGCGGGGCGCGTCCGGGTTGCGGACGGCAATGCCGGCCAGCTCCAGCCGTGCGCCGAGGCGGGCGGTGAGGTCGGCGGCGTCATCGATGAGGATCCGGGCGACCTGCGATCCCACGTTTCCGCATCCCAGCAGGGCCACTTTCAGGGTCTTCATGGTGCGTGCCAACTCCTCTAACGGTTAGGAAACGTCGCGTGCCAACAGGTCGTCCTCGGTTTCGCCGCGGACAATCAGGCGGGCGGTGCCGTTCCGCACGGCGACTACGGGCGGACGGGCAATGTAGTTGTAGTTGCTCGAAAGCACCCAGCAGTAGGCGCCGGTGCCGGGAACGGCCAGCAGGTCCCCTGCCGTGACGTCCCCGGGCAGGTAGGCATCCCGCACCACTATGTCCCCGCTCTCGCAGTGTTTACCAACCACGCGCGACATAACCGCGTCATCTTCGGAGGCCCGCGAGGCCAGCACGGCGGAGTAGTCGGCGCCGTACAGCACCGGGCGGGCGTTGTCGCTCATCCCGCCGTCCACGCTGACATAGCGACGCGGCGAGGTGCCGCCGTCGTTCGTGTCCACCCGGACGGTCTTGGTGGTGCCGGTGCGGTACAACGTGAACGTGCTCGGACCCACGATGGCGCGGCCGGGCTCAATCGAGATCCGCGGCACGGCCAGGCCCAGTTCGGCGCAGGTACTGCCGACGACGGCGGCCATGGCGTTGGCGATCTCGGCCGGCGGCCGCGGGGCGTCGGCCTCGGTGTAGGCGATGCCGTAGCCGCCGCCCAGGTCCAGCTCCGCCAGTTCGACGCCGTACCCCTCCTTCACCTCGGCCAGGAAGCCGAGCAGCCGGCGGGCAGCCAGCTCGAAGCCGGCGGATTCGAAGATCTGCGAGCCAATGTGGCAGTGCACGCCCACCAGGTTCACGCCGTCGTGCTTCAGCGCGTTTTCCACGGCGGCCATAGCCGGGGAGCGCCCGTCCAAGTCCGGATCCGCGACCATCGACAGGCCGAACTTCTGGTCCTCGTGGGCGGTGGCAATGAACTCGTGGGTGGACGCGTGCACTCCCGGGGTCAGGCGCAGCATCACGTTGGCGCGCTCGCCCCGGGAGGCTGCGAGGTTCCCCAGCAGCTCCAGTTCGCCCAGGCTGTCCACCACGATGCGTCCCAGCTCCATGTCCAGGGCGCGGGTCATTTCAGCCACGGACTTGTTGTTGCCGTGCAGGCCCAGCTGGCTGCCGTACAGTCCGGCGCGGCGGGCCACCGCCAGCTCGCCGCCGGAGCAGGTGTCCAGGCGCAGGCCTTCCGAGGAGACCCAGCGGGCCACCTCGGTGCACAGGAAGGACTTGCCAGCGTAGTAGACGTCCACTCCCCCGCACAGGCCGGCGAACGCGGCGTCGAAGGAGTCCTTGAAGTCCCGGGCGCGCGCACGGAAGTCATCCTCGGACATCACGAACACCGGGGTGCCGAACTCCCCGGCGATCCGACTGACCGGGATTCCGGAAATTTCCAGCTCGCCGCTATCCCCCCGGACGACGTCGCGTGCCCACATCTGCGGACGCAGGGCATTAGGGTCCTCCGGGTGGCTGAGCCAGGCGGGGGCCAGGGGTGAAGCAGTCATGAGTTACATCCGTTCGGGTGCGGATACTCCCAGCAGGCCCAGGCCGTTGGCCAGGACCTGGCGTGCGGCGAGGTTCAGCCACAGGCGGGTGCGGTTGGTATCGGTGATTTCCTCGTCGCCCTGCGGCGCAATGCGGCAGGCGTCGTACCAGCGGTGGTACGTGCCGGCGATGACCTCGAGGTGGCGGGCCACGCGGTGCGGCTCGCGGAAGGCGCTGGCCTGGGCGACGACGCCGGGGTACTGGCCCAGCGCGGCGAGCAGGGCGCTTTCGGTGGGGTGGTTCAGCAGCGAGGCGTCGAAAGCGGAATCGTCGACGCCGGCGGCCTCGGCGTTGCGGGCCAGGGCATGTGTGCGGGCGTGGGCGTACTGGACGTAGAACACGGGGTTCTCGTTGCTGCGCTTGGTCAGCAGGTCCAGGTCCACGTCAATGTTGGAGTCGGCGGAGAAGCGGGCCAGGGTGTAGCGGGCAGCGTCCACGCCCACGGCCTCCACCAGGTCCTCGAGCGTGACTACCGTGCCTGCGCGCTTGGACATGCGCACCGGCTTTCCGTCCTTGACCAGGTTCACCATCTGGCCGATCAGGACCTCCACGCACTCCGGGTCGTGGCCCAGGGCTGCGGCAGCGGCCTTCAGGCGTGCCACGTAGCCGTGGTGGTCCGCGCCGAGCATGTAGACGTTCAGGTCGAAGCCGCGCTCGCGCTTGTTGTGGATGTAGGCGATGTCGCCGGCAATGTAGGCGGCGTTGCCGTCCGACTTGATGACCACGCGGTCCTTGTCATCACCGAACTCGCTGGAGTTCAGCCACCAGGCGCCGTCCTTTTCGTACAGGTTTCCCGAGCCCTTCAGCTGTTCCAGAAGCTTGTCCACCTGTCCGTTTTCGTGCAGGGAATCCTCGTGGAAGTAGACGTCGAAGTCGACGCCGAAGTTGTGCAGTGACTCCTTGATGTCACCGAACATGAAGTCCACGCCCACTGCACGGAAACGCTCCTGCGCCTCGGCGTCGGGCAGTTCCATGATGCCGGGCTCGGCGGCGAGCACGCGGTTGGCGATGTCCTCGATGTAGGCGCCGGCGTACCCGTCTTCGGGGGCCGGTTCACCCTTGGCGGAAGCCAGCAGGGACCGGGCGAAGCGGTCAATCTGTGCGCCGTGGTCATTGAAGTAGTACTCGCGGGTCACGTCTGCGCCCTGGGATTCGAAGACCCGGGCCAGGGCGTCGCCCACGGCGGCCCAGCGGGTGCCGCCCAGGTGGATGGGGCCCGTGGGGTTGGCGGAGACGAACTCGAGGTTGATCCGCGTGCCCTTGAGGATTTCGGACGTGCCGTAGGCGGGGCCGGCGTCGACAATGGCCTTGGCCAGTTCACCGGCGGCGCCGGCGTCGAGGGTGATGTTCAGGAAGCCGGGGCCGGCAATGTCCACCTTGGCCACGCCGGTGATCTTCTCCAGCCGGCCCTTCAGGATTTCCGCGAACTGACGGGGATTCATGCCGGCCTGCTTGGACAGCTGCAGGGCAATGTTGGTGGCCCAGTCACCGTGGTCCCGGTTCTTCGGGCGCTCCACCCGGACCTCCCCGGGCAGCTCGACGCTGAAGTCACCGGCATCGATGGCGTCTTGGAGGCAGGCAGTTACGGCGGAGGAAAGTTCTTCAGGAGTCACCGGTTAAGCATAGCCGGGTGCGGCACTGGCCTCGTTGTGTATGACAGGCCTTACCCAGCGAACGCCCAGCCCCGGGGGTAATGATGCGGTGTAATAAAGGGGAAAGTGGATGCGATGTAATGAAGGGGAAGGCGTTTGCCGGCTCCTTGTGCAGCCGTGGCCTGGCAGTCTTCCCCTAATCCCCGGAACCCCAATCTGATCCCCGGAACCCCAAAAACGAGGAGAACCGTGAACCGAGCGAGCAAGTCCCTGTTGTGCGCCGCCGCCGGCCTGTCCCTGCTCTCTGCCGCCGGATGCGCAGCGGGCGAAGACAGTGAAAGCGCGGACGCTGCCGAAGCACCGGCCAGCCCGTCCGCCAGCCAGTCCGCTGGCCAGTCCGCTGGCCAGTCCCCCGCCCCGTCGCCCGCCGCCACGGCGGATGCGCCCGCTTCCGGCGCTTACGCGGACGGCGAGTATTCCGGCACCGGAAGCTACATCCCGCCGTCGGGCACCTCCGAAGACGTGGATGTGACGCTGCGGCTGGAAAACAATGTGGTGACCGAACTGGAAGTGAAGACTTCACAGAAGAATCCCACCTCCAAGCAGTACCAGCGCGAATTCACCTCCAACGTACAGGAGCAGGTGGTGGGTAAGAACATTGATGAGCTCGACGTGCACAAGGTGGCCGGATCCTCGCTGACCAGTGAAGGCTTCAACCGCGCACTGGATGCGATCCGCTCCGTGGCGGGATCCTAGGTACCGCCGATGCATACCGTGGGCTTCCAGGCGATCGGCACGGCGTGGACGCTGTCCACGCCGGACCCCCTGGAAGCCTCCGTGCAGGCTGCCGTTGCGGAGCTGGTCCAGGACTATGACCGGACCTGGTCCCGCTTCCGCAGCGACTCCACGGTGGCGCGGATGGCCGACGGTGCCGGCAGTTTTGAGCTGCCCGGGTCCGCTGCCGGGCTGCTGCGTCTTTTCGACGCCCTGAACCGGCTCACCGACGGCGCAGTGAATCCCCTCGTCGGGCGTTCCCTGGAGGTTTTGGGGTACGACGCCGCGTACAGCTTCCGTGTCTGGGGACCGTCCCTGCCGGCAGCGGCGTGGGCGGAAACCGTGTCCTGGACCGAGGCTCCTGGCGGTTCCGGGGCGGGCGGTTCCGGGGCGGGCGTGACGGTGCGCACTTCCGCTCCGGTGACATTCGATATTGGTGCCGCCGGAAAGGGGCAGCTGGTGGACCTGGTCTGCGGCGTACTGGAGTCCGCCGGCGTCCGCCGTTATGTGGTGGACGCAGGCTCGGACCTGCGCCATGCCGGTGCCGAGCCCCTGCGGGTGGCCCTGGAACATCCGTATGACCCGGCGCGGGCCATCGGCGTGCTGACCCTGGCCGACCGGGCGCTGTGCGCATCCGCAGTCAACCGCCGCCGATGGGGCGAAGGCCTGCACCATGTCCTGGACGCGAGGACCGGCGCTCCCGTGGACGCAGTGGCAGCCACCTGGGCCTTAGCCGCAGACGCCATGACCGCCGACGGGCTGGCCACGGCCCTGTTTTTCGCCGATCCGCAGACCCTCGCGGCCGGGTTCGACTTTGACTATGTCCGGATGTTTACCGACGGCCGGGCCGACTATTCCCCTGCAATGGCTGGAGTCCTGTTCCCATGAGCGTCAACGCACCTGCTGCCCCGCGCACCCTGAACACCTTTCTGGGCCGCTGGACCATGTACCGGCTCACCGTTTGGTTGCTGCTGGCCTGTGTTGCCTGGTCTTTTGTGCTCTCCTTTGCCGGGGTGCTCTTTTATACTCCGGCTGAGCTGGGGGCCACGCTGCTGACCGCCGTAGCGTCCACCCTGGTCACCAGCAGGGTGGCCGGGCTGCTGTTGCGCACCCGTCCGCTGACGGATTCCTCGCTGATCACCGGACTGCTGCTGTACTTCCTGTTCTGGCCGGGCACCGGGGGCGCGGAGTTGGGCACAGTGGCCCTTGCCGGTGCTGCAGCGACTGCGTCCAAATACGTGCTGGCCGTCCGGCGCCGGCACATCTTCAACCCGGCAGCGGCCGGCGCGTTTGTGGTTGCCCTGACCGGATTGGGAGGTGCGGCCTGGTGGGTGGCCACCCCGTGGATGCTGGTAGCCGTGCTGCCTGCCTCCCTGCTGGTCCTGTACCGGAACCGTCTGCTGCCGATGGCCGGAGTGTTTGCGCTGACCGCCGTGGTGGTCCTTGTGTTCCGGCTTATGGCAAACGGAGAATCTGCCGCCGATGCCCTGGTCACGGTCGCCGGCTCTTATCCGCTGGTCTTCCTGGCCGGTTTTATGCTTACCGAACCGCTGACCCTGCCCCCGCTGCGCGCTCAGCGGCTGGCGGAGGGCGTCGTCGTCGGCGTCCTTTTTGCCGTGCCGCTGTCCTTGGGCCCCGTCGCCATGTCCCCCGAACTGGCCCTGCTGGTGGGCAACGCGCTCGCCTTTGTGCTGGGACAGCGCGGCGCCGTGCGGCTGCGCCTGCAGGCCACGCGGGAGCTGACCCCGACCGCCCGTGAAGTCGTGTTCGTCCCGTCCCGTCCGGTCCGGTTCCGTGCCGGCCAATACCTGGAGCTCGCGGTCCCGCACTTCGAGCCCGATTCCCGCGGGTCGCGGCGGATCTTCAGCATCACCACGGCACCGGACGAACCAGGCACGGTGGCTGTGGGGCTGCGGGTGGCGGCAGAGGCCGGCAGCAGCTTCAAGACTGCGCTGATGAAAATGCGTCCCGGCGCAGAAGTGACGGCGACAGCCGTGGCCGGAGACTTCCTGCTGCCCCGGGATCCGGCCAAGCCCGTACTGATGATTGCTTTCGGTATCGGCATTACGCCGTTTATCAGCCAGTTGCGCGCGGTACGCGGCGAAGGACATGGCGGAACGGCACGGGCGCAGACGGCAAGGGACATTGTCCTGGTTTATGCCGCGTCCGATGCTGCCGAGCTGGCCTACGCTGACGAGCTGCGGGAATTCGGGATCCGGGTGCTGGTGTGCACCCCGGCTGATCCCGAAATCCCGGAGTGGACATGGCTTGGTGCCGGCCTTCCGGACGCCGCAGTGCTGCGGCAGGAAGTTCCCGATATCGCCTCCCGGGCGGTGTACGTTTCGGGTTCGCCCCGGGCCGTGGCGGCCGCCCGCAAGGCGGTCCGCAGCGCGGGAGGGCGGCGGATCCGGACCGATCCGTTCCTGGGGTACTAGTCCCGGGCGTTCCCCCGGTGGCCATTCCCTGGTTAAAAAGGTGGCGGTGTCACCAGGGTGGACGCCTGTCCCGGCTCGGGTCGGACACGAGCCAGTTCCAGGAAGGGTTCGGTTCGGTAGACCCGTCCCGTGGGTGAGGTCCATTCCATCACTCCCGGTTCCGGTTGCCGGGCCTTCCAGAATCCCAGGGTTTTGAACCGGTGATGCCGCCGGCATAAATGGGCGAGGTTGCCGTGGTCCGTAGGGCCTCCGTCCGCCCAGTCGGTGGTGTGGTCGATTTCCGTGACCGCGGTGCTGACCCGGCAGCCGGGGAACCGGCAGGTTCCGTCCCTGGCACGTAGCCATCGGGCCAGTCCGGCGGGGACTTTCCGGCGCCTGCCCACGCCGAGGATTTCCCCGGTGTCCGGGTCCTGGACGAGTCCGGTCCAGCGGGTGGCGTGGCGGGACAGCCTGCGGGCTGCTTCGGCGCTGATCGGGCCGTAGCCATGCAGCTCGGCCGGGTCTTCATTGGCTTCACACAGTGTTTCGGCGTTGATCAGGACCATGATTTCCGCCCGGGGGAGGATGCCAAAAGACTCGGCGTCATAGTCATCAGAGTCGGCACCTTCAGGTGCACTGCCAGCCCCGCGAGATTCACGGCTCGGGCCAATGTCGGCGGCTTTCCCACCGCCGCCCGCACGGTCAGACCGCACTGGGGTGCGCTCTGGGGCAGCACCAGTACGCGGTGAACCGGGGCCACCCATAAGCAGCTGGGCCAGGATGTCGGCACGAAGTTGGTCCGCGGTCCGTGTATCCCCATCACTCTGCTCACCCCGGGCTGCAGTGCTCAGCGCGGTGTAGATCTGCTGCGCTTCCGCCGCACGAAGATACGCCGACAGGCAGGACATCCCGTCTTCTTCCCGATCCAGGGAGACCCGGCGCTTCTCGAACGCAGTGAGGTGCCGGACCTCAATGGTTTGCGGGTACTTCGTCTCGCGCAGCCGGCGGGCCTTGGCGGAGAACTGGGACCGGGTCTGACCTTCTGCGGCCTTCAGCAGAGCAGCTTCGAACTCTGGCAACTCGGCGGCAGGAACGCTTTCGCACTGGTCCAGCACCACCTGGGCATGCCCGTAGCTGAGGCTCCCGTCCTGCAGTGCCTCCAGCGTGGCCGTATGGGCGCCAGATAGGAGGCCGGCTTCGAACATCAGCCGCTGCGCGGTGCCGTGCGGTATCTGCAGGAGGGCGGCACACTCGGCTGCCGCCAGTGTGAACGCCATCCCGGGTTCCACCCGGTGGCTTGGTCGTCAAAGGATTCGAGGTTCTGCAGAGCCAGGGTTCCGCTGAAACCATCCGGAAAATCAGTGCCGGTTCCGCAGGAACGCCCACCCGCGCCGCCGTCGTCAGTGCCGGCGCCCGAGGCCGCTCGAAACACCGCTAGTGAGCACTTCTGACCGGGACCGTCCCCGGTATCAGCCCCGTCTTCAGCGGCCCGGTGTCCAGTTCCTGTTTGTTCAGTTTTCTGTCCGGTTACCGGCCCGGCATTCCCGATCTGGTCCATGCTTAAGGCTTTCATCCGGCACTGACATTTCCGGGCAAAAACCGGCCGAAACGGACACCTTGAAGCACTTCAAATACCCGTCTTTACAGCGCCACTACGTACGTCCGGGAAACCGCCGATATGCATCTGCGCTCCCAACCAACAGCGTCCAATTCCCGAGCATGGGATCCCGCGAATCCGTGCGGATCCGGCAGGGTTTTCCAGCACCGGCCGAAACCTGCTAAGCTTCTTGAGTCCCACAGGACGTCCGGTTTACCGGTGTCCTTGCCCTCGTAGCTCAGGGGATAGAGCGGTTGCCTCCGGAGCAACAGGCCGTAGGTTCGAATCCTATCGAGGGCACTTTGAGACACACGGAAGAACCCCGCAGCTCCATGCTGCGGGGTTCTTTTGCTTTGCACCCCTCTTGCGCCACGTCCCGATCGCACGCCCCGATGCGCTAATCGATGCTTTCTCCCGGCTGCGCATCGGACAGCGGGGTACCCGCCTGCTCGACGGCGGCCCGCACCGCAGGCGGAGCCAGGAAAAAACGCGGCTGCAGCTCTTCCCAGCCCTGATGCTTGGTTTTCTTCCCGAACTCGAGATGCGCCTGGTCCAGTGGGTTGTCTGGAACAAGTCCGGGGCTTGCCTCCCCCATCATTTGGAAGTGGTACATCCACCACGACCCGTCAGCCTCCTGGTTGAGGAACGTCGCCTCAACAGCCATGAGTTCCCGGTCCAAGGTGGCGAGACACTCCTCGTACCGCTCGTGGAGCATGGCCATCCAGTCATCGAAGGACGATTCCCGTCCGTCCAGCAGTTTCGCGCGGCTCAGTTCCATCCGCATTCCCGGCGGGACCGACGCCGGCACGGGCCAACCCGGAAAGTCCGGACCGGCAGGCTGAAACGGGATAGGAGCGTAGTTCTGTTCCTGCATGCCGCCACTCTAAGGCCGGCACCAGCGTTTTCCCGAAACCGGAATCATGCGGGCCGCGCAAAACAATTCCGCCAAAAACCTTGCGCTCTGCAGACCTTCCCGGGTTATGGTGTTCGCACATACCAACCGGTCGGTTCTGAGCTCTCCGCCGCCGGACCCCGAATACCCGCGAGAAACCCGGACCTGCCGCAATGAAAACCATGAACATCAAAGAAGAGTTGGCACGGACCTCCGTGGAGCTCTTCGCGCGGCAGGGCTACGCCAAAACCAGCGTCCAGCAGATTGTGGACGCTGCAGGAGTAACCAAGGGGGCGCTGTATCACTACTTCAATTCCAAAGATGACCTGCTCTTCGACATTTACGACCGCATCCTGACCCTGCAGCACGAGCACCTGACCGAGATCATCGGGCGGGGGTTGCCCGCCGCGGAAACCCTGCGGCTGGTGTGCGAGGACCTGATTCGGACCTCCATTGACTGGATCCGGGAGGGGACAGTCTTCTTCCGTTCGCAGCACATGCTGAGCGAAGACCGATTGGAAGAGGTGCAGCGGCGGCGGCGCGAGTTCAACAAGGCCTTCACCCGCATCCTGGTCCGAGGCCAGGAGGATGGAGTGTTCCGCACCGACATCCCCATTCCGGTACTCGCAGCAAACTTTTTCTCAGATCCGCACTACCTCTCCTACTGGTACTCCCCCGGCGGGGCCATCAGCCGCGAAACGGTAGCAGCCCAACTGACCGACCTTTACCTGGCGGGCCTGCAGGCAAAGTAGCCGAAGCCAGCACCACTGCACCACCAGCACCACTGCACCTCCAGCACCTCCAGCACCTCCAGCACCACCGCACCTCCCTCCCTACCGCAACACACGCGCCACCACAGCACGCAAGGTAAGAGCAGAGACGATGGAGTACTCATGCAGGAGCAACATACCGACCGGTCGGAACCGCCGCGTCTGCAGCTCAACGGGATCACCGTCCGGTTCGGCGGCCTGTCCGCCCTGGACTCGGTGTCCCTGGATATTCCGGCCGGCGCGGTCGTGGGGGTGATGGGACCCAACGGTGCCGGCAAAACCACCCTCTTCAATGTCATCTGCGGAGTTTTCCCGCCAACCGGGGGCAGCCTGGCTCTGGACGGCCGGGATTTCCACCCCCGTCCGCACCGGCTTACCCGCCACGGCGTGGCACGCACCCTGCAGGGTTTGGGCCTGTTCCCGGGGCTGACCGTGCTGCAGAACGTGATGGCGGGACTCGCTGCTGAATCCCGCCGCGGAGCGGACCTGCTGGCCCTGCCCGGCGCCGTCCGGCAGGAGGATCAATTCAGGGACCGTGCGCTGGCCGCGCTCGCTGCCCTCGACGTCGCCGGCTATTCCGCAGCACTGCCGGACACCCTGCCCTACGGCATCCGGAAGAAGGTGGCCCTGGCCCGGGCACTGGTGAGCGAACCGCGGCTGCTGCTGCTGGATGAACCCGCCGGCGGGCTGGCCCACGAAGACATCGAGGAACTCGCGTCGCTGATCCGCACCATGCCCGGCAACGGCTGCTCGGTGGTGCTCGTGGAACACCACGTTGACCTGGTGATGGACGTCTGCGACCGGATCGCGGTGCTGGACTTCGGCAGGCTGATCGCAGAAGGAACGCCGGCAGAAATCGGTGCGGACCCTGCTGTCGCCGATGCCTATCTGGGGGTCGACGTCGCATGAGCGGCGGACTGGTCCTGGAGGGCGTGAATGCCGGCTACGGCGCCGTCCGGGTCCTGCACGACGTCGGGCTCACGGTGGAAGAGGGTTCCATCACCGCGGTGGTGGGAGCCAATGGCGCAGGAAAAACCACGCTGCTGCGGACCGTCACCGGCCAGCTGCGGCCGTGGGCCGGCAGCATCCGGCTGGGCGGCAAAGACCTCACCCGCGTCCCGGTGGAGGCCATGGTGCGGCAGGGAGTAGCGCTCGTTCCCGAAGGCCGCGGCGTAATTACCGAACTCACGGTGGATGAGAACCTGCGCCTGGGCGGGCTGTGGCGGCGCGACCGCAAGGCGGCAGCCGCTGTCCTGGCGGAGATGTACACACTGTTCGAGCCCCTGGCCCGCCGCCGGAAAGCCCCCGGGCACCAGCTCTCCGGCGGCGAGCGCCAGATGCTTGCCCTCGGCCGGGCACTGATGGCCGCACCATCGCTGCTGCTGCTGGATGAACCGTCCCTCGGGTTGGCGCCGAAGGTAACCGCCCAGATCCTGGGCATGCTCCGCAGCCTCCGGGACGACACCGGGCTGACCGTACTCCTGATTGAACAGAACGTCCGCAGCGCCCTGGCCGTCGCGGACCACGGCATCATCCTCAACCTGGGCCGAATCGTCGCAGCACGGCCCGCAGCCGAGCTGGCCGCCGACACCGGCCTCCGCCACACCTATCTGGGGTTCTAATGGACAGATTCCTTTTCCTCACCTTCGACGGACTGGCACGGGGTGCTGTCCTGGCGGCCTTTGCCCTCTCCCTGGTCCTCATCTGGCGAGCGGCGCGGATCGTGAACTTTGCCCAGGGCGCCATGGCAGTGGCCGCCACATACATCGCCTTCACCGTCACCGCGCTGACCGGCAACTACTGGGCCGGCCTGGCGGCGGCGCTCGCTGCCGGTTTCCTCATCGGAGCCCTGGTGGAACGCGGCGTCATGCGCTTCGTGGGTAACTACTCGCCCTTGAACCCGGTCATCGCCGGGCTGGGACTGCTGCTGGTGATCCAAGCGGTCCTGGGCATGGTCTTCGGCAACAGCTACCGGACCATGACAACGCCGTTCAGTTCCAACCCCGTGGAAATCTTCGGCATCACCGCGGTCTCCTCCTACGACCTGTTCGTGTTCGCCTGCATTGCCCTGCTGGTGGGAGCCCTGGTGCTGCTCTTCACCAAAACACCTCTGGGGCTGCGGCTGCGTGCTTCAGCCTTTGCGCCGGACCTCGCCCGGCTGCTGGGGGTGCGGACATCCCGGATGCTCACCCTCGGGTGGGCTCTGTCCTCGGCCCTGGGTGCGCTCGCCGCACTGCTGGTAATCCCGACCGAACTGGGATTGAACCCGCACGCGGCCGACACGGTTTTTGTGTACGCCTTCACCGTGGCCGTCATCGGCGGACTGGATTCGCCCGCCGGCGCCGTCATCGGCGGACTGGCCGTGGGTGTCCTGCTCAGCTGGGTAAGCGGCTACCTGGGCGCCACCCTGGCCCCCGTCGCCGTCCTGGTCCTGCTGCTGGCCGTACTGCTTGTCCGGCCCGGCGGCATTTTCGCAATGACCAAGGAGCGAACCGTATGAGCGTCCTTCTGCGTTACTTCGTTGCCGCCGCCGCGGCCGTCTTCCTGATCGGCCTGACGTTCATCATCCCGTCCTTCACCTCCTACCAGCTGGCGACGGCGTGCGCCTACCTGTGCGGGATCGCCGGGCTGACCCTGCTGACCGGAGCCGGCGGGCAGCTCTCCCTCGGCCAGGCGGCCCTGATGGCCGCCGGTGCCTACACTTACGCGCTGACCGCCAATGCGCTGGACGACGCCGGGGTGGAGGGTCCGCTGCTGCTCGTCGTGCCGCTGGTCGCGGCCGTGGCCGGTGCAGGTGTCCTGGGCCTGGTGATCGGCTTGGCCGCCGGGCGGCTGCACGGGCCCTATCTGGCCGGTTTCACCATGGCCCTGGTGGTCGCGCTGCCCGCAGTAACCAGCACGTTTTCCTCCGTGCTGGGCGGAGACCAGGGACTGTGGGTCACGGTTCAGAAGCGTCCGGCGGCCCTGCGCGGGACCGTGTCCACGGAGGCCTGGCAGGCCTGGCTCGCCGTCGTCTGCGCCGTGGCGGTCATGGCGGTGCTGGCCAACCTGCTCCGCGGGCGCTTCGGCCGTGAACTGCGTGCCGTGCGGGACAACCCCGTGGCAGCTGCGCTGGCCGGGATCAACCCGGCCCGCACCAAGGTGGCTGCCTTTGTGATCAGCTCGGCTGCGGCGGGCATGGGCGGCGGCCTGCTGGCCTACACCACGCAAAGCGCCAGCCCCGGAGCCTACTCGCTGGTGTTCTCACTGTTCCTGTTGATGGCCGCCGTGGTCGGCGGCATCGGCTCGCTCACCGGAGCGGTCTGGGGTGCGGTGCTCCTGGTGGCCCTGCCCCACCTGATCGGCACGGCCACCTCCCGGTTGGCACTGCCCACGGACCTGGCGCAGCGCCTGGACGGCAATCTCTCCGTAGCCATCTTCGGGCTCGTCCTGGTCCTGGTGGTGCTGCTCGCTCCGCAGGGCATCCAGGGCCTGCTTGTGAAGCTTTGGCACCGGACCGGTTTCAAACGTTCCGCATCCCCCGCCCGGTCCGCGGCGCCTGCGTCCGCCCCGCGTCCGGCCTCCCCGACTCTTCCGATCCGGCACCAGCCGGCGGAGCAACCCGCAACCCAGAAAGGTCAATGATGACTCGTTCCCCGCTCCGCATAGGTGCCGCCGTCCTGGCAGCAGCAGCCCTTGGTCTATCCTCATGCGCTTCGCCTGAGGAAGGCTCCGACCCGGCTGCCGAAGACGTTCCCGGCATCACGGACACCACCGTCACGGTGGGCACCCATCAGCCGCTGACCGGCCCCGCGGCTGCCGGCTATTCCACCATCTCCCCGGCCACCCAGGCCTACTTCGACTATGTGAACGACAACGGCGGCGTCAACGGCCGGACCATCGAATACATCGTGAAAGATGACGGCTACAACCCGGCCAACACGCAGTCCGCGGTGCGGGAAATGGTGCTCCAGGACGAGGTGTTTGCCCTGGTGGGCGGACTGGGCACGCCGCCGCACAGCGCCGTCCTGGACTTCGTCAACGACAACGAGGTGCCGGACCTCTTTGTCGCTTCCGGTTCCCCCACCTGGGACCAGCCCGACGAGTACCCCTACACCTACGGCTTCATGGTGGACTACCCCACCGAGTCCCGGATCCTGGCCACCTATGCCCAGGAGGAGTTCCCGGACAAGACCTATTGCTTCTTCGGCCAGGACGATGACTTCGGCGACGAGTTCAAAGCCGGCCTGGAAGCGGTGCTGGGTTCCGACGGGCTGGCCGATGCCCAGGTCTATTCCACGGCCAATACCGACATTGCCGCCCAGATCAGCGCCATGAAGGAAGCAGGCTGCGAGGTGAATTTCATGGCCACGATCAACGGCTTCAGCGCCCAGGCCGTGGGAACTGCTGCCAAGCTGGGCTACTTCCCGCAGTGGATGGCCTCCTCTGCCGGAGGAGACTACAACACCCTGTCCGGCTATCTGGGTGAAAACACGAACAAGCTGCTGCAGGGGTTCGTCAGCGCCAACTACCTTCCCGCCTATTCGGAAACCGAGGATGACTGGATCAAGAAGTTCCGGGAAATCAACGAGGAGTACAACGCCGGCGCCGCCTTCGACGGGAACACCGTCTTCGGAATGTCCATCGGTTACCTGTTCGTGGAAGCCCTGAAGGAGGCCGGAGAGAATCCCACCCGCGAATCCCTGCTTGAGGCACTGGAATCCGGCAATGTCACCGGCAACGGCCTGGTGCCCCTGGGCTTCAGCGGAGACAGCCACCGCGGCTACACCGGAGCCATGCTGACCCGGGTGGATAACGGGGTGCAGTCCTACTTCGGCACCGCGTACACGGTCGACGGCGACGACGTCCAGGAATACACCGGGGAACGCAGCGCTATGCCCGCCAACGGGCTGCCGGACTAGGCCCGCCGGGCATCCCGCCTAAACCCGAAACAAAGGAGGGCCCGTTCGCAAACGGGCCCTCCTTTGTGGTTACTCCAGCACGCTTTCTTACTCCAGCACGCTTTCTTACTCGAGCACGTAGAGCGAGATCGACTCGGCCACTGCGGCCGGCTTGTCCACGCCCTCAATCTCCACGGTCACCAGCAGTTTCACCCGCACGCCACGGTCCACCTGCTCCACCGAGGCAATTTCGGAGCGTGCCCGCACCCGGCTGCCCACCGGCACCGGATGCGGGAAACGGACCCTGTCCAGGCCGTAGTTCACGCCCATCACCATGCCGTCCACCCGGAACCGGCCGGAGGCGAGCGCCGGCAGCAGGGCCAGGCTGAGGTAGCCGTGGGCAATGGTGCTGCCGAAGGGGCCATCGGCGGCTCGCTCGGGATCCACATGGATCCACTGGTGGTCATCCGTGGCATCGGCAAACATATTGATGCGTTCCTGGTCGATGGTGATCCAGTCGCTGGTTTCCACGTGTCCCTCTGCAGCGGACAGCTCCGCAACGGATCCGAAGTGTGCCACCGCTAGTCCTTGGGTCCGCCGGCGACGTACAGCACCTGGCCGGAGACGAAGGATGCTTCCGCACGGGCGAAGAACGACGCGGCAGCAGCTATGTCCTCCGGGGTACCTGCCCGGCCCACCGGTATCTCCTTGGCGGCGTGCGCCATGAAGTCCTCGAACGGCACCCCCACGCGCTCCGCCGTCGCCCTGGTCATGTCGGTTTCGATGAATCCGGGGGCAATTGCGTTCACGGTGACGCCGTAGCGGCCGAGCTCGATGGCCAGCGTCTTGGTGAAGCCCTGGATGCCGGCTTTGGCGGCGGCATAGTTGGCCTGGCCCCGGTTGCCGAGGGCGGAGGTGGAGGAGAGGTTGATGATCCGTCCCCACTCCTCCGTCACCTGGTGGGCCTGCACCGCCCGGCTCATCAGGAATGCGCCGCGCAGGTGCACCCCCATAACGGCGTCCCAGTCCGTCTCGCTCATCTTGAACAGCAGGTTGTCGCGCAGGATGCCGGCGTTGTTCACCAGGATGGTGGGAGGGCCCAGTTCCGCGGCGATCCGGGCCACGGCCTGTTCGACGGCGGCGGCATCGGACACGTCCGCGCCGATGCCGAGGGCTTCTCCCCCGGCGTGGCGGATGGCTTCGACGGTCCGCGCGGTGTCTTCCTCCCGGAGGTCGATGACCGCTACGGCATGGCCGTCCGCGGCCAGCCGGGCGGCAACGGCTGCGCCGATTCCCCGGCCGGCACCGGTAACTACGGCTACACGTCGGGTGGAGCTTACTGGTGTTTCAGACATGGCTCTCCTTGGTTGCCGTCCGTGCCTCAGTGCGCGGACCGGCGTGGCGGGTATGGCAATGTGCGGGTGTGGCAATGTGCGGGTGTGGCAATGTGGGGCCGACAATACCGACCAGCCGGTATGCAACGCAATGGTGGTCCGCAGCCTGGCGGCGCCGCGCCGCGGCGGATAGAGCTGCGCTGCGCAATGGCAGGCCTTACCCGGCCGCCGCAGCACTCCGGCCCCGGAAGGTCCGGCGGTAGGCTGCGGGGCTGACGCCCAGTCCGCGGCGGAAATGGTGGCGCAGCAGCTCGGCCTGTCCAAAACCGGTGGCCCTGGCCACTTCATCAATGCCCAGGTCTGTATCCTCCAGCAGTTCCTGGGCCCGCAGCACCCGCTGGCGGGTGAGCCAGGCGGCCGGCGTGGAACCGGTCTCGGCCTTGAACCGGCGTGCGAAAGTCCGCTCGGACATGCTGGCCCGGGCTGCCAGGTCCTTCACTGTGTGCTCCTGGCCCAGGTTTTCTCCCATCCAGACCAGCATCTCTTCGAGTGTCTCGCAGGCCGAGGCCGGAACCTGCCGGGCGATGAACTGGACCTGGCCGCCGTCGCGGTGCGGCGGGACCACCATGTCACGCGCGATGGCGGCGGCGACACCTGCCCCCAGCTCTCCCCGCACCAGGTGCAGGGCGGCGTCGATGGCCGCCGCGGTCCCGGCACTGGTGAGGATGTTTCCGTCCTGGACGTAGAGCACGTCCTCATCCACCTCACACTGCGGAAACCGTTCCGCGAGTTCACGCGAGTACATCCAGTGCGTGGTGGCCCTGCGGCCGTCCAGGAGCCCGGCTTCGGCCAGCACGAAGGCGGCGGAGCAAACGCTCATCACCCATGCACCGCGCTCATGGGCAGCCCGGAGCGCCGCCGTCACGGATTCCGGCACACGGTTTCCGGTCCCCTCGGAGGGTGCCATCACCACCAGGTCCGCCCGGTCCGCGGCGTCCAAGCCGTGCTCAACGTTCATGCTGAATCCGGCCTTGGTGCGGACCGGTCCCGGCACCGGCGTGCACACGCTGAAGTCAAAGGCGGGCACACCTCCGGGCCGCTCCGTCCGGTCGATGCCGAAGACCTCGGCCAGCACCCCGAGCTCGAACACCGCCAGTCCGTCCAGCACGATCACCGCCACCGTTTTCAGCATGCGGCCAGTATGGCAGTTTCTTCACGCTAATGGTCCTTTCTGCCACTTATTTTTCCGGGAGGACCGCCGCAGGCTGGGGGTATGGAATTTTTGTCAGCATTGGTCCTTGTGTTCTTCCTGGCGGCGGGGTTTGCCGCGCTCCTCACTGCGACAGTCCGTGCCGTGCGCACCGACGGAACCGGGCACCTTCCCCCATTCACCACGGAGGGCAGCGATGATGTGCCGCCGGCGTCCGGCTTCGATGCCGTGCGCGGCTACCAGCAGCTGTACGGTCATCGGCACTAGGGTGCCGCAGCAGCGGCGCCGGGTAGCCGCCGTCGCCGCGGCATGTCCGGGAGCAGCCGATTCGGTTGGTCAGCGCAGGCCGTTGGCGTACAGGTCCCGCAGCAGCGCAATTTCGGCCAGGTGGTGGATCATCTCCCGGTTGATGTGCAGCACCAGCGCGGACATTGGCTGCTGCGCCCAGCGGCCCTCCGCCTCACCGGCCGGAGCGGCCAGCTCCCCGGGGCTGAGCGCCGACACCGCGGTAATCCAGGCGGCGTAGTACCCGTCCAGCAGTTCGAGGGCCTCCTGAGCGGTACCGGGATAGTCGAAGTCCTCATAGCTCACCGGCCGGCCGCCGAAATGGGCGGCGTTCCGCATGCCCAGGACAGCGACGAGCAGATGCGCCACCCGCCAGGCGATCGTGGTGACCGGCGCCGGCTCCGGCTCGGGAAAGGCAAAGTCGATGGTGAAGTCTCCGCTCCCGCCCTGCACCGGAGCCATGCTGGTACCGCGCGGGCGCACGTTCCAGCATCCGGGCACCGGTTCCCAGAAGTACTCGGCGTCAGTGAGGCCGGCAAGCCGGGGGCGGGCCTGGTTCTCCCAGTGCCACGCGAGCTGCTCGGCCAGCTCGGCCGCCGGCACGCGTTGCTGTTCCACTCGGTTCTCCTGCTGCTGGTCCTGCGTCATGGCTGCGCCTTTCCTTGAGGATTCGTGTGATTGGGGAATTCGTACGGAAGTTTTCCCAGCCTAGAAACAGATCAGGACAGCTTTTGACCTGAATCCGGCGTAGCTTGATGTCCATGTTGGAAACCTCAGCACGGCTGCTGCAACTGCTGTCCCTGCTGCAGCTGCGCCGCGAATGGACCGGGTCCGCCCTGGCGGAGAGGCTGTCCATCACCGAACGCACCGTGCGCAGGGACATCGGCAAGCTGCGCACGCTGGGCTATCCCATTTCGGCATCCCCGGGTATCGCCGGCGGCTACCAGTTGGGAGCCGGCGCGCAGCTGCCCCCGCTGCTGCTCGACGACGACGAAGCGCTCGCCGTCGCCCTCGGGCTGACGGCGGTGGCCACCGGACCCGTGACCGGCATCGGCGAAGCCTCCGTTCGGGCACTGGCGAAGCTGGAGCACGTGCTGCCCGGCCGCCTGCGGCCCAAGTTCTCCGCGCTGCGCCAATCGGTCTCCACCCTGTCCGGGCCGCCCGGCGGGGTGGACCCCGGCATCCTTACCGCTTTTTCCGCCGGGATCACCGAGCACCGGGTTGTTTCCTTCCGGTACACCGGCGCCGACGGCGGATCCGCCCGCCGCATGGTGGAGCCCTACCGGCTGGTCAGCACCGGGCGGCGCTGGTATGCCGTGGCCTGGGACCTGGAGCGCTGCGACTGGCGGACCTTCCGGGTGGACCGCTGCGACAGCACGCCGGCCCAGCGGGAACGCTTTACGCCCCGTCCACTGCCGGCCCGGGACCTTGCCGCCTACGTGCAGGAATCCATTACCCGCAACCCGTACCGCTACACCGTGGTGGTGCGCCTTGCCGCACCGCTGGCCATGGTCGCCGAACGCGTGCCGCCGGATGTCGCCAACCTCAGCGCGGACGGGCCGGGGCACACCATCCTGCGCGGCGGCTGGGATTCGCTGGACCTGCCGTTGATTAACCTCACGGCCTGGGGTGTGCCTTTCGAGATCCTCGAGCCGCCCGAGATGCGCGAGCGTGCCCGCCGCGCCGTCACCCTGCTGCAGCACGCCGTCGAAATCCCGCCCACGGCGGAATCTCCCTAAGCGGCCCGAGCCAAGCCACTAGACTGGTGGCAACATGGCACTGACAATTTCCTATCCCGCCCAGCTGCCCGTTTCGGAGCGCCGCGAAGACATCATGGCTGCCATTGCGGCCAACCAAGTCACCGTTATTGCCGGTGAAACCGGGTCCGGTAAAACCACCCAGATCCCCAAGATGTGCCTGGAACTGGGGCTGGCGGAAAAGGGCCTGATCGGCCACACCCAGCCGCGCCGCCTTGCCGCGCGAACCGTGGCCGAGCGCATCGCGTCCGAGCTCGACGTCGAAATCGGCGACGAAGTGGGCTTCCAGGTCCGGTTTACCGGCGAGACCAGCCGCAAGACCAAGGTCAAGCTGATGACCGACGGTATCCTGCTGGCCGAAATCCAGCACGATCCGAAGCTGAAGAAGTACAGCACCATCATCATTGACGAGGCGCACGAGCGCAGCCTCAACATCGACTTCATCCTCGGCTACCTGCGCCGGCTGCTGCCCGAACGCCCGGACCTGAAGCTGATCATCACCTCGGCCACCATTGATCCGCAGCGCTTCGCGGAGCACTTCGCCCTGGACGGCAAGCCGGCGCCCATCATCGAAGTGTCGGGCCGCACCTTCCCGGTGGAAATCCGCTACCGTCCGCTGAACCAGCCCGCGGACGGCGGCAGCGACGACGACGGCCCCGAAGACGAACTCGAAGAGGACCGCGACCCGGTGGACGCCGTGTGCGACGCAGTGGACGAACTTTCCCGCGAAGCGCCCGGCGACGTCCTCGTATTCTTCTCCGGCGAGCGCGAAATCCGCGACGCCGCCGACGCCCTGCGTTCCTCGGTGGCACGCAACCCCCGGCTGGCGAACACCGAGATCCTGCCGCTGTACGCCCGCCTCTCCCTGGCCGAGCAGCACAAGGTCTTCTCCCCCGGCCGCAACCGCCGGATCGTGCTGGCCACCAACGTCGCCGAGACGTCCCTGACCGTGCCGGGCATCAAATACGTGGTGGACACCGGCACCGCCCGCATTTCGCGCTACTCGCACCGCACCAAGGTCCAGCGGCTGCCCATCGAACGCATCTCCCAGGCCTCGGCGAACCAGCGCTCCGGGCGCTGCGGCCGTGTTTCGGACGGCATCGCCATCCGCCTGTACTCGCAGGAGGACTTCGAGTCCCGGCCCGAGTTCACCGACCCGGAAATCCTGCGCACCAACCTCGCCGCCGTCATCCTGCAGATGGCCGCCATGGGCGTGGCCAAGGGCCCCAAGGATGTATCCGACTTCCCGTTCGTCCAGCCGCCGGATTCCAAGGCGGTCAACGACGGCGCGGTGCTGCTGCGCGAACTCGGTGCCCTGCATCCCAAGGGCGGCATCACCCCGGTGGGCCGCAAGCTCTCCCAGCTGCCGGTGGATCCGCGGCTGGGCCGGATGATCGTTGAAGCGGGCCAGCGCGGCTGCGCCAAGGAACTCATGGTCCTGACCGCCGCCCTGACCATCCAGGATCCGCGCGAGCGGCCCTCCAAGGACGATCCGGCCCGCGCCCAGAAGGCCGCGGAAATGCACAAGCGGTTCGTAGACGAGAAATCGGACTTCACCGGCTACCTGAACCTGTGGCGCTACGTCCAGGAAAAGCAGAAGGAGCTGTCCTCCTCCGCCTTCCGGCGGCTGTGCAAGAACGAGTTCCTGAACTTCCTGCGCATCCGCGAATGGCAGGACCTGTTTGCGCAGTTGCGCCAGCTGGCCAAGCCGCTGGGCATCACCCTGTCCCCGGACCCGGTGGACCCGGTGGGCCGGCATAAGGAAATCCATATGTCGCTGCTGGCCGGGCTGCTCAGCCACATCGGCCTCTATGACCAGCGCAAGCGCGAATACGCCGGCGCCCGGGGTACCCGCTTTGCGGTGTTCCCCGGTTCGGCCCTGTTCAAGAAGTCCCCGGACTGGGTGATGGCGGCCGAACTGGTGGAGACCTCCCGGCTGTGGGCGCGGGTGGCGGCGTCGTTTGATCCGCTCTGGGCCGAGGAAGTGGCGCCGCACCTGGTCAAGCGCACCTACAGCGAGCCGCACTGGTCCAAGAGCCGCGGCGCGGTAATGGCCTATGAGAAGGTCACCCTGTACGGCGTTCCCGTGGTGCCCCAGCGAAGCATCAACTACGGCCGGATCGATCCGGTGCTCTCCCGCGAGATGTTCATCCGCCACGCCCTGGTGGAGGGCGACTGGCGCACGCACCACAAGTTCTTCCACCGCAACCAGGCCTTGCTGGCCGAAGTGGAGGAACTGGAGAACCGGGTCCGCCGCCGCGGCCTGCGCGTGGATGACGAGACCCTCTTCGAGTTCTACGACGAGCGCGTGGGCGCCGACGTCGTCTCCGAGCGGCACTTCGACAAGTGGTGGAAGTCCGCCCGGCACGAGAACCCCGCCCTGCTGGACTTTGACCCGGACGCCCTGCGCACCGACAACGCCGAGGGGCTGGACGAGAACGACTTCCCCAAGTCCTTCTTCTACGGTTCCTTCGAGCTGCCGCTGACCTACGAGTTCACGCCCGGCGTGCCCGGCGCCAACGACGGTGTCACGGTGGAAGTGCCGGTCCTGTTCCTGAACCAGCTCACGCCCGGACCCTTCGCGTGGCAGATCCCGGGGCTGCGCGCCGAACTCATTACCGCCCTGATCAAGTCCCTGCCCAAGGCGGTGCGGAAGAACTTCGTTCCGGCGCCCGACGTCGCCCGCTCGGCTGCCGCTGCGCTGGCCGCGGACTTCGACCCTGCCTCCGATGAGCTGGAGCCGTCCCTGGAACTGGTGCTGCGCCGGCTCAAGGGCTCCATCATTCCGCCCGGTTCCTGGAACTGGGACGCGGTGCCGGCGCATCTGCGGATGACCTTCACCGTGGTGGATTCCGCCGGTCGGGTGCTGGACGAAGGCAAGGACCTTGCGGCACTGCAGGAGGCCCTGGCCCCGGCCACCCGGCGCGCCATTGCCGAGTCACTGGGCGCCACGCCGTCGACCGTTCAGCCGCGCGGACCCAAGGGCGCCAAGGGTTCCAAGGGTTCCAACGGGTCCAACGGGTCCAACGGGTCCAACGGCAAGGCCCCAGCTACTGCGAACGGCAGCGGTTCCTCCTCCTCCGTGGCGGAGCGGACCGGACTGACCGAGTGGAGCATCGGCACCCTGGAGAAGCAGGTCCAGCGGCTGGTGGCCGGCCACACCGTGACCGGTTATCCGGCGCTGGTGGATGAAGGCAGCACGGCCGGCGTGCGGATCTTCCAGAGCCCGGGTGAACAGCGCACAGCAATGCGCGCCGGAGTCATCCGGCTGCTGGTGCTGCGGGTACCCAGCCCGGCTAAATACGTACTGGAGCACCTGAGCAACACCGAGAAGCTGACCTTCAGCCAAAATCCGCACGGCAGTGTGGCTGCGCTGATCGAGGACTGCACGCTGGCCGCAGTGGACAAGCTCACCCCGGAGGTGCTGCCCTGGACCCGCGCAGAATTCGATGCACTTTATGAAACCGTTCGGGCTGAACTGATCGACACCGTCTTTACCGTCACCGCCATTGTGGAGAAGATCCTCGCCAGCACCAGGCGGATCACGAAGGCGCTCAAGGGCACCACTTCGCTGTCCCTGATCAGCGCCCTGAACGACATCCGGGCACAGCTGGACGCCCTGGTGTATCCGGGGTTCGTGGCCCGAACGGGCTACGCCCAGCTGATGCACCTGCCCCGCTACCTGGCCGGCATTGAGCGGCGCCTGGAGAAGCTGCCCGGCAACGTGCAGCGCGACGGGCTGTCCATGGCAGTGGTCCAGCGTCTGGAGGATGAGTACGACGACGCCGTGGCGGCGCTGGCGCCCGGCCGCGGCACTCCCCCGGAACTTGCCGAGGTGCGCTGGATGATCGAGGAACTGCGGATCA
This sequence comes from Arthrobacter sp. zg-Y1143, assembly GCF_030125565.1. NCBI lineage: Bacteria > Bacillati > Actinomycetota > Actinomycetes > Micrococcales > Micrococcaceae > Arthrobacter > Arthrobacter sp. zg-Y1143. Next base: position 460,903 of record NZ_JASKLW010000004.1, on the reverse strand, counting down.
GCTTCTTTGCCCAGGAACTGGGCACGGCCCGGACCGTTTCGGAGAAACGGATCCGGACCGCACTGAACTCGGCGCTGGCTCCGGCCTGAGGCACCCGCCCGGCCGATTCACCGGCCGGGTGCCCCAACGGAGCCAGTTGCGTCGTGCTAGCTCTCCCTGCGTCGTGCTGACAGCAGCAACACCGACCCGGCGGCTAGGACGAGTAACGCGGTTCCCGTGACCCACATGCCTTCTGCACCGGTAGAGGCAAGTCCGGATTCAGGAACGCGCTGGGCAGGATTTGCCTGGATACGCACCCCTGAACCGGGAGTCGCAGCACCCCGGCCTGTGGTGGTGGGCGTGACTCTTGGCGGTATGCCATTGCCGGCGCCGGCGGGCGGAGCCGGAGGTGCAGTGACCGGCAACTCCGGCAGCGTGGTGTTGCCAGGCAGACCGGGTGTACCCGCTGACGGGCTACCGGAAGGCTGATCCGATGCCGGACCCGACGGGGCATCCGACGGAGTGCCGGTCGGCGAGGCCGACGGAGTGCCGGTCGGCGAGGCCGTCGGAGTGCCGGTCGGCGAGGCCGTCGGATGGGCCGTGGGAGTACCCGTCGGCGAGGCCGTCGGGTGCGACGTGGGAGTACCCGTCGGCGAGGCCGTCGGGTGCGACGTGGGAGTACCCGTCGGCGAGGCCGTCGGTTCATCCGGGGTATCTGACGGCGGCAGCGCCGGGCAAACCTGGGGCGGGTCTGTGGGCTCTCCCGTAGGCGGATCAGTAGGACTGTCCGTCGGCGGAACCGTCGGCTCATCGGTAGGCGGCCCAGTCGGACCATCCGTCGGCGGAACCGTCGGACCATCCGTCGGCGGAACCGTCGGACCATCCGTCGGCGGCCCAGTCGGACCATCCGTCGGCGGCCCAGTCGGACCATCCGTCGGCGGCCCAGTCGGACCATCCGTCGGCGGCCCAGTCGGCTCATCCGTCGGCGGAACCGTCGGACCATCCGTCGGCGGAACCGTCGGTTCAACCGTAGGCGGAACCGTCGGACCATCCGTCGGCGGAACCGTCGGTTCAACCGTAGGCTCACAGTCCGGGATTACCCATATGTTATTGAGGCTTTCGTTCCAGACATCCAGGAGGTCAACGGCCGGGAAATTCGGGTAAGTGATTGTCTGCGGCCAGGTAAAGGGGGCGACATGCTGAATGTTGTACTCCGCAAGCGCCCAATCCTGCCCGCAGATCCCAGGGGGCAGTAAGTCCCATACGCCCGAAAACGTCCCATAGCCCGGTTGCGAGTCCAAGAGGGTTTGCGGGCCTGAATTACCCCAGTCCGCAACACCGTCCGGATCGACTTTCCGATAGATGTAAAGCCCGCGCTCAATAGTCTGGTCATAATCTGGGTCAACCAGCTGTAGTTCAGGGACCACCACGGTTTCGCCGGGGTCTGCGACGGCCGGTCCACCCATCGCAACAAACCAGCCGGCCATGACGGCAATACCGGTCACCAAGGCTGTTCTGTATCCCCGGCGCCGCTTGTTGCGCATTCCGTTCGTTGTCCTGAGTTCTTCGTTTTCGAGGTTCCGCATTGTCCTTCTCACTCATCCGATAAACGCCAGCAGGCGCCATCTTTGATGAGTGATTACAGACTGACCACAGTAATTAAATACCTGAATTCAATACCTGTTCCGGTAAAACAGTGATTCCGTTAATTGTGATACAGGGACCGGATTTAGGAGTCTGAAACCGAAAAAGGTCCGGTTCGTTTCGGGGAAACGAACCGGACCGTGCCGGATGCTGCATTTGAACCGGTGCCCGGTTAGGCCTCGGGAACGAACTCCCCGTAGCCTGCGTCCCGGAGTCCCTGGCGCAGCTTCTGGGCGTTGGCCTCCATTCGCTCCGGATCCGGGTTGGACTCGGCCCGGCTGAAGTCAAAGTCCTCCATCGAGTTGGCTGGCCAGACGTGCAGGTGCAGGTGGTCCACCTCGAACCCGGCAACGGTCAGGCCGGCCCGCTCCGAACCGAACACCTCCACCTGCGCAGCGCCGATGGCCCGGGCCACGGTGATGAGCTTCTGCATCAGCTCCGCCGGTGCGTCCGTCCACTTATTGATCTCCTGCCGCGGAACCACCAGCACGTGGCCGTCGCTGAGCGGACCGATGCTCAGGAACGCCACCACCTCGTCGTCCTTCCAGACGAAACGGCCGGGAATCTCCCCATTGATGATTCGCGTGAACAGGGTGGGCATGGGTTCTCCTTCAGGGTGCTCCGTGCGGTCGACGGCGGGCAGGGGTGCCCGGAACGGCGGCGGGACGGGTCGGCCGGTAAACATGATTCGACGCTACCCCTTTTCGTGCGGCTCTTCAGCACGGTCGGGTTCGGATCCGGTAGCCACCGGCGCGCCGGGAGTGTTGGACCACTGCGACCAGGATCCGGGATACAGCGCCGCGGGGATCCCTGCCTGTGCCAGGGCGGCGACTTCGTGGGAGGCGAAGATGCCGGAGCCGCAGTAAGCCGTCACCGGCGCCTCGGGACGTACGCCCAGTGCCTCGAACGCGCTGCGCAGTTCAACCGGGCTGCGGAAGGTGCCGTCCGGTGCCAGGTTGTCGGTGGAAGGACGGTTCACAGCGCCGGGAATGTGCCCGGCGCGGGGATCCACCGGTTCGGTATCGCCCCGGTAGCGTTCCGGCGCCCGCGCATCGATCAGGGTCCCGGCCGCGGCCAGGCCTTCCACGTCCTCCAGGCCGGCCACGGGCATGTTCCCCCAGGACAACTCCGCAGTTCCCTTCTGCACGGTGACCGGACCGGTCTCCAGCGGCAGGCCGGCGGCCCGCCAGGCCCCCAGCCCGCCGTCGAGCAGGCGTACGTCCTCCCACCCCGCGTGCCGCAGCAGCCACCAGGCGCGGGCGGCCGCCGTGCCGGCGGCGTCGTCATAGGCCACCACCGTGTCGCCGGGATTCAGACCCCAGCTGCGCGCGGCGTCGGCGAACGACGCCGCATCCGGCAGCGGGTGCCGGCCCTCTGCAGGGACCGCGGGTGCGGACAGTTCGGTATCCATGTCCACATAGACCGCTCCCGGCAGGTGTTCCTGCAGGTACTTTTCCCGCCCGTCGCTGGCGCCCAGCACCCACCGCACGTCCAGCAGCACCGGCGGGCGGTCCGATTCCAGTGCCTGTGCCAGATCCGGTACGGAAATCAGGACATCCACTACAGCTCCACGCTTTCACCGGCGGACAGGTGCCGGTACTCGGTCCCGTAGGTCTTGCCGAACCGGGTGACGTGGCCTTCAACCATGCCCAGGCCGGTCTCATTCAGCAGTGCGTCGTGAATGGGATACGCCCGCTCGGCACCGGTGGCGATGACGAAATCGAGTACCTCACCCAGCTTGGACCAGGGCGCGTGGACGGGCACCAGCACGGTGCGGGGGCGCAGGCCGTTCGGGACCACTAAGGAGTCTCCGGGGTGGTAGACCCTGCCTTCGACGAGGTAGCCGATGTTGGCCACCATGGGGATCAGCGGATGGATCAGGGCATGCTGGCCGCCAAAGGTCTGGATGCCGAAACCGGCAATGGTGAACGCCGTGTTGGGCTGCACCTCATGGATCCGGGCGGCGAGGTCAGGTGCGTCGGCACGCAGCAGGTCGGCCAGGGACTGGGGGGCGAAAAGCTCCAAGCCGGGCTGCTGCTGCATTTGCGCGAACACCCGAGTGCGGTCCAGATGGTCCGCGTGCTCATGGGTAACCAGGATGGCGTGGGCGCCGTCCAGCGCCTCGTCAACCTCGGAAAACGTGCCGGGGTCCAGCACCAGGACGTTGCCGCCTTGTTCGAAACGGACACAGGAGTGCGTGTACTTCGTCATTTTCATAGCGCCACCCTACTCCGGCGGGATGCGGGCGGGCAGGACGCTGCCGCAGGCCGGCTGATAATCTAGGGGTTCGCCCGACCAATACGCCTGGAGGAACCGCCGTGTCACCAGAGACATCCCGGACGTCCAAGCGGGCACCGGAAACGCGTGTGACCCGCCAGCGCCTGGCAGTGGGCCGCACCTTGGACGAACTGGACGACTTTGTCAGCACCCAGGAACTTTTCCGGTTGCTGCAGGACCGGGGCGAACGGATTTCGCTGGCCACCGCCTACCGGATCCTGCAGTCCATGGCTGACGAGAACCTGGTGGATGTCCTGCGCACGGGCGACGGCGAGGCGCTGTACCGGCGCTGCGCCGTCGGACACCATCATCACCATTTGGTTTGCCGCGAGTGCGGCAAGGCGGTGGAGGTGGAAGCACCGGCCGTCGAAAGCTGGGCGGCAGGGCTGGGCGCCAGGCACGGGTTCACCGAGGTGGCCCACACCGTTGAAGTCTTCGGGCTGTGCCCCGAATGCAGCGCCGCCAAGGCAACCCCGTCACCCTAGGTTCCGGCAGCCGGCCCAGGTTCGGGGTAACCCTTAGGCCCCGGCGGTGGCCGTGTTCCGGCTCAGTTCGCGCCGGGAACCGCTGCGGACGCGCCGGATAATCCGGCACAACAGGTAGATCACGAAGGACACCGTGGTGACGTACGGGCTGATCGGAATCCGGCCGCCCAGGGCCAGCAGGATGCCGCCCACAGACGAGACCAGCGCAAAGGCCACGCTGAGGAACACCACCAGCCGCGGCGAGGAAGTCACCAGCAGTGCCGCAGCCGCAGGGGTGATCAGCAGCGAAAGCACCAGCAGCGCCCCCACCACCTGGATGGACAGGGCTACGGCCAGGCCCAGCAGGAACATAAAGACAATCGACAGCACCCGGACCGGCACGCCGCGTGCCTCAGCCAGGTCCGGATCGGCGCTGGCGAAGGTCAACGGCCGCCAGATGAAGAGCAGGGCTGCCACCACCACGGCAGCCACGCCGGCCAGCAGGTTCAGCTGGACGGCGTCCACCGCGACTATCTGCCCGGTCAGCAGACCGAACTTGTTGGCGGAGCGCCCTTCATAAAGGCCCAGGAATAGGATGCCCAGGCCCAGTCCGAAAGGCATGATCACCCCGATGATCGAATTCCGGTCCCGGGCCCGCAAGCCCATCACGGCAAGCAGGACGGCGGCGGCAACGGACCCGGCCAGGGAGCCGACCACCACATTGGCCCCGATCAGCAGGGCGAAGGACGCGCCGGCGAAGGAGAGTTCGGCAATGCCGTGCACCGCAAAGGCGAGGTCGCGCATCAGCACGAAGGTGCCGATCAATCCGCCGACCAGCCCCAGAATGGCTGCGGCCCAGATGGAGTTCTGCACCAAGGGCAACAGCTCGCCGTAGTCGCTGAAGTCAAAAACGGCGTCGAAGAAGCTACGCAGGTCCAAGGTCCCCCTCGCTTTCTCCGTGGTGGTGGGTGGTGGCGTCCGGAATGCCCAGGACCACAATGCGGCCATGGCTGCGCAGCACTTCAACCCGGCTGCCGTACATTTCGGACAGGACGTCGCTGCGCAGCACCTCGGCAGGCGTGCCGGTGCGGAACTGGCCGCCCGCGAGGTACAGCACCCGGTCCACGTATTCGATCACCGGGTTGATCTCATGGGTCACAAACACAACGGCGGAACCGTCGTCGTGGCAGCGCTGCTCAATCAGCGAGCTGATCGCCTGCTGGTGATGCAGGTCCAGGGACAGCAGCGGCTCGTCGCAGAGCAGCAGGTCCGGGTTGGTAGCCAGCGCCTGGGCGGCACGCAGCCGCTGCAGCTCACCCCCGGACAGCTGTCCCACGGGTTCATCGGCGTAGGAGGTGGCCCCCACCTGCTCGAGCAGCCGGTCCACCCGGCGCCGCACCGGTGCCCGGCGCAGGCGCAGGCCCCAGCGGTCGCCGTCGACGCCGAGCCCCACCAGGTCCCGGCCGCGCAGCGGCGTGCCGGGGCTGAAGGACTTCTGCTGCGGTATGTAGCCGATGTCCTTGCTGCCGCGGTGCACGTTGCGGCCGTTGATGGTCACGGTGCCGCCGGTGAGGGGCTGCAGCCCCAGCAGGACCTTCAGGAAACTGGTCTTTCCGGAGCCGTTGGGCCCCAGCACGGCCAGGAACTCCCCCGCGTTGATGTCCAGGTCCAGGTTCTTCCACAACGTGCGGCCGCCGAAGGAGAGGCCGGCATCGCGCAGCCTGACCACCGGCTCTGCGGGAGGCTTCACTGCAGCACCCTTTCCATGGCGGCCGTGTTGGCGGTCATCCATTGCAGGTAGTCCTGCCCTTCGGGCAGGGTTTCAGTGAAGTCCAGCACCGGCACGTCCGCATCCTGCGCGGCTTCACGGACCGCTTCGGTCTGGGATGTGGAGGTCTGTTCGTTGTAGCCCAGGAAAGCGATTCCGCCGCCGGTTACCAGATCCTGCATTTGACTCAGTATCCGCGGCGGTACATCGGAGCCTTCCTCGACGGCTTCGGTGAAGTCCGACGGCGTCACGTTGTGCAATCCGGCTTCCTCCACCAGATAGTCCGGCACCGGCTCGGTCAAGGCGACGTCGCGTCCCCCGGCGGTTTCCCGAAGGGCAGCCAGGGAGGCGTTGATCTTCTCGATGCCAGCATTGAAGTCCGCGGCGTTGCTGCGGAAGGTTTCGGCGGCACCGGCGTCCAGGCCGGCCAGGCGTTCCGCGGCGGCCTCGGCCAGCAGGCCCATGGCTTCGGGGCTGTACCAGACGTGCTCGTTGAACGAACCGTGGTTGTGCCCGGCGTGGTCTTCGGCGTGATCTTCCCCGGCATGTCCATCCCCACCGGAGTCCTCAAGGCCGGAGATTTCCACAGCGTTGAGGATGTCCTCCGCGGGGATTCCCTCATCCTCCGCGAGTTTTTCCATAAAGCTGTCATAGCCGCCGCCGTTCAGCACCACCAGATCGGCCTTGGACACGGCCAGGCGGTCCCGTGCAGTGGCTTCGTAGGAATGCGGGTCCTGGCTCGGCCGGTCAATCAGCGCTGTCACTTCCACGTTTTCGCCGCCCACCAGGCTCAGGATGTTGCCGTATACGTCCGTGGACGCCACCACGTTCACTACGTCGTCGTTAGCATCTTCCGGTTCCCCGCTGCCGGAGCAGCCGGCCAACGCCAGAGCGCCGGCCATGAGGGTTGCGGCCAGACGGGCGGGGATGCGGGGCATAAGGGGGTGTGCTCCTGATAGGCGGTGGGTAAGGAAGCGCGCCCGGCCGGCGCCGGAGCCTTCCCAGCATAACCTAAACGCGAATCGTTCGCATCTAGCTCATGCCGGCCGGAACATTCAGTTACAGGCTTTCACCCGTCCGCCGGAACCCCTGCGCCTGGGTGGCATCCCGGATCTCTCCGATGAGCTGTTCGATGATGTCCTCCAGGAACAGCACGCCCCGGGTGGTTCCCTCCCGGTCCAGCACGCGGGCCAGGTGGGAGCCGGTGCGCTGCATCACGGCCAGCGCATCTTCGATTTCGTCATCCAGGCGCAGGTTGGCCAGGGTGCGGACCTTGTTCTCCGTGATCGGCCGTTCATAGGCTTCCAAAGGAATCGACATGATGTCCTTCAAGTGCATGTAGCCGGTCAGGTTTCCCGCTTCGTCCACCAGGACAAAGCGCGAGAACCCGGTCCGGCCCACCGCCCGCTCGAATTCGGCAGGAGTGGAATCGGTCCGCAGCGTCACCAGTTCCTCCAGCGGCACCATGACCGTGCCGGCGGTCTGCCCGGAGAATTCCAGTGCCCCGGAAATGATGCCGGAATTATCGGCAACCGTCCCCAGTTTGGTGGACTCTTCGACGATGGACTGCATTTCCTCCAGCGTGAACGCCGAGGCCACTTCGTCCTTGGGCGTGATGCCCATCAGCCGCAGGGCATGGTTGGCCAGCCAGTTCAGCGTGCCGATGACGGGCCGCACCAGCTTCGAGATGAACACCAGCGGCGGTGCCAGCAGGAGCACGGCCCGGTCCGCCACGGACACCGAGATGTTCTTGGGGACCATCTCACCGATGGTTACGTGCAGGAAGGTGACCGCCAGCAGCGCCACCAGGAAACCTGCGCCGTCGGCCGCCTCTACCGGCAGTCCCACCGCTTCCAGCGGCACGGACAGCAGGTGGTGGATGGCCGGCTCGGCCACGGACAGGATCAGCAGCGAGCAGACGGTGATGCCAAGCTGGGCGCAGGCAAGCATCAGCGAGACGTGCTCCATGGCCCACAGCGTGGTTTTGGCCCGCTTGCTGCCAGCCTCGGCATACGGCTCGATCTGGCTGCGGCGCGCGGACATCACGGCAAACTCGCCGCCAACAAAGAAGGCGTTGCCCAGCAGCAGGACCACGAGCCAGAAAATTCCTGCCAGGTCACTCATCGGATGCCTTCCCTGCGTGCCGGCCGTTCTGCAGCGGCAGCGTCCTCGTCCTCCACATGGGATTCATCCTGTTCTTCGTCCTGCGGAATGAAGCTCACCCGGTCAATGCGCCGGCCGTCCATCCGTTCCACTTCCAACAGGCCGCCGGGTACCGGAACGCGGTCCCCGGCCCGGGCAATGCGGCCCAGTTCAGCCATGATGTAGCCGCCCACAGTTTCATAGCCGGCTTCGTCGGGCATCCGCAGCAGCGGCACCAGTGCCGATACTTCGTCGGGACGCATGATTCCGGGGAAGTACCAGGCGCCGGAAGCGCTCTGCAGTACGCCGGGCTTGGCCTTGTCATGCTCGTCGGACACCTCGCCGACAATTTCCTCGACCAGGTCCTCGAGCGTGGCAACGCCGGCGGTTCCGCCGTATTCATCAAGGACGACGGCGAGCTGCAGGTTCGCGTTGCGCAGTTCCGAGAGCAGGGAATCCAGGTGCACCGTTTCCGGCACCCGCAGGACCTCGCTCATGATCGCCGCCGCAGGGAGCGTGGCCCGCCGGCTCCGGGGTACGGCCACAGCCTTCTTTACATGTACGACGCCGCGGATATCGTCCGGCGAGTCCCCCAGCACCGGGAACCGCGAGTAGCCGGTCCGGCGCGCAGCTTCGATGACATCGGCCACCGGCTGTTCGGCGTCGATCGTCTCCAGCCTGATGCGCGGGGTCATCACGTCGGCCGCTGTGCGGCCGGCAAAGGAGAACGTGCGGGAAAGGAACGCTGCGGTGTCCTTGTCCAGGGTGCCCATTTCCGCCGACCGCCGCGCCATGGACGAAAGTTCGGACGGGGTCCGGGCGCCGGAGACCTCTTCCTTGGCCTCAAGGCCGAAGAGGTGCAGGATGCGGTTGGCAAAACCGTTCAGCAGCAGGACGGCAGGCTTGAACACCACGGTGAAGGCCAACTGCGGCCGGGCCAGCGCCTTGCCGATGCGGAAGGGCATGGCAATAGACATGTTCTTGGGGATCAGTTCACCCAGCAGCATGGAGAGGAACGTTGCCAGGATCATGGCAACGGTGACCGAGACGGAGGCCACGGCCACGGGCGGCAGGCCCACGGCCGTCAACGGTGTTTCCAGCAGCCGGCCCACCGAGGGCTCCATGACGAAACCCGTCAGGAGGGTGGTCATGGTGATGCCCAGTTGGCAGCTTGAAAGCTGGGTGGAAAGCGTGGTCAGGCAGCGCAGCAGCGGTTCGGCTGCCTTGTCACCGTTTTCCACTGCGCGGCGGACGGAGGGCTGGTCCAAAGCCACCAGGGCGAATTCCACTGCGACGAAGAAGCCCGTGCCAAGAATAAGCAGCAGGCCGAACAGCAAATAGAGCCATTCCATGTCAGGCCACCGCCATTAAAGAAAGGGGTGAGTGCGGTGCAGCGAAACGTTCAGACGGAGGGTGGTCGACTGCAGCCGAACTGGAAGGCTCCGAAGAAGCGGCAGGCGAATGCTGGGGTGAACGTGTGCGGGCTTTGCCGGCTCGGGGCGCACCGGCTGCGGCAACCGCAGTCCGGGACGCAGGCCGGCGCCTAGAGAAACTGTCCATAGGAAAGCCAGTTTACAGGTTTGCGCCGCCCCCGCCACAGCCGCTTCCGGAGGCTGCGCCATACCCTTCCCGGGCTGATCGGCAGGCAAGGCGTTCATGGAACAGTGCGGGATTGGCCACATCTTCGAATATGTCACTAGACTGGCATGAAGTCTCGGTCACTGCGCACCGGGCCGCACCAGCAAGTCTTGAGGCGGAACCGCTCATGGTGCCATCAGGGCAAACGGCAACTCATGGAAGAGGCGTATATCTAGTGCCAGACCAATCCAACCACCGCCTGCCGGAGGAATTCGGGGGCAACGAGTGGCTTGTCGATGAACTGTACGAACAGTATTTGTCGAACAAGGATTCCGTTGACAAGAAGTGGTGGAGCATTTTCGAATCCTTCAAAGCTGAAGACGCCAAGTCAGGCAATGGTTCAAATGGCTCCAACGGCTCCGGTGCACCGTCAGAGCTCGGTGCCCACCCGGTAACCCGGCAGCTGCCGGCCGTACGGGCAGAGTCGACCGCCCCCAACGCACCCAAGGCATCCGGCGAGTCCCCCGCTGCAACGCAGCAGTCGGGCAAGCCGCCGGTGGCAAAGGAACCCGCCAAGGCCGCTACCCCGGCTGAAGCTCCCAAGGCTGCCCCCATCCCCGCACAGCTGCCCAAGACCCAGCCCAGCGATGCCGCCACCGAAGAGGACAAAGTCACCGTCCTGCGCGGACCGGCCAAGGCCATTGCGACCAACATGGACCTGAGCCTGACCGTTCCCACGGCAACCACGGTGCGGGCCATTCCCGCCAAGCTGCTGATCGACAACCGGATCGTTATCAACAGCCACCTGGAGCGTGCCCGCGGCGGCAAGGTTTCCTTCACTCATCTGCTCGGCTACGCCATTATCCGTGCCGCTGCCCAGTTCCCGTCCATGAACGTGCACTACGACGAAGTGGACGGCAAGCCCGTTGCCGTCCAGCCGGCACACGTGAACTTCGGCCTGGCCATCGACATGCCCAAGCCGGACGGCACCCGCCTGCTGGTGGTACCGAACATCAAGAAGGCCGAAACCCTGAACTTCTCGGAGTTCTGGCACGCCTATGAGGACCTGGTCAAGCGGGCCCGCGCAGGCAAGCTCGGCGCCGACGACTACCGCGGCACCACCATATCGCTGACCAACCCGGGCGGCATCGGCACCGTGCATTCTGTGCCCCGCCTCTCCAAGGGCCAGGCCGCCATCATCGGCGCCGGCGCCCTCGAGTACCCGGCGGAGTTCCAGGGCGCAAACGAGAAGATCCTCGCCCGCAACGCCATCAGCAAGGTCATCACCCTGACCTCCACCTATGACCACCGCGTCATCCAGGGTGCCGGCAGCGGCGAGTTCCTGCGCATCATTCACCAGCTGCTGCTGGGCGAGCAGGGTTTCTACGATGAGATCTTCGAATCCCTGCGCATCCCGTACGAACCGGTCCGCTGGAGCCCCGACATCCAGGTCAACCCTGACGAGCAGATCAACAAGGTTGCCCGGATCCAGCAGCTGATTCACGCCTACCGGGTCCGCGGCCACCTGATGGCCGACACCAACCCGCTGGAATACGTGCAGCGCCGCCATGCGGACCTGGACGTCCTCAACCACGGCCTGACGCTCTGGGACCTGGACCGCGAGTGGCCCACGGGCGGCTTCGGCGGCAAGCCGATGCTGAAACTGCGCAAGATCCTCGGCGTCCTGCGCGATGCGTACTGCCGCACCGCGGGCATCGAGTACATGCACATCCAGGACCCCGAAGAGCGCCAGTGGTTCCAGGACCGCCTGGAAACCAAGTACACCAAGCCCACCCGCGAAGAGCAGCTGCGTATCCTGAGCAAGCTCAACGCTGCGGAAGCCTTCGAAACCTTCCTGCAGACCAAGTTCGTGGGCCAGAAGCGCTTCTCGCTGGAAGGTGGCGAATCCCTGATTCCGCTGCTCGATGCGGTGATTTCCGGTGCCGCCGACGACGGCCTCGAAGAGGTTGGCATCGGCATGGCCCACCGCGGGCGCCTCAACGTGCTGACCAACATTGCGGGCAAGACCTACGCCCAGGTCTTCCGTGAATTCGAAGGCACACAGGATCCGCGCAGCGTCCAGGGTTCCGGCGACGTGAAGTACCACCTCGGCACCGAGGGCACCTTCACCTCCGACAACGGAAACCAGACCAAGGTCTACCTCGCAGCCAACCCCTCCCACCTCGAAGCCGGCGACTCGGTGCTCGAAGGCATTGTCCGCGCCAAGCAGGACCGCCTGGATAAGGGCGACGAATTCCCCGTCCTGCCGATCCTCGTGCACGGCGATGCGGCCTTCGCAGGGCAGGGCGTGGTGGCGGAAACGCTGAACCTCTCCCAGCTGCGCGGCTACCGCACCGGCGGCACCATCCACGTGGTGGTCAACAACCAGGTGGGCTTCACCACCTCCCCCACCTCCTCCCGCTCCTCGGTCTACTCCACCGACGTCGCGAAGATGGTCCAGGCGCCCATCTTCCACGTCAACGGAGACGACCCCGAAGCAGTGGTCCGCGTGGGCCAGCTGGCGTATGAATACCGCCAGCGCTTCCACAAGGACGTTGTCATCGACATGGTCTGCTACCGCCGGCGCGGACACAACGAAGGCGACGACCCTTCGATGACCCAGCCGATGATGTACAGCCTGATCGAGGCCAAGCGTTCGGTACGCAAGCTCTACACCGAGTCCCTGATCGGCCGCGGCGACATCAGCCAGGACGAGGCCGAGCAGGCCCTGCGCGACTACCAGGGCCGCCTTGAGCGGGTCTTCGCGGAAACGCATGCCGCCCAGACCTCGCCCATCCCGGTGATCACCAAGGACACGGAAGCCATTTCCGATCTGGAGCGTCCTGCCGCACAGCAGGAAGGCACCACGATCATCAAGCCGGCCAGCACCGCGGTTTCCCCCGAGGTCCTGGCGCACATCGGCAAGGCCCACGTGGCTGTGCCGGAAGGCTTCACCGTCCACCCGAAGCTGAAGTCCCTGCTGGAGAAGCGCGAGCAGATGTCCCGCGAAGGCAACATCGACTGGGGCTTCGCAGAGATTGCGGCCTTCGGCTCGCTGCTGATGGAAGGCGTCCCGGTACGCCTTGCCGGCCAGGACTCCCGCCGCGGCACCTTCACCCAGCGCCACGCCGTCTTCCACGACCGGGCCACCGGCGAGGAATGGATGCCGCTGGCGGAGCTGGACCCGAACCAGGCGAAGCTGTGGATCTATGACTCCCTGCTTTCCGAATTCGCGGCCATGGGCTTCGAATACGGCTACTCGGTGGAACGCCCGGACGCCCTGGTGCTCTGGGAGGCGCAGTTCGGCGACTTCGTCAACGGTGCCCAGACCATCATCGATGAGTTCATCTCCTCCGCCGAGCAGAAGTGGGGCCAGCGTTCCTCGCTGGTGCTGATGCTCCCGCACGGTTACGAGGGCCAGGGTCCGGACCACTCGTCCGCCCGCATTGAGCGTTTCCTGCAGATGTGCGCGGAGGACAACATGATTGTTGCCAACCCGACTACGGGTGCCTCGCACTTCCACCTGCTGCGCCGTCAGGCGTACAGCCGGCCGCGGAAGCCCCTGGTCGTCTTTACGCCCAAGCAGCTGCTGCGCCTCAAGGCAGCGGCAACGTCGGTGGAGGACTTCACGCACGGCGAGTTCCAGCCGGTTATCCCCGAGCATGCCGAGCTGGATGCCAATGCCGTGGACCGGGTACTGCTGGTCTCCGGACGGCTGTACTACGATCTGCTGGCCAACCGCCAGAAGACCGGGGATGAGAAGACGGCCATTGTCCGGGTGGAGCAGCTTTACCCGATCCCGGTCGACGAGATCCGTGCCGCCGTGGGCAAGTACCCGAATGCGGAGATTGTCTGGGCACAGGATGAGCCGGCCAACCAGGGCCCGTGGCCGTTTATGGGCCTGAACCTGCCGCAGCACCTGGATTCCCGCCTGCGCCTGGTCTCCCGGCCGGCGTCGGCGTCCACCGCTACCGGCTCGGCCAAGCGCCATGCCGTGGAGCAGGACATCCTCGTGAAGAAGGCCTTCGAACGTCAGTAGGCTAGGTTTGGGGTGGGGCGCTTCGGCGTCCCACCCTGTTTTTTGACTTGAGAAGGTGACTAGTGGAACAACGCAGAATTCGGCTTGCTGCGGTGGGTGATGAGCTGCTGGCCGGACACGGGGATCCGCGGGCACTCGGCTGGCTGGGGCGTGTCCTGGCCCGCACCTCGCCTGACAACGTGAACCTTCAGGCCTACAGCCTTGCCGCGCCCCATGAGGGTACGGAGGCCCTTGCCAACCGGTGGCTCCCGGAAGCGGGACGCCGGTTCGAGGACGGCTGCGACAACCGCCTGGTCATCGGACTGTCGGACCGTGACCTGGATCTGGAGCTCACCACTGCGCGGAGCCGGCTGAACCTGGCGAACATCCTCGACGGTGCGGCCCAGATGAGCATTAAGGTCTTTGTCGTCGGGCCTCCCCCGGGGCTGAACCCGGAGCGGAACCGGAAGCTCGCGGACCTGTCTGCAGCCTTCGGCGATGTCACCACGCGGCGTAAGCACATGTACGTGGACACCCTCAATCCGCTGTTGAACCATGAGCAGTGGCGCACGGATCTGGCTGCCAACGGCGGAACGCCAGGCCAGGCAGGTTACGGCCTCATGGCATGGCTGGTACTGCACCGCGGCTGGTACCAGTGGCTCGACCTGCCAGATATGAACTAACTGCACGCTGCTGGCCTGCACAGCCTTCAAAAGGCCCTTCCGGATTGCTCCGGGAGGGCCTTTCTGCATGCATTTTCATCTTGTTTTCATGCAGCTCCCCATTTGTTCCCCCATGAGGCCACGATCAGGTAACGATCAGTTAACAACCCGTAACTTGTCTCACACCGGAAACATTTAGTGGTTAGTGTTTCTCCACATGTGGCGGCAATCACTCGCTGCGTGGGGGGCCATCTTTGGTGGTTCCTGACTCCTCATCACCAGTTAGGACTACAGATGCGTACTAAGCGCACGGCAGCTCTTGCCGCACTCTCCGTAGGTGCCCTGTTCCTGGGCGCCTGTGGATCCGCCGGGGGCGGAACCGAAAGCGAAGGCGGTGCCGACGAGACCGAAAACCTTGCCTCGACCATCACCGTCGCCATCAGCCAGGCTCCGGACGCGTACAACTCCGGTACGGCCAACACCAACAGCACGTACAACACGTACGTTGACAACCTGGTGCACAGCAACTTCGTGGAGTACAGCCCCAACGGCGTTATTCACAACGAAGAATTCGGCACCATGGAGAAGACCAGCGACGATCCGCTGACGGTGAAGTACTCCATCAACGAAGACGCCAAGTGGTCCGACGGTACGCCCATCGACTTCGACGACGTCCTGCTGAACTGGGCCGCCTACTCGGGCAAGACTGTGGGCGCCGACGGCGAGAACATCTTCCAGCCCTCCTCCACCAACGGTTTCTCGCAGACGAAGATGATCGAAGGCGAAGCAGGCGACAAGGAATTCGAGATGGTCTTCGAAACTCCTTACGCCGACTGGGAAGCCCTGATGATCGGCCCGCTCATGCCTGCGCACATCGCTGCGGAGCAGGGCGGTATGAGCACGGAGAACAACGGCGAGGCACTGATCAAGGCCATCCAGGCGAACGACGTTGCCGGGCTGACCCCCATGGCCGATTTCTGGAACACCGGCTGGAACTATGAGGCAGACCTTGCCAAGCTTCCGGATGCCAAGCTGATCCCGTCCTCCGGTCCGTACATGCTGGACAACGCCACTGACGGCACCCTGACCCTGAAGCGCAACGAGAACTACTGGGGCGACGAGCGCAAGGGCAAGACCGAGAACATTGTCTTCAAGGCAATCGAAGACACCGAGGCCGTTCAGGCCCTGCAGAACGGCGACGTCGACATCATCGAGCCGTCCGGCGCAACGGTTGACACGAAGACCGCCATCGAAAACATCGGTGACAGCGTTGAAATGCTGACCGGTCCGGAACTGACCTTCAGCCACATCGACCTGGACCAGTCCGAGAACGGTGTGTTCAAGGATCTGGCCGTACGCCAGGCCTTCGCCAAGTGCGTACCGCGTGAGGACATTGTCGAGAAGTTCGCGAAGCCGGTCGACGAAAACGCCACCGTGGACAACCTGCGCGAGTACCAGCCGGGCCAGGAAGATTACGAAGACGTCCTGGAAGGCGCGCCGTCGGCCAGCGACTACGACGAAGTGGACCTTGAGGGCGCCAAGAAGCTGCTCGCCGACGCCGGCAAGACCACCCCGGTCTCCGTGCGCCTGATGTTCTCCTCTACCAGCCAGCTGCGTGCGGACATCGTCACCTTGATCAAGAACTCCTGTGACCAGGCCGGCTTCGACATCGTTCCGACCCCGGACCCGAAGTGGAGCGCCAAGCTCTCCGAGCCCGGAGCATGGGATGCCATCCTGTTCGGTTGGGCCGGTTCCGGCCTGGCCGCCAGCGCGCAGTCCATCTACGTCTCCGACGGTGAGCAGAACTACGGCAAGTTCACCAACACGGAACTGGACAAGCTCTGGGACCAGATCGCCAGCTCCACTGACGCAGAAGAAGTCAAGGAACTGAAGACCAAGGCCGAGGAAATCCTGGCCGCAGAGGTCTACAACGTGGTCCTTTACGCGAACTCCGGAGTTGTTGCGCACACCTCCAAGATGGAGAACGTGGAATTGAACCCGAGCCAGAACGGCATCACTTGGAATGCCTACAAGTGGACCAAGCAGGCCTAGCCATACCACGCTAGCCGCAGCATAAGCGGGGATGGGCAGACCTCAGTGTCTGTCCATCCCCCTGCTTATGCCCGCAGTGTTCTTTAGCCCCACCCTCCAAGGAGCCCTCGGTGTTCTACTTCATTCTTAAAAGAGCGGTTTCCTCGTTCTTCATCCTCCTCGCCGCGACAGCCCTCATGTTTGTCCTGGCCATCAATTCCGGCGATCCTTACCACGACCTCGCAGAGCTGCGCGGTCCGGACAAAGAGTCCCGCATCGCAGCCCGCACCGAAGCCATGCACCTCGACCAGCCGGTCCATATCCGGTACATACTCTGGCTGCAGGAAATCGGCCGCTGCATCGTTCCGGGCGGGGCACAGTGCACCCTCGGCCTGGACCGCGTAGGCAACCCGGTTGTGGAGCAACTGCAGTCCGCTGTCGGCTCGACCTTCCGGCTGGTGATCGTAGCAACGGTGCTGGCGATCATCCTCGGTGTCCTGGTCGGCGTCGTCACGGCCCTTCGCCAGTACAGCGTGTTCGACTACTCGATCACCTTCGTAGCCTTCCTGCTCTTCTCCATGCCGCTGTTCTGGCTGTCCACGCTGCTCAAGCAGTACCTGGCCATTGGACTGAACACGTGGCTCGCGAATCCGGCCATGTCCTATCTGGGCATAGCGGTGCTGGGACTCGTGGCCGGTTTGATCTGGATGATCGTCATCGGCGGCGACACCCGCCGGCGGGTACGGGTCTTCGGCATCGCCGCAGTGGCAACCTCCCTGACTTTCCTGCTCCTGCTGATCTCCGGATGGTTCAAGACTCCGGGCTTCGGTCCCTTCGGTGTCCTCGTCAGTGCCTTCGCCATCGCGGTGGGTGCCACGGCCCTGTTCGCCGGGTTCCGGCGACGCCGCGTGGTCTACGCGACCCTTGCAACGGCAGCCGCAGGATTCGTCGGTTACTTGGTCACCATGCCCCTCATGGAAGATCCCAACTGGCTCACCATCGCAGCGCTGGCGGTCGTGACTGTGGCCGTGTCTGCGGCCATCGGCCACTTTGTCGGCGGACCCTACGCCAAACAGGCGCGCCAGCTGACCGCCGTCGTCGGGCTGCTGATCGGTTTCATCGTCTTCCTGGACGCCCTCCTGCACGCCTACCCGTCGCTCTCACGCAAGAACGGCGGCCGGCCGATCCCCACCACCGGTTCCTCCACTCCCAACCTGGAGGGCACGTTCTGGGAGGTGAACCTGGATTACGCGCTGTACCTGATTCTGCCGACCATTGCCATCATGCTCATCTCCTTCGCCATGTACACCCGCTACACCCGGGCCAGCCAGCTGGACGTCATGACCCAGGACTACATCCGCACCGCCCGGGCGAAGGGCCTGAGCGAGCGGACCGTGGTTGTGAAGCACGCCTTCCGCAACGCGATGATCCCCATCACCACCCTGATGGCCTTCGACTTCGCCGGTGTCCTCGGCGGCGCCGTGGTCACGGAGTCGGTATTCGGCTGGAACGGCATGGGCAAGATGTTCACCGACGGGCTCACCAACGTGGACCCGAACGTCATCATGGCGTTTTTCCTCGTCACGGGCGTGGCCGCGGTGACCTTCAACATGCTGGCTGATATCGCGTACGCCTTCCTCGACCCGCGCATCAGCCTGAACTGATTGGCAGACCAATGACAGATAACAAGATTTCCCCTGACGGGTCGAAGGAGTCCAGCCCGGAGCTGGCAGCCATGACGCTGGCGAGCCAGCGGACCGTCACGGCAGACTCCCCCGCTACGCAGGGCGTCGTCGCCGAACCGAAAATCACTGAAGCCAAGAGCCAGTCCAAGCTGGTCCGCGAACGCTTCTTCCGGCACAAGGGTGCCATGGGCGGCATGATCGGCCTGCTCTTCATCGTGGTGCTGGCCTTCACCTCCATCGGCCTGAGTGTTGGCCCCGTGCAGATTCCGGGCTGGTGGAAGCACACCTTCTCGGAAGTGATGGAAACATCCAACGGCGGCAGGCCCACCCTGTCCTGGACCGGGCTGGGTGAACACCCCTTCGGCCAGGATGCACTGGGCCGGGACTACTTCGCCATGACCATGCGCGGGGCCCAGATCTCCCTGACCATCGCCTTCATTGTCGGTATTGTCGGCACCGTCATCGGCACCGTGGTCGGTGCCCTGGCCGGCTACTACCGCGGCAAGGTCGAAGCCGTCCTGATGCGCTTCACCGACGTCATCATCACCATCCCGCTGCTCGTGGTTGCCGCAGTCCTGTCCACCATCGTTGCCAAGGCCGGCATCGTGGTCTTCGCTGTCTTCCTTGGCATGCTCACCTGGACCGGGCTGGCCCGCATTGTGCGCGGCGAGTTCCTGTCCCTGCGGGAAAAGGAGTTCGTGGAAGCGGCCAAATCAGTGGGCGCCACCTCGAGCAGGATCATCTTCAAGCACATCCTGCCCAACACCGTGGGCGTCATCATCGTTTCCGCCACGCTGGCCATCTCCGGAGCCATCCTGCTGGAAACCGCCCTGGGCTTCCTGGGCCTGGGCGTGCAGGAACCGGACACCTCACTGGGCAAGCTGATCAACGAGAACCGGTCCGCGATGACCGTCCGCCCCTGGGTCTTCCTGTGGCCGGGCATCTTCATTGTGGCCATCGCCCTTGCCGTGAACTTCATCGGTGACGGACTCCGGGATGCGTTTGATCCCCGACAGACAAGGAACAAGCAATGACCTCCACACCGGTATACAGCGACACCCCGGCGGCGGAAACAGCATCCGCCATCCTTGAGGTCAGCGGACTCGGCGTCGACTTCAACGTGGACAACGAGTGGGTCATGGCCGCCGAAGACGTGAACTACAACGTGTACCCGGGCGAAATCCTGGCCATCGTGGGCGAGTCCGGATCGGGTAAGAGCATGTCCTCCATGGCGTTGCTCGGCCTGCTCCCGGGCAACGGGCGCTCCACCGGCAGTGCCAAGCTGCAGGGCAAGGAATTGATCGGTGCGCCGCAGTCGGCGCTGCGGAAGATCCGCGGCAATGACATCGCCATGATCTTCCAGGAACCCATGACCGCACTGAACCCGGTGCTGACCGTGGGTGAGCAGATCAAGGAAATCATCGAGCAGCACACCGACGCCTCGCCGGCACAGGCGCGCGAGCGAGCCATTGAGCTGCTGCGCATGGTGGAAATCCCGGATCCGGAAACCCGCTACGGGAACTACCCGCACCAGTTCTCCGGCGGACAGCGCCAGCGCGCAATGATTGCCATCGCCATCGCCAATGATCCGATCCTCCTCATTGCCGACGAGCCCACCACCGCATTGGACGTCACCGTCCAGGCAGAGGTTCTGGAACTGCTGCGCAAGCTCAACAAACGCCTGAACAGTGCCATCCTGTTGATCACCCACGACATGGGCGTGGTGGCCGACCTGGCGGACAACGTGGTGGTGATGCAGAACGGCCGGATCGTGGAAGCGGCCTCTGTCGCGGACCTCTTCGGTGCCCCGCAGCAGGACTACACCAGGTCCCTGCTCGACGCCGTGCCGCACCTGGGCTCAAAGGTCGGCGGCGTGCTCGCCGCGGTGGAGGTGGAGGACGACGGTTCCCTGCAAATCACCGAGGCACCCCGCCAGGTGATGGTTGAATCCAACGAGGTGACCGACCCGACATCGTCGCAGACCCCGGCGCTGCAGTTGGAGAACGTCGCCATCGAATACCCGGGCCGGTTCCGCCAGCCGGCGTTCCGTGCCGTGTCCGATGTATCGTTCACCATCATGCCCGGCGAGGTCATGGGCCTGGTAGGCGAGTCCGGATCCGGCAAGTCCACCATTGGACGCGCCGTGACCGGGCTGCTGCCCGTGGCCGAAGGCAGCGTGCGGATCAACGGGACCGATATTGCCGGGCTTTCGCCCAAGAAGATGCGTCCGCTGCGGCGGAAGTTCGCCATCGTTTTCCAGGACCCGGCGGCGTCGCTGAACCCGCGCATGTCCATCGGCGAAAGCATCGGCGAGCCGCTGTTCCTGCATGAGAAGCTGTCCAAGGCAGACCTGGACAAGCGCGTGGAGAACCTGCTGGATGACGTGCAGCTGCCCAAGAGCTTCCGGAACCGCTACCCGCACGAGCTTTCCGGCGGCCAGCGCCAGCGCGTGGGTATTGCCCGGGCACTGTCGCTGCGGCCGTCGCTGCTGGTGGCGGATGAACCGACGTCGGCGCTGGACGTCTCCGTCCAGGCCCGGGTGCTGGCGCTGCTGCAGGACCTGCAGCGCGAGTACGGCTTTGCGTGCCTGTTTGTCAGCCACGACCTGGCCGTGGTGGAAATCCTGGCCAGCCACATTGCCGTGCTGAACAAGGGCCGGATGGTGGAACAGGGCTCCACGGAGCAGGTGCTGAAGTACCCGCAGGATCCCTACACCCGGCGGCTGCTGGCAGCTGCCCCGGTCCCGGATCCGGCAGAACAGGCCTACCGGCGGGAGCAGCGCAACGCCCTGCTCTCCGCCGGCGGCACCGAGTAGGAACAGCACCAGGCGGCAGCTCCCGGACAGGAGCTGCCCCGGGTACGGCCCGGACCGGCGGCGGCGTCAGTGGCGGAAGACGATCTTCCCCACGACGTCGCCGTCCTGCATTTTCCGGAAGCCCTTTTCCGCTTCCTCCAGCGGCAGCACGGAGTCGATCTCCGGGCGCACTCCGGTGGCCAGCAGGAACGCCACCAGGCGCTGCAGCTCGGCACGGGTCCCCATAGTGGATCCGAGGACCTTCAGCTGCAGGAAAAACACGCGGTTCAGGTCCGCCGGCGGGTTGGGTCCGCTGGTGGCCCCGCAGGTCACCAGGGCACCGCCGGGCTTCAACGACTTCAGCGAATGGGCCCAGGTGGCCTCGCCCACCGAATCGAAAACCGTGTCCACCCGCTCCGGCAGCCGGGCACCGGCGTCGAACACCTGTTCCGCGCCCAACCGCAGGGCGTGCTCCCGCTTGGCTTCGCTCCGGCTGACGGCCCATACCCGGTACCCCGCAGCGGAAGCCATGCTGATCAGGGCCGTCGCCACTCCCCCGCCGGCGCCCTGGACCAGGACAGTGGATCCCGGCGCCGCAGGGTTGACCGCGAAGAGCATCCGGTATGCCGTCAGCCAGGCGGTGGGTAGGCAGGCCGCCTCCTCGAAGCTCAGCCCGGCCGGCTTCGGCACCAGGTTGCGTTCGGGAACCCACACTTCATCGGCCATGGCGCCGGGGTGTTTCTCCGAAAGCAGGCTCCGCCGCGGATCCAGGGTTTCATCCCCTTCCCAGCCCGGGGAGGACACAACGGCGTGGACAATAACCTCGTTGCCGTCGTCGTCGATGCCGGCGGCGTCACAGCCCAGGACCATGGGCAGGCGCTCGTCCGGCAGGCCCACCCCCTGCAGGGACCAGAGGTCGTGGTGGTTCAGCGCAGAGGCCTTGACCCGTACGCGCCGGAAACCTTCCGGCGGCTGCGGCGGCTCGAGCTCCCCCACCCGCAGGCCGCTGATCGGATCGCCGGCGGATTGGGTTTGTGCGTATACGGCTCGCATCTGGAAACTCCCTTGTTCGTTTTGCGGCTCTTCGTGACCCCAATCCTAGGGGTGGTGCCGGGCACAGGACCGTTTAGGCGTGCACGCGGGGCATGTGGGACACTGGAGGGCAGAACTTTTCGGAATCAAAGGAGGCAGCTATGAGCAAGCGTGCACGCAAGCGTCGTGACCGTAAGCGCGGCGGCGCTAACCACGGTAAGCGTCCCAACACCTAAGCAAGAATGGTGAGCCGCGTGGCCATTTTTGGCCAGGCACAGAAAACCCCCGGTACCAGCAGGTACCGGGGGTTTTCCATGCCTGCGGCGGTCTTAGTGGTCCGCTGTCTGGATCTGGCTGATGCGGCTGAGGATGCTTGCCTTCAGCGTCTCGGGAGCCGCTTCGGTGCATGAACGCTTCACCACGGAGCGGATGACGCATTCCAGGTCGTGTTCCTGCGCGCACTCGGGACAGCCGTCAAGGTGTTCCTTGATTTCCACGAGGTCCTTGTGGGACAGCGCGCCGTCCAAGTACTCGTACAGCCGTTCGATGCGGGCGTCTTCGCAATCGCCCAGGCTCTGGCAATCGCTCATAGCTCATTCCCCTGTTTCTTGGTTGATGCGCCGGTTTCGGCTGCGGGCACTTTGCCCTTGATGCCGCGGTCGCGGGCATACTCCGCCAGGAGTTCGCGAAGCATCTTGCGCCCGCGGTGCAGGCGGGACATCACGGTGCCGATCGGCGTGTTCATGATTTCTGAGATTTCCTTGTACGCGAAACCCTCCACATCGGAGAAGTACACGGCAAGCCGGAACTCCTCCGGAATGGACTGCAGGGCATCCTTGACGTCGGAGTCGGGCAGATGGTCCAGCGCCACGGCTTCTGCGGAGCGCAACCCCGTGGAGCTGTGCTCAGCTGCGCGGGCCAGCTGCCAGTCCTCAACGCCCTCGGAATTGGCCTGCAGGGGTTCCCGCTGCCGCTTCCGGTAGAGATTGATGTAGGTGTTGGTCAGGATGCGGTACAGCCAGGCCTTGAGGTTGGTTCCCGGCCGGTACTGGTGAAAGGCGGAGAACGCCTTTGTGTAGGCCTCCTGCACCAGGTCTTCCGCGTCAGAGGGGTTCCGTGCCATCCGCATGGCTGCTGAATAGAGCTGGTCCACGTACTGCATGGCATCCTGCTCAAAGCGCAGCTTGCGTGCCTCGTCCGATTCGGTGGCAACGTCAAGTTCGAAGTTTTCCACGTGGGGGCTGCCTTCCGGCGCATCAGTTCTCATCACCTCCCAGTCTACGGTGCGGGCGGGCACCCGTACGCGTAGCTTCGGCTCCGGCGCAGTCTGCACTGCGGTCAGCGTGGCAGCTGGCACTATGGCGTCTCCTCAACAGTTGAAAGCACATCCTGATACTGGTCCCAACGACGGCGCCGGTCCCCCTATTCCCGCCGGAGGCCCGGATTGTGCCAAAGCCGCACGGAGCCGGACTAAGGTGGAGGCAGCACCAAATGTTGTTTTTCGCGTAACTTGTGGATTCGCCAGGAGGCACTTATGTCGTTAGTCCGTTTGATTGCACGCCCGCTGCTCGCCACCGGTTTTGTTGCCGTGGGCGTGGAGCGCCTTCGCAATGTTGACCAGACCGCCGAACAGCTCACCCCCACCCTTAACCTCATCGGCAAAACCGTACCGGCTGCTGCGGGGGCCGCTTCCAACCCCGTGCTGGTGGCCCGGGTTGCCGGGTACACCCAGGTAGCTGCTGCCTCCCTGCTGGGCATGGGCAAGTTTGCCCGCCTGGCGTCCCTGCTGCTCGCCGGCACCACCGCTCTGAACTCGGTGGTGGAGTACCGCAACGCAGAGGCTTCCACCGCTGCCGAGCGCAAGGAGCGGCGCAACCAGCTGCTCAAGAACCTCTCCCTGATCGGCGGCGTCCTGCTCTCCGCTGTGGACACGAACGGCCGTCCGGGACTGGCTTGGCGTGCCAACCACCTGGCCGCCGACACGGGCCGCAAGGGCCGTGCCGCTGCGAAGGCGGTCAAGAAGACCACCGGCAAGCAGCTCAAGGCCGTGTCCAACGCTGCGTCGGACATCGTGGGTTCCTAGCACCAATGACTGCTCCGAACGCCGGGTTGCCGGCACCCTGGCCCGCGCCCTTCACTGCCTCGCCCGTGGAGGCAACTGTCTCCGTTCCGGGGTCGAAGTCGCTGACCAACCGCTACCTGGTCCTTGCCGCCCTCGCGGACGGCAGGTCCAGGCTACGGGCGCCCCTGCATTCCCGGGATTCGGAGCTGATGGTTTCCGCCCTCAGGGCGCTTGGCGCCGTTGTCACTGAAGTCGAGGGCAGCGGCGCGTTCGGGCCCGATCTGCTGGTTGATCCCCTGCCCGCTGTCCTCCCCGCCGCGGCCGGTCCGCGGCGGGTGGACTGCGGGCTGGCCGGCACCGTGATGCGTTTTGTCCCGCCGCTGGCTGCCCTCGTGCCCGGCAGCACCGTATTCGACGGCGATCCGCACGCGCGGGTACGCCCCATGTCCGCTGTTATCGATGCGCTGCGCGGACTTGGGCTGCAGGTGGACGACGGCGGCCGCGGGACCCTCCCTTTTACGCTCACCGGGTCCGGTGCCCCCTCCGGCGGCCGGCTGGTGATCGACGCAAGCGCATCCTCACAGTTCGTATCCGCCCTGCTGCTGGCCGCCCCCCGCTTCGAGAACGGCCTGCACCTGGTCCACCGCGGTCCGGCCCTGCCCAGCCCGGACCACGTCGCCATGACCGTGCATGTGCTGCGCAGCGTGGGCGTACAGGTGGACGATTCCGTTCCCAATGAGTGGCAGGTAGCGCCGGGCCCCATCGCCGCGTTCGACACAGCCATTGAACCGGACCTTTCCAACGCCGGCCCATTCCTCGGCGCTGCCCTCGTCACCAGCGGCACCGTCCGCATTACCGGTTGGCCCGCCGAAACCACCCAGGTGGGCGACAAATGGCGCAGCATCCTGCCCGCACTCGGCGCTGAGGTCCACCTCGCGGACGGCACCCTGACCGTCACTGGCAGCGGCCGGATCTCCGGCGCGGAGCTGGCCGGCACCAGCGAACTTGCCCCCACTGTCGCGGCGCTGTGTGCGCTTGCCGACTCTCCGTCCGTCCTTACCGGGATCGCGCACCTGCGCGGCCATGAAACCGACCGGCTGGCCGCCCTGGTCACGGAAATCAACCGGCTCGGCGGCGACGCCGAAGAAACACCAGACGGGCTGCTGATCCGCCCGGCCGCGCTGCACGGCGGCACCTGGAACACGTATGCGGACCACCGGATGGCCACGGCCGGGGCACTGATCGGCCTGGCCGTCCGCGGCGTCGAGGTGCAGGACATCGGCACCACCGCCAAAACCCTCCCCCAATTTCCCGAGCTGTGGCAGCAGCTGACCCAAACGGCGGTGGCATAACCATGGCGCGAAGCACCAGCGGCTGGGACGAATCCGACGTACGCGTCCGGCCCAACAAAAAGGGTTCACGCCCGCGCACCAAGGACCGTCCCGCCCATGACGACGCCGTCATCGGCCGGATCATCACCGTGGACCGCGGACGGTACACGGCCGTCATGAACGAAGACACAGCAGATGAACGAACGGTCATTGCCGCCCGCGCCCGCGAACTGAGACGCACTCCCGTGGTCGCCGGAGACCGGGTGGCACTGGTGGGCGATGTGTCCGGTGCCCCGGATACCCTGGCGCGGCTGGTCCGGGTGGAGGAACGCGCCACCGTCCTGCGGCGCAGCGCCGACGACACCGACCCGGTGGAACGCGTAGTGGTGGCCAATGCCGACCAGCTGGTGATCGTGGTGGCGGCCGCGAACCCGGAACCGCGCACCGGGTTCATTGACCGTGCCCTGGTGGCGGCGTACGACGCCGGCATCTCCCCGGTCCTGTGCATCACCAAGGCCGATATCAAGGACCCGGCGGAACTGCTGGCCAACTACGAGCACCTGGACCTGGAAGTCATCATCAGCCGCACCGCCGCCGCTGATGCCTCCGGCATCGACGCGCGTTCCGACGACGGCCTCTCCGCCAGGCTCCAGGGCACGGCCGTCGAAGCGCTGCACGGGGTCCTGGAAGGCAACGTGAGCGTGCTGGTGGGTCCCTCCGGTGTCGGCAAGTCCACACTGGTCAACGCCCTGACCGGCTCAGCACGGGCCACCGGCGGCGTCAACGCGGTGACCGGCCGCGGGCGGCACACCTCGTCGTCAGCGCTGGCGCTGCGGCTGAGCAACTCCCCCGCGGGCAGCTGGATCATCGACACCCCCGGAATCCGCTCCTTCGGCCTGGCGCACGTTGACCCGGACCGGATCCTGCAGGCCTTCCCCGACCTCGAGCCGGGAACCGCGGCTTGCGAACGCGGCTGCCGGCACGATTCGGCCGCCGTCGGCTGCGGACTGGATCCGTACGTTGAGCAGGGCCAGGCCGGTCCGGCCGGACCGGCCCGCCTGGCGTCGCTGCGCCGGCTGCTGGGTACCGGAACGCGTACCGAAAACAAGTCCTCCGCCAAGGAGCTGGGTGAGCAGTAGCCCGGCCGGTTGCCGGGACACCGCCTGCTTTACGGGCGTAATGCCGGGCAGCGGCCGCCGAATAAGGATAAGTTGAACAGTATGCCGTTCGTTCAAAACTACAACGATGACCTGCGCCTGGCCCATGTGATGGCCGATTCCGTGGATGACCAGACCATGTCGCGCTTCCGGGCCCTGGACTTGAAAATCGAGACCAAGCCCGACTTCACGCCGGTCACCGACGCCGACAAGGCTGCAGAAGATGCCATCCGCGGGCAGCTTTCGCGTGCCCGTCCCCGGGACGCGGTGCTGGGCGAGGAGTTCGGCTCCAGCGGCTCCGGTCCGCGCCGGTGGATCATCGACCCGATCGACGGCACCAAGAACTTCATCCGCGGCGTCCCCGTATGGGCCACCCTCATTTCCCTGGTGGACGACGGCGTGCCCGTCCTCGGCGTCGTCAGCGCTCCGGCGCTGGGCAAGCGCTGGTGGGCCGCCACCGGCACGGGCGCCTACATGGGCCGTTCGCTGGCCTCTGCCACCCGGTTGCAGGTCTCCAACGTTTCCCGGCTCTCCGACGCCTCACTGTCCTACTCCAGCCTGGGCGGCTGGAAGGACCGCGGCAACCTGGAAGAATTCCTGGACCTGACTGAATCCGTCTGGCGCACCCGTGCATACGGCGACTTCTGGTCCTACTGCATGGTCGCCGAAGGCGCCGTCGACATCGCCTGCGAGCCGGAACTGAACCTCTACGACATGGCGGCACTGGTACCTATCGTCACCGAGGCCGGCGGCCGGTTCTCCTCGCTGGAGGGCGAGGACGGCCCGTTCGGCGGCAATGCGCTGGCCACCAACGGGACGCTGCACAGCGAAGTGCTGCAGCGACTGAACCCCGACTTGGACGATCTGCTCTAACAGTGGGTACTTCCGGGCCCCGGCTGGAAGCGCTCCGGCGCCGCCAGCTGGCTGACAGCTATCAGGCCGGCGGGGAGCACTATGACCGCATCCGGCCCGGATACCCCGCCGAGGCCGTGGACTGGGTGGTTTCCCGCCCCGGCTTCCCGCCGGTCCGGGACGTGGCGGACGTCGGCGCGGGCACCGGGAAATACACCCGCGTCCTGCAGGCTGCCGGCCTGTCCGTGCACGCCGTGGACCCGTCCGCGGACATGCTGGCACAGCTCTCCCGCTCACTCCCGCAGGTTCCGGTCAGCGTCGGCACCGCGGAAGACACGGGCCTGCCCGACCGGTCTGCGGATGCGGTCACGGTCGCCCAGGCCTGGCACTGGTGCGATCCGGGAGCGGCCAGCCGCGAGTTCTCCCGGGTGCTGCGCCCGCACGGGATCCTGGGCTTGGTCTGGAACCAGTTGGACGTCAGTGTGCCGTGGGTGCACCGCTATTCGCGCATCATCCACGCCGGAGATGTACTGCGCCCTGGATTCCGCCCGGAGCTGGGCCCGGAATTCATCCTGGAATCCTCCTCGACCGTTCCGTGGGCGCAGCAGATGACGCCCGAAGACCTGTTTGAGCTGGCCAAGTCCCGCGCCTTCTACCTCTCCGCAGATACCGCTGCACGCGAAAAGCTGCATGCCAACCTCACCTGGTACCTGTACGAACACCTCGGCCACCATCCCGGGGAAGTCCTGGACCTGCCCTATCTCACTCTCACCTGGCGGGCGGTCCGGGCAGCCTGAACAGTCCGGCGTCCGGCGGCGCCGGGCCGCCCGCTTCGGCCCGGCCAACGGCCTCCTGCGTGAACCGTGTGCTTCCGTGCGCCGCCGTCCCTAGAATTGGGAAACCCCGGCGAATTGGCAAACACCGGCGCATCCGAAAACCCCGGCGTATCAGGGAGATGAGCACATGGCCCTAACCTTCGGGATCGAGGAAGAATTCCTCCTCACCGATCCCCGCACGGGACTGCCCACCCAGGTCCCGGGACTGGCCCAGGCGCTGGCCTCCGGCGCTGCGGACAACTTCACCAGCTCCGCCGAGCTCCTGGACGCACAGGTGGAGAGCTCCACCCGGGTCTGCACGGACCGGCACGAGGCAATGGAGGCACTGCTTGGCTTCCGTACGGGGCTGGCGGCGGCGGCCGCTGCCGCAGGAGCCGCGGTTGCCGCCACCGGTACAGCTCCCCTGATGCCCTCAACTGCCGCCGTCTTTAATGACTCCGAACGGTACCAGAGCATGGGAATCCTGGCCGGGGCGGTAGCCAATGAGCAATACGTGAACGGCACCCATGTCCACGTCGGCATCGACTCGCGCGAGAGCGGGGTGCGGGTCCTGAACGGGCTGCGTCCGTGGCTGGCCCTGCTGGGCGCCCTGAGTGCCAATTCGCCGTACTGGCGCGGCGGGGACACCAGCTTCGCCAGCTGGCGGATGGTCCACTACCGCCGCTGGTCCGTACAGGGCTGCCCGCCGCTCTTCAAGGACGCCGAAGACTACGCCCGACGCCTCGCCGGGCTCCTGGCCACCGACGTCGTACCCGACGCCGGCCACGTGGGCTGGGCAGCCCGGCTCTCGGAGCACTTTCCCACCGTGGAGGTCCGGATTGCCGACGCACAACTGCAGGCACGGGACTCCGTGCTGCTGGCAGTGCTGGTCCGGGCGCTGGTGGCAACCCTTGCCTCAGCCGCAAACGAGGGGGACGCTGCCGCTGTTCCCGATCCCGAGCTGCTCGACGTGGGCCTGTGGCAGGCTGCACGGTTCGGCCTGGGCGGAAACCTGTTGGCCAATCACGGCGGCAGCATCCCGGCCGCCGACCATCTGGCCGCGCTGCTGGACTACGTGTCACCGGCCTTGGACGCGAGCGGAGACCGGGACTTTGCACTGGCAGGAATTGCCAGGCTCCTTGCCGCCGGCACCGGCGCGGAGCGGCAGCGGGCCGCCGTGCACTCAGGCGGCTTTACCGCCCTTGCGGACCTCTACGCCGAAACGCTGACGGCCGAGTAGGCACTCCTCAGCCGCCCGGGTACGTTGAAATATCCAGCACCCGCGCCTCCCATGGGCGCAGCAGGTGGTGATCACCGACGTCGCCGTAATTACCCAGCACCAGTGTTCCGGTTTCGGCGTTGGACGGTATGCCGAGCTCATCGCCGGATACATTTCCCAGGACCAGCAGGGCCTGGTCCCCCCGCGTACGCTTATACGCGAACAGTGTCGGGTGCTCGGGGTCCAGCATGCGGAAATCACCCAGCGACACCAGGGCCGACTCATGCCGGAGCTGAATCAGCCGCTGGTAATACCGGAAAACCGACTTCTCCGCCGCCCGGTCCGCTTCCACGCTGACCGCGGGATAGCTGGCGCCCAGCGGAATCCACGGCGTGGTTGCGCCGAACCCCGCATTCGGTCCACCGGTCCACTGCATGGGGGTCCGAGCGTTGTCCCGGCTCATCCGCCGCAGGGCTTCCAGCGCCGCCTGCCGGTCCATGCCCTGCTCCAGCGCCTCGGCATAGTAGTTCAGCGATTCCACGTCCCGGTACTGATCTATCGAGGTGAACCCGGCACTGGTCATGCCGATCTCTTCGCCCTGGAAGACGTAGGGCGTACCCCGCTGCAAATGCAGCAGGGTGGCCCACATGGTGGCCGATTCATACCGGTACCGGGCTTCGTCGCCGAAGCGGGAGACGACGCGCGGCTGGTCGTGGTTGCTCAGGTAGAGGCTGTTCCAGCCCGTTTCCGCCAGGCCTCGCTGCCACCGGTTCCAACTGGTTTTCAGGTCCGCCAGGGACAGGGGGCGGTAGTCGAACTTCCCGCCCGGGCCCTGGTCCAGGCTCACGTGTTCGAACTGGAAAACCATGTCCAGTTCGTGCCGGCGGCGGTCCGTGTACAGCCGGGCCTGGTCCACCGTGGCCCCGGGGGTCTCCCCCACCGTCAGGTACTCCCCGTCACGCTCGCTAAAGACCCGCCGGTGCATCTCCTGCAGGTACTCGTGGATGCGCGGCCCGTTGACGTAGTAGGGGCTGCCGTCGCCCCACACCCCGGAGGGTTCCGTCACTACCCCGTCCGGCAGCGCGGGGTCCTTGGAAATGAAGTTGATGACGTCCATGCGGAAGCCGTCCACCCCTTTGTCCAGCCACCAGTTCATCATTTCGTAGACCTTCTCCCGTACCCGGGAATGTTCCCAGTTCAGGTCCGGCTGCTGGGGCGCGAACAAGTGCAGGTAGTACTGGCGGGTGAGCTGGTCGTAGGTCCAGGCGGACCCGCCGAAGAGGGACCGCCAGTTGTTCGGTTCTGCGCCGGGCTCCCCGGGCTCGAAGCCCGGCCGCGCATCCCGCCACCAGTACCGGTCCCGTTTCCGGGAGCTGCGGGAAGACCGGGAGTCCACGAATCCGGGATACTCGCTGGAGGTGTGGTTGACCACGAGATCCATGACCAGTTTTATCCCCCGGTCGTGCAGCCCGCCGAGCAGTTCCTCAAACTGTTCATTGGTGCCGAAGAGCTCGTCGATCCGGCGGTAGTCGCTGATGTCGTACCCGTTGTCGTACTGCGGGGACTGGTGGACCGGTGACAGCCAGACCACGTCGATACCAAGGTCTACGAGGTGGTCAAGGTGCTCGATGATGCCGCCGATGTCACCGACCCCATCCCCGGTGGAGTCGGCAAAGCTGCGTGGATAGATCTGGTAGACGACGGCGTTTGCCCACCAGGCAGGACGGTTGGGATTCTCCATGGACGTCCGTCCTTTCACAGTGTCCCAGCATTTTACGTCCCGGTATCCGGCCAGCACAGGGCTGCCGGACGTTACGGGGCCGGCTGGGCGGGGGACGGCCTTTTCGCTTGAACGGGCACCGGCACGACACTAACGTTGGCGCTGCAGAGGGGTCCCGCGCGGGCGCTTCCTCACAACTCAAACGTTTGGAGTAACTGCCATGGCAACACTTACCGTTTGGAAATTCTCCGATTCCGGGGCCGCGGAACGCGCCACGGACACCCTTGCAAGCCTGCAGTCCCAGGGGCTGATCAACGTGCAGGATGAAGCAATCGTCACGTGGCCCCGGGACAAAAAGAAGCCGAAGACCATCCAGGAACACAACTTGGTCGGAGCCGGCGCCCTGGGTGGAGGGTTCTGGGGACTGCTGTTCGGCCTGATTTTCTTTGTGCCGCTGATCGGCGCCGCGGTGGGCGCGGCCGTGGGCGCACTGTCCGCGTCCATGGTGGACGTGGGCATCAGTGATGACTTTATTGCCCGGATCCGCCAGGAAGTTACTCCCGGAACGTCGGCGCTGTTCGTTCTTTCCTCCGACGCCGTTGAAGACCGCGTAGCGGACGCCTTCAAGGGCTATGAGGGCATGAAGCTGATCTACACGAATCTCTCGAAGGACGAGGAAGAAAACCTCCGGGCGGCATTCTCCGAGGCAACCCCCGCATAGCGGGCAAGGCAGCGCGCGCCTACCGCGCGGCCGGAACGGGACGGCAGCCACGGCTGCCGTCCCGTTCCCCTGTCATGAGTTTCCGGGTTCCTCGTTAAACCTCTTGAGGGCCGCCAGGAAATCCTGCAGTTCCGCCTGGCTCCAGCCCCGGAGCCGGGACTTCACTGCGCTGCGCTGGACGGAGAGGGACGTCTCCAGGCGCCGGAGCCCTTCATCAGTCACGTACAGCATCCGGCCGCGGCGCCCCTGCCCCTGTTCTTCCTCCCCGGCAGTGACGAGCGACAGGTCCGCCAGCGCGTGGAGCTGCCGGGAGACCGTGGAACGGTTCAGGGAAAACGCGGACGCGATGTCAGTGGCCCGGCAGCCGGGGTGGGCACCAATGAAGGACAGCAGCGAATGTTCCACCTGGGTTAGGGGCGCATTGATCCGCCGTGAGCGGGCCAGCGCCCGGCGGTAGATCGCTTCGATCTCGTCGTAGACG
This sequence comes from Arthrobacter sp. zg-Y1143, assembly GCF_030125565.1. Taxonomy (NCBI): domain Bacteria; kingdom Bacillati; phylum Actinomycetota; class Actinomycetes; order Micrococcales; family Micrococcaceae; genus Arthrobacter; species Arthrobacter sp. zg-Y1143. The sequence goes on along the minus strand of NZ_JASKLW010000004.1, from coordinate 428,471 downwards.
CTGTCGACTGGATCATCTTGGGTTTCCTGCTTTTTCACCACGTATCCAACCTACCCTCCCGGCACCTAATCCTCCCGGCGGGCGCTGGTTGTTGCATTATGCAACAATGGTGTGTTCACCAAAGTTGCATAACGCAACACTGCGGCGGTGCTCCGCTGCGCTTCTTCTGCTTCGAGAGGTTCCATGTCCGACCCCCATTCCGGCCCCGATCTATCCGACGGCTCCCCCCGCTCCACCGAACTCGTGCTGGCAGAAACGGTGCCGGCAACAGGCCCCGGCGCCGCTGCATCACCCGCACCCGCACCCGATGCACACGTCGCACCACCCGCGGCCCGCCATACGGAGCGCCGGGCCCAGTATGGACGCCGCGGGTCGGTCCCCGACGCCGGTTTCTGGCGCTCACTGGGAGCCCACATCCTGATCCCGTTCTTCCTTGCGGCGGGAATGGGGCTGGCCTACCTCGGCGCCTTCCACGAACCGGAGCCCCGCCATCTCGCCGTCGCCGTGGTGGGAACCGGCGCGCAGGCAGAGGTCTTCGCCCAGCGGTTGAACGACTCGGCACCCGACAAGCTGGACGTACGCACGGTTCCCGATGCCGGGGAAGCGCGGCGCCTGATTACCGACCGCGATATCTCCGTGGCCTACGAAACCGGATCGGACGACGCCACTCTGTACGTCTCCACGGCCGGTTCCGCCACCACGGCAGAAGTAGCCAAGAAGATCTTCCTTCCCCTTGCCTACGAGTCGGAAAAACCGCTTCAGGTGGTGGATGTCGTACCCACCAACGAACACGATCCCACCTCGCAGGGACTGTTCTTCCTGCTCGTGGCCATGAGCGTGGGCGGCTACTCCAGCGCCGTGGCGATCTCCGCCGTCGCAGGCCGCATCAGCGTCCTGTGGCGGGCTGCGGTTGCCCTGGCGTCCTCCGCAGTGATCGCCGCGATGGGCGTCATCATTGCCGGACCCGTTTACGGCGTCATCGAGCACAGCCACTGGGGGATCTGGCTGTTGACCTGGCTTTACGTGGCCACAATCACCCTTCTCGGCGTCGCAATGTACCCGATGCTGCGGAAGTGGACCACCCCCACGCTGACCCTGTTGTTCGTGATGCTCAACTTCACCAGTTCCGGGGGCATCTTCACCTTTGAGACGGTCCCCCCGTTCTTCGCTGCCCTCGGGTCATTCTGGAACGGGGCGGCCTGGCTGCATGCGGCGCAGGGCCTCGTGTACTTCCCCGGGCAGGCCTTTGGCACCGACCTGCTGAAACTGGCCATCTGGCTCGCCGCCGGCGCCGGCCTGCTGGCGCTGACCCACCTGTGGAGCGTCCGCCGCACGCGGCTTGCCGATGAGCTTGCCCGCGCACGGGAGGACGAAGAGGGCCTGGCCGCGTAGCACCTCATTACAGCGAAGCGGGGCCGTTTCCGGGGACTGACAGCATCCCCGGGACGGCCCCGCACGTTTTTTCCGCGTATCGTTTAACCGATGACTACACGACGCCAGGCCGCACAGATCCTCGATATTCCACTGGAAATGGCGACGCGCCACGGCATTCCGGCACGTCTCAGCGACTCCGAACTGGCGCAGCTGCAGGCCAACCCGCCGGGATGGCTGGTGCAGTCCCGCGCCAACCGCACGGGAAAACGGCCGGTCTGGGTAACGCTGACGTGCACGGTCTGCGGGTACACGGAAACGGCACGGCCCAAGAAATGGTGGCCGGAATTTACGTTCCTGGCCTGCTTCGACCACAGCGTCCGGGAACTGCCTGAACTGGCCCCGGGCGCCGTACGCAGCGAATACGAGGGCGTGGGCTCCCGGTTCATCGGCGTCGTCGACTCGCCCGTGGAGCAGCCCCGGGGCGAAGGGGCCTAGCGGGAAGCGCTCAGGCCCGTTCTGGCCATCGCATCGGTGTACGCTGCCCGCATGTCATCCAGGGCCTCCTGCTGCCGCTCAGCCGTGGCGCCGAACGAGCGTCCGGAAAGTGAACGGGCCTTGTAAACCTTGATGCTGCGGCGGTAGATCATGCGGTTTTCGGTTTTGAGGAACGTTGCCGCCAGCCGCTGGGCTTCGGTACCGTGCGCTACGATCACCGATGCCCGCGGTACCAGGGCCAGGAAGCGCAGAAGCGGCCGCAACCCTTCCTGCACCTGTTCCTTGGTCAGCTTGCCGTTAGGCTCACCGGGCACGTGCCAGGGGTAGGTATTCCACGGCATCACGAACTCGGGACGCAGCCCGGCCTGCCAGTGGACGCCCAGCAGCCTGGCCATGGCCTCATTATCGCCGGCCGTAATGAAACCGGACTCATGGGCTTCGCCGATGTTGGAGAAGAGGCTGACGATGCGGCACTCGCCGATATCGTGCATGGGGTCGATGTACGGGACCTGGCTGCCGGGCTTCATCTCGGCCAGCGAGTCGCAAAGCTGGTTCACGTCCGCAACATTGGGGTCGTACCGTCGGTTCCAAAGGTCATCATGCTGGGATTCAACTGCCGGGCTTTGCATAAGGTGGTGCGTCTCCTACAAGGTCTTCCGACCGGTTATATCGCCCGCCCCGGGTCCTGCCGGCGCGGGTAGTGCGTTAGTGCAAGTTTACCAATGCAGCCCCGCTTGCCCGGCTGGAAAAAGCCCGTCGGCAGGCTAAACCCCTCGGGTGTGAGAAATGACTCCCCAAGGCAGCGCGTAAACCCTTAAACACAGAGCGGGAAGCGTCCGGAGACGCTTCCCGCTCTGAGGCAACTCCCAGTGCAGCATTTCTGCCCATTGGGACCTTCAGTGGAGATGGGGGGAATCGAACCCCCGTCCGATGTCGCTTTGTCAGGGCTTCTCCGGGCGCAGCCTGCAGCGGATTTTCTCGGTCCCAGCCATCACGCAGACAAGTGGCTGATCCGGACCCAGCCGTCTAAAAGTCCCGAACACCCCAACGGCGAAGGTGTTCAGCAGTGGCCCTCTAAATGACGCCAGGCACCGGGGCGAGAGCATCCCCGGGCTGACGGACTATGCCTTACTGCTTAGGCAGCAAGAGCGAAGTCAGTGCGCTTTGATTCGGCACTTATTGGTTTACAGAGATCGTTAACGAGATAACCCTGTATCCTCGGCCCGCTTCCCCTGTCTCAACAAAACATCGTCGAAACCGGTCATCCCCTTATTGAGTTGCCAATCCGGCCGAAGCCGGAACACCTATTGTAGCGCATGCGGCACCGGCGGCGCTCAGAAGGTGATGCCGAAGACCACCACGGGCGCCCGCCAGACGATCAGCAGGACCCAGGAGAGCGCCACGAAAAACACGGACAGGATGCTCAGCGCCGTCATGCCTGCAGCCTTGCGGCGGAAGGCCCAGAGGAACAGCGCCACGTTGGCCAGGACCAGCGCCGGCGCCGCCCATACCAGAAGGTGCGCCAGATAGAGGTAATAGACCGCGAAGAACGGCACCACTACCAGGATGACCACCGGCACAATGGCCAGCACGATCAGAAGGTCAATGACGGCAACCGCCCAGGCCCAAACCGGCTTGCGGGCCGATGCTTCCTCAGCGGTTTCTTCCTGTGCTTCCCAGAACGTGCCGCTCATGCGCCGCGGTTCTTGTCCCGCATGGCGCGCAGGGCCTCGCGGTTGTCCTGCTTTTCCCGCAGGGTCTGGCGCTTGTCGTACTCGCGCTTGCCGCGGGCGACGGCGATTTCGACTTTTGCCCGTCCGTCCAGGAAATACAGCTGCAGCGGCACAATGGTGAAACCCGATTCGCTGGTCTTGCGCATGATCTTTTCCAGCTGCTCCCGGTGCAGCAGGAGCTTACGGCGGCGGCGCGCTGAATGGTTCGTCCAGCTGCCGTTGAGGTACTCCGGAATGTAGGCGGCTTCGAGCCACAGTTCGCCGTTGTAGAAGGTGGCAAATCCGTCCACCAGCGAGGCCCTGCCCTCGCGCAGCGACTTGACCTCGGTGCCCATCAATACCATTCCGGCCTCGTAGGTATCGAGGATTTCGTAGTCATGCCTGGCCTTGCGATTGGTGGCCACTACCTTCCGGCCACTTTCCTTAGGCACGGGGCAACTCCTTAGTAGGTTGAAACGAAAGTTCCATTGTAGGCCTACAGCAGGGTCATGGGGTCAACGGGGTTACCGTTCAGGATGGTCTCGAAGTGCAGGTGGCAACCCTGGGCGTTTCCGGTCTGGCCGATGTAGCCGATCAGCTGGCCGGCGTTGACCCACTGGCCCTGGGCAACAACGTACTGGGTCATGTGGTAGTAATTCGTGGCCAGGACGTGGCCGCCCACCACGCCGTGGTTCAGCACCACGTAGTTACCGGCGCCGATCATTTCCGACTGATTGGTTGACGGAACGGCCCGCCACACCTCTCCTGCCGCGGCAGCATAGATGGGGGCTCCGCACCCGCCGGCAAAGTCGGTGCCCGCATGCAGGTAGCCGCCCTTGCCGTAGAAGTCGATGGTTCCGGCTGGGGTCGCCCGCCAACCGAAGCCCGAAGAGATGGGTGCATTCATCACCGGGTACCGCAGCCCGAAAGCTGCTGAGGGGGCGCTGGGCGCCGGCATCTGCTGCGGGGCACCGCCGCCTCCCCCGGCAGCGGCCGCGCGGTTGGCGGCGTCAATCCGTGCCTGTTCGCGCTGCCGGTATTCCTCCAGCAGGACCCGCTGCCGCTCGGCAATGTCGGCGTTGATCTGCGCGCTTTCCTGCTCCAGGTTGGCCATCTGCGCCTGGAGCTTCGGCTTCTGGGCCTCCAGTTCCTCGTTCATGGCCGCGGTTTGAGCGATGAGGCCGTCGACCTTTTCCTTTTCGACGGCCGCAGCGTCCCGGGCCGACTGCTCGGCCTTCAGCGCTTCTTCTGCCTGTGCCTTGAGCTTGCTGATTTCTTCGGCCACGGCTGCGAGCCGGGCCTCTGAATTGACGTTGTTCGCATTCTGCTGGGAGAGCTTCTCCACTGCAGCGTTCTGTCCCTTGAGCGCCTGCTCGGCCATCCCCAGGGAGTCCGACAGGCTGTCGGCACCCTTGGCGCCGAACATCAGGGAAAGTGTGGAGGGAACTCCACCGTTCTTGTAGGCCTGGGAAGCGATCTGTCCAATGGCCTTTTCGGTGGCCGCGATGTCTTCGCGGTCCTTCTCGATCTGGGCGGTAATGGTTTTGTGTGTCTCTTGGGCAAGGGCGACGCGGTCATTCAGTGCGCTGACCTTGCCGGCAGCGCTGTCCACGCGTCCCTCGGCGTCGGCCAGGGACTGCTGGGCGGCAGGCAGCTGGCCCTGGTAGATGTTCAGCTTGGCCACGGTTTCGGCAATGTCTTCGCCAAGGTACTCGTAGGTCTGCTGGACCTTCTGTTTTTCGGCCTCCACACCTGCCAGCCGGTTATCCAAGTCATCTGCGTTGGCAGCGGGCCCGGTGACGGCCACCGAAAACGTCAGGGTCAGGAGAACGGCGGCGGCCGCCGCCGCGCGCGCTGCGGGAGCACGCCTGGGACGCTTTGGGACAGCATTATCCATTGACGAGACTCTCCATGTTCCTGCGGCTTCCGATCCTGCACCTTCGGCGCCGGCACTTGCTTGCTTCATGACTCTAGACCTTCAGATACCGGCGGAGCGTCAACAGCGAGGATACCCCTGCCAGCAACGCACCGAGAACAAGTAGGACGGGTGTCAGGTACAGCACCTGTTCCGAGGAGATGAAAGCGGTGGTGGGGTACTGCCGCGCCAGCGCACCGATGAAGTAGTGGGCGGTGCTCCACAGCGCCACGGAGGCCAGGATTGCCCCGATGACGGCGGCGATCACGCCTTCGAGCACGAAGGGCAGCTGGATGACGGCCTTGGACGCGCCGACCAGGCGCATGATGCCGGTTTCCCGCCGGCGGCTGAAAGCCGATAGCCGGATGGTGGTGGCTATCAGGAGGATGGCGCAGATCAGCATGACTGCGGCCACACCCAGGGCAGCCACGGAGGCGAGGTTCAGGTAGGTGAACATCTTCTCGAAGAGCTCGCGCTGGTCACTGATGGACTCAACCCCCGGTTTCGAGGAGAAAGCCTCGTTGATGACCTCGTACTTTTCGGGATCCACCAGGGACACCCGGAAGGATTCGGGCAGCATATCGGCCGTTATGCTGTCCACGATCGGCGAATTGGCGAACTGCTCACGGAAATGCGACAGCGCCGTTTCCTGGTCTTCGTACTCCACCGATTCGACGTACTTGTCGGCCCGCAGATCCGCTTCAATCGCGTCGCGCTGCTCGTCCGTGACGGCACCGGAAGCGCAGGAGGCAGAGACATCGTTGTCGGTGCACAGGTAGACAGCCACCTGCACGCGGTCGTACCAGTAGCCCTTCATCTGCCCGATCTGCAGCTGCAGCAGCCCGGCCGCACCCACGAAGGTCAGCGATACAAAGGTCACCAGGACAACCGAGATGACCATGGACAGGTTGCGGCGCAGCCCGGAACCGATTTCCCCCAGGACAAATGCGAGCCTCATTCGGCAACCCCGCTCTCGCGCCGCGCCGGCACATCGGGCGCCGTGCGCGTTTCCGCCGCCGGCTCGCCCAGGTAGATACCCTCGTGCTCGTCACGGATGATGTTGCCGTTGCGCAGTTCCACCACGCGCTTGCGCATGGCATTAACAATGTCGTCGTCGTGGGTGGCCATCACCACGGTGGTGCCGTTCTGGTTCACCCGGTCCAGCACCTTCATGATGCCCAGGGACGTTGCGGGGTCCAGGTTTCCGGTGGGCTCATCCGCCAGCAGGATGCCGGGCTTGTTGACGATGGCCCGGGCAATGGCGACGCGCTGCTGCTCGCCGCCGGAAAGTTCATGCGGCATGCGGTCTTCCTTGCCCTCCAGACCCACGGTCTTGAGCACTTCCGGGACTGAATCGCGGATAACGGCCCGGCTCCGGCCGATCACCTGCATGGCGAAGGCCACGTTGGCGAAAACGGTCTTATTGGGCAGCAGGCGGAAGTCCTGGAAAACGACGCCGATCCCGCGGCGCAGCCGCGGTACGCGCCAGCTGGGGATCTTGGCGACGTTGGCACCTGCCACGTACACCGTTCCCCGCGTGGCGTGCTCTTCCTTCATGATCAGCCGGATGAAGGTGGACTTGCCCGATCCGGACGCACCGACCAAAAAGACGAACTCGCCGCGGTCCACGTCAAGGCTGACCGAGTTGAGCGCTGGCCGGGAGTTCCGGTCATAGAGCTTGGTGACATTGTCGAAGGTAATCATGACTACTTAGTGCCCATGGAGCAGCCGGAGACACGGGCCTTGGTTCGGGATATGGGCACCGGCCCCTCGACTATAGCCAGCTTGGAAGGCGTTCAGCCATAACCGGGCACCGCGTGTCGAATACGCGTTCAGTTCTGCGCCTGCGCCCCGGCCGGTCCTACTTCGTGGCCGGGATGCTGCCGGTGGCGCGCCAGCGGATGCCGGCGTCGATGAAGTCGTCGATCTCGCCGTCGAACACTGCGGAGGTGTTGCCCACCTCGTGTTCGGTCCGCAGGTCCTTGACCATCTGGTACGGGTTGAGCACGTAGGAACGCATCTGGTCTCCCCAGGAGGCCTTCACGTCACCGGCGAACGCCTTCTTCTCGGCGTCCTCCTGCTCCTTCTTCAGCAGCAGCAGCCGGGACTGGAGCACGCGCATGGCGGCGGCACGGTTCTGCAGCTGCGACTTTTCATTCTGCATGGACACCACGGTGCCGGTAGGGATGTGGGTCAGGCGCACCGCGGAGTCGGTGGTATTCACGGACTGGCCGCCGGGGCCGGAGGAACGGAAAACGTCCACGCGGATCTCGTTGTCCGGGATGTCGATGTGGTCTGTCGCCTCGATGAGCGGAATAACCTCGACGGCGGCAAAGGAGGTCTGCCGGCGGCCCTGGTTATCGAACGGGCTGATGCGGACCAGCCGGTGCGTACCGGCCTCCACCACCAGGGTGCCGAAGGCGTAGGGGGCCTTCACTTCGAAGGTGGCAGATTTCAGTCCTGCTTCTTCGGCATAGGAAGTGTCCAGCACCTGTGTGGGGTAACCGTGGCGTTCGGCCCAGCGCAGGTACATGCGCAGCAGCATTTCGGCGAAGTCGGCGGCGTCCACTCCCCCGGCTCCTGAGCGGATGGTCACCACGGCCTCGCGGGCGTCGTATTCGCCGGAGAGCAGCGTGACGACTTCCAGCTGGGACAGGGATTTGCGCAGGGATTCGAGTTCCGCCGCGGCCTCGGCCTTCGAATCCGCGTCGGACTCATCCTGTGCCAGTTCCACGAGGACCTCAAGGTCGTCGATGCGGGACTGGATGGTCTTCAGCCGTTCCAGTTCGGACTGGCGGTGGGAGAGCTTGGACGTGATTTTCTGCCCTTCGGCAGGGTCATCCCAGAGGTCCGGAACGCCGGCCATCTCGCTGAGCTCTTCGATGTCCTCTTTGATCTTTGCCACGTCCGAGACCTCTTCAATGGAGGCGAAGGTGGAGCGGAGGGCGCGGATTTCTGCGGGAAAATCTATTTCTGCCATGGTGCTTACAGACTACGCCATGTACCTGCGGCGCTGCTGATCCGCCGTCGTACTTCCGCTGCAGCCGATCCGTGACGCGCCGGGCCGCCCGCCGGGCTGTCCCGGCAGCCCGCGCTAGATTAAAGAAACGGACAATTTGCCTTCCGGAAGGAGCCTGTTTTGGCCGATCAGCAGGGACACCCGCAGCGCGGACGCATGTACACCCTCGATGAGCTCAACGACCTGGCGGAGGAGGGCGACCCCTGGGCCATGGGCAAGGTGGATGAGTGGGAACAGCACTTTGCCAACGAGTACCTGGGCAACATGAAAGACAGGTGCCCTGACGAGGACTGCGACCAGTTCGGCGAGCCCGTGACCATCTGTTACGGCGAGGACGGCCAGATCCTGGACATCGACCACGGGGGCTGGGGCCACGGGCCGGCCCGGGACAAAGCTGCGGCAGAGAGCGAACGCCGGGCGTCCTGATTCGAAGGACAGCCCGCCGGCTGCCTTTCCTCATTGCAGCAGGCGGGCCCGCGCCTCACTGACCGCTGTGACGGTAATTCCTTCCGGCACCAGGAAATTCACGACCGGCGGATGCACCCGTGCGGTCAGCACCACGTGTGCGGTCCGGCCGTCCGCAGTGCCGGTTTCCTCCTCTACGGCCAGGCCGGGGAGCCGTTCGTGCGCCCGTGTGTCGGTCAGGTAGCTGCGGGCCGCGGCGCGTACGGCATCCGGATCCAGCACCGTTGCAGGCCCTGCTCCGGCCGAAGGTTCCCCCAGCGAGAAGGTGTCCGCTGCCGCTACAGCTGCTCCGTCGGCGGCGGAGAGCAGCTTCTTCTGTCCGATATACACGGAGGACGCTGCCATCACCACTGTGACGGTCAGCAGGGTGAGCAGGGCATACCCGATGATCAGTACTCCCACCTGTCCCAGCTCGTCTCCGCTCCCCCGGCGGGCGGCATGCCTCATCCGAAGCGCTCCACGACCTGGGTGGATTCGGAGTCCACGGTCACTGCCGAGGCGCCGGGCCAGGGCAGCCCGGGCAGCGGAACATCCACATGCACGCGGACGGTGACTGTCGAGCCGGGCTGCAGGCACTGGGCCGGGCAGCTGATCTGAATCCGCATCGCTTCCGCCGGCAGGCCGAAGTCGCCGAGTGCCAGTTCGGCAGCATCCCCGGCACGCTGCTCCGCCGCCGCGGTCCCGGGAGCTGAGGCATAAACCTTCGCGGCGGCGTCCGCAGCGCCGACGGCGGCAAAGGAAGCGGCTTGGACCTGCCCCGCGGCCATCACCAAGTAGACCACCGGAACCATCAGGAGCAGGCCAAGGAAGATGAATTCAACGACGGCGCTGCCGGCTTCGGTGTCCGCCGGCGTTGGCGCAGGCGCCGGCCCGCGGTCAGCGTGAAGGCGCATGGCCGGTGACCTCTATCCCGTCCTGCGGACCGATCAACCCGATCACCGGCAGGGGTGCCCGCACCGTGATTTCCAGCATCCGAACACCGTCCACCACCGTCTCGCTGCTTCTCACGTCAGCGGCATACTCCCCGCCCAAGGCACCTTCAATCAGCCCGGATGTCCGTTCTGCCCCATCGGCCGTGGAACGGTCCGCGAGGGCGCCGTAGCGCGCCCCGCTGGCAGCTGCGTCGATAAGGGTGTTGCGCACGTGCAGTACCAGTGCCAGCTGGATGACCGCCATGAACATGAGGCTTACCAGCGCCCCCACCATCACGAAGTCCACCACTGCAGAACCCTGCTCCCGCGCTCCGGACGTCTCTTCCCGGGCTGCCTGCCGGGCTATGGCTGCACCTGTTCCATGGCGGAGTCGAAGAGCCGTTCCAGGGCAGGCTGGACTACCACGAGGAGTCCGGCGACCAGGATGGCGGACATCAATGTGATCATCACCCAGCCCGGTACGTCTCCGCGCTCCCGGTCGGCGGGAGCAGCGGCCGCCTTGAACTGCTGCACCAACCGGTACCACCATCCCGCCGCAACGGCTACTACCGTCTTCCACGCTTCCACCGGTTCGCGCGTGCTGTCCCGGTGCCTGCTCTGGCGTTGTGCCATGTTGAGTCCTTTGCTCGAATCCGTCTGCCTCTTGTACTTCCCTCACCAGCTGCCTATAGCCCCAGGCGCAGCAGCGCGAGCCCGGGGAACACGGCAAACAGGACGGTCAGGGGAAGAATGCCGAAAATCACCGGCGCCATCATGCCGATCTCTTTCTTGCCGGCCGTTTCCATCAGTTCGCGCTTGGCTGCGTCCCGCACATCCTGGGCCTGGGCACGCATAACGTCGGCTAGCGGGGTGCCCCGGTCCACCGCCACGCTCACGCCGTCCGCGAACCGGCTCAGCGGCGCCAGCCGGATCCGGTTCGAAAAGTCCTGCAGCGCTTCGGTGAGGGGGATCCCCGACCTGGTTTGGGCGAGGACTTTGCGGAACTCCCCGGCCAGTTCGCCCCGGGCCGCAGCAGAGACCCGTTCAAGTGCACCAACCGCACTCTCCCCCGCGCCCACTGCGAGCGCCATCATTTCGGCGAGGCTCGGAAACTCCGCCAGGATCCGGGCATTGCGGAGCTTGATCCGCTGAGTCAGCACGTAATCACGCAGCAGGAAACCGGCAGCGGCACACGCTGCCGTGCCCGCCACCACGGAAAACGCTCCGATACGCCCGCTCCCCGCCAGCAGCACACCGGCCGTCGCTCCGGCCAGCAACCCTGCCCCGGCCCACAGAACCTGTTCCGCCCGGAAGTCCAGGACCGACTTTTGGCCGCCGGCCTGTTCCAGGCGCACGGCCAGGGGGCCGTTGGCCGGGGAAAGCCTGTTCAGGCGCCGGACCGTGTCCCGCAGCACCGGCCGCAGAATACGTTCCAGGGTGCCGAAAGGGGTGATGTCCCCCTGCGACAGCAAGCGGGAGGCCGGCGTGACTGAGCGCAGGTGCGGTTCCACCCGCTCGGCAAAGGAGGTGCCCCGCGCCGCCGGCAGCCTGGCGGCCAGCAGCAGGAGTCCGAACCCCAGGAGGACACCGGCCAGTACGGCCAAGGGGCCGGCGGGCATCACCGCAGCACCCTTACATCTTCAGGCAGGGCGCCGATCCGCAGCATCAGCCGGTAGCAAAGGATCGAGACCGCCATACCCGCCGCCAACACCGCAGCCCCGGCACCGGTGTTGTAGGCGGCCGCTGTTTCCGGCCGGGCGGCCAGCAGCAGCAGCACGGCCCACGGCGCCGCCACTGCCAGACGGGCCGCGTTGACCGTCCACGACTGCCGCGCCAGCAGCTCGCTCCGCGTGCGGGCGTCCTCCCGCAGGAAACCGGCCAGGGTACCGAGCAACCGTCCCAGATCCGTGCCGCCCACCTGACGGGTGATCCGCAGGGCCTCGACAATACGGTCTGCGACCGGATCAGCCAGCGCGTCCTTCAGCCGGTTCAGCGCATCCTCGAAATCCCCTGCGGAGCGGTAATCGGCCGCGAAGGCACGGAAGTAGCCGCGCAATTCGCCGGGCCCGTTGTCCGCCAACTGGATGAGTGCCTCCGGAAGCGGCAACCCGGCCCGGATCGCCGAGCGGAGGTGGTCAACGACGTCGGGCCATAACTCGGCCAGCGAAGCCCGCCTCCGCCGGGCCTGCATCCGTACCAGCGTGTAAGGCAGCCCGGCCCCGAAGAGACCGAAACAGGCGCCAATCGGCAGGGACAGGGTAACGACGAAGAACCCGGCCAGCACCAGTGCTCCGGTGCCCGCACAGGTGGCCAGCAGCCCTCCGGCACTGACCCGTTCAATACCTGCCTGGCGCAGGAGTTCCTCCACGCGCGCGGTTCGCCGCCGCACGGGAACCTGTCCACGGTTCCAGCAGGACTGCCACAAAAGCAGCAGCCCCAGCCCGAGGCACAGCCCGGCAGCAGCGCTCATGCCCGGGCCTCCAGTAACGCGGCCACATCGATCCCTGCCTGGGCGAACTTCTCCGCAGCCGGCATGGACGACGCGGTTACGGCCAGTTGCCCGCCGCCGGTTCGCGAGAACACCGACGAGGTCTCGATGACCCCGCTTTCCACCCGGCGGCCCAGCGCAACCACTTCCGTGACTTCCCGCCGCCCCGACGGTGTCCGTGCGCAGTGGACCACCAGGTCAATGCAGGAGGCAACCGTGGGAACCACAAAGGCACTGGAAATATTGCTGCCGGCCAGAAGGGGAAGCGTGCACAGCTTGGTAACGGCGTCCCGGGCACTGTTGGCGTGGATGGTGCACATGCCGGGCAGCCCGGCATTCAGCGCAATCAGCATGTCCAGGCTCTCCGCTTCCCGGACTTCCCCCACGATGAGGCGGTCCGGGCGCATACGCAGGGCCTCTTTCACCAGCCGGCGCAGCGGAATCTCACCCTCGCCTTCCAGGTTTGCCTGCCGGCATTGCAGGCCCACTACGTCGCGCAGCGGCAGCTGCAGCTCGAAGATCTCCTCCACCGTCACTACCCGTTCCCTTGGCCCGATGGAGGCACCGAGACAGTTGAGCATGGTGGTCTTGCCGGCCTGCGTGGCCCCGGAGACCAGGATGTTCAGCCCTGCGCCGACCGCGGCACCGAGGAACCGGGCAGCCGGCGAGGACAATGTGCCCAGCTCCACCAGATGTTCCAGACGCCGCGCCCGGGCCACGAATTTGCGGATGTTCACTGCCCAGTGGCGCCTGGTGACATCCGGAATGGCCACGTGCAGGCGGGAGCCGTCCGGCAGGGCGGCGTCCACGAATGGCGAGGAAAGGTCCAGGCGGCGCCCGGAGGACTTCAGCATGCGCTCCACCAGCAGCCGCACCTGCTCGGGTGTAAGCGACAGCGAGGTCAGTTCGGACCGACCGTCCCGGGCCAGGTAGATTTCCGCGGGCGAGTTGATCCAGATTTCTTCCACGCCCGGGTCATCGAGCAGCGGTTGCAGCACGCCGAAGCCGGCCACCGAATCAAACACCTGCTGCCGGACACTGTCCAGCCGGCCCAGCGGGGGCAGCGATCCCAGCAGGGAACGTTCGTCGTAGTCCGAAACAGCCGCGTCCACCAAACGCCGTACTTCATTGACCTGTTCCTGCGGATCCAGCCCGCGCATGCGGATGAGCTCGCGCACCTCGTCCTCGACGATCCGCATGGCGTCCATGCTTCTCCCCCCGTGTTGTGTCGGCAACACTGACCCCTGCCGAGACGATCCCCTGCCCAGACGGCACCGCTTGACGTTTCAGGGCAGAGAGTATGGCCGTTTCCCGTTACTGGCGAGGGTGCTCGCACCGCTGTGGATAAACAGCCGCACACGTTCCCGTCTGCGGCGGCGGAGGCGCCGGGACTGCCTATTGTCCGGGCCCCAGCCTGGAGGAACCCGTACCGATGGAGACCATCGATGTTCTGCTTCCCTACTACGGGAACGTGGACTTAATGAAGACGGCCGTACGGAGCGTCGTCGCACAGGACTCGACTGCAGTCCAGGCGGATTTACGACGCCGCACTTCATCAACTGCTGGAAGTGCCGCCCACAGTACCCACGGGTCATCCGCTGGGCAGAATCGCAATCAATGACCACACATGAACGACTCTGATCCAGTAAGCGCTCAGAACTCATCCCTGGATTCGAGCCGGGACCGTCCTGTTTGTACTCTGGGTCATTCCCGGGTGGTTTCAGTATCCAGAGCTAGCTCCCCATACGATGCCGCTGTCCAACTGATCCAATTCCAACGGATACCCGTCCGGCAGATAGGGCGGATCCTGAACTTCCGGAGCACCAGTCCTGCCCGGATCTAGCTCCTCGTGGAGGGCCACGATCGCAGGGATAGTCCATGTTCGGGCCACATAGAGCAGACCTTCCCCGAACGGGATTACCAATTCCCCTTCTGCTTGAGATTCCGAGGAGTGCGCATTGGCTGATGTCCATGACAAGTAAGCGGCGTGCGAGACGTATCCCCTGCCCATGGTTGCGCGTGCCGCTGATGCGGTAATGAACTTGGCCGAGTCCGGCTGCCAAATGCGCACCAGGTCCAGGAACAAGCGGGCGGCATCTGACGGGGAACCCAATGGAAAGTCTTCCGGAAGGTCCACAGTGACCCGATTTGAGTTCAAGTTCCCAGATCCAGCAGCCACGGTGACAGCTGAGGGCACATCCATCAGGTGCGTAGGACTTTCCAAGAGGAACAACGACAGAGAGGACTGGGAGAAGTAGCTTCCCATTGTCAGGTCGAAGGAGTCGGCTACCATACCTGCCAGCTCTCCAGCGGTATTGGGTACCGCCGTCGGCGCCTCCCCTACATCAGCCGGCCCCCTGAACCACCGATAACCGCTCTCCGGGAACCGGGAGGACACGAGCACCAAGGTCTTCATGATTCGGGCTGAAAGCTCAAACGCAGACTCATTCCGCCCCTCCCAGATTAAGGAAACAAAGGGCTTGCGACAATCGGGCCCCAACACGTCGCGTACAGTCTGCATGGCGTTCAATCTATCGGACCTCACTGTTATTTCATCGGGGTGCACTTGATGACGATCCTTCCCTGCTCTATGAGGCCACCCAACCTGTCATCACCTGCGACGAGGTCGAAGAAATCGACAACCTCCTGCCCGGGCGCCGAGTACATTCCCTCGCCTTGAAGCCGACCCCACACCTGCGCTGCTGATTCCGCACGGGCTGCGCCGGATCCTTGAACAGGAATAGGTAGGTGCTGGACCGGGAGAAATTGTCATCGGACACGTCCCTGAATGTCACTTCTACGAGATTTTCCAAGGCCGCCGGATCCGCCGGCACGGGGAGGGATCCTCCGCCGTTTTCGTCGGTCGGCGGATACCACTCAACGGTCCGTGCAGGGAAGCGGGCAGAGATCAGACGCATAGATGAGGCAAGCCGGCGTGCAACTTCCGGCGCAGACTCGCCCCTGCCTTCCCAGATGAGTGAAATGAACGCATTGGCGGGCGAGGGTGCTCGCACCGCTGTGGATAAACAGCCGCACGCGATCCTGCCCGCGGCCGCGGAGGCGCCGGGACTACCTATTGCCTGTGCCCGGTCTTCCGCTTACCGTGGTGCGCGCCGTGCCCCTGTCTGGAGGAACCCGTACCAATGGAGACCATCGATGTCCTGCTTCCCTACTACGGGAACGTGGACTTAATGAAGACGGCCGTACGGAGCGTCGTCGCACAGGACTACCCCCATTGGCGTCTCCTCGTATTGGATGACGCCTATCCCGACGACGAGCCGGCACGGTGGTTCTCCACGCTCACCGATCCTCGGATCACCTACATCCGCAACCAGGCCAACCTGGGGGCCAGGGGGAACTTCAAGAAGGCGCTGGACCTGGCCGACGCACCCGTTTTTGTGATGATGGGCGCCGACGACATTATGCTTCCCGGCTACCTGCGCACGGTTTCGGCCGTCCTGGCTGCCCATCCCGAAGTCTCCGTGGTGCAGCCCGGCGTCGAGGTCATCGACGAACACGGCCGCAGCGTGCGGACCATGGCCGACACCATCAAGGCGCTCACCTCACCAAAGCCTCGGCCTGAGCTGGTGGTGGGAGGCGAGCAGCTGGCCGCAAGCCTTCTTCACGCAGGCTGGCATTATTTTCCGTCCTTGGCGTGGCGCACCGCGGCCGTCCGGAAGTACGGTTTCAGTCCCGACTACGACGTCGTACAGGACCTCGCGCTGTTGCTGGACATCGCGGCAGACGGCGGATCCATGGCGTTGGTGCGGGACCCGGTGTTCCAGTACCGGCGGCATGCGCAGTCGGATTCGTCGGTGCGTGCCGTTGACGGCCGGCGCTTCGCTGAAGAGAAAGCGTTCTTCCGCCGCGAGGCGGACAGGTTCCGCGGCCAGGGCTGGAAAGGCGCCGCACGTGCCGCCGACCTGCACTGGACCTCCCGCCTGCATGCCCTGTCGGTGCTTCTGCGCACCATTCGCCATCCCAGCCGGGAAACCGCTGGGCTCCTCGGGCGGCACGTACTGTTGTAAGCAGCTTTATTGCCTGCCCGCGATGCCCGCGAACTCCTCGTACGTGGCATAACCGCTTTCCACCATGGCCGTGGCCGTTGCCACCCCCACATAGCGCAGGTGCCACGGCTCGTAGGCATAGCCCGTGGTGGCCGTTTGACCGTCCTGGTAGCGGACAATGAAGCCGAACCGGTGGGCGTTTGCTGCCGCCCAGCTGCCGGCGGCCGTGTCCCTGAAGCACTCCTGCAGTGCACAGGACCCGTCAGGGTTACCGATGTCGGCGGCCAGGCCCGTCTGGTGCTCGCTGTGTCCGGGGCGGGCCGAGATGCGGTCAGCCTCGCCGGCACCGTACATGGCGGTGTAGCGCTCGTAGAGCACGGACTGCTCTGCATAGGACCGGTAGCCGCTGATGGCCATAACCCCCACCCCTTCAGCAGCGGCCGCGTCTTGAAGCTGCTGCAAAGCAACGGCAGCGTCTTCACGCAACGGCTGGCCGTCCACTGCGACGAGCGGGCCCGGAACGTAATCGGCGGGCAAGGCCCGGTCCTTGTTCACCAGGACCGGCACGCCGGCAGGGTCATCAATGTCCAGCTGCAGCCGGGGACCGGAGGAGGCGGACCAGAACACGGTTCCCCGCTGGAAGTGCTGGACGCACTCTCCGTCCAGGCACGCCTCGGCGTCGGCAGGGTAACCAAGGGGGCCGTTCTGGGCGCCGGAAGCATTCCAAGCCGCGCGCATACCGCCCACAATCGGCTGGGCGCCCGTTCGCGGGGACCACACGATGGCGCCGTGCGCATATTGCCTGGAGCACCCGTCGTCCCGCAGACCGCAGACTTCGGAACCGGTGTCCCGCCCAAGGGACGTGTGCGCCTTACGCGTTTCCTGAAAGAGCCGGTCCTTGCCAGATTCGCTGCCCGACGCCTGAACAGCAGCGGTACCGGATAAAAGGACAAAGACGCCCGCAGCGATAGCGGCGATCCGGGCTGTGTGCCGGGCCATGGGCCTCCCGTCGAGGTAGCAGGGCGGGCCGCTGCCTGCGGCCGCTCGTAAGTCATTCCTCATCACACTATCGGCAGCTGTACCCGTCCGGGTTAGAGAGCCGCAATGAGGCTATCGCCACACCCGTTTAATTCCGCTTTCGGACACCCCGGGCAGCCCTCAATAGCCGTTGCTGTGACGTACGGCCGATAGAATCCGTAGGCAATCTGTCGTTTCCGACACCTTTTTCCCCTTGCTCTGGAGCTCCTGTGATTAAACAAAGCTGGCCCCTGCCGGCACTCATTATCGCCACTGTCCTCGCGGTAGCGGCCCCGGCAGGGGCGGCCGTCCTCCCGCCCGAGCCAACCTCTCCGCCGGCCTATTCCGAACCCGCCGCGCCGGAGCAGGCGCCGTCCCCGGGACCCACCGTCGCGGACCGTCTCCCGGTCCCCGGGCAGAGCGAGCCGTCGACGGACACCGCTGAACCCTCCCCGAACACTCCCCTTCCGGAGCCGTCCGCAACCGCCACGCCGGAGCCAACGCCGACAGCTGACCCGGAGGAGAAGAAGGACCTCGAGTCGCTGATCGGCATACTCGGGGCGAAAATGGGCCAGGGATTGGAGCGCATCGAAGACACGCGCGATCCCCAGGTGCCGGGCGCCGAGGAGATCGCCGAACGGATCGATGCCGAGCAGGTGCTGATCGACGACGACCTTGCTGACCCCAGCCTGGCCACCTCCCCGGATTCGGCATCCGGCGCCGCGTCCCCTTCACCGGCGGGCTCAAAGGCAGCGCCGGCGTCCTTCACCCGGGTCTCGGGCCAGGGACCGGCTATCAGCCTGGCCGCCGATTGGACGGGGGGCATCCAGGGCATGGATGTCAGCAGCCACCAACCCTCGGTCAACTGGGGCAACGCCTGGAACCAGGGGGCCCGCTACGCCTACGTAAAGGCTACCGAGGCAACCTCTTACACGAACCCGCTGTTCAGCCGCCAGACCTCAGGTGCTGCGGGCGCCGGGATGCTGCACGGCGCCTACCACTTCGCTATTCCCAGCGAATCCAGCGGCGCCACCCAGGCCAACTACTTCATCGACAACGGCGGCCGCTGGACCGCTGACGGGAACACCCTGCCTCCGCTGCTCGACATCGAGTACAACCCCTACCCCCAGCTCGGCAACACCTGTTACAACATGTCCGCGGACCAGATGATCGCCTGGGTCCGGGACTTCTCGGCTACCGTTGCTGCCCGCACCGGCCGGGTACCGATGATCTACACAACCACCGACTGGTGGCGCACCTGCACCGGAAATTCGAGTGCCTTTGCCAACCATCCCCTGCACATCGCCAGCTATGCGGATTCCGTCGGGACACTGCCCAACGGCTGGGGCAACTACACCCTCTGGCAGTACAGCAGCACCGGTCCGTTCGAAGGGGACTCAAACGTCTACAAAGGCACACTCACGCAACTGCGCGATTTCGCCCGCGGATCGCGGATCTCCGGACCTGCAAAGATCTATTACCGCGGCAATCCGGTAGCCAGCCTCGACTACGGACACACCACGGACGAATTCGTCACCTGCGACTGGGACGGTGACGGAATCTCAAGTCCGGCTGCTTTCCGGGACGGTGTGTGGTACATCCGCAACGGGTTGACCGGCAACTCGCCGGTCACAGAATTGAAGTACGGCGAACCGGGCGACCGGCCCATCTGCGGTGACTGGAACGGTGACGGCTTCGACACCCTGGGCGTGTTCCGGAACGGCATGGCATACCTGCGGAACTCGAATACCACGGGCCGGGCCGACGGTTCCTTTGCCTTTGGTGCGGCCTACGATGTACCGCTGGTGGGTGACTGGAACCGCGACGGTTTCGACACTCTTGGCGTTGCCCGTATGGAGGGGTCGGACAAGCGCTTCTACCTCACCGACAGCAATATCCGCCCGGGCGTGAGCCAGTCCTTCATCTATGGCAGCGCCATGGACACCCCGGTGGCCGGGGACTGGAACAATGACGGCTTCAGCACCGTAGGCGTACAGCGGGGCAATATCTGGTACCTCGCCGACAACCACGCCAACCTGGGCGCCAACACCGCGTTCATGTTCGGTGACCCCGACGACCGTCCGCTCACCGGACGCTGGAGCCCCGGCACCGGTACCTCGGTGGGAGTCACCCGCTAGGACCGTTAACGACAGCAGGGGCCGCCGTTATGGCGGTCCCTGCTGTGGTTAAAGATGCGTTCAAATTCGCGCTAGTCCTTCACGCCCCGGCCTGTCGGGCGGACATCTGCCGCTCCCGGACCGGCAACGGTGCCGTTCTCCGCACCGGATGCCCGCGGCGGGGCTGCCTGGCCCGCAGCCATGCCGTCAACAGTGGCCTGGAGCGAATCCAGCTGGGCCCGGAGGATGGCTGCTTCCTCAGCCAGAGCCCGGGTTTCGTCCTCAACCACGGAAATCTCAAGGGACAGGTGCAGGCACACACCGATGGGCAGGAGGATAGCCAGGAGGAAGAGGAGGTTGGACGGCAGTGCAAACCCGGTCACCTCCGCGGCAATGCTGAGCAGCTGTGGGAAACCGGCCAGGACAAGGGTGGCCAGTCCAACCAGAATCCATAGGACGGCGTATTTCTCCCGCAACTTGCGCTGGCGGAGCAGCCAGACCACGGACCCGACCACGAGAAGCGCCATGATGAATGGCAGCACTGTATTTGTCATTTTGCTGCTCCGATGTGCTCGGGGATCCGGGTTTTCTTACGCGTCATGGCAATGACGAAGGCAAAGCCGCTTCGGGCCAGGTAAAGAGCTGCCTTGGCCGGGTTGTGACTGGGTTGTCCGCCCTGCCTGGGCCGCATCTCGACGGGCACCTGCGTGACCGTCAGTCCGGACCGGACCGCCACTACCAGTGAGTCAATCGTGTCGCCGAGGTACTCGGCCGGGTAGTGCTCGCAGTACTGGGCGATGGCGCGGGCGTTGGCCGCACGGAAACCGGAAGTTACGTCCGTGAGACGGGTCTTGGCGACGCGGGAGATGGACCAGCCGAGGAACGACATGGCCCATTTGCGGGGTCCGCGCACCTCGTAGTTCCCCTTTTCCGCGAAACGCGCGCCAATGGAAATGTCAGCCTTGTCCAAGCCCTTCACCACGTTGATGAGGTCCTTGGGATCATGCTGCCCGTCGGCGTCCACCTGAATGGCCTGGGTGTAGTCGAAGCGCTTGGCGTACTTGTAGCCGGCCCGCATGGCTCCGCCGACGCCGAGGTTGAACGGCAGGCGCAGGACTGTTGCCCCTGCGGCGGCTGCAAGGTCTGCGGTATTGTCGGTTGATCCGTCGTCCACCACCAGAACGTCGCAGTGCCGCACTGTCCGGAGCACTTCGGCGACGGTGTTTCCCACCGACTCGGACTCGTTCCAAGCCGGCATGATGACCAGCAGCCGGTCCTGCGACCGTACCTCAGCTTTATCCACGAGAGTCCTAAACCATTCTGCAGTCGTTCAAAATTGGGCCGAGGGCACTAAAAGCCCTCCGGGTGCGGTTCGCAGCGCGGCGCCGCGTCTCCGATGGAATTTATCGGGAAGCCGGCCTACTTCCACCCCGTTCCGGCGTTATCCCAGCGGGAGAAGACAGTCCTCCACTCTGGATACAAGCAGTTACAGGCTATAGAAATAGTTCCAAACCCGCCAATTCCTACGGCGACGTGCCGCGCGCCGTCGTCGGGTCAAAGCTGCGTGTCAGCTTCCAAAACCGTGCCGCAGGATCACCTTTGCGGTACGCATATCCCTGCGCGCCAAGACGCCGGGGAGGAGGACCAAAGCGTGCAGCCGGGAGGTGATGTGCAGCCGTGCCGCTGACGATGTTCTGGACCAGCCTTTGGCTGAGGCCAGCCTCCGCGCATGCTCGAAGAATCTCCGTTCACCCGCGAAACGGGAGCCGTCGCGCAGCTCAAGCGACGACGCGCTGGAACTGTGCCTGCGGTAGGCGAAGACGGCGTCGGGAACCATCAGCAGCCGCCCGCCGTCCAGCAGGACGTCCAGGATCAGTGCAAGGTCCTGGATGACGGGGAAGCCGTCACGGAAGTCATGGGACTGGATCGCCTCGCGCCGGAACGCAAGAGAAGGCCAGTACAGCCAGTTTCCGTGCATCAGGTTGGCGGCAAGGTTGTCTCCACCCAACAGCAGCGGAGAATCGCTGCGCGGACGCAGCATCTTCTGCTTCACCCGGTCCACGAGAGGTTTGACGGCGGTGCCGTTTTCGTCAACCACCACGACGCCGGGCTGGATCAGGTCAGCTTCCGGATGCTCGGCATGCGCTTTGCAGATTACGTCGACATACCCTTCCAGCAGGAAGTCGTCGCATCCCATGACCACAACGCGCGGTTCCACGGCCATCTGCACGCATCGCCTGAAGTTTTCCGTAATACCGCAATTGGACTCGTTGCGGATGTACTGGATCCGCGGATCCTGCAGCGTCTCGAAATAGGCGTCCACGGAATAGTCGGGATGCGCGTCGTTCACCACCGTCAGTGCCCAGTCCGGATTGGTCTGGGCCAGGACGCTTTCAACCGCCGTTTGAAGGTAGTCCAGCTCGCCCCAAAACGGAATGTAGATCCCTACTGTGGCATCAGGCCTGGGCATCGGCCACTCCGGTCACGTAGGCCTCGAGGCGGTCCTTTTGATCTGCAGGAGTGAACCCCGTTGCCTGGATCTTGCTCAGATCCAAGGGACTGTTCAGCGGACGGGGGGCAGTGCCGGCCTTGTCCTTGAAATATTCCGCGGTACTGATCCCCGTGACGTCGGCACGGCTGCGGCCGGCCAGCTCGTAGACACCGGCCGCCACCTCCGCCCAGCTGGACGGTTCCCCGTCGTTGCTGAGGTTGTAGGTTCCGTAGGGTGCCCGGGCATCGAGCAGGTGCTTGATGCCGGCCGCCAGGTCGGCGGTGAAGGTAAGCCGGCCCACCTGGTCATCTACGACGGAGGGTGTGATCCCCCGTCCGGCCAGCCCGGCCATGGTGGTGACGAAGTTGCGGCCTTCGCCGATCACCCAGCTGGTGCGCACGATGTAATGCCGCGGGACCACCGACACCACGGCGTCGCCGGCGGCCTTGGTCTGTCCATAGACCCCAAGCGGTGAAAACGCCTCATCCTCCGTATGGCTCTGGACGGTTCCATCGAAAACGTAATCACTGGAAACGTGCACCAGCGTCAGCCGGTTCTCGACCGCCACCCGGGCAAGGTGCGCCACGGCTGACACGTTGATCTGCCATGCGGCCCGCCGGCCCTCGGCGGTTTCGGCCGTGTCAACGGCCGTGTATGCCGCGGCGTTGATGATCGCGGAGTAGTTCTTCCAGTTGCGTTCGTAGGACGCCGCATCACACAGGTCGAACTCATTCCGCCCTGCGAACTCCACCGATGCATCACCGGCGTATGCCTCCCGCAGTGCCCGGCCCAACTGTCCGTCGGCCCCCAGCACAAGCGTCTTTTTCGGCGCCATGGGAACCACGTCGGCAAGGCGGGGGTGTGCACGGTCCTTATCGGACAGCTCGGCATCCTCCAGCGGGATCGGCCACTGGATGCCCGCTGTCTCGTCCGCGAGGTTCAGGAAGGTGTACTGGCCCTGGGCGTCAGCGCTCCAGTGGTCATTGACCAGGTAGGTGTAGGCGGTGTTGTCTTCCAGCGTCTGGAAGGCGTTACCCACCCCGCGCGGAATGAAGATTGCCTGGCTCGGATCCAGTTCGGCAGTGAAAACCGCTCCGAAGCTCGGCCCCTCGCGCAGGTCCACCCACGCACCGAAGATCCGTCCCGTGGCTACGGAAACGTACTTGTCCCACGGCTCCGCGTGGATGCCGCGGGTGGTACCGGCGGATTCGTTGAAGGAGATGTTGTTCTGGACGGGACCGAAATCCGGCAGGCCCAGCGCCAGCATCTTTTCGCGCTGCCAGTTTTCCTTGAACCAGCCCCGGTTGTCCCCGTGCACCGGCAAATCGAAAAGGACAACTCCGGGAATGGACGTTTCGTGCGTGGCCAGAACCTTTGAAAACTCGACCATGCCTACTGCCCCTGCACCTTGTACTTGGCTTCCGTTTCCGCCTTCTGCGGCCGCCACCATGCCTCGTTCTCGCGGTACCAGCGGATGGTGTCCTCAATCCCCTGCTCAAAGTTGGAGAACTGCGGCTCCCAGCCCAGCTCCGTGCGCAGGCGGGTGGAGTCAATGGCGTAGCGCATGTCGTGGCCGGGACGGTCAATAACCTGGTCGTACGCGTCGGCAGGCTGGCCCATGTGCTTGAGGATCAGCTCCACGACATCTTTGTTGTTCTTCTCGCCGTCGGCCCCGATCAGGTAGGTCTGGCCGATCTCGCCCTTCTCGATGATCCGCAGCACGGCCGAGGAGTGGTCATTGGCATGGATCCAGTCACGGACGTTTTCGCCGGCGCCGTAGAGCTTCGGGCGGATTCCGTCGATCACGTTGGTGATCTGGCGCGGAATGAATTTCTCCACGTGCTGGTACGGGCCGTAGTTGTTCGAGCAGTTGCTGATGGTGGCCTGCAGCCCGAAGGAGCGGACCCAGGCACGCACCAGCAGGTCCGAGCCGGCCTTCGTGGAGGAATACGGGCTCGACGGGTTGTACGGGGTCTTTTCGGTAAACCGCTGGGGATCGTCCAGTTCCAGGTCACCGTAGACCTCGTCGGTCGAGATGTGGTGGAACCGGGTGCCGTGCCTGCGGGCCGCCTCGATCAACGTGTAAGTGCCGATGATGTTGGTGTCCAGGAACGGCCGCGGATCGTGGAGCGAGTTGTCGTTGTGGGATTCCGCCGCATAGTGGACCACGACGTCGGCCGCGCCCACCAGCGTGTTCACCAGGTCCGCGTCGCAGATGTCGCCTTCGACAAATGTGAACCGGTCTTCGGGCAGCCCCTGCAGCGAGGCCTTGTTCCCGGCGTACGTGAGCTTGTCCAGAACAGTAATGGAAGCGTCAGTATTGGCCAGTGCATAGTGCACGAAGTTCGAACCGATGAAGCCGGCACCGCCGGTGACAAGGAGATTTTGCATGCCACTAGCCTACCTGTTAACGATTGGTCACTGCCTCGGACCGCCCGTTCCGTCAGAAATGGACGGGACGCGCCAGTTCCGGGTTTGCCCGCCGGCGTCGGATGGCTTCGGCCAGCATCCGGAAGGCCAGCACCCGGGCCCTGAGTATCTTGTACAGGGGACGGCGCGTAGACGGCGTGACGTTGTTATCGTGCAGCCTGCGGTACAGACCCGGCTCGTCAAGGTGCGTCATCTGGCCGGACGCATTGGCGGTTATGGCCAGCCAGAGGTCGTGGGATTCAAAAACGTAGCCCGGGATCGGCGCAAAAAGGGCCAGCGCGTCTGCCCGTATCGCCATGCCGCAGCCGTAGTAGGGCCGGTAGCCAATGATGACGGCGAAAATGTTGCGGATGTTCCGCCGGCTGTCGCGGCTTCGCAGGAGGATGCGTTTGCCCGGGTCCTCCTCCCCCAGAATCGAGAAGTTGGTGGCAACAACGGCGGATTCCTGAAGGGCGTCCAGCATGCGCTGCAGCCGTCCGGGCATCCATACGTCGTCCTGGTCGGAGAGGAAAATGTACTCGCCCCTGGCCAGCCCCACGGCCCGATCAAAGGTTCGTACATATCCCATGTTCCGTTCATTACGGACCAGGCGAACCCGGCTGTCCCCGGAAAATGCCTCCACGGACGCCACCGTGCCGTCCCCTGATGCGTCATCCACAACGATGAGCTCGTCGTTTTGCCCCAGTTCGGACAGGATCGAATCGATCTGTTCCTTAATGTAGGCCTCTCCACGGTAAGCAGCCATGCAAACGCTTACTCGGATGTTTTCAGGGGCGTGCATTAGTTGTCCTCCGATACCGTGAGGCCGTTGGCCTCCTTGTTGTGCCCGACTGACCGGGCAATGAACAGTGAATGAAGCAGTACGCCTACCAGCGGCCCGGCGGCCAGGCTCACAACAGTTTTCGTCTGGATATCAAGGGGAAGCCAGAGCAGTCCGAGGGAAATGGCGGTCGCAGCCACCCACCCGGCGGAAAACGCCTTGTGCCGTCCCGAAGCAATCGCCAGCGCCCCGGTTATGGTCAGCAGGCCCAGGAGCCCGGCGTCGAAAGTCAGTGCCGCGAGGACCATCCCGTTCATCTCATAGGAAGGTCCGAGCAACGCGGTCATCAGGAAGGGACCGATCAGCCAGGCAAGGGCGGCACCCAGCACTGACACCCCGAGGACCGCGCCAAGGATGGGGAATATCGCACGGATTCCGCGGGTGCGGCGGGAAACAAAGTGGGTGATAGCAACACCCTGGTAGGCATTGAGCGGGATGAGCAGCGGCGCACGGGTCAGCGAAAGCGCCATCAGCAATGCCGCCGAGGCCAAGTACTCTTCATTCGGTGTGGAAACCCGAAGCAGGATCGGGTACCCAACCACCAACGCCGCATTGGCAGCACCGGCGAGGCACGCATAGCCAACGGTCTTGTAGTAGGCACCAGTGCCGATGTCCGCCCGGCGGAGGAACGACTGCCTCGAGGATTTCGAGAGCAGCACGAAGAAAAGCCACGCTGCGGCACCGACGGCCGCTCCCCAGGCGAGTCCCGCCACCGAAGCGCCCACCAGGACCACCAGGCCCACGCCCGCCAGCCTGAGGACCGATTCGGAAAGAATGAGCTTCGAGTAGGTCCCCCAACGCTGCTGACCGGCCAGCGACCCCATCAGGGCCACATGTCCCGAGTAGACAGCCGCCGCTATGCAGACAACAACGACCAGTCCCGAATAGTTGCCGAATATAAGCGGACCCCACCACGGCGAGGAAAGCCCGAGAATGACGGCGGCACCTGTGCCGATTGATAAAGCGACATATCCCATGCGGGGATTCCGCGGATTAGGTGCAGCTGTTCTGCCCTGATTCGCCGCCCTGGTGGTTTCCGTCTGAATCCCGCCCAGAATGCCGAATAGGAGGAAGAGGAATGACCAAAATGTCAGGAAGACGGCATTGGATTCCTGGTCCAGGATGCGGGCGGCAAGCAGGAGCACAACGTAGCCGACAACTGCGGAGACCAATGAGGCGGACCCCACTCCGACGGCTGACGACGCACCGATGGTTGCTGCTTCGCCTTTCGGTGCTGCACGTTCTTTATGCAAAACAGACCTAACTTCATTTCTCGGTGAGGGCGACGATGCCGCCTTGCGTGGCTGCTCATTTTGGCCGCCGCCGGCACGGGAAAACCCGGGAGACTCCACGACCAGAATACCGGACCGGGTGCACGGACCGCCCAAACCGGGGGACCCGCCGCAGGGGCAGCCGATTTTGCCGTCCCCCGGACGCTGGGGGATGATTGCGCTATGCGTGGAATAATTCTGGCCGGCGGAACTGGATCGCGGCTGCACCCGATCACCCTCGGTATCAGCAAACAACTGGTCCCGGTGTACGACAAGCCGATGATCTACTATCCCTTGTCCACCCTGATCCTTGCCGGTATCAAGGACATCCTGATTATCACCACTCCCCATGACGCGGACCAGTTCCAGCGACTCCTTGGAGACGGCTCCCAGTTTGGCGTCAACCTGAGCTACGTCCAGCAGCCCTCCCCGGACGGACTGGCCCAGGCATTCGTGCTGGGCGCCGAACATATCGGCAACGAGCCCGTTGCACTGGTACTTGGTGACAACATCTTCTACGGTCACGGCATGGGCAGCCAACTGCGCCGTTTCGGGAACATCGACGGCGCCGCAGTGTTCGGATACTGGGTTGCCGACCCCAAGGCGTACGGTGTCGTGGAATTCGACTCCGAAGGACGGGCTCTCTCCCTCGAGGAAAAGCCTGCCGTCCCCAAGAGCAACTACGCCGTACCGGGGCTGTACTTCTACGACAACGATGTCGTGCAGATCGCCCGGGACCTCAAGCCCTCCGCCCGCGGAGAGCTCGAAATCACCGACCTCAACCGGGTCTACTTGGAGCGCGGAAAACTGCAGGTCGAAATTCTTCCCCGCGGCACTGCCTGGCTGGATACCGGAACCTTCGACTCGCTCAATGAGGCCTCGAACTTTATCCGTACGGTTGAAAACCGTCAGGGGCTGAAGATCGGTTCCCCGGAAGAGGTCGCGTGGCGCATGGGCTTCCTGAGCGACGACGAGCTTCGGGCGCGGTCTGAAAAGCTCGCTAAGAGCGGCTACGGAGACTACCTGGCCGGCGTCTTGGAGCACGGGCGCTGACACCGGCGTCAAAACGCCTGCCTCCGGGAACACTGGCAGTAACTGCGTCCCGGAAAAAATCTAAATGGCCGTTGCCGGCTTTCGCGTAATACCTTTCGAGGAGACCACTTGTCCTGGATACCCGTTCTGCCTGTCCTTCTGGCGACCGCAGGCCTGGTGTTATTACCCGGTTTCCTCGTCGCTTTGGCGCTCAGGTTCCGTGGATTCTCGGCATTTGCGCTTGCACCCGCATTCTCCGCGGCCGTTGTAGGCGTTTTCGGCATCCTCGCAGACATCGTTGGAATTGCGTGGTCGGTATGGGTCTATGCCGGAGGCACGGTCCTGACGTGCGTTGCGGGCTGGATTGCCACTGCCATCGGGGCCAAGGCAGTGCCCCGTAAGCGAACCCCCGAGGGCGGTGCCCCGAATGCGTGGCGCGGCATAGTGGCGCCTCTGGCGGCAGTTGCGGTAGCGGCAGCCATGGTGTCCAGGCGGCTTATGCAGCTGATCGCCCAGCCCGAGAACTTCGCACAGAACTTCGACAACGTGTTCCACCTCAACGCCATCCGGTACGTGGTGGAAAGCGGAAACGCTTCCTCGCTCACCATGGGTGGCCTGGGCAACGAAGACATGGGAGGCGTGTATCCCGCGGTATGGCACTCCTTTGCCGCGCTGACCGTGGAAGTGACCGGCTCCAGCGTCCCGCTGGCGGAAAACTCGATCAACATTGTTGCCGCCAGCCTTGTGTGGACCCTCTCCTGCGTATTTTTTGCACGCAGCGTCTTTGGCAACAACGCCCTTATCTCCTTGGCTGCGGGCGTGCTCTCCGCCTCACAGATCGCGTTTCCGTTCCTCCTGCTCGTCTGGGGCCCGCTGTTCCCCAACACCCTGGCTACCAGCATGCTGCCGCTCCTGCTGGGCATAGTTGTACGTCTCTTCCGGGGGGCCGGCCTCGACGAGGACCAGCACCTGCAGCGGTCCTGGTGGATTGCATTCCTGCTTGCCCTGGCCGGAGCTTCAACCGCCCACATGAGTGTCGTCAACGCCCTGCTGGTGTTCGCCCTGCCGCTTATCCTGCAGAATTGGTGGGGTGCGTTCAGGCAGCGCCTCGCCCGGCCGCGCGTCACATCCAAAGTGGCCGTTTTCGGCGTGCTGTCGGTCCTCGGCGCTGTCGCCGTGACACTCCTATGGCTCTTCCTCCGGCCCGCCTTCTACGACTCCTGGGCTCCCTACACCACCACCGGCGGCGCTATCGGGGAGGCACTGACCAACAGCCCCATGGGCACCCCCGCCAACTGGTTCGTGACCGTCCTGACGATCTCGGGCGTCGTTTACCTGTTCCAGGTCCGGAAGCACCGCTGGCTGATCGTGAGTTACGCATTGGCCATCTGGTTCTACGTCGTGGATGCCTCCCAGGAACGCGGTTTCCTGCGCAACTTCCTGACGGGCAACTGGTACCAGGACACGAACCGCCTGGCGGCTTTCCTTCCGGTATTCGCTACCGTGCTGGGGGCTGTAGGAGCTTGGGCGATCATTCAGTGGATCCGCGCCGCCCTGCCTGAACGTACGGCCCACAGGCTGGAGGAGCGCTGGACCGCCGCGCGTCCCCTACGCTTCCTGTCCCTTGTTGTCCTGACAGTGGGCATGGCGCTGCTGGGGTACTTCGGTCCCGTGAAGGAGTACATCAAGTTCACAATGCCCGTGTATGCCTTCAACGAATCCTCCCCGTTGCTTTCGCCGGCCGAGCGTGACCTGGTCGAGGACATTGACGGGTACGTGCCTGACGGAGCCGTTATTGCGGACAATCCCGCCAACGGGAGTTCCCTGGCGTATGCCCTCGGCGGCCGGGACGTCTTGACCCCGCACATGTTCGCCAGCAATGATCCCGAACGGATCCTCATCTCCGAAGACCTGGCCGAATTCAGTCCTGAGGTGTGCATGGCGCTTGAGGACGAGAACGTCGAATATGTACTCGACTTCGGGACGCGTGGACTGTCCGAAACAGGTGACGAATACGCCGGCGTCATGGACCTGGCCGGACAATCCGGCTTCGAACTGGTCAAGTCCACCGGTCCCGAGGCGAATCTCTACAAGATCACCGGCTGCGACTAACACCCGCACCACCCCTGCGCCTGGCCTGCCGCTGATGATGACAGCGGTCAGGCCAGGCGCGTTTAACCGCGCCAGCCGTCGTCGGGCCCATGCAGGCTCGTACCGCCCTGCACACGGCTAGGCAAACGACCGGCCGCAACCCCCGCGCATAACCCCGGCCCGCCCGAACGCTGCCCCAAAAGACAGAAGAGCCCGCCGGGATCCGGCAGGCTCTTCCTTCTCTGGCTTGTCTCTGCCCTGTAGAACGGCTTACCCGTCGGACAGCGGACAGACCGTCCCCATGCGTCAGTTGCCGCGCATACGGTCAACGACGTCGCGTACCGGCCCGTCCATGACCACTTCACCGTGTTCCAGGAGCACTCCCCGCTCACAGATACGCGAAACCAGGTCAAGATCGTGGCTGACAACTACCAGCGTCTTCCCCTCCCCCGCGAGCTCCTTGATCTTGTCGATGCACTTGCGCTGGAAGGGCTCATCGCCGACGGCGAGGATCTCGTCCACGAGGAAGACCTCAGGATCGGTATGCACCGCCACCGAGAACGCCAGGCGGAGGTACATGCCGGAGGAGTAGAACTTCACCTCGGTATCGATGAACTGGCCGATTTCGGAGAATTCAACGATTGAGTCGAACTTCTCGTTGATCTCATCCTCGGTCATACCGAGAATCGCCCCGTTCAGGTACACGTTGTCCCGGCCGCTGAGGTCGTGGTGGAACCCGGCGCCCACTTCAATAAGGCCGGCGACGCGGCCGCGGGTTCCCACGGTCCCGCTGTCGGGGCGCATCACGCCGGAAATATGTTTCAGCAGCGTGGACTTCCCGGAGCCGTTCAGGCCCAGCAGGGCTACGGTCTCACCCTGTTCAACGTTGAGCGAGACCCCCTTGAGGGCATGGAACTTCTCGGAAAGGTCGCCCTTGCGCCCCTTGACGAGCCATACAAAGGCTTCCTTCATGGAGCGGGTATGCCGCAGGACGAACTGTTTGTTGATGTTATGGATTTCAATGGCACTAGCCACGGTTCACAGCTCCTGCGCGAAACGGCCCTCAAGGCGACGGAAAACGAGCTGGCCAAGCAGCAGTACTGCTGCTGAAACGACCAGCGCGACAGGGATCCACAGGGACAGCAGATGCGGCGGGATGGCCCCGGGACTATCCGTCGTGGGAAGCCAGAAGGCGTAATGGAACGTTTCCACGCCGACGGTGATGGGATTCAGCTGGTAGATGTGGAAGACGGTCTCTCCCAGCTTGGACTGCACCATGTTCCAGGAATAAAGAACCGGGGAAGCCCAGGTGGCAACCATCAACAGCATGTCCACAAGGTTCTCCGCATCGCGGAAGTAGACGTTGATGGCGCCGAACAGCAGGCCCAGCCCGGTGGCGAGCATGGCCACGATGATGAAGCCGGCCGCTGCCGCGGCAAGCTGCAGCAGGGACGGCCGCCAGCCGTTGAAGAGGCACGCGCCGATCAGGATTACGATCTGCGGTACGAAGTGCACACCGGAAACCCACACCGAGGCAACCGGGAAAAGTTGCCGCGGCAGGTAGATCTTCTTGATCAGCCCCCCGTTCCCCACAATGGACCGCGAGGCATTACCTAAGGCTTCCGTGAAGAAGTTGATCAGCACAATCCCGGAGAACAGATAGATCGCATAGTTCGGCAGCCCGTCCCGGTTCGCCGGGCTCTGCTCCAGCCCCAGGAACACACCCAGGGCGATGTAGAAGACCAGGAACTGGATGCCCGGCTTGACGTAGGACCAGAGCAAGCCAAGAACGGAGCCGCGGTAGCGGACCTTGAGCTCCTTCGAGACCAGAAGCTTCAGGAGGAACCGGTGCCGCAGTACGTCCTTCAGGCTGCCGGGCTGGCCCGGAACAATGAGTTCTTCCTGCATGCGCATTCCCGCCGTGGCTGTCTTACTTTCCAGGATTCTCATCAAATGTCCGCTGCCAGGATTCCATGGACGTGATGTCGGGCAGCGCCTCGCGGTAACGGGCGCTGAGCTGCTCCCACTCTGCGAACAACTGCGCCTTGAGGCCCGCTGCTTCGGCCAGCATGCTCCGGACCTTCTTCGGGTCCCGCTGGTACCACGAAGCACCGGTACCGTCGGCGTTGGACACCACGGCACTGTCCAGCTTGGACAGGACCCACCACTTGCTGTCCTGGTTTGCTACCACTAGCTGCGGGTTTTCCCGCGACTCCGGGGCAACCGGAAGGAGGGTCTGCTTCAAAATGGTCTTGGCCGCCCAGGGAACCAGGGAGACCAGGGACGGTGACTTAGTGCTGATGGGCTTCTTCGGGGGCTTGCGCATGTGCGGATCCGGGAAAGCACCGGGATCCTGCTTGACCACGGAGTCGGTGAATTCCGAGCGCAGTGCCCGGAGCTTCGGCATCATGGCCGGAAGCGATTCGTGCAGCTTCTCGGGTCCCTGAAGGACATCGCGCAGGGCCATCAGGCGGGCCTTTTGCGGGTAGTACTGCATCGAGAACAAGTGTTTGACATCCGTGTTCATGCTCTCGCGCAGGATACGTCCACCCTTGGCATACGGGGAGTGCAGCAACGTGGCGATAAGCCGGTTGCGCTCGTGGAAGTAGGCCTGCCAGTCCACGGAGTCGTCCTTATCGGCCCAGGAAACGTGCCAGACTGCCGCTCCGGGGAGCGAAACTGTGGCGTATCCCATGGATCGGGCACGCAGGGAATACTCGGCGTCGTCCCACTTGATGAAAACGGGCAAGGACAGGCCGATCTCGCGGATGATCCGAGTCGGGATCAGGCACATCCACCAGCCGTTGTAATCGGCATCCCAGCGGCGGTGCAGGATGGACGAGGAACGCAGGCCTTCCAGCGCAAAGTCGTGGTTGGCCAGGCCCTCCACCGGTCCCCAGCGGAACTTGTACTGGTTGACTACCTCGGCATAGGCGTTGAGCACGGACTTGTTGTACATGTCGAACATGTGCCCGCCCACAATCGTGGGTTTGCGGCACATATCCGCGAACGCCACGGCCCGGAGGATGCCTTCCGTTTCGACGATGATGTCGTCGTCGAGCAGCATCACATAGTCGGAACGTCCCTCCTTGACCGCTTCGCTCATGTTGCGGGCGAAGCCGCCGGATCCGCCCAGGTTGCCCTGGATGATGATCCGCAGCTGGCTGCCCATAGCCTTGGCCACGTCGTCGAAACCGGCCTCGTCGGCAACCTTCTGGTTGCCCTGGTCCACAATGATCAGTTCGTCAAGGATCTCGAGGACGCCGGCGTCGGACTGGATGGCCTTGATGGTGTTCAGGCAGTAATCGGGACGGTTGAAGGTTGTGACGCCCAGCGTGACGCTTCCGGCCGGCTTGTCGGATGCGGCGCTCCAGTCGGCCGATTCCAGCCGCATGCCGTCCGAGTCCGCAATGAGGTCGAACCAGTACCAGCCGCCGTCGCCGAACGGAGCCAGCGTGAGGTTGAAGACGGAGCTTTCGGTGCCGGTGACCTGGCGTGACTCCACGCGCTGGGCAGCACC
Organism: Arthrobacter sp. zg-Y1143; assembly: GCF_030125565.1. Classification (NCBI taxonomy): domain Bacteria; kingdom Bacillati; phylum Actinomycetota; class Actinomycetes; order Micrococcales; family Micrococcaceae; genus Arthrobacter; species Arthrobacter sp. zg-Y1143. Next base: position 395,296 of record NZ_JASKLW010000004.1, on the reverse strand, counting down.
ACGGGCATTGGACTTGTAAACCACGACCGTGCCTTCGCCAACGGTGCCCACCCGGAGGATGACGCTCTCCACGGTGGTCCAGCGGCGCCAGTAGCTGGCAGGGAATGCGTTGAAGTACGAGCCAAAGGAAAGACGCTCGCCCGAGCGGACACGGACCGAAGACCGGCTGAGGATGTCCTCGGGGTGCAGCTTGCGGACGGCAGCAGCGATCGGTGCCCGCTGGCGCCTGCTCTCCGGGTCCAGTCCGCCCTTGCCGGTATCGCTGTCGATATAGAGGGGAAGGGTGTCGAGGTCCTTGTCTTTGGGCAGGACAACGCGCTGCAGCACGCGCAGCGCCGCCGGGCTGGCGTCCTCCGCACGTGCCGTCGTTATACCGGGCAGGTAGCCTGCCTCGTCCACTATGTCGTTGCTCACGCGTCGACTCCTCCGCTTTCCAGCTTTGCGCCCCCGGTGAAGTGGGGCTTGATCTTGTTGTCGAACATCGACAACGCCGATCCGATGGCCATATGCATGTCCAGGTATTTGTAGGTGCCCAGGCGACCGCCGAACAGCACCGAGTTTTCGCCCTTGGCCAGGTCCCGGTAGGCCAGCAGCTTCGAGCGGTCTTCGGCGGTGTTCACGGGGTAGTACGGTTCGTCGCCCTTTTCCGCAAACCGGGAGAACTCACGCATGATCACCGTGGCGTCCTTGGTGTAATCCCGTTCGGGGTGGAAGTGCCGGAACTCGTGGATCCGGGTGTAGGGGACGTCCTCGTCCGGGTAGTTCATGACCGACGTGCCCTGGAAGTCCTCGATCGGCAGGACTTCTTCTTCAAGGTCAATGGTGCGCCAGGACAGGTCTCCTTCGGCGTAGTCAAAGTACCGGTCAACAGCGCCCGTATAGATGACCGGGACCTGGCCCACTGTGTTGTTGCGGGAGAACTCGTGTCCGTCGTCGAAGAAGTCCGTCTTCAGGTGCACCTGGATGTTGGGGTGGTCGGCCATCCGCTCGATCCATGCGGTGTAGCCGTCAACCGGCAGGCCTTCATACTTGTCGTTGAAGTACCGGTTGTCGTAGTTGTAGCGCACGGGCAGCCGGCTGATGATCTCGGCCGGCAGGTCCTTGGGATCGGTCTGCCACTGCTTGCCGGTGTAGTACTTGATGAATGCCTCGTACAGCGGGCGGCCGATAAGGGAGATGCCCTTGTCGTTGAGGTTCGCCGGGTCCGTGCCGGCCAGCTCGCCGGCCTGTTCCTGGATCAGTGCCTTCGCTTCGGCCGGCCCCATGGAAGCGCGGAAGAACTGGTTGATGGTGCCCAGGTTGATGGGCATGGAGTACACCTCGCCCTTGTGGCTGGTGTAGACCTTGTGCACGTAGTTGGTGAAGCCGGTGAAGCGGTTGACGTATTCCCAGACCCGCTCGTTGGAGGTATGGAACAGGTGCGCACCGTAACGGTGCACTTCAATGCCCGTCTGCGCTTCGTTCTCGCTATAGGCGTTGCCGCCAATGTGGTGGCGCCGGTCCAAAACAGCGACCTTCAGTCCCAGTTCCTTGGCGGCACGCTCGGCTACGGTCAGGCCGAAAAAGCCCGACCCTACGACGACGAGGTCAACGTTCACATTTACTCCTGTATATTTCCGGTACGCCCCAACCGGGCAGGCACCCGACGGTCAAGGTTATCCGAGATTTCGGCTTCAGGCATTTTCGACAGGCTCAGTCACCACCCGGCGGCGTCCAGGAACCTCGGCGCAAACTGCTGCGCCATCGTTTGGACATAGGTCTTGGACAGGTGGTTGTTGTCCAGATAGACGCGCACGTTTCCAATGACCGCAGGGCACACGCCCCGTGGGCAAGTCAGGTCGTCCAGGTCGATCAGGCCCATCCCGGGTACAGCATCGCCGGCGGTCCGCAGAACGTGCTCTTCCACATTCCGGACGCTCTCATACGGTGGATTGCATCGCTCGTCGTCGACACCGTACATCTCCGGACATTGGGCCATGTCCAAGCTGTGCCGTGGCTTGTCACGGATCCCTATCATCTTGATCCCGCGCTCGGAGATGGTGCGGGCAACCTCGGGGAAACCGCCCGGGAGGATTTCATACGGCGGCACATCGATACCGTAGGTGGCGGTCGTAACTACCGCATCCGGATGCAGCTCGGATATGTACTTCACTGCCTCTTCATTGCGGGTGTTGCACTCCGGACCGTACGTATCGCGGTACGACTCAAACTGGCAACCGCCCTGAAGCAGGGCGATCAGCGCCCAGTTCCGTTCCTCCGATATCGGCGCCAGGGCAGCAAGCCACTGCTGTACATGGCTGTTGCCCACGGCCACTACGACTTTCTCCGGATTTTCCGGGACAACGACTTCCGAGCAGTTGCTGCCCGCAAGTTCACCTGCTGCGGGAGCATAACGCCCTGAGCATTCGTTCTTGACCGGGGTGAAGTCCGACCCGGCCCGTTCCGGTGTCGGCAGGATAGCCGCGTCAGCGTCGCCTTCATAGGTGAAATACGGGTCCAGCGCGATTGCGCCCGGGTTGTTCCGGTCGGCCTGGGCCAGCAGCTTTTCGGACTGCAGCCGCAGCGAGGTCTGCCACGACGCCACGGGCACGGCCACGAGTGCAGCGCAGACCGCCATAACGACGACGCCGTGAAGCGGGCGCCGCTGGGCCCAGTCCATCCTGCGAAGCGGACGCTCCACGAACCGGGTCGTCAGATATGCCAGGAGCAACGAGACCGCGATGATCGCCGTCCCGGAGAACGGTCCGGCACTCGTCCGCCCCCGATACACCAGGCAGATCACCAGGATCGGCCAATGCCACAGGTACAGGGCATAGGACATGTCACCCATCCGGACCAGCGGCGCCCATGAAAGGAGCCGGTTTGCGCCGAAGCGGGTGGTTCCCTGACCAGCAACGATCACCAGGGCCGCGGCCACCAAGGGCCATAGCGCGACGAATCCGGGGAACTGCCCCTGTACGTCCAGAATGAACCCGCCGGTCAGGATTGCGGCCAGTCCCAACCACCCGGCGGCGACGCTGAGGGTCTTGCCCGGCTTCAGGTACGGCAGCGCCAACGCGAGCAGGGTACCGAAGGCGAACTCCCACAGGCGTGTCCGGGTATCGAAGTAGGCGTGCGTCTGATTGGTGTAGGTTTCGCTGACCGAAAAGGCCAGGGACAGGACGAAAACCAGTCCGAAAACGGCCAATACCGCCGTCCGGAACCGCAGTTTGGTTACCCGTGCGATCACCGCACACAGCGCGAAAAGCAGCGGCCAGAGAATAAAGACCTGTCCCTGGACCGAGAGGGACCAGAAGTGCTGGAACGGACTGGCGAGGCTGCGGTCGGCCGCGTAGTAGTCCACCGCTCCGGCGGCCAGTGTCCAGTTCTGGACGTATAGAAGGGAGGACCATGCCTGTTCGAGCAGATCTGCCCACCTGCTGCGGGGCACGAACAACGCCGTCGCAAGCAGCGTACCCAAAATCACAAGGGCGGCCGCAGGCAGCAGCCGCTTGAAAACGTGGACCCAATACGAGCGCAGCTGCATGCCGCGGCCGTCTTCGGCTTTCCGGATGAATGACAGCGAGAGCAGGAACGCGGAAATCAGCAAAAAAACGTCCACACCGCCGGACACCCGGTCAAACCACACGTGGTAGCACACGACCATGAGTACCGCCAACGCGCGCAGGCCTTGGATATCGGGCCGGTAGGCGCGTTTTTCCGGTCCGCTGGCCGCATCAGCGGGAGCGGAACCGAGAGCAGTATGTAAGCGAGTCAATCTTGCCTTTCAGGATGGCCTTCCTCAGCAGTTTACTGCGGGCCGGAACCCGTCCTCCCCAGGCCGCATACCTGCTGCGCCTTTCCCCGCCCCTTTTTGCCCGTAGTGCCGCGCGGAACAAACGCCTGCAATCCTGCTGGCAGATTGCAGGAAAGGAGGAGCCTTGCTGCTTCATGTCACACTAGCCGCCGTTCCGGGGGCGGAGATAAACCTCCAACCGGACCGCTGCATTTCCAGGGAAATAGTAATAGAGGTCACGGATGGACTAGGCGGCTGCGCTGTTGCCGCTGTGCTGGTGAAACGGTATGGGCCCGGAACCTTCAGGATTGCCGGTGTCCTCCTCCAGGATCTGGTGCCGGGCCGCTCCCCTTTCGCTAACGGCGCCGTCGTCATCTGGTCCCCGCCTCTGCCCAGCGGGGCAGTGTCTCCGGGCAAAGCGCACCCGCCGCAAGTGATGGACGCTCCCCTCTTGCTGGTTGTCTGCAGCGGTCCGGATTCAGGTTCCGTTACGGCGCTGCACCGGGGTTCCTATGAGGTCGGCCGGCGGTCCCGATCCGGAACGGGCACCGCCGTTAACACGGCGCCTCGGATCGCCATCGCGGATCCGGCGCTTTCGCGCAAGCACGCCCTTCTCGTTGTCGGAACGGACTCGGTGGAGGTCCGCGACCAAGGCTCAGCCAACGGCACTTGGGTAGACGGCAGGCCGGTGAATGCGGCCGTGGTGGACACCGGTTCCACCCTGCGGTTCGGTTACAGTTCATGCCGGCTGGCGGTGCCCTCTGCCGCTCCGGACCCGGAGTCAGCACGCACTGATCCTTTCGAGCCGCAAACCGTGCACCTGTCCGAGCAGGGGCAGAAAGGCGGCCTACTGCTCGTCGGAGCACTGCTGCCGCTCATTCTGGGAGTGGTCCTGGCCCTGGCCACCGGGATGTGGATGTTCCTGGCGTTCAGCGGACTCTCGGCCGTAACCGCACTGCTTGGTGCAGCTGGCGCGCGCCGGCGGCGCAGGGAACAGACCAGGGCCATAGACGAGGCTGCCGGAGAGGACGCCCGGGGACGCCGCTTGGCGGCCCCGGACCCGGGAACCACCGCACTGGCCGCCGTACTTGGGACTGTTGAGGGTTCCTTCGGCAGACCTTCAGCTCCGGTTACGTCTGCTGCGCCGCCCGGCCTGGCGCTCCACCAGGCGGACGATGCCGGGCCCTGCTACCCGGTCCGCATTGGAACGGCTCCTCAGCCCGCCAACCTGGTGCCGGTCCCGCCCAGCTCCCGCTTTGTTGCTCCGGTACTCCCCGACGCGCCCGTAATCCTCCGGCTCGGCAGGGACCGGGATATCTGCCTGCGGGGACCGGATGCCGGGGCACTATGCCGGACGATACTGCTGCAGGCCGCTTCTGCCGAGGCGTCCGGATCCACCCTGCACATCGTGTGTGCAGGCAGCAGTGCGGATTTGGAACCGGCCGCGCGCTTCCTCCCCGGCGTCACGTTCGCGGCACTGCCGGAAGCCTCGGCTGCCCGGGCTGCCTCTGCCGGCGCCAGGATAGCCGCCTTGCATAAGGATGCCGGGTTTGGGGCCGGAACGGTGCTTGCCCTCTGCCTGACTGGCGGCTGGTCGCAGCACGCCGGGGATCTGTTGGCCGCCCTGCCGGATACCCTCCGCGAACATACAAGTGTCGTCCGGCTCGGCGGAGGTCCGGCAGCGGTCACCGTCTCCATGTCTTCCCTCCGCGGCATCTTTGCCGACGGCACCAACACCCTGGAATTCATACCGGACCTGGTCCGCCCGGAAACCTTCGAACGGCTCAGCCGGGCGCTGGCCGCGTCCCGGGCTGCCGGTTGCGGCGCCGGTCCGGCTCCTTCCGCCGCTATCGCCCGGGTGCCGGAGCTGGCGGCTTTTGGTATGCACCACCCCTCCGAACCCGACGACATCCTGCGCAGTTGGAAGCTCGGGACAGCCGGCTCCGCGGCAGTTGTCGGTATGGCTGCGGACGGCCCCGTCACTTTGGATCTGCAGAAGGACGGCCCCCATTTCCTGGTGGGGGGCACCACAGGCTCGGGCAAATCAGAGTTCCTGCGCAGCTTCATTGCGGCGCTGGCGGCCGGACACCCGCCAGACGCCGTCACCTTCCTGCTGATCGATTTCAAGGGCGGCTCGGGCCTGGAACCGCTGGGCGGCCTGCCGCACACTGTGGGCCTGCTGACGGATTTGTCCGCCGGGGATGTGGCCAGGGCGCTTATGTCTTTGCGGGCGGAAGTACGGCGCCGCGAAGCCCTTTTTGCCGGAGCCGGAGCCGACAGCATGGCCGCCTACAATCTCCGTCCGGGGGCTGCCGGGCCTCTTCCCCGCCTGCTGGTGGTGGTTGACGAGTTCCGGATGCTGGCTGACGAGGTACCGGCAGCCCTGCCGGAGTTGATGCGCATTGCAGCCATCGGGCGGTCCCTCGGCCTGCACCTGCTGCTGGCAACCCAGCGGCCGCAGGGAGCACTGACCAGCGACATCCGGGCAAACATTGCCACCACCATTGCCTTGCGGGTCTCGTCCGCCGCAGAATCCCGGGACATTCTCGGTTCCGACTGTGCTGCCGCCATCCCGGCTGCCCTGCCCGGCCGGGCGTTTGTCGCCAAGGGCGGCGGACAACCGCTGGCCTTCCAGTCCCTTTCCACCGCCCAGCGCCCCGGCACCGGCAGCGTTGCCGTGACGGATCTGGCGGCGTATCTCCTCGCCCAGCAGGAGGGGGCACGGGAGCAGGCCGCTCCGTCGCCGAATGCACTGCGAAGATACTGCGCCGCGGTTTGCCAAGCCGCGGAGCGGGGAGCATACCCGTCGCCGTTCCGCCCGGTGCTGCAGCCGCTCCCCCGTGCCCTCTCCCGGGAACGGCTCAATGCGCACACAGCCGCGGCATCGGCTGTGACCGGTTTAGTTGGCATCGGCGCGGCTGAACCGGCGGTGCCCGGCAATTCCCCCGCCGGGACAGTCCTGCTCGGGCTGCTGGACGACCCTGAAAACCAGAATCAACGGGAACTGTCCTGGCATCCGGGCACCGACTCCCATCTGGCGGTACTCGGTTCGCCGCGGGCCGGAACATCCGACTGCCTGCAACTGGTCACCTCCGGACTGGTGGCGGCCCAACCAGGCCGGCACCTGTATATCCTCGACGCTGACGGCAGCCTCGCCTGGTTGGCAGGTGCCGGGCAGACAGGCGCTTATGTGGGCCCGCAGGACACGAAACGCGCAGCACGCGTGCTCGCCTTTTTGGCCGGTGAAGCAGTGGCGCGGATGGCTTCGGCCGGAGGCGCCACCGCCGGCGGAAGCCACACTTCCCGGGCAGCCGAGATTACCCTCGTAGTTTCCGGATGGGCACGCTGGTGCACAGCCTTCCGTTCGGGGCGGGGCCTGGCGGGCGAAGATGACCTGGCGGACCTCGTCCGGGACGGAGAACGGGCGGGTATATGCGTAGTCATCGCCGGTGAGCGGGAACTGCTCAATTCCCGGTTTTTCCCGCTCATCCCCAACCGGTTGTTTTTTCCCGCAGATGCAAGCGCAGAGACGCTGCTGCTGTGGCCGCGGCTTCCGGCCATGGACCGCATCACCGGCCGCGCCCTGGTCCAGGGACGGATCGGAACGGCGGAAGGCCTTGCCGCGCAGCTCCTCGGACAGGAGCCGCACTCCGGGCTGCCCGGGTTGCCTGACGGGGTCCCTCCCCCGCACCGGATAGAGCCCCTGCCCGCGATCGTTGCGCCGGATCGCCTGACAGCGGAGCCCGGCACCGATTCCGTGGCAGTGGGTCTATGCGGAGATGAGCTGGGCACGGCCGCGGCGCAGGTCCCCCGGGGGTCGGTTTTCCTAGTGGCCGGCCCGCCCGGGTCCGGGCGCACATCTTTCCTGCGCCAGATGCAGCGGGCGGCACATCCGTCACTGGATGTTTTTTCCGGAAACAGTGCCGCGGACTTCCAGGAAAATCTCGACGCGTTCCTGGCGGCGCCCGGAACCGGCCTGGTCCACCGCCTGCTGCTGCTGGTCGATGACGCTGATCTGCTGCCGGCTCCGGTCCACCGCAGGCTTGCCGAGCTGCAGTCACAGGGCGCGCGGGTCGTGCTGGCAGCCGCATCCGGACCGCAGCTGACGGCCCGGGTTCCACTGGCCCTGCAGGTCCGTTCGGCACCGCGGGGAGCACTCCTGTGTCCCGCGTCGCCCGTGGACGGGGATATCTTCGGCATCCGGATTGATACCGCGCTTAGGCGCCCTCCGGGCAGATGCTTCCTAGTGGAAGGAACACAGTCCGTGGAAGCCCAGACGGCCTATCGGGACGAATGAGGACCTTGACAGGGTTCAGAAGGTTTTGGCGCCGTCGGTCAGCCGGCTTGTGTGGGCAAGCACGGGCTTGGTGAAAAGCAGCACCAGCACGGCCGCGGCCGGCAGGAGCATCGCCAGGCCGGCGAGGACCAGTCCCGCCTGAAGCGTGGGAACGGCGATGATGACCACAAAGAGCTGCCAGACCACCGCTGCCGAACGGGTCCACCTGTATCCGCGAAAAAAGAAATGGCCCACGGCGAGCAGCCACACCGCAAGTGCTACAGCGAAGACCAGGGTGAAGACAGCCCCACCCATGGACAGCGGCGTTGAAGTCGCGAGCTCATAGCCGTACCAACCGGCGAAGGCGAGGAGGCAAAGCGCTTCCAGTACGAGAACGGCAGAGATCACCAGGACGGCCGGGGTGCGTTTTGGTGCGTTTGGGGGTGTTGACACATAGGCAGAATACCGGAGACAGGCGCCGCCGGCGCTCCCCCCGCCGGTTAGTGGCGGACCGTGCAGCCCGCAGGACGCCGCAGCACCGTGGCCGCCGGAGGGACCGCGCTGTCCCGGCAGTGCCCCGGTACAAAACACTCGTACTGTGATGCATCCCTCAGCACTGTGGCCATAATTTACGCTGCTTACCCCTTGTTTGCTTTGGCCTGACGTGCCACGCTAGATACAGGGAAAATCAGGGGCCGAGACCGGCCCCTTTAGTTTGTAGTTGCTCGTGAATGTTTTCACAAACACGTAGGAGTCAACTCTTCAGAGGAGATAGTGATCAACATGGATTGGCGGAGCCGCGCAGCTTGCCTGGATAAAGATCCGGAGCTTTTCTTTCCCGTGGGCAACACAGGCCCGGCTCTTCTTCAAATCGAAGAAGCCAAGAGTGTATGCCGGCGGTGCCCGGTCATCGATACCTGCCTGCAGTGGGCCATCGAAACAGGCCAGGACGCAGGTGTCTGGGGCGGCATGAGCGAAGACGAGCGCCGCGCACTGAAGCGCCGCGCCGCCCGTGCACGCCGGGCCTCATAACAGGACTTTCCGGAACGCCGGGTACGTCAAAGGGCCGTTGCTTCGCAGCAACGGCCCTTTTGCGTATCCGGTGTTTTTGCCGCCGGGCCCGGCTGGAACTGCTCAGGTGCGCCGGTACTCGGTATCCAGCCCCATTTCGATGGTGACCTGGGTGCCGCTGTTTTCGCCGGCGGACCACTCGATGGTCCCGTCGAGTTCGCTCTGGACCAGGGTCCGGACAATCTGCAGCCCCAGACCCTCCCTCCGCGGTCCCGGCGGCAGGCCCACGCCGTCGTCGGACACAGTGACGGTGAGCCTTTCCTCGCGCCCCGCCGGGCCGTGGCGACGGGCAGACAGGCCCACGGTTCCGCGGCGGCCTGCCAGTCCGTGCTCGACGGCGTTGGTCACCAGTTCGTTAATCACCAGGGCCAGCGGCGTAGCGAGATCGCTGGGCAGTTCACCGAATGATCCTTCCCGGCGGGTGCGCACTTCCTGCGTAGGGGAAGCCACCTCGGCGGACATCCGGAACTGGCGGTCGATCAGCTCGTCAAAGTCCACGTTTTGCGTCAGTCCCTGGGACAGGGTCTCGTGCACCAGGGCGATGGTGGAGACGCGGCGCATGGCCTGGGCCAGCCCCTGCTTGCCTTCCTCACTCTCCATCCGGCGGGACTGCATCCGCAGCAAGGCGGCCACGGTCTGCAGGTTGTTCTTCACCCGGTGGTGAATTTCGCGGATGGTGGCGTCCTTGGAAACCAGTTCCATCTCCCGCCGGCGCAGCTCCGAAACATCCCGGCACAGCACCAGGGCACCGAAGCGTTCCTTTTCGTCCCGCAGCGGAATGGCCCGCAGGGACAGGCTGACGCCCCGGGACTCGATCTCGGTGCGCCACGGCATCCGGCCCGTGACTACCAGCGGCAGCGTTTCGTCCACCATGCGCCGGTCCTTGAGCAGGGCCGTAGTGATTTCGGCCAGGGAACGGCCTTCCAGCGTTTCCATGTCCCCCAACCGGCGGAACGCGGACACACCGTTGGGGCTGGCATACTGCACAATCCCCTCGGCATCCAGCCGGATCAGGCCGTCACCTACCCGCGGAGCTCCCCGGCGCGATCCGGTGGGCGTGGCGAAGTCCGGCCACAGCCCCAGGGTTCCCATCCGCAGCAGGTCATAGGCACACTGCCGGTACGTCAGCTCCAGCCGGGAGGGCATCCGCGAGCTGGACAGATCCATGTGTGAGGTCACCACTGCCAGGGTCCGTCCGTTCCGTACAAACGGGATGGCTTCCACACGCATGGCTGTCTCGGCGGTCCAGCTCGTTTCACTGGACCGCTCGATGTGCTGGCTGCGCCATGCTGTGTCCACCAGCGGCTGCAGGTCGGCCCGGATGCGCTCCCCCACGAAGTCGCTGTGGAACACGGTGTGCGACGTCGAGGGGCGGGCATGGGCCAGGGCCACGTACCCGCCCTCGGGCACCGGGAACCACAGCGCCAGGTCGGCGAAGGCGAGGTCTGCCACCATCTGCCAGTCCCCCACCAGCAGGTGGAGCCATTCGGCGTCCCCCGGACCGAAGTCGGCGTGGTCCTTGATCGGGTCGGTAAAGATTGCCACGTGTACTCCGGACTAGCGGCGGACGATGGAACGCAGCAGGCGCAGCGCCACGGACAGTGAGGCCATGTCGTCCTGCTCCAGGCGGTTCACCTCGTTGAACATCTTCGTGGCACGCTGCAGGTGGTCTGCGTTTTCCTCTTCCCAGGTTTCCATGCGCTGTACCGGATCGGCCGCGTCGAGCTCAGGCGTTGCTTCCAGGGCAGCCGTGGTCATGTCCGCGACAGTCGAGTAGAGGTCGTCACGCAGGGCAGCGCGGGCCAGGGCCTGCCACCGGTCATCCCGGGGCAGCTTGGTGATCCGCTCGAGCAGGTCATCGATGCCGTAGCGGTCATAGACCGCGTAATACACGGCTGCCACGTCTGCCGCGGGTTCCCCGGCAGCCCGGCTGACGCGGGCGACGTCAAGGAGCCCGAAGGATTCGAACTGCTCGGCCCAGTAGCTGCCCAAGGCAGCGGGAACGTCCAGCTCCCGGGCCTTGTCCTCCAGCTCCTGCACCCGCGCTGCGTCGCCGCCGCGCAGATAGCGGGTCAGATCCGACAGCAGCGGCCGCACCACCGGCTTGTACGCCTCGATGTCCTCGGCAATGGTGGTGCCCCGGCTCACATGGTTCACGAACCAGCGCACCGCGCGGTCCAGGAGCCGGCGCAGGTCCAGGTGCATCATGGACCAGGTCTGGGTGGAGAACCCGGCCGGCAGGGCACCGAGTTCCGCAAGGACGCTGTCCACGCCGTAAATCTCCCGCAGCGCGGTGAAGGCGCGTGCTGCTTCGGCTTCGGTCGCGGACGTTTCCTCGATGATCCGGAAGGCGAAGGTGATGCCGCCTATGTTGATCATGTCATTGGCGACCATGGTGGAGATGATCTCGCGGCGCAGCGGGTGGGTGTCCAGCTGGTCCCCGAAACGCTCCACGATCTGCTTCGGGAAGTACCGGCGCAGGGTGCCCGCAAAGTAGGGGTCGTCGGCCAGGTTGGAGCGTGTGAGTGCCTTGGTCAGTTCGATCTTGGCGTAGGCAGCCAGCACAGCCAGTTCCGGCGAGGTCAGTCCCTCGCCGGCGGCGATGCGCGTATGCAGTTCCTCGTTGGTGGGCAGTGCCTCCAGTTGCCGGTCGAGGTCTGCGTGCTCTTCGAGCCAGTCCATCAGCCGCTCAAAGCTCGGGCTCCATTCCAGGACCCGCTGCCGGTCATTGAGCAGCAGCATGTTCTGGTCGATGTTGTCCTGCAGGACCAGCTGTCCCACCTCATCGGTCATGGAGTGCAGGAACGCAGCGCGTTCCGCCGGGTCCAGCCGTCCGGCTGCGACCATCCGGTCGACGAAGATCTTGATGTTCACTTCGTGGTCGGAGCAGTCGACGCCGGCGGAGTTGTCGATGGCGTCGGTGTTAAGGATGACGCCGGCGCGGGCGGCTTCTATGCGGCCGCGCTGGGTCATGCCCAGGTTGCCGCCTTCGCCCACCACCTTGACCCGCAGGTCCCGTCCGTCCACGCGGATCGGATCATTGGCTTTGTCGCCGACGTCGGCCGAGGTTTCGCCGGAGGCCTTCACATAGGTACCGATACCGCCGTTGTAGAGCAGGTCTACGGGTGCCTTCAGGATGGCCTTCAGGAGTTCCGGCGGGCTCATCTTGGTTACCGAATCGGCGAGCCCAAGCACCGCGCGGACCTCGGGCGAGAGCGGGATGCTCTTGGACTGCCGCGGGAAGATCCCGCCGCCGGCACTGATCAGCGTCTCGTCGTAGTCCGCCCAGGAGGAACGGGGCAGTTCGAAGAGCCGGCGGCGTTCGGCGTGCGATGCGGCCGGGTCCGGGTTGGGGTCCAGGAAAATGTGCCGGTGGTCGAACGCGGCCACGAGCTTGATGTGTTCGGACAGCAGCATGCCGTTGCCGAACACGTCACCGCTCATGTCGCCCACGCCCACCACCGTGAAGTCCTCGGTTTGGGTGTCGATGTCCAGTTCGCTGAAGTGCCGCTTGACCGATTCCCAGGCCCCGCGGGCGGTGATGCCCATGGCCTTGTGGTCGTATCCGACCGAACCGCCGGAGGCGAAGGCGTCGCCCAGCCAGAAACCGTACTCCGCCGAGATGGAGTTGGCGATGTCGGAGAACGACGCCGTGCCCTTGTCGGCAGCGACCACAAGGTAGCTGTCGTCCCCGTCGTGGCGGACCACGCGGGACGGCGGAACCACTTCCTCACCGGTTTCCGTGACCACGAGGTTGTCGGTCAGGTCCAGCAGGCCGCGGATGAAGGTACGGTAGCTGTTTTTGCCTTCTTCCATCCATGCTCCGCGGTCCACGGCGGGATCGGGCAGCTTCTTGGCGTAAAAACCGCCCTTGGCGCCGGTGGGCACGATCACGGCATTCTTGACGGTCTGCGCCTTCACCAGGCCAAGGATTTCAGTGCGGAAGTCCTCGCGCCGGTCAGACCAGCGCAGTCCGCCGCGGGCCACTTCACCGAAGCGCAGGTGCACGCCTTCAACCCGCGGGGAGTAAACCCAGATTTCATACTTCGGGCGCGGGAACGGCGCACCGTCAATGGCGCCGGTGTTCAGCTTGAAACTGACGTATGCCTTGTCCTGGTAGAAGTTCGTGCGCAGGGTGGCGTTGATCAGGGTGGCGAAGGTCCGAAGCACCCGGTCGGCGTCGAGCGTGGGAACCTGCTCAAGGCCGGCCTCCAGTGCAGCGCCTGCCTGCTCGACGGCGGCACGGCGCTCTTCTTCGGTCAGGTCCGGGTTGAAGCGGCCTTCGAACAGCGCGATCAGGGTGTGTGCGACGTCGGGATTCGCCAGGAGCGTGCCGGCAACGAAACCGTAGGAGTTGGCGGTGCCGACCTGGCGCATGTACTTGGCGTACGCACGCAGGATCACCACCTGGCGCCAGTGCATGCCCTGCTGCAGGATCAGCCGGTCAAAGGCGTCGGACTCGGCGGTGCCCGACATACCGGCACGGAAGGCTTCGGCCAGCAGCGTACCGGTCTTCAGCGGGTCGATGCCCGCCGGGTACACCAGGCCCAGGTCATACAGGTAGAAGGTGGTCCCGTCGCCGCGCCGGATCTCGAACGGCCGCTCGTCCAAGACTTCGAGGCCGAGATTGTGCAGGAACGGCAGGATCTGGGTCAGCGACTTCGGCTCGGTGAGGTACAGCTTCAGCCGGGCGTCCGCCTGTCCCTCGCCGTCCCTGTCCTCGGGAACATAGACGAAGAGCTCCGGGGCCGTATCGGGCCGGGCAACGCGTGCCTCGAACCGGGCAATGTCCTCCATGGCGTCTTCGACTTCGTACGCCACCCGGTAGGCGGCAGGGAAGGCATCTGCCCACAGGGCGGAAAGCTTTTCCGCCTCGGGCCGCGCGAATTTGGTGCGGACCACTTCTTCGATGCCCTCGGACCAGGACCGGGTGGCCGTGACCAGCCGTGCCTCAAGTGCCGCGGTATCGACGTCGGTGATCTCCCCGCCGCGCGGGAGCCGGATGCGGAAGAACAGCCGGGCCAGCGCGGACTCGGTCATCCGAGCCTCGTAGTCGATGGACTCGGCGTTGAAGGTGGCACGCAGCTCGTCCTGGATGCGGAGCCGGACCGGCGTCGTGTACCGGTCGCGCGGCAGGAACACCAGTGCGGACATAAACCGGCCGTAGATGTCCGGGCGCAGGAACAGCCGCGTGCGGCGCCGTTCCTGCAGCCGCAGGATGGCCAGGGAGGTATCCAGCAGCGTGGCCGGATCGATCTGGAACAATTCGTCGCGCGGGTAGGTCTCCAGGATGGAGAGCAGGTCCTTGCCCGAGTGGGAGTCTGCGGGGAATCCGCAGCTGCGCATCACGTCGCGGACCTTGTCACGGACAATGGGGATGCTGCGGACGGAACCAGTGTAGGCACCGGTGGCGAACAAACCGATGAAGCGGCGCTCACCGTTGACGTTGCCCTGCTCGTCAAAGCGCTTCACGCCCAAGTAGTCCAGGTAAGCCGGGCGGTGCACGGTGGAGCGCGAATTGGCCTTGGTGATCACCAGGGCACGTTTCTCGCGGGCTTTGGCCCGGCCCGCCCCGGTCAGCCGGTGGATCCGGCGGGAGGAGGACTGCCGGCCCAGCAGGCCCAGGCCGCTGCCCTCGGTGGGCCGGAGTGCGTCTTCGCCGTCTTCGGTGATCAGGTCATATTCCCGGTAACCCAGGAAGGTGAAGTTGCCGTTGTCCAGCCAGGTCAGCAGTTCCCGGGCCTGCTGCAGGTCGGGAATATCGCGGGCGCCCGGAATGGTCTCCAGTGAGCGGGCAATCTCGTGCACCTTGGTCCGCATGGCGGGCCAGTCGGACACCGCTACGCGGACGTCGTCCAGGACCTTCCGAAGGCCCTCAACCAGCTGGGTCCGCTTTTCTTCATCGGCAATCCGGGCCACCTCGACGGCGATCCAGGACTCCACCCGGGTGGTGCCGCCGTCCCCGCCCAGCAGGTCGGCCAGGTTGGGGAGGGCTGCGGTGTCCCCGCTGGACACGCCGGCGGCAGCAGGTACGCGCCGCACCTGCTGCAGTCCGCCGGTGACCGCATCGCGGGTGGCCAGGAAAATGGGGTGGACCACCAGCCGGATGGCGGCGTTGCGGCGGACCACTTCCGCCGTGACGGAGTCAACGAGGAAGGGCATGTCGTCCGTGACGATGAGGATGACGCTGGTATCCCCCTGGTCCACGACGTCCACTGCAGCGGTTCCCTCCGCCCGGGTCAGGGCCAGCTCCATGTGCTTTTGGGCCCGCTCCCGCAGTACCGACGGCGGGTACGCCTGGGCATCTTCACGCGCCAGATGCTCGTAGTAGTTCCCGATGAACTCATCCAGGGAAGTGTCCGAACTTAAAAGATCCGCCATGCTGGATCCTGACGACATGTAATACGCCTCCGATAGTACTTACGTCCGGCTGCCCCGTTGCAGCCTCCTCGTATTGAGCCTAGCTCTGAATGGGTGAAAGGTCACTTTGCGCTCCTGCCGCGCCGCCGGGGCCGCCGCCGGGAAGCCTGCACACCCGCCAGCTCTGCAACAGCAGCCCGCAGCGCCGATGCCGGAGCGGTTTCCAGCAGGGCTGTCCCGGACAGCAGGGCGGCGTCGGCGGCGTCGTAATCCGCCGGCAGGAACGCAATGATCTCCTGCCCGGGGCCGAATCGTTCCCAGGCCCCCTGAAGCTGGTTTTCCGGGTTCCTGCCCACGGCGGAGGCGCGGACTTTGTTGAGCACAATCTGCGGCCGGGCAGCGGGAACGGCGGCGGCCAAGTCCGACAGCGCCCGGACCAGGCGGGGCACGCCCACCGAATCGGCCGCGCCGACCGCGTAGAGGGTGTCCGCCGCTTCGAGCACCAGCAGCGTTGCGGCGTTGCGCCGCGGCGCCATGGTGTCGAAGCTCAGTTCCTCATCACTTTCCAGTGAGAATCCACAGTCGATAATGATCTCGTCCACCATCCTGCGTGCGGCGGCCAGGACACCTGCGAGCGCTGCCGGGCGCAGCTCAATCCAGCGGTCGGCCCGGGTAACGCCGGTCAGCACCGGCAAGCGGTGCCCCCGCAGGGAGACGTCCGCGCAGATCCGGGCAAGGGCAGCAGCATCCAGCATGCCCTGGTCCGCGAGCCGGCAGGCCTGCGCAAGGCCGGCAGACTCATCCAAAAGCCCCAGGCTAACCGCCACGCTGGACCCGTAGGTGTCGGCGTCGACCAGCAGCACGCTCCGTCCCGCCGCTGCGGCTTCCGCGGCCAGGTTCACTGCCAGCGTGGTGCGTCCCGGTGCGCCCGTGGGGCCCCAGACAGCGGTGACGGTGCCGGAACGGACGTCCGGCTCCTCTCCTGCCGGTGCACCGCCGTCGGGTGCCTCAATCCCGGTGCCGAAGGAGGCCGCCGGGTCGGCAAGGGCAATGCCGGCCGCCAGGCCGCGCCCCGCACCGGAGTGTTCCAGCGCCTGCACCGCCGTCGAGATCAGTCCGGCCAGCGTTTCGGCCTGCACAGTGCCGGGCGCGTTGGTGATGCCCATGGCCTCCAGCCGCTGGCGGAGGAGGAAATCGTCAGCGAGCGCGACCAGGGCCACGCCCGCTGCCCCCAGCCGTTCCGCGAGGGCAGCAGTCAGTTCTGCGGTGTCGCCCGCGACGACGGCAGCACGGACGATACCGGTCTGCGAGAGGGCTACCAGTTCAGTCAGTTCCGCGCACCGGCGCACCACCGTCACCGGTCCCTGCAGGCGTTCCAGCCCGTCCAGGACACCGGCGGTGGCGGCCCCGACGGTGGCTACGGGGATGTTCACTTGCCCGCGGCAGGATTGGACACCACGGTGACCTTTGCCTGGTTGGAGAGCGCGCTGAGCAGCAGGGGCAGGTCCGAGTCATCCACCAGCACCAGCAGTTCAGTACTGCGGTTGGCCCCCAGCGCTGACTCGGTAACCGTCAGCTCCGATATTTCCGCCGCTTCAATCAACCGCTCCGGTTCATCAAAGCCGTTCTGCGCGTTGGGCATGGCAGCCCAGATATCCACCCGCGAACCGGTTTCCGTACTGGCCGGCAACGGGTCCTCCACGCGCAGGCCAACCGGTTTGCGGTCCAGCGTGGCCGGTTCAGCCAGAGCCGACAGGGCCACCAGCTCACCTTCGCGGAGGACTGTTCCCGCCACCACGTCAGGGGGTACTCCTTCGGAAACGGTCAGGTATCGCTTTTCCGCTCCGCCCAGCCGGACCGGTACGGCCACGAGGTCCTCGCCGCGGACCGGGCTGCCGGGGGCTATGTCGTGCCGGACGGCGTACACCTGCGTGGTCCTGTCCGCGCTGTCGACCAGGGCGACCACGCCGGCCACGGATCCCAGCACCAGGAGCACGCCCAGCAAGAGCCTGGGGTCGCGCCAAGAGGGTTTCCGCAGCCGGGCTGCGGCCGGCGCGGGACGGATGGTGCGGCCGGCGGCGGGACGGTACGCCGTTCTCAGGCCAGTCTCCGTGCCCGCACTGCTGCCGCCGCCCTCGCCCAACCTCTGGCTCATGCTCCCCCGATTCCCCTTGCCCTTCCGGGCATGCTCTTTACTCGCCCGGGCCCTGCTGGAGCCATTGTGGGGTACCTGCACCCGGATTGAAACGGTGGTCCCGGCGGGAAGCGGTATCTGTGGATAACCACGGAGCCGGTTTTCGCTGATGCCAGACTGGTGCTGCTGATGTACAACGGGTGGAAGCCGCAGTGGTGCGGTGTGAAAGGTGAGTGCCGTGGGCGAGAAGAGATTCCTGACGCTGGCCGATGTCGCCGAGGTACTGAACATTTCCTCCTCGCAGACCTACGCCCTTGTACGCAGCGGGGAGCTGCCGGCCATCCAGATCGGCGGCCGTGGCCAGTGGAGGGTGGAAGCCCAGCAGTTGGAGGAGTACATCTCCCGGGCCTACCGCAAGTCGGCGGCAGCGGTCCGCCAGGGCATACCCGTGGAGGAGAACAGCGCCCCCGGGGCCTAGCCGCCAGCGTCCCTTGGGGCCACCTGCCGCCTTCGCGTCTTTCCAGCACGCATCATTCCAACACCGGCGTTATTCCAAACACCGGAGCTATTCCCACCCGGAGTCCCGGGACAGGACCGCGGCAACAGACGCCGTTGGCAGGACGTACATGCCCGTGACGTTGCTGCTGCGCCTGGCGCCGCCGCCCGGAACCGCTGCCAGTTCCAGGAAATCGCCGCCGACCCGGTCGATGGTGCCGTGCAATGCTGTTTCGGCGGCTGTTCCCGCGCAGCGGACAGTGACGGTACTGCGGTCCCGTGCTATCCCGCGCAGCGCCGAACCCAGACCTAGGTGCACGGCCCCCTCCTGCAGAGCGGCATAGCGGTCCATGCCCCGAATCCAGGCCACGTGTGACAGGACCAC
Source organism: Arthrobacter sp. zg-Y1143 (assembly GCF_030125565.1). NCBI lineage: Bacteria > Bacillati > Actinomycetota > Actinomycetes > Micrococcales > Micrococcaceae > Arthrobacter > Arthrobacter sp. zg-Y1143. The sequence goes on along the minus strand of NZ_JASKLW010000004.1, from coordinate 376,800 downwards.
CAGCACCTGGCCGCCGCGCTGCTGTTCCAGCACCGCCCATCCGGTCCCCGTCTGCCGCAGGGTTCCCTCCACCCTGCCGGCCGGTCCCAGATCAAAAACCAGGTGTTTTCCGGCCTGGCTGCGGAGCCTGTCCTGAAGACTCACGCCCTGCACTTCGATGCGGACGCGCTCGGCGATCTCGTCCTCGGCTTCAAGCGCGGCAGACGCGGCCATCTGTGCCTCCATGTCCCTGAAGAGGGCATCCCATCGCATCGGCCAAGGCTAGCCTCCAGCGGCCCATGGTGACCACTCTGGACACTGATGGAAGCGAAGTGTAGACACGACCATCACACGGGCCAGACGACAACAAGAGCGTCTATTCCCGGCGTAGATGCACCATCACTGGTCAACGGCAACAACATGCAACACATGAACAAGATCGACCCAAACGGCAACAAATCACCCAAACAGCAGCAAAGGACCAACAAGGACCAAAGCGGCCTTAACCGGGACTCGTTGCAGGGCAAAGCAAAACGAACATTTACGGAGGGTGCAATGGCAGCATCAATTGTCCGTTCCGGCCCGGGGCCGGACGCATTCATTGCCGGCGGTGTTGCTCTGCTGGGCGCGTTCCTCCTGTGGTGCGGGGCCGTGCTGCTGCCCTCCGCAGCGGCGGCCGGTCACGCCTTGTTTTCACGCGCAGCCGCGCCATCCTCCGTTTTGGCCTTCCTCGCGGGTTTCGGTGCCGCAGCCGCAGGCATCCTGCTGACGTTGTGGTGGGTGCTCGGATGGCTTTGTGCGCTGGTCGGCTGCCTGCTGCATCGGGCAGGCTTTCCTGCCGCCGGCACCCGCGCACTGTTCCTGGCCCCGGGGCCGCTGCGCCGCCTGGCCGCTGCCCTGCTGGGGTTCTCCCTCGCCGCCGGGTCCGTGCCGGCCGCGGCCCTAGCGGTTCCGGAGGCCGCCGCCCCGGCCGCCCCGGCCGTCCCCTCCGCAGGGGCTGCTGCTGACCCAGCCGGCGCGGCTGGGCCTGCTGCCGGCACGGAGCCGGGAGCGGGCGGTACTGCAGACGCGGTGTCCCCCCTCTGGCGGCCGCTTCCCCCGCAGCCTCCGGGTGGCGGCCTCCTAACCGGGACACCCCGGCAAGAAACGGGTCAGGTGGTTGTAGCGGCTGGAGATACCCTCTGGTCTTTGGCCGGGCAGCAACTCGGTCCGGGCGCCGGCGATGCCGAGATAGCAGCGCTCTGGCCGCGGTGGTACGAGCTGAACCGGGAAACCATCGGACTTGATCCGGGCCTGATCCACCCCGGTCAGATACTCACGGCACCACCGCTTTAGTGACCGCTTCCCCTGCAGCCATCCTTCATCCCCGCACTTTGGTGTTCCATCTCCCGCTAAGGACCACACCATGACCAGCGTGATTTATCTTCCGGCCCCCGAAGCTCCGGTTGCATCCGAGGCCGGAAACAGCGCCCCACCCATAGCCGTTTACCGTGCTCCCCTGCAGGACCTGCTCCCGGCGCCCGTACCTGCCTCGCCCAGGGAAACCGCAGTACCGCCGGCACCTGCCGCCGGGGAACCCCCGGCCGGTCCCGGCAGCATGGCCGGGCCGGGCACGGAAGGTGCGCAGGGAACCGCCGCCCATTGGCAGTCCGATCCGGCCGACGATGCCCGGGTGAAGGCTATCTGCCAGTCCGTGGCACTGGCTGCCCTGGAGGTGCTGGGCGGGGTTCGTCCACTGCAGCAAATGTCCCGCTGGCTGGATCCCGAAAACTACGAGCGGATGCAGCTGCGCGCCAACCTGGTGCGCGGACTGCGGCAAAACCCTGCGGGGCGGTCCCGAACGGCTCCGGATCCGCAGCAGCTGCACCGCAGCGTCCGTATCAGGTCCTGCCGGATCTGCCCCGTAGCGGAAGGAATCTACGAGGGCGCAGTAGTGGCGCTGGAAAACGACAGAGCCCGCGCCGTTGCGCTGAGGGTTCAGCTGCGGCGCGGGCTCTGGCGGGTTACCGCGTTGGAAATCGGCTAGGCCGGCCTGTTCTTAGCAGGCCTGCCTCGTGCTTACTTGCGGCGTTTGCCCTTCTTGGCTCCGGCCTTGCCGGCGGGCTGTGCTGCCTTCCCCGCTGCCGGTGCTGCCTGCTTGGCCGCCTTGGCGCTGTCGCCTGCCGTGGTGCGTTCCACCCTGGTCTCCACGCCGCCCTGGCTGTCGGGGGCTGTGAACTGCAGGCTGGCGGGCTGCCGGGGCGCATCCAGGCCGGCAGCCTTGATCACCGGAGCGCCGACGACGCCGCGTGCATCCTTGACGCCTGACAGGGCGCTGGGTGCCGTGGCGGCCGGCTCGCTGACCTGCACGTCGGCGTTGAAGAGGTAGCCGATGCTCTCCTCGCGGATGGCTTCCATCATGGTCTGGAACATCACGAAGCCCTCGCGCTGGTACTCAACCAGCGGGTCGCGCTGCGCCATGGCGCGCAGGCCGATGCCTTCCTTCAGATAGTCCATCTCGTACAGGTGTTCCTGCCACTTGCGGCCGATTACCGAGAGCACCACGCGGCGCTCCAGTTCGCGCATGGTGGCCGAGCCCAGGGCTTCCTCGCGGGCCTGGTAGGCCAATTTGGCATCGGAGAGGATCTCGTTGTGGAGGAACTCGCGGGTCAGCCTGGACCGGCCGCCGGCTTCCTCCACCACTTCGTCGATGGTGAGACCGATCGGGTACAGGGTCTTGAGGTTCGTCCACAGCTGCTCGAGGTCCCAGTCGTCACCGTGGCCCTCGGCAGTAGCTTCGTTCACCACCGCGGTCACAACGTCTTCCAGGAAGAAACCGATCTTCTCCTGCAGGTCACCGCCCTCAAGGATGCGGCGGCGGTCGCCGTAGATGGCCTCGCGCTGGCGGTTCAGGACGTCGTCGTACTTCAGGACGTTCTTGCGCTGTTCGGCGTTGCGTCCCTCCACCTGTCCCTGGGCGTTCTGGATGGCCTTGGATACCAGCTTGGATTCCAGCGCGACGTCGTCGGGCATGGAGGAGCTGTTCATGATCCGCTCGGCGGCACCGGAGTTGAACAGGCGCATCAGGTCATCGGTCAGCGACAGGTAGAAGCGGGATTCACCCGGATCGCCCTGCCGGCCGGAGCGGCCGCGCAGCTGGTTGTCGATGCGGCGGGATTCGTGGCGCTCCGTACCCAGGACGTACAGCCCGCCGAGGTCAATGACTTCCTGCTGCTCGGCGGCTACGGCGTGGCGTGCCTTCTCCAGCGCTTCGGGCCAGGCCGCTTCGTAGTCCTCGGGGCTTTCGTTCGGGTCCAGCCCTCGGCGTTCCAGCTCCGCGACGGCGTTGAACTCGGCGTTGCCGCCGAGCATGATGTCGGTACCGCGGCCGGCCATGTTGGTTGCCACGGTGACGGCGCCCTTGCGCCCGGCCTGGGCCACGATGGCGGCTTCACGCGCGTGGTTCTTGGCATTGAGGACCTCGTGCCGGATACCGGCCTTGGCCAGCTGTTTCGAGAGGTATTCGCTCTTCTCGACGCTGGTGGTGCCCACGAGGACGGGCTGGCCCGAAGCATGCCGTTCGGCTATGTCCTTGACGACGGCGTCGAACTTCGCCACTTCGTTCTTGTAGATCAGGTCCGACTGGTCAATGCGGGCCATCGGCTTGTTGGTGGGGATGGGGACCACACCGAGTTTGTAGGTGCTCATGAACTCGGCGGCCTCGGTTTCGGCCGTACCGGTCATGCCGGCGAGCTTTTCGTAGAGGCGGAAGTAGTTCTGCAGGGTGACCGTGGCCAGCGTCTGGTTTTCGGCCTTGATGGTCACCCCTTCCTTGGCCTCGATCGCCTGGTGCATGCCTTCGTTGTAACGGCGCCCGGCCAGGATGCGTCCGGTGTGCTCGTCGACAATCATGACTTCGCCGTTGAGGACCACGTAGTCCTTGTCCCGCTTGAAGAGTTCCTTGGCCTTGATCGCGTTGTTCAGGAAACCGATCAGCGGGGTGTTGGCCGCTTCGTACAGGTTAGAGATGCCGAGGTAATCCTCGACCTTTTCGATACCCGGCTCCAGGATGCCGACCGTGCGCTTCTTCTCGTCTACCTCGTAATCGGTTTCCAGCGTCAGCCGCTGGACCACCTTGGAGAACTCGGTGTACCAGCGGTTCACATCGCCGCTGGCGGCGCCGGAAATGATCAGCGGCGTACGGGCCTCATCGATCAGGATGGAGTCCACTTCATCAACGATGGCGAAGTGGTGCCCGCGCTGGACCAGTTCGGCTGCACTCCACGCCATGTTGTCGCGCAGGTAGTCGAAGCCGAACTCGTTGTTGGTGCCGTATGTGATGTCGGCGGCGTACTGCTCGCGCCGGGTCGCGGGATCCTGGTTGGACAGGATGCAGCCGCTGGTCATGCCGAGGAAGCGGAAAACCCGCCCCATCAGGTCCGACTGGTACTCGGCCAGGTAGTCATTGACGGTCACAATGTGCACGCCGCGGCCGGTCAGCGCGTTCAGGTAGGCCGGGGCGGTGGCAACGAGGGTTTTGCCTTCACCGGTTTTCATTTCGGCGATGTTGCCCAGGTGCAGGGCGGCGCCGCCCATCAGCTGGACATCGAAGTGCCGCATGCCAAGGGTCCGGCCGGCAGCTTCGCGGACCGCCGCGAAGGCTTCGGGCAGGAGGTCGTCGAGGGACTCGCCGTCGGCGTAGCGTGCCTTGAGGCGGTCCGTTTCACCCCTGAGTTCGGCATCGGTCATGCCCTTGAACTCATCCTCGAGCACGTTGATCGCGTCGGCGTAGTTACGCAGTGTCTTCAGCGTTTTCTTATCGCCGGTACGAAGAACTCGTTCGAGTAGTGATGCCACTGATTTGCTCCCAATCTAGTTGCCGAAATCTGGCGTCCCCAGTCTACGTGAGAGACGTGCGGCGGACGGCCGCGGTTCCCGGTTGACGGTTATTCCCTGCATACTGCCAGCTTCAGGGCCGCAGCAAGGTCCCCCGCCGGACGTACCTCAATCTCCCCAAGCCCAAGCCACTGTGCCATGAGCGCAAGCTCGGCAGCCAGTTGACGCGCCGTGTGGCCCGGGGCATCCGGTTCCGCATAGGCGCCTTGAACCAGCAGCTTACCGCCGGCACGGTCTGCTTTGAGGTCCACCCGGGCAACCAGGTCCTCTCCCAGAAGGAACGGCAGGACGTAGTAGCCGTATCTGCGGGCGGGAGCAGGAGTGTAAATTTCAATCCGGTAGTGGAAGCCGAACAGCTCCTCGAGCCGGCGCCGTTCAAAGACCAGCGAATCGAACGGGCTGAGCAGGGCCTGTCCGGCCGCTGCCCGGGGAACCACGGCCTCCGCGTGCAGGAACGCCGGCTGCTTCCACCCGGCCACCTCCACCTGTTCGAGGATTCCCTTGCGGACCAGTTCCGCCGCGGCGCCGGCGGTTTCCCGCACCGGCAGCCGGAAGTAGTCGGCAAGTCCGCGGACGGTGGCGACGCCGTGTGCCCGGGCAGCGGCCTCGGCCAGCCTCAGTACGGCCTGCTGCGGGTCAGACGGTTCCAAGGCTGCAGCCCCGGCCGGGTGGATCCGGGCGGTGGGCGCGTAGAGACGTTCGAACTGGGGCGTCCGTCCTGCAGAGCTGACCAAGCCCGCGGCAAACAGGTCTTCCAGCACCCGCTTGCCGGCATTCCAGTTCCATCCCCAGTTTGCGGTGGCCCGTTCCGTGCTGTGGCCCAACAGTTCCGCGGTCTGGCGGGACGTGAGGGGCCGGGCTGCCGACTCCAGGATTTCCAGGATGCGCCGGCGCAGGTCCTCGGCCAGCGCCGCCGGCATGGAATGGGCTGTCATCCAGGTCCGCCGCTGAACGGCCCGGAGGTCGGCGAAAAGATCGGGCCGCACATAGCTTGCTTCGTGCGCCCAGTACTCCACCATCCGGCGCGGACGGCGGTTGGCCATCCGGTCCAGATCCGGCTGCCCGTAGGGCCCAAGCCGGGAAAACAGCGGCAGATAGTGGCTGCGGGTCAGAACGTTTACGGAATCGATCTGCAGCAGCGCCAGCCGCTCAAAGGTGCGGCCCACCTGCCTTGAACCAACAAGGCCGGTGGGCCGCGCACGGGCCAATCCCTGCGCCGACAGTGCCGTGCGGCGGGCCTGGCGGAGCGAGAGCTTGGGTTTCATCCACTCATCTTAGGGCGGGGAAACCCTCACGCGGTGGCCCGTTCATCGACGGGCGTTTCAGTGACCCGGTAACCCCGTGTTTCCTCCCGCGGCTCCTCGGAGCCTTCAGCACACTTGGAGTCCAGGGTAATCACACCGTAGGTCCAGCCCCGGCGGCGGTAGACCACCGAGGGGGCTCCCGTGGCTGAATCGACGAACAGGTAGAAATCGTGGCCTACCAGTTCCATGTTGTCCACGGCGTCGTCAAGGCTCATGGGGGCACCCGGGAAAACCTTGCGACGGATCAAAACGGGGCATTCACCGTTGGCCTCTTCCGCTGCGGCATCATTGCCGGTCGGCTCAGCGGACTCTCCCTCAGCGGCTGAACCCATCTGGGCGTAAAGCGGTTCGGAGGTGCTCACGGGACCCAGATCAGCGGTGGCTACCCGGACCGGCACCGGTGCGTGGCGTCCGTGGTGCACCTTGCGCCTGTCGCTCGCCCTGCGGAGGCGTTCCAGCAGCTTTCCGTACGCGATGTCGAAGGCAGCGAACTTGTCTCCGGACGTTGCTTCGGCGCGAACCACCGGTCCCCGCCCGGTCACCGTGATTTCCACGGTCAGGGCGCTGTCTGCGTCCCGGACGTTCCCTTGCTTCGTGACCCTGGCTTCCACCCGCTGGACTTTGTCGCCGAGCGCTTCGACCTTGCCGATCTTCTCTTCGGCGTACTCGCGGAACCGGTCAGATACTGCAACGTTGCGTCCGCTGATCATGAATTCCATGGTGCCCTCCAATATATTTCGGTGACACAACAACGGCCGCTGCCAGTTTCCTTCACGGCCGTTGCCGCAGGATAACCCCGCTTCTTGAAGCTATCCATACCAACACGTTAGAACACTGCCGACCTTTATTCACGTCCCCCTATTCCGTTTCCATACTCTTGCGGATGCGCCCCCGCAGCGGCACCGGATCCGGGAGAAGTGTTACGTCCCGGGGCTGGTGTGGCAGCCATAACCGCCGCGCAGAAGACCCCCGCACCTTCGGCGCGCAGCGCCCGGACGGTTTCGCCGATGGTGGCCCCGGTGGTGAGAACATCATCAACCACCACACAGCTGACCCCCACGAGGCTGCCCTCCCCGGCACCTCCGGTTCCGCGGTTGCTGCGGGACGGCGCCGCGGTCATGGTGTTGCGGACGTTACGGCGCCGGTTCCCGCTGCCCAGCCCCTTTTGTGCCAGGCGCCGGCCGTCCGCGGCCCGGCTGCCCGCCCTGCCGGGGAGGAACGGCACGGCGCTCCCGTACCCGCGCACGTAGGACACCAGGGGTGCGGCGGAACACCCGGGCGGCAACAGCCCTGCGCGCTCTAGCCGCCTGATCAGCAGCGCCAGCGGGGCGTAGCCGCGCCGGCGCATGGAACGGGCGGATCCAGGGACCGGGACCAGCACCAGTGTGCGGGCGCCGGACAACCGGAACGTCTCCTGCGCTGCCTCCTGCAGCACCCCGGCCAGCACCGGGACAAGGAAACCGGCCAGGTCCGTGTGTCCGCGGTTCTTGAAAGCGAGCAAGACTCGGGCCAAGTCCCCGCGGTAAGTTCCGGCGGCCAGGACCGGCAGCGGTGCAAACGCTGCAGATTCGGCAGCTTGGGCGGCCGGGAGCGCGGCGGCGCCTTCCTGGACGAAACATGGCCGTATGGTCCCGCGGCGCGCCTTCGCCGCGCAGCTGCTGCACAAGGAACGGTCCGGAGCACCGCAGGCTGCACACGTGACAGGAACGAGCCCTGCGGCAAGTCCGGACAGAGCCGCAGCTGCCGCCTGCCCTGCCGGTGAGAAGACCAACCGGTCAAGTGCCCGGCTCGGTGCCGGGAAAGAAAATGCCGGGAAGGAAAGTGCCGGGAAGGAAATACGCATGCTGCCATGCTGACCCCGCCCGGGCGGCGCCGTCCGCACCGTGGACGGCAAGGTGCACCGCTACGGCCCGCGGGAGCACCGACCGCCGGCTGTGGAGGAGCGGTGCGGAAGCGTCAGCCCGGGAAGGCCGGGTCCCGCACCCCTTCGGACCGAAGCGCCCAGCTGCTGCCGACCTTGTTGAAGATGCCGGCGTCGGTCTGGATAAAGACGTCCTCGGTACCGTTGCCGGCGCTGAGCCCCAGGATCCCTTCCTTCGGCGCGAGCAGCTGTGCTTCCCGCCCGGGACCAAGGATCACCGGGACGGACTCCTGCGCCCCGGTCCGGACAGCGACAACCGTATCCTCGCTTGCCCACTTCACCCGGTCCACTGCACCCGCTTCGGCCGGCACCTGCAGCGTTGCCGGCGTCGTCAGCGATACCGGAACGCCTTCTGCCGAACGGACGATCCCGGCAATCATCACACTGCTGTTCCCGCCCTGGGCGGCCGCAACCAGTACCCGCGTGCCGTCACGGGAAACCCTGAGCTCGGTGACGCCCAGCCCTTCGAGCCAAGGCGCTGACAGAACTGCTGCCGAGTCACGGTTGCCGCCGGGGGGAATGGCCAGGACCGCGGTGCCGGAACCGGAGGGCTGAGTGGTCCAGACCCACTGTTTCGGATCCACGCTGGGCGCGGTGAACCGGGCGCCCTCGGCCGCTACCCGGACCTCCTGACCCTTTCCGGTAACCAGGAGGGTGTCTTCCTGGCTGTCCAGGAAGGCGATGGTGGCCCCGTCGGCAGACATCGCGGGGCTCCTGGGTCCGTATCCGGCCACCGACGGCACACCCTCGACGGCGGTTGGACCGTCGCCGTAAAAGGCGAGTTCGCCCTGATAGACCACAATCTGGGTGGCGCCGGCTGACGGATCGGCAATGGCGGACCGTACTTCGCCGTTGCCCTTGCCGAGGTCCACGGAATGCCCGCCTTCGGTCATGGCAACCGAAGTGATGTTGTTCAGGCTCCGGAGATTCTGTTGCAGCTGTGCGGTCATCTGCTGCCGGTTCAGGTCGGTGGCGTCGCTCAGCGAATCTGCGGCCAAATCCACGGTGGCTTCTCCGGAGGCCACGGGCACGGCGTCGCGGGCAAGTTCGGTACCGGACGGGAAAGCGCTGACGACGGCGCCCTGCAGGTGGGGTGCCGGCCCCACCAGGACCGCGTTGACGATGTTCGCGGCTATGCCTGCGCGCCGGATGAACCACCGGGTGTCCGGCACCCAGTACTCGTAGTCGCTTGAGTAGAAGTACAGGTTGTGGGCCATAAAGACGGCCGGGAAGCTGGCCAGGGACAGCATGATGCCGTCCGGAACGGCGGTGAGCCGCCACTCGCCGTCTACCTTTTCCGCCTGCACCGGAATGCTCTCGGTGCTTCCCGCCGGTGCTTCGATCCGGATCCCCTGGATGTCAACGGTGCTCTGTACCTCCAGTTGGATCTGGAACAGGTTCGGATCCGGAGTAGCGACAACCCGTGAAGAGCGGTAAACAGTGGCCCGCTGGGCCGGAGACCACGTTTCGGCCATCCCCGGGGACAAGAACTGGCGGGCCACGCTGTAGTCGTCGGCGGCCCCCTTGCCTGCCTCCATGAAGCCGCGGATGGTTTCCTGTGCCGTAGCGCCGGCAGCCGGGCCTTCGGGCGAAAAGACCGCTTCCTCCTGCTGCTCGTCTCCGCGCTGGGCGGAGGCGGTGCCCACCGGGCCGACGGTGGGTATGGAGGAGCATCCTGCCAGCGCCAAGGCAGCACCGAGCACCAGGGCCAGCAGGCGGGCGAACTGCCCGGGTCCCCGGACAGCGGTTAGCCCAATGGAAGCGTGTGGGGACGGGGCCGGCTCGGCGGACGGCATTGGGCTAAAGGACATCGGTCTCCTCCGAGGAAACTGCCGCGGTCAGTGCCAACGGTCCGGCAGCCGCCTTGCGGGGTGACAGCGGCACTGGCGAGGCTTCGAAGTCCCCTCCGTGGCGCCGCGGAAGCGTAAGCCGGAAGCAGGAACCGTTGCCGGGCTCGCCCCACGCCTCGAGCCATCCGCCGTGCAGCCTGGTGTCTTCGGCCGCAATGGACAGGCCCAGGCCGCTGCCGCCCGTAGTGCGTGCCCGGGCCGGATCCGCCCGCCAGAAGCGGTCGAACACGTGCCCGGCATCTTCCTCGGTCATGCCGATCCCGTGGTCGCGCACGGCAATGCCGACGGCGTCGGCATTTGCGGCCACCGCTATCTCGATGGGCTCGCCCTCCCCGTGTTCCAGTGCGTTGACCAGGAGGTTGCGCAGGATGCGTTCGATGCGCCGCGGATCGGCGTCCACCACGCAACTGGACTCCTTGGAAACAACCGTGACTTCCGAGCCGGAGTTATTCGCCAGCGGTTCGGTGGCGTCCATGACGTCGCGCACAATGTGGAAGACATCGGTGGGTTCAAGGTCCAAAGCTGCGGCGCCGGCGTCGAACCGGGAGATCTCCAGCAGGTCGGCCAGCAGCGCCTGGAAGCGTTCCACCTGGTGGTAGAGCAGTTCCGTGGAGCGCCGGTACATGGGGTCGAAGCTTTCGCGGGCATCGTAGAGGACCTCGGCAGCCATGCGTACGGTGGTGAGCGGGGTCCGCAGTTCGTGCGAAACATCCGAGACGAAAACCTGCTGCATACGGGAGAGTGTAGCGAGCTGGGTGATCTGGTCCTGCAGGGTTCCGGCCATGTGGTTGAACGACGCCGCGAGGCGCGCCACTTCGTCCTCTCCCTTGACTTCCATGCGCTCCTGCAGCTCGCCGGCGGCCAGCTTCTCCGACACTGCCGCCGCGTCGCTGACTGCGCCCAGGCCGGCCTTGGCCACAATCCAGGCAATAGTGCCGCTGATGGCCAGCAGCAGGAACCCGGCGATCCAGAGGATGCGGTGGATTTTGTTGAGCGTCTCCTGCATGGAGGACAGGTCATAGATCAGGTAGAGCGCGTACTCCGCATTGTTCGGCGGCAGCGTGACCTTGGTGCCAAAGGCGATACCGGGTTCGCCGTGGGCCAGCTCAAGCGGGGACCAGTAGACGTTGCCGGCGTCGGCGTCGCCGGCTTTGCCCGCGGCGACGGCGTCGCTCAGGGCCACCGGGATTCCGCCGGCAGTAATGTTGCCGCTGTTAATGGAGTAGTTCACAAACAGCGGGTCGTTGGTGGGCAGCGGGGTCAGGAGATAGGTCCGCTGGGCGTCCGCCCCCTGCCCCTGCAGCAGTGGAAGCGTGTCCATGACCAGCCGGTCGGTGCTCTCCCGGTCGCTGGCCGTGGTGTCCCGGAAGTTGTTCTTCACGTTGGACAGGCCGGTGGTGGCTTCGGTCTGGAACTGGGCCAGGCGTTCCTCGTAGAGGGAACCGGCTATCTGGTGCGAGAGGAAGGCGCCGATGCCCGCACCGGCGAGTGCCACCAGCAGCAGGGTGGACACGACGGTCTTGAACTGCAGGGACCGCCGCCACTGCCGCGCGATCCGGTGCAGCGTCGCTCGGCGGACGGTTTCGCGCAGGCGCCGGGCGGCCTGCAGTGACTTGTTGAGGATCGGGGATTTCCCGGCCGCCCCGGCCAGGAATCCCGGCAACTTAGCTCTGGCCCGCTTTGTATCCGACACCGCGCACCGTCAGTACAATCTCGGGTGCTTCGGGGTCGCGTTCAATCTTGGAGCGGAGCCTCTGCACATGCACATTCACCAACCGCGTGTCCGCAGCGTGGCGGTATCCCCAAACCTGTTCCAGGAGCATTTCCCGGGTGAAAACCTGCCACGGCTTGCGTGCCAGCGCCACGAGCAGGTCGAACTCAAGCGGAGTCAGCGAAATGCTGTCTCCGCCACGGGAGACGGAGTGGCCCGCCACGTCGATGGACACTTCGCCTATACGCAGCGTTTCCGGGGACTTCTGGTCGCCCGGGCGCAGCCGCGCCCGGACCCGGGCCACCAGCTCGGCGGGCTTGAACGGCTTGGGCACGTAGTCGTCGGCTCCCGATTCCAAGCCGCGTACGACGTCGGCCGTGTCGGATTTCGCGGTGAGCATCACGATGGGGGTATCGGCTTCGCTGCGGATCTGCCGGCATACTTCGATACCGTCGATACCGGGCAGCATCAGGTCCAGCAGCACGAGGTCGGGCTTGCTGTTCCGGAAGATTTCCAGTGCCGAGGAGCCGTCTGCGCAGAACACCGGTTCGAACCCGTCGTTGCGCAGCACAATGCCGATCATTTCGGCCAATGCCTCGTCGTCGTCTACGACCAGTATGCGTGACTTCATAGCTCCCTGTTTCGCTGCTTGCGTCCGTCCGCGCGCAGTTGCGCGCCGGGGCCAGCAGTCCTGGCGGCTGCCGCTCCCCCAAGGCGTGCGTTGCCGCCCAAGTTAATCCCTATCATCCTAGAGGACACAAATACGGCCGCGGCTCGCCTCCTGTGCCGATTCGGGGCCGGATAACTATAGTCGAGGTTATTATCACGACTGGCTGCGGGGGAAACGGGTCAAATGAGCGAGCAGGAACACACTGGGCCGGGCAACGGACCGGACACCGGTCCGGGTACACCGGGTCCGCCGGCTGCTCCAGGGGCAGCAGATGGTACCCCCGGTGCGTGGCAGCAGCCTGCCCCTAACCAGTGGGGCCAGCAGCCCAACCCGTGGGGCCAGCCCAACCCGTGGGGACAGCCCAACCCGTGGGGACAGCCCAACCCGTGGGGCCAACCCAACCCGTGGGGACAGCCGAACCCGTGGGGACAGCCCGCAGGCGGGCCCATGCCTCCTGGTGCGTACATGCCCCCGCCCAAGCCGGGCATCGTCCCGCTGCGCCGGCTGGGCGTGGGCGAAATCCTGGACGGCGCCTTCCGTGCCTGCCGTCGCAGTGCCGCGGCGACGTTCGGCAGCGCGCTGCTGATCCAGGCTTTCATAGCGCTCGTCACGGTTATCCTCGGTTTCATTTTCGGTGACCAGATCGTCATCGACCCCGTGACGGGTGACTTGTCAGATGCCGGCATGTCCGACGACGAGGTGCTTGGGTCCACGCTCAGCATCCTGTCCCTGTTCGGCTGGGTGGCGTTGGGAAACACGGCCGGAGCCCTGCTGATCCAGGGCCTTATGGTGATCCCGGTGGCCCGCGCCGTGCTCAACCTCAAGACCGGTTTCGGCCAAACGTGGCGGATCCTGGGTCCGGTACTGCTCCGCCTGGCCGGACTCATACTGTTGCTGATGGCCGCGTTCCTTGCCGTCTTCACCCTGCTGGTCCTGCTTTTCAGCCTGGTCATCTACATGCTGGGCGACGCGGGAATCGTCGTCACGGTCCTCGGTTCGCTGGCTTCGATAGCCCTCCTCGCGTGGGTATCGGTAAAACTCATGGTGGCCCCTGCGGTACTGGTCCTGGAAGGAACCGGCGTGTTTCGTTCCCTGGCCCGGGCCTGGCAGGTGACACGGACAAACTGGTGGCGCGTCTTCGGGGTGCTGTTGCTGACCGGACTGATCACTTCGGTGCTGATGCAGGTCCTGAGTGTCCCGCTCGGCCTCATCACGTCCCTGTCACTCGGCGCGGACCCGGCAAACAGCGGCACGTTCGCGCTGCTCATGACAGCGCTTTCGCTGCTGGTTGCCGGCATCGCCTATACCTTCCAGGGTGCCGTGACTGCCCTGCTTTACGTGGACCTGCGGATGCGGCGTGAAGGGTTCGATATCGCCCTGATGAGGGAGCAGGAGAATCCCCGCATCCAGGACCCCGATTTCCTGCCGGGCAGGGCCGCGCCGGCCGCGCCGGGCGGCACCTACCCCGGCCCGGGAATGCCATGATTCCCACCCGGGTTCCCGGTGACGTGCCGGTGGATCCCGAGTCGGACCAGGCACGGGAATGGCTAAGCGATGAACTGTCCCGGGACGTCTATGCAGACGCCGAACCAGGGCTGCTTCAGCGTGCGTGGAAGGCCGTGACCGAGTGGCTGGGCGATTTGCTTGACGGACTGGAGGGCCTCGACGCCGGGCCGGGGACGCTGGTCCTGGCGCTGGCCGCCGCGGCGGTTGCCGTCATTGTTGTCCTCATATTCCGCCCCCGCTTCTCCTCCGCCGCGAAAAAACCCGGGAAAGTCTTCGCGCAAGACCTGATCGAAGCGGCGCAGCAGCACCGTGCACGCGCCGAACAGGCCGAGGCTGCGCAGCGCTGGGACGAGGCACTCGCGGAACGGTTCCGCGCCATGGTCCGGTCCGCCGAGGAGCGGGTCGTCTTCGAGGCGCGCCCTTCGCGGACCGCTGCCGAAGCAGGCGCCGGCCTGGCATCGGCGTTCCCCGAAGCCCGTACGGAACTCCTGTGGCTTGGCCGGCGCTTTGATGAGGTCATGTACGGTACAGAGCACGCTTCCTCCGATGACTGCCGGCGGGCCGCCGCACTGGACGGGGCATTGGAATCCGCCCGCCCTGCCTTGTCCCCCGAACCTGCCATGGCGGCACCCCGGTGACTGGTACGCGCACCCCATCTCCCCCGGTCCCCGCCGGCCTGCCCGGCCTGCCCGGCCTGCCCGGCCTGCCCGCAACGGATACCGGTGGGAGCCCCGGGGGATCACCCGCAGTCCGTGCTGCCGGCCCGGGCCGGGTGCTTGGCTGGTTCCGCCGGCACCGGGTCCTGCTGGCACTGGTCCTGGTCCTGGCCGTTGTGGCGGCCCTCTCGGTCTTTGCCCGCCCCCGGCAGGACAGTGAGCCCCTGTCGCCGGACAACGCGGCTCCGGACGGTGCCATGGCAGTCGCGGAGGTCCTGGCCGGCCAAGGCGTAAAAGTGCAGCATCCGCAGGACCTGGCCGAGGCCAATGCCGCCCTGGACGCGAACCCCGGTGCCACGCTGCTGTTCCTGGACCCCCGGGAGTTCCTCAACAGCGAGCAGCGCGAAGAACTTGCTGACGAGGCGGGGCGGGTGGTCCTGGTGGCGCCGTCCTTTGCGCAACTGTCGGATTTCGCACCCGACATCCGTCCCGCCGGTGTCGTACCCGACGACGCCGCCGGGCAAAGTGCCGAAGCGCGCTGCTCCGACGAAGACGCCCAGGCTGCCGGCACAGTCAGCGCCGGAGGCCAAAGCTACCGCGGCCCGGTGACCTGTTTCCCCTCGCCGGGCGCGGAGGGAACCGACCCGGCGGGGTCCTACGCCGCTACCAGGGGCGGGAGCGCCGTCGTCCTGGGCAGCCCGGACCTGATTGCCAACGCCACTGTGACGGACGAGGGCAACGCTGCCCTTGCCCTGCGCTCGCTGGGCGCGGACGAAACCCTGGTGTGGTATCAGGCCGGGCCGCAGGACATCGCTGCCGCAGAGCAGCCCGCGGACCCCTTCGACTATCTGCCTCCCTGGGTTTATCCGCTGGGGGCCTGGCTGGTGCTGGTTGCCGGATTGGCCGCCTTCTGGCGCGGGCGCAGGCTCGGGCCGCTGGCCGAGGAACCGCTGCCCGTGGTGGTGCCCGCTGCGGAGACGGTTGAGGGCCGTGCCCGCCTCTATAGGGGCAGCAACGCCGTGAGCCATGCAGCGGCAAACCTGCGGGCAGCAGCCATGACGCGGATGGCAGCGCATCGGCGGCTGGGACCGGGGGCCGACGCCGACGCAGTAACAATGGCCGCAGCCTCCGCCACCGGCCGCAGTTATACCGCGGTCGACCACCTGCTCAACCAATCGATGCCGGGGACAAGCGCCGAACTGGTGCGCTGGACCTGGGACCTGCAAGACCTAGAGGAAGAAGCAACGTCATTATGAGCCAGCAGTACGAGCCCTACCCGGCGGCGCCCGCACCATCCCGGTCCTCAAACGGAGCCGCAGCCGCGCCGCCCCTGCCTCCGGGCGGCGACCCCGTCCGGGCCGCCCTGGCCCAGGTCCGCCGTGAAGTGGGCAAGGCGGTGGTGGGGCAGGACGCTGCCGTGACCGGCCTGATCATTGCCCTGCTGGCTCGGGGCCACGTGCTGCTGGAGGGCGTGCCCGGCGTGGCCAAGACACTCCTGGTCCGGGCCCTGTCCGAAGCGTTGAGCCTGGACACGAAACGGGTGCAGTTCACTCCTGACCTGATGCCCGGCGATGTCACCGGCTCGCTGATCTATGACAACCGCTCCTCCGGGTTCTCCTTCCGGGAAGGACCCGTTTTCACCAATATCCTGCTGGCAGACGAAATCAACCGCACGCCGCCAAAAACGCAGGCTTCCCTGCTGGAAGCCATGGAGGAGCGGCAAGTAACGGTGGACGGAACAACCCGTGCCCTGCCCGAACCGTTCATTGTCGCGGCTACGCAGAACCCCGTGGAGTACGAGGGGACCTACCCGCTCCCCGAGGCGCAACTGGACCGTTTCCTGCTGAAAATGACGTTGGACCTGCCCGGGCGGGAGGATGAGATCGAAGTGATCCGCCGGCACAGCAGCGGCTTCGATCCGCGCAACCTTGCGGCCGCTGGTGTACGGCCCGTCGCGTCGGCGCGGGACTTGGAACTGGCCCGCGAAGCCGTAGCCCGGGTGGCCGTGGCCCCGGAAGTCCTGGCCTACATAGTGGACGTGGTGCGTGCCACCCGGTCCGCGCCGTCCTTCCAGCTCGGCGTCTCCCCGCGCGGGGCAACAGCGCTGCTGAACACGGCACGTGCCTGGGCCTGGCTTTCGGAGCGTACATTCGTCACCCCTGACGATGTGAAGGCCCTGACCCTTCCGGCCCTGCGGCACCGGGTGGCGCTTCGGCCCGAAGCCCAAATGGACGGCGTCAGCGTTGACCAGGTGCTGGGAAGCATCCTGGCGACCGTCCCGGTACCCCGGTAACCGGGACTTCGGATGGCTGTTTCCGGACGGTTGGTCCTGCTGGCGTTTCTTGGCGCCGGTGCCGTAATCCTTTATCCCGGGACTGCGTCCATTCTCCTGTGGCTGCTCTTCCTTGCTGCCGCGGCAACCCTGGACCTGCTCCTGGCTGCCCCGGTGAAGTCCCTGCGGATAGACCGGCGGCTGCCGGACAGTGTGCGCCTGACCGAGGCGACGGTCGGCACCCTGGTGGTGCGCAACACCGCAGGACGGTCGCTGCGGGCGGTGATCCGGGATGCCTGGCAGCCCTCCGCCGGGGCGCGGGACCCCGAGCAGCGGCTGGCGGTCCCCGCGGGTGAGGCCCGCCGGATGGACGTGCATCTTCAGCCGGCTCGGCGGGGCGTGCTGACCAGCAGTTCCGTGGCAGTGCGCAGTTTCGGCCCGCTGGGACTGGCTGCCCGGCAGCGCACGCTTCCGGTGGCCGCGCAGTTGAGGGTGCTGCCGCCGTTCCGGTCCAAACGGCACCTGCCCTCCAAGCTGCGGCGGCTGCGCGAACTGGACGGTAACACCTCCGTCCAGCTGCGCGGGGCCGGCACGGAATTCGATTCCCTGCGCGAATACGTGCGCGGCGACGATGTCCGTTCCATCGACTGGCGCGCCACCGCCCGCAGGCGGGAAACCGTGGTGCGGACCTGGCGGCCGGAACGGGACCGCCGGGTGGTCATAGCCCTGGATACCTCCCGGACTTCGGCGGCCCGGATCGAGGACGAACCGCGGCTGGACACCGGCATCGAGGCATCGCTCCTGCTCGGCGTGCTGGCCGGCAGCAGCGGTGACCGCGTGGATTTCCTGGCCTTCGACCGCCGCATCCGGGCCAGGGTGGATTCGGGCGGCAAGGGAAATATGCTGAGCCGGCTGGCCACGGCCACCGCCCCGTTGACCCCCGAGCTCATCGAAGCGGACTTTTCCCTGCTCCCCGCTGCAGTGCAGCAGATCTCGGGCCGCCGCTCCCTGGTGGTGCTGATTACCGCCCTTGACTCGGGCGCATTGGAAGAGGGCCTGCTTCCGGTACTGCCCCGGCTGCTGGAGAAGCACGTGGTGGTGGTTGCCTCGGTCCGGGATCCCGGCCTGGACGAGCTGCGCAGGGCCGGCGGCACGACGTCGTCGGTGTTCCGCGCCGCTGCCGCCGAACGCGCGCTGCTGGACCGGGCTGCCATGGGGGAACAGCTGCGTTCAATGGGCGCCGAAGTGGTGGACGAACCGCCGCACGAGCTGCCGCCGAAACTCGCGGATATGTACATTCGGCTCAAGGCCGCCGGGAGGCTGTAAGAATTAAGCATGGTGTCCGTCTACCGCACCGTCCTGGGCTCCTCCTTCGAGCGGCTGCAACCCGAACTCCGGGAATATTTCGGCCTGCACGCAGGCTCCGGGTGGTTCGGTGAGGGCACCGGCGTGTTCAGCCGGGCGGGCTGCCCGCGGCGCTGGCTGCGGCCCCTGCTGCCGCTGGTCCCGGTGGCCAACGCCTTTTTCCCCGACTACGGGGAGGACATCCCCTTCACCATCCGCAACTACCCGCATCTGGACCCCTGGGGCCGGCCGGCACTGACCGCGGTGCGGACCTTCGGGTTTCCGGGCGTGCAGCGCATCTTTGAGGACACCACGGTGCTGACGGCGCCGGGGGTGCTGACGGACTATCTGGGCCGGCGCCGCAATATGGCTACGGACCTGCTGCTTCGGGTATCCGCAGACGGACACCTGCACATGGATTCACCGGGCAGCCGCCTGTTCCTCGGCCGGCTGCGCCTGCCCCTGCCGCACTTTGCCGGAGCGGATGCCCGGGTGGAGCAGTGGTGGGACCCCGCACAGCAGCACTTCCGGATCAGCGCCCGGGTGGTGCAGCGGCAGGTGGGTACGGTGTTCGAGTATGACGGCGCCTTCACCTACGCCTACCGGGAGTTCGACGGCGTGCTGCCGGCCGGCGCGGAACCGGACCGCTGGGAGCGCCGCACCTAGGGTTGCGCAATCCGGTATCCGGTTAGCCCTCTGCTGCCACCTGGTCAAGGGCTGAGGCTGTCTGCGTCAGCCGGGCCAGGACCTTGCGGGCAGCGTCCGGTGACAGGCCGGCCAGGTCCGCAGCCGGCAGCAGCCCCAGTGACGGCAGGTCCTTCACGGAGAGTCCGAGCTTGCGCCAGGGGCGCAGCACCTTTTCCGCCAGGGCCGTGACCTGGGGAAGCGGCGCTCCGGCAGGCGGGAGGGACAGCACGCCGAGCCATACCCGCTCTCCGTTTTCCACCGCCTCGGCGATGCCCTCCCAGTCCCGGGCGTCGAGCCCGTCGGTGACCAGGGCCGTACCCTGCACTCCGGCGCTGCGGGCCAGCTCGAACGGGGACTGGACACCGGAACGCAGCGGGCCCAACTCCCCGGCACGCGGCAGCGCCAGCACGGTGTCCGCCCCGGCAGCACCAATCGCCTCGCGCAGCTGCTGCCAGGCGGCGGCAACCTCCCCCGACGCCACGGAGCGCAGCGTACGGTAGCCGCTGGCTGTGGGGATACCTCCGGCGAGGATGGCGGCGATCTCCGGTTCGTCCACCTGCACCGTGATGCGGGCGCCGGGCACGGACGAGGCGGCCCGGGAAATGTAGCTCCCGACTCCGGCCGCAAGTGACTGCGCCAGTTCCCGCCGCGCACCGGCGTCGGCAAGGGCCCGTTCGCCGTTATGCAGGTGCAGGTTCGCGGCCAGGGACAGCGGCCCCCGCAGGGAAATTTTCAGTGCGTGCCCCGGGGACTCCTCGGCACCGGCTACGTCGGCCAGCGCATTCAGGTCCTGGCCGAGCAGTGAGACCGCACGCCGGTGCTCCTTGCCCGGGCGTTCCACGAGGCGCCAGCCGTGCGGCTGGATGTCCGCAAAGAGGTCAACCAGCAGGGAGGCGGAACGCCCCACGGCCTCCGCTTCCGGGCCCCGCTGGGGCAGTTCCATCAGGAACGGGAGATGCGGATCCCCCAGCTCACCGCGGATAACCCGGCTGGATTCCACCGGATCGGTTCCCGGCCAGCCGCCGGCCGCGCTTGCGGTGACGGTGCCGTTGCGGGTTGGAGCTTGCTGCGCCGGCTGAATCTGCCCCTGCGGGGTCCTGTCCTGCTCAGGCATCGGTGGCACCCGCGGACGCAGAGCCGGACTCAGGGCCGGCCGCGGGCCCGGCGGGTCCGCCGTTGCGCGTCTGGGAGATGGCCTGATGGTGGCGGATGACCTCACGGATGATGAAGTTCAGGAACTTCTCCGCGAACGCCGGATCCAGGTGCGCATCTGCCGCCAGCCGGCGCAGCCGGGCAATCTGCGCCACTTCGCGTCCCGGGTCCGCCGGCGGCAGGTGGTGCTCGGCCTTGAGGTGGCCCACCCGCTGGGTGGCCTTGAACCGCTCGGCCAGCAGATACACCAAGGTGGCATCGATGTTGTCGATGCTGCTGCGCATGGCGAGGAGTTCGTCCATAACGTCCTGGGCGACTTTCCCGGAGAGGGAGCTTGCCCGCGGATCGAATTCTTCGTCCGGTGATTCAGGTCCTGTATGGCTCATTGGACCAGTTTAGGCGGCAACGCTTAACCCCCGCGGCACGTTACGTACGGCCGTGCTAGGAAACCGCGGCCGGATCCCACTCGAGGGACCGGGCCGAGTCGATGGTTGCCTGGCCCAGCACCCGCGTGCCCTGGTACAGAACCATGGACTGGCCGGGGGCCACCCCGCGCATCGGTTCGGTGAGCCGGACCACCAGTTCCCCGCGTACCGCGCCGGTCGCCTCATCGGCCACGTCTTCCATCCAGCCGGTGGCCGCGACGGGGTCGCCGTGGGCGCGGACCTGTACCGTGCAGTCGAACCGGGTGCGGGCGGCGATCTCGGGGATCGGCACACCGGCCCAGGAAATCTTGGTCCCGCGCATCTGGTCGATGTTCAGCAGCTGCTCCGGTCCGACAACAACCTTGTTTTCCTTGGGCCGGATCTCCAGCACGAAGCGCGGTTTGCCGTCCGCCGCCGGAGTGCCGAGCTTCAGGCCGCGGCGCTGGCCCACGGTGTAGGCGTTTGCGCCGGGGTGGGTGCCGAGCTTCTGGCCCGTTTCATCGACGATGTCGCCTTCGGACATGTCGATGCGCTCTTCGAGCCAGCCGCGGGTGTCGCCGTCGGGAATGAAGCAGATGTCGTGGCTGTCCGGCTTGTTGGCCACGGACAGGCCGCGGCGTTCGGCTTCGGCCCGCACTTCGGCCTTGGACGGGGTTTCCGCCAGGGGGAACATGCAGTGCCGCAGCTGCTCTTCGGTCAGCACGCCGAGCACATAGGACTGGTCCTTCGCCCAGTCCGCGGCGCGGTGCAGTTCCGGGTTGCCCTCCGGGTTGGTGATGACCTTGGCGTAGTGGCCGGTGCAGACGGCGTCGAAGCCCAGGGCCAGTGCCTTCTCCAGCAGCGCGGCGAACTTGATCCGTTCGTTGCAGCGCATGCAGGGATTGGGTGTGCGGCCGGCGGCGTATTCGGCCACGAAGTCGTCCACCACATCTTCCTTGAACCGCTCCGAGAAGTCCCACACGTAGTAGGGGATGCCCAGGATGTCGCAGGCCCGCCACGCGTCCCGGGAGTCCTCGATGGTGCAGCAGCCGCGGCTGCCGGTACGCAGGGTGCCCGGCATCCGGGACAGCGCCAGGTGGACACCGACGACGTCGTGCCCTGCCTCCACTGCCCGTGCCGCTGCCACAGCGGAGTCCACTCCGCCGCTCATTGCTGCCAAAACCTTCATGAAGTCAAACCTGTTCCTGCTGTCTGGATGCTGCTTACGTGTCCGGCCATCCCGGCCTTCTTGGCCCGCTCATATGCTTCGGGCAGTACCTGCAATAACGTGTCAACGTCTTCGGCCGTGGTTGTATGCCCGAGGCTGAACCGCTGCGCTCCGCGGGCCTCGGTTTCGCTCAGCCCCATGGCGAGCAACACATGCGAAGGCCGCGGCACCCCGGCAGTGCAGGCCGAGCCGGTGGAGGATTCCACGCCGGCCAGGTCCAGGAGGAAAAGCAGCGAGTCCCCCTCGCATCCGGGGAAGGTGAAGTGAGCGTTGCCCGGCAGCCGGCGCCCGCCGTCGTCGTCGCGAACACCGCGCAGCACGGCGTCCGGGATGGCCCGCTCGACGCCGGTGATGAGGTAGTTCCGCAGGGTGCGCAGGCGTTCAGTCTCGTCCCCCAGATGCTCGACGGCGTCTTGGGCTGCCGCCGCGAACGCCGCAACGCCGGCCGTGTCCAGGGTGCCCGAGCGAATGTCGCGCTCCTGTCCTCCCCCGTGCAGGACCGGTGTGAGCTTGACCGACCGGCCCACCACCAGTGCCCCGGTGCCTACCGGTCCGCCAATCTTGTGGGCGCTCAGCGCCATGGTGTCCAGCCCGGAGGCACGGAAATCCACGGGCACGGCGCCGAAGGCCTGGACCGCGTCGGAATGCACCGGCACACCGTATTCGTGCGCCAGGGCGGCAACGGTCCGCACATCCTGCACGGTGCCGACCTCGTTGTTGGCCCACATAAGCGTGAGCAGGGCGATGCTGTCGGCGTTGGCTTCGAGCTCCCGGCGGACTGCGTCAAGGGAAATAACGCCGTCACCGTCCACCGGGATCCATACCGGGACGGCACCTTCGTGCTTTTCCAGCCATTCCACGGTGTCGAGCACGGCGTGGTGTTCGATGCCGGAGACCAGGATCCGGGTGCGGGCCGGATCGGCGTCGCGGCGGGCCCAGAACAGGCCCTTCACGGCCAGGTTGTCCGCTTCGGTGCCGCCGGACGTAAAGATGATTTCGGAGGAGTGGCAGCCTGCGGCGGCAGCAAGGATCTCCCGCGATTCCTCCACCACCATCCGGGCGCGCCGGCCCGAACCGTGCAGGGACGAGGGATTGCCGCTGCGGCTGAGTTCTGAAGTGAGTGCGGCGAGGGCCGAAGCCGAAATCGGCGTGGTCGCCGCGTGATCTAGATACACGGGCACCAGCTAATTCTAGCCGCCATAGCGGTCAGCACCCATTCGGCGGGCTGGGATTTTCCTGAGGGTTGGCCCACAGGTGCCGCCGCGCGCGGCGGGCTTCGGGATATCATCCTGCCGTGCGGCCAACCCCAACACCCCCGCTGACTGTTCCCCCGGGCCCGCCCGCGGACCGGAACACGGTCCTTGCTCACCTGGCCCGGGTGCTCCTGGCGCTGCAGCCCTCCTCCCGGTTGCTGATGGCCGTTGACGGCGTTGACGGCGCCGGGAAGACCACTTTCGCCGACGAACTCGCTTCTGCCCTCCGCGCGTCCGGCGCAGCCGAACCCCGCCAGGTCCTGCGGGTGGGCCTTGATGATTTCCACAACGTGCGCGGGGTCCGCTACCGGCTCGGCCGCAGCTCACCGGACGGCTTCTGGCTCGATTCCTACAATCTGGGCCAGTTCAAGGAGTACGTGCTGGACCCCTTGACCAAGGGGGCGCCGGCATTCCGGGACCGCGGCCATGACCTCGAGACTGATGCGGTGCTGGACCCGGCTCCGGTGCCGGCAGCACCCAACGCCGTCGTCCTGGTTGACGGGATGTTCCTGCACCGGGACGAACTGCGGAACTTCTGGGACTGCTCCGTGTTCCTGGACGTACCGTTCACGGTGACCGCTGCCCGGCTGGCTGTACGCGACGGTTCACCCTCAGTGCACCCGCACCGCCCGGGCCGGGACCGGTACGTGGGCGGGCAGCAAAGGTACTTCGCCGCAGCGGATCCGGCCGCCCGGGCGTTTCTGGTGCTGGAGAACTCCTGCGAAAGGACGCTGCAGGTGATTGATCCGGCAAACGCGACGTACCGGGCGGGGAAACAGCCGGGCGGGGAAACAGCCGGGGAAAGTGAACAGCAGCGGTCGGTAGAATTGCCGCACTGGACCCCGAACCGTGCCGAAAGGAACCGCCGTGAGCCCGTCAGGCCGGACACTCTATGAGGTCTTGGGCCTGCTGCCCGGGGCGTCAGCTGCTGAAATCAAGTCCGCCTACCGGAAGGCTGCCCGCCAGACGCACCCCGACCACGGCGGCGACAGCGAGCGCTTCGACCGGGTTGCCGGTGCATACCGGGTGCTTTCCGATCCGGTTCGGAAAGCCGCCTATGACCGGCAGCTGGGCAGTGCCGGCAGTGCCCCGGCACGCAGCAGCGCGGCCCGAACGGGCCGGGCTGCCGGAGAGGCCGCTGCCCCCGGCGCCGCAGCCGGCAGGACGGCAGCAGCGGATCTGGACCTTCCTCCGGTGTTTGTCCCGGACTTCTCCCCGCAGAATCCGCCGCTCATCCCCTTGACCATGGCCGGGCAGCAGATCCACGGCGCTCCCCGCCGTCCCGGCTTCTTCTCCCGGCTCGGCTCCACCGGCAGCCGGTTCGACGCCGAGAACCTCACCATTGCGCTGCTGGACCGGGAGCTGCTGGACGAGTACCCCGCCGCGCGGCTGGTCAACGGGCTGCACATTCCCGACGCCGGGCCGCGGGGCGGGAACCTCGACGTCGGCCATGTGCTGCTGGGCGGCTACCGGATGGCGGTCCTGGGCTCGCTTATGGCCGCTCCCGGGAACTACCGGTGGGACGGACGGCATCTGCTGCACCGCGGACGGGAAGTGTCCACGCTGCGGCTCGCCGATGCGGTGCGGACCATGCAGGCCCGCTTTCCCACCTGCAATGTCGCCGGCTGGCTGGTCCTCCACAGCCCCAACGGCAACCCGTTCGAGCCCATCATCGATTACCCGCCCACTTTGAGCAGGTCCGCGCCCGCCACCCTGCACACAGCCAACCCGGGCGGCCTGGTCCGGGAGCTCCGCCGGTTCTTCGCCGAAGGGCCGACGCCGAACACGGTCCAGCTGCCCGTGCTGGGCCCGCTCATTGACGCTTCGGCACGCTGAGCCGTGCGTCTGCCCGGCCGATGCCGGGCTTAGGATGGAGCTGTGTTCCGCATCCTTTTCCACTCCCCTGAAATCCCGGGCAACACGGGAAACGCCATCCGCCTTGCCGCCATTACCGGCGCCGAACTCCACCTGGTGGAGCCGCTGGGCTTCAGCCTGGAGGACTCCAAGCTGCGCCGCGCCGGCCTGGACTACCACGACCTCGCCGTCCTCCACGTGCACAAAAGCCTCGAGGACGCCTGGGAAGCCCTCGCACCGGAGCGGGTCTATGCCTTCACTTCCGACGGCGATACGTCCTACACCGATATCGAGTATCGTGCCGGTGACGTGCTGATGTTCGGCCGCGAGTCGGTGGGACTATCAGATGAGGTAAAGAAGGACCCGCATGTCACCGCACGGGTACGGTTGCCCATGCTGCCGACGCTGCGGTCCCTGAACCTGGCAAATTCCGCATCCATTGCCGTTTACGAAGCCTGGCGCCAGCATGGCTTCGCCGGTGCCCAGCTCTAGCTAAGGACATATCCCATGCCTGCACGCCACATCGGCACTGCCTACGACGACGGCGCCGCGGACTTTGAGCGCCTCGCACCATCGCTGTGGAATCCCATGGGCAATGCGCTTGCGGCGGCTGCGGACATCAGCCTGGGCGACCGCGTCCTGGATGCGTGCTGCGGCAGCGGTGCCACCACCATCCCTGCCGCCCAGTTCGCCGGACCCGATGCGACCGTTGACGGTGTCGACCTCAGCGGAGAGCTGCTGGCCCTGAACCAGGCGAAGGCGGACACCCTGTCCCTGAACGGCGTGCGGCTTTTCAAGGCCGATGCCGCTGGATGGCAGTCCGGGGATCCCTACGACGCCGTCCTCTGCGCCTACGGGCTTTTCCTCCTGCCCCAGATGGACGCCGCTGCGGCCCACCTGGTTTCGCAGCTGCGCTCCGGCGGACGGTTTGCCCTCAGCGTGTGGCAGGAAGGCGCCGGGTCCCCCTTCAGCGAACTGCTGTGGAAGGCCTGCCTGCAGGAACGTCCGGAACTGGCCGATGCCCCGCAGCCGAAGACGGACAACCTCCGGCGGATCAACACGCCGGAGAAACTTTCGGCCTGGCTCGAGTCCCTCGGCCTCACCGACGTGGCGGTAACCCCCACGCAGGGACGGGTCCAGCTCAGCGGTTCGCTGGCGTGGTCCCTGGTCATGGGCAGCACCTTCCGCGAACTCCTGCCTTCCGCGCCGGACGCGGTGGAACGGGTGCGTACAAACTTCCTGGCCGAACTCGGTGAGGACTTCGAGCTGAACGCCGACACCCTGATCGCCACCGGCGTCCGCCCCTAAGAGGGGCTGGCCGGCCCGGAGGGGGCTGGCCGGCGCGGCAGCCGGTTTAGAACCCGGCGATCGTCTCGGGCGTATTGACGCCCACCACGTGGAAGACCTCGGCACTGGAGCCCTCGGACATACCGTGGCGGCGTGCGTTGTCCTGCAGGAACCGGCGCACCGAGGTGTCCATGCCCTCAATGTCCGGGTGCTGGCTGGCATGCACCCGGATGGCGGCGAGCTTGGTGTCCACGGTGGCGCTGACCTCCACGGCCCGGTTCTCCCGCTCACGCGGCGCACCGTAGAACCACAGCCACGGCACCTTGTACGCCTGAAGTCCCCGCTCGGCCAGTTCGGGATAGGCGAAGGGGTTCTCCGCCGCGGGATACACCGCCCGGGTCACTATTTCGCCGCAGGCGAGGTGGTCCGGATGGCTGGCCTGCAGGCGGTCCCAGTTCCGTTCCGGGTGCATTGCCAGCACTACGTCCGGCCGTACCCGGCGGATCTGCTCCACTGCCCGGGCGATCACCGAATGGTTCACCTCCAGGTAGCCGTCCCGCTCCCCCAGGAACACCACGTCCTGGGCCCCCACTGCGCGGGCTGCGGCGCGCTGTTCCTCGCTGCGCAGCTCACTGACCCCGGTGCGGTCCGCGGGGTCGAATCCCCCGGCGTCCCCGGAGGTCATGATGCAGTACGTGATCCGGGCGCCGTCGGACGCCCAGCGGGCCAGCGTGCCGGCGGCACCGAAATCAATGTCATCCGGGTGGGCGGCGAAGGCCAGGACCCGGCCGGGCGTTGGGAACTGGTCCACGCTAGGCCCTGCGCTTCCGGATTTCCGCGGCCGCCTGCGGCAGGACCGAGAACACGTCGCCCACCACGCCGAAGTCGGCAATTTCGAAGACCGGCGCATCGGCGTCCTTGTTTACCGCCACAATTACCTGCGCTGTCTGCATGCCCGCCTTTTGCTGGATCGCCCCGGAAATGCCGGCGGAAATGTACAGCTGCGGAGACACGGTCTTGCCGGTCTGGCCCACCTGCGCGGAGTGCTCTATCCAGCCGGCATCCGTGGCAGCGCGGGACGCTCCCACGGCCCCGCCCAGCAAATCCGCAAGCTCTTCGACGGGACCGAAGTTCCCGTCCATGCCGCGGCCGCCTGCCACAATCACCCGCGCTTCGGCCAGTTCGGGCCGCCCGCTGACACGTTTGCCGGTACGCCCGGTCACCCGTGCCGCGGGGCCGGCCTCGGGAACCGACAGCTCGATCCGGGCCGGTGCACCGGCTTCGACGGCGTCGGCGGGCTCAACGCTGTTGGCCTTCACCGTGATGATCGGCGTTCCGGCCTGCACCCGGCACGTGGAGGTCCAGGACCCGGCCAGCACCGACTTGGTGACGGCGAGATCGGGGGCAACGGCAACGGCGTCGGTAATCACGCCGGAGCCCAGTTTGATCCCGGTGCGAGCGGCAATTTCGCGGTCTTCGAAGGAATTGCCCAGCAGGATCGCGGCCGGCTGCTCCGCGGTGGCCGCTTCGGCAAGGAAGGCCGCCTTGGCGGCAACCAGGACGGTATCCAGGTCTCCGGCAGGCTCGTAAACCTTCCGTGCGCCGTGCGCAGCCAGCGCTTCCGCCAGTTCCGTCTCCAGCGGTCGGGCGGAGGCAACCACCGGTTCACCCACGCTGCCCGCAAGGGTCAGCAATTCGCGGGCGGCCCGCGGCAGGGGCAGGGCAGGGACATCTAGGAAAACGAGGACGGACGCCATGGGATGCGCTCCTTCGGGACGTGGGCGGCGGCGCGCGGGAAGCGCCGGTGCAAGGGTCGGGGGTCTAGATCAGTTTCTGCGCGGCAAGGTAGTCCACCAGCTGCACGCCGGCCGATCCGTCGTCGGTAATGATGGTTCCCTGTGAACGGGGCGGCCGGGGTGCCGACGCGGCGACGGTGGTCCAGGCCCCGTCGCGGCCGACCTGGCCGGCCTCAATGCCCAAGTCTGCGAGGCTGAGCACCCGTACGGTCTTTTTCTTCGCGGCCATGATGCCCTTGAAGTTGGGGTAGCGCGGATCGTTGGCCTGGTCCGTCACCGAGACCAGCGCCGGCAGCGGCGCCTCGACCGTCTCAGTAAAGGAGTCGCCGTCGCGGCGGGCCTTGACGAGCGGGCCGTCAGCGCTGTCGGCTACCTCCAGCTCGGACGCGAAGGTTACCTGCGCCAGCTGAAGCCGTTCGGCCAGCTGCGCCGGCACCAGGGAAGTCTCACCGTCGGTGGATGCCATCCCGCTGATGACCAGGTCCACCGGCCCGTCTGCGTCGGCGATGGCGCGCACGGCCGCGGCGAGCGCGAGCGACGTCCCGGCGGCGTCGGAGCCGGCCAGGGCTTCGTCGGAGAGGTGGACGCCGGAGTAGGCACCGATCTGCAGGGATTTCTTGACGGCGTTGACGGCTGCCGCCGGTCCCATCGAGAGGGCAGTGACGCGGTTTCCTGCCGCTTCGCCGCCTCGTGCCTCGGCCAGCTGCAGGGCCGCTTCCAGCGCGTATTCGTCCAGCTCGGAAAGGATGCTCTCGGAGCGGTCCAGGGTGTGTCCCGGGCCGGTGAGGTGCCGGTCAAACTGTGCGTCGGGGACATGCTTTACCAAAACAACAATGTTCAGCGGACGGTTGGCTGCTTCCTGCATTCCGCGCCTTTCCGGTAGGAAATCGGTTCCCGGCGGCCGGGAATGCTCCCGCCGACGCGCGCCTTCCGGTGGGACGGCGCGATTAAAGCTAATCACACCATGCTCCCCGGATGCCCCCGGTACGGAGGAAGGACCGCCTCCGGGGATTTCCGGAAGCGGCCCTTCGCCCGCTGGAACGGTTAGCCGTCCCTGGAATTACTCGTGACGGGTTACTGCTCGGCGGAGTCGCCGAGCGTAACGTCGGTGCTGGCGGCCTTTCCGTCGCGGGTGTAGTCAATGGTGACCTTGCCGCCCGCGGGCTGCATGCGGATGGCTGCAGTCAGTGACTGTGCATCCGTGACCGGCATACCGTTCACCGAGGTGACCACGTCGCCCTTCTTCAGGCCTGCCTTGGCGCCCGGGGACCCGGAGACAACGTCGGCCACATCTGCGCCTACCGTGAAGGTAGAGGAGGAGTTCGACGCCGTGGCCGGCTTCACGGACACACCGAGATAGCCGTGGGAGGCCGATCCGTTGTCGATGATTTCATCCGCGATGCGCTGGGCGTAGGTGATCGGAATCGCGAAGCCGACACCGATGCTGCCGCTCTCCTCCCCTGCGCTGCCCGAGGCCGCCGAGGCGATGGCGACGTTGACGCCGATCACCTCGCCGCTGGTGTTCACCAGTGCGCCTCCCGAGTTGCCGTGGTTAATAGCCGCATCCGTCTGGAGCACGTTCAGGAAGATCGAGCTTTCACCGGAGCTCTGGTCCTGCGAGGAACCATCCGGCGGAGCGAAACGGAAACCGTTGCCGTCATCTTCGGGCACCTGAGAAGAGTCCGAGTCCGACTCCGGAGCCGCGGAGGACTGGACGCTGATGGTGCGGTTGAGCGTGGAGACGATGCCGTCGGTGACGGTTCCGGCCAGGCCGAGCGGCGCACCGATGGCGATCACGGTGTCCCCGACGTTCAGTTTCTCCGAGTCCCCCAGTGCTGCCGGCGTCAGGTCCGTGGCGTCGACCTTGATGACTGCCAGGTCCGACACCGGGTCGGTTCCGACGACGGTCGCCTGCAGGACCCGGCCGTCCGAGGTCTGCACTTCCACCGTCGGGTCGGCGGCGGTACCGCCGAGGGTCACCACGTGGGTGTTGGTCAGGATGTGTCCCTCATTGTCCAGGATGATCCCGGAGCCCGTACCCGTGCTGCCTGATGCGGCAACCTCGATGGTCACCACGCTGGGTGAGGCCTTGACCGCTGCGGCGGTCACGGCGTTGACGCTGTCCTTGTTGTTGACGACAACGGTTTCGGACTGGCCGGTCTGCCCGGCGCCGTTCGAGTCGCCATCCATAAGGCTGTTGGCACCTACGGCGACGCCGCCGCCCAGGAGGCCCGCCAGCACCATGCCGGTCACCAGCGCTCCGGCGCCGAACTTCTTTGCCCGTCCCGGGTGTTCCTGCCCCGTTCCGGCCGGCGCCTGGAATGCCGTGCCTTCTGACCCGTCGGCAGGCGGTCCGTACGGGGAAGAGCCGTACGTTGCCCCGTGCGTCGGTCCGGTACCCGGTTCGGCGGACGGCTGCCCGGTCCCCGGTTGTGCAGCCCCTGGCTGTGCAGGTCCCGGCTGCGCAGATCCTGGCTGCGCAGATCCTGAGTATGACGACGGCGGCGCCGGCGGCCGGGGAGGCAGGTGGCGCTCAGGGCCGTCGGTTCCCCCGTGTTGCTCAGTCATGTGGGTTTCCTTTCCAAATTCGGTGTACCCATGGTGTAGCCACAACGTTTACGTATCCACTATGACAGCGGATTCTGGGACCTGCGCGCATGATTGCTGGACATCTGCTGTGAAGATCCCGAATGCCGGATCCGATATGCCGCGGCATCCCGCACCGGCACAACTCCACTGCAGCACCGACGAACCGGCAGGTCAGAGGGGGTGCGCAGCCACGGCAGCCGGGCGGAGCGCGGTGGACGGGGGTTAGGGCTGCCCCTAGAATCGGTACCAACGTCGAATCGGCAACAGGCAGTCGCAACAGCAGTCACAACACAGTCTGCGGTCGGCCTGCGCGACCCGCAACCAGCGGGCAATAACCAAAGGATGTTTTATGCGGTCACGGAACAGGTTGGGGGCCGTGTTCGGCCTGAGTGCGGTTGCGATCCTGTCCCCCGCGGCGGCGTCGGCGGCGTCCTCTGCCCTTGACCCGGCGTCGTCGTCGGTATCCTCCGTGGTTGCGCCTGCCGCAATGGTGCAGTCCGAATCCCCCGTCCGCATCCCGCCGGGAGAGGTTGTTGTGGACCCGGCCAATGTGCTGGGCGGCGAGGCGTCCAAGGTTGAACAGGCCATCAACGATGTGCAGCGCAGCACCGGCTACACGCTGTACGTGGTGTATGTGGACTCCTTCACCAGCCCCTCTGATCCCACGGCCTGGGCGCAGCAGGTAGTGGACGCCAAGGGGATGGGCAGCAAGGAAGCGCTCCTGAGCATCGCCACAGAGGACCGCAAGATCGAGGTCTCCACCGGAGACCAGAGTGTCCTGACCGAAGCCCGGCGCAACGCGATCCTGGCCGCAGCCACCGATCCCCTGCTCGGCTCCCGGGACATTTCCTCCTCCCAGTGGGCCACTGCCGCCCTCAACGCCACCGATTCCCTGGCAGACATAGCCCGCGGCGGCGACGGAGAAGTTGCTTCGTCCTCCGAATCCGGCGGCACCAGCGTGGCCCCCCTGGTAGTGGGCGGCGTCGTAGTGGCCGGCGGCGTGGGGACCGCACTGCTGCTGCGCAGCCGTCGGCGGAAATCCCCGGCGTCCGTTCCCGCTCAGCAGCAGGGACCGGCGGCTCCCGTGGATCCACTGGACACCATGAGCGTGCCTGACCTGCGCAAGCGGGCCGGCAGCCTGCTGGTCGCGGCCGACGACGCGATTAAGTCCAGTGAGCAGGAACTGGCCTTTGCGATGGCCGCGTACGGCGAAGACGCCGTCACCACCTTCTCCGAAGACCTGGCGGCCGCACGGAACCACATGGGTGAATCCTTCAAGCTGCAGCAGCAGCTGGATGACCACATCCCCGACACCGAGCAGCAGCAGCGGACCTGGCTCAAGGACATCATCCGCCGGTGCGAGGCCGTCAACGATTCACTCCAGGCGCACAAAGCGGAGTTCGACGAGCTGCGTGAACTGGAGAAGAACGCGCCCGCAGCGCTGGCCGCAGCACAGGCCGCGGCAGACCAGACCGC
The DNA here is from genome assembly GCF_030125565.1 of Arthrobacter sp. zg-Y1143. NCBI lineage: Bacteria > Bacillati > Actinomycetota > Actinomycetes > Micrococcales > Micrococcaceae > Arthrobacter > Arthrobacter sp. zg-Y1143. Next base: position 344,986 of record NZ_JASKLW010000004.1, on the reverse strand, counting down.
TTCCCGCCTCAGCACCTCTGCGGCAGCTTTGGACTCGCTGCGTGCCCGCTACGCGGCCTCCGCGGTGAACCAGGTCAGCGACAACATCGACCAGGCGAACGAGCGGCTCGCCTTCGTCTCCAGTGCTGCAGCCACGGCCAACGAAAAGCTCGGCGAGGGCGACACCTCCTCCGCGGTGGTTTCCGTGCGGGCCGCCGAAGAAGCCGTTCACCAGGCCAATGTGCTGCTCGACGCCATCGACAAGCGCGGACAGGAACTGGACGCCGCGCACCAGGAACTGCAGCGAGCGATTGCCGACGCCAACCAGGACCTCGCCCAGGCGGAAGCTTTTGCCGCCGGCGGCGGAAACCCGGGGCTTGCCGGACCTGTCGCAGGCGTGCGCGCCGCAGTGGATGCAGCCCGTCAGGCCATGGCAGCCGGCCCGGTTGATCCCGTGGATCTGCTCCGCCGGCTCGAAGCAGCCAACAGCCAGCTGGACGCCGCACTCGAGGGCATCCGGGACCGCCAGGAGCAGGAGCGCCGTGCACGGGATTCCCTGCAGCACGCCCTCATGGCCGCGCAGGCCCAGATTTCCGGAACGTCGGACTACATCCGTGCCCGCCGCGGCGGCGTGGGCAGCGAAGCGCGGACCCGGCTCGCCGAGGCCGAACGAAACCTGCAGCAGGCGGTAGCCCTGCAGGCGTCAGATCCAGTCAGCGCCCTCGCCTATGCCCAGCAGGCCAATGCGCTGGCAGCCCAGGCCGCAGATATGGCCCAGCAGGACGTTGACGGGTTTGACGGCGGGTTCGGCGGGGGCGGTTTAGGCGGCGGACGCGGCGGACGCGGGGGCAGCGGCCTGGGCGGCGCGGTCCTCGGCGGCATCCTGATCGACTCCATCCTGCGCGGCGGCTCCCACGGGGGCGGCTGGGGCGGCGGCGGATTCGGCGGCTTCGGCGGCGGAGGATTCGGCGGCGGCGGTTTTGGCGGCGGCGGAGGCTTCGGTTCCTCCGGAGGAAACTTCTAGCACTGCAGGGGCCAAAGCCCCGAAAGTACACCAAGATGTACCCGTAACGGTTTCATGGCGAACGCGGGCAATTCCGAACACAGCATATTGAAAGGCAGACACCGTGGTTAAGCAGTCAATTTTCGGACGTATCACCCAGTTGGCCAAGGCCAACATCAACGCGATCCTCGACCAGGCCGAGGACCCGCAGAAAATGCTCGACCAGATGGTGCGGGACTACAGCAACAACATCGCCGAAGCTGAAAGCGCCGTCGCCCAGACCATCGGCAACCTGCGGATGCTTCAGGACGATTACAACGAAGACATCCAGAACGCGCAGAACTGGGGCAACAAGGCCCTGGCCGCCTCCCGCAAGGCGGACGAATTCCGCGGTGCGGGAAACACCGTGGACGCCGAAAAGTTCGACAACCTTGCCAAGGTGGCCCTCCAGCGCCAGATCGCTTCCGAGAACGAGGCCAAGGGCGCCCAGCCGACCATCGCTTCCCAGGAAGAGATCGTCGAGCGGCTCAAGACCGGACTGAACCAGATGAAGGGCAAGCTGGACCAGCTCACCAGCAAGCGGGACGAGCTCATCGCCCGCGCCCGGAACGCCGCCGCGCAGACGCAGATGCACGACGCCATGAAGAGCATCGACGTTATGGACTCCACCTCCGAGGTGGGACGCTTCGAAGAGAAGATCCGCCGAGAAGAAGCCCGGGTCCGCGGTGCCAACGAACTGACCGCCTCCAGTCTGGACGCCCAGTTTGAAAGCCTGGAAGACCTCGGCGAGCAGACGGAGGTCGAGGCTCGCCTGGCCGCCCTGAAGTCCTCCGCGGGCACCAAGCAGTCCGCAATCGAGGAATAGCCCCACACGCACCTGCCGCCGCGGCAGCGGGCAGAAAGGGCGGACGCCTACCGGCGTCCGCCCTTTGCCGTCCGGGCACGCAGGGCCCGGCGCCGCAGCACCTGAGGCAGCACCAGCCACAGCAGGGCCACCACCATCCCCACTGCCAGCGCCGCCACGGCACCGGCGGCTCCCGACAGCACGATGTCGAAGATCAAACCGATGGTCCCGACCAGGATCAGTCCCACCAGCACCAGCGTCCAGCGCAGCAGCATGTCCGAATTGTTGACCAGGGCGCGCTTGATCCGCTGCTGGAAAAAGGTCCGGTGCATAACCACCGTTGACATCAGCAGCGCCGTCACGAGCACGGAAAGCACAACCAGCGCAAGGTAGAGGCCGATCTGGATCCGGTTGAGGCCGGCGAAGCGCTGCTGGAACGGCAGCGTCAGCAGGAATCCGGTGAGGATCTGGATACCCGTCTGGAGCACCCGGAGTTCCTGCAGCAAATCGGTCCAGTTGCGGTCCAGTTTCTGCAGCATGGTCTCACCGCGGTCCGGATCACGCTCCACGGGTCGCTGTCCCATAGGTGGAAGTCTAGAACGCGGCGGGAGCGGATATAAGGAAAGTCCCCCGAGGTTCCTTGCGGATCCTCGAGGGACTTTCCTTTTGGTTGCGGGGGCAAGATTTGAACTTGCGACCTCTGGGTTATGAGCCCAGCGAGCTACCGAACTGCTCCACCCCGCGGCGTGATATCTAACTCTACCCGCCGCGGGGTCCGGGTGCAAACCGGCCGGATTATGGCTGCCCGCCTAGTCGCCGCTGCCGCCGTCTGCAGCCGGTGCGCTGGCACCGTCGGTGGGAGCAGCGGGTGCTCCGCCGGCTTCGCCGCCGCTCTCCATCTGCTCCTGCGCCGCGGTGGCCCGGGTAATTGCGTCCTTCAGCCTTGCCTGCGCCTCGCCGTAGGCCGCGAAATCTCCGCGGCCCAGGGCGGACTGGCCGTCTTGGATGGCCTTGCCTGCATCAGACAGGGCGGTTGAGAGCTCCGACTGTGCCGTCACGTCGGTACCGGGTGTTTCCGGGGTGGCGCCCACGTTGCCGGAGTCGCCGGTGTCCGCACCGGAGTCTCCCCCGAAGATCTGGTTCAGCGCTTCGTCCAGGGTGGGAGCGAACCCGACCTTCTCACCGAAGTTGACCAGCACCCGCTGCAGTGTCGGATAGGACGACGCACCGGAGGACTGCACATAGACCGGCTGGACGTACAGGATGCCGTCACCGACCGGCAGGGTGAGCAGGTTGCCGTTGATGACTTCCGAAGCACCCTGGCGGAGCAGGTTCAGTGCATTGGACACGGTGGGATCGGAGTTGAAGGTGTTCTGCGCCTGGCCCGGTCCGGGCACGGCTGTGTCCGTAGGCAGCGACAGCAGGCGGAGCTTTCCGTAGTTCTCGCTCTTCACGCCGGCTTCGCCTGTTCCCGCGTCCGCATCCGCGGAGAGGAAACCGTAGAGCACGTTCCGGGCCTCCCCGCTTTCGGTCACGAACGGAATGAACGGGGTCGTCAGCGAGAACGTGGCCTCATCCTGGCCCGGCATCTGCAGGGACAGGTAGTACGGCGGCTGCTTGACACTGGAGTTGCCGCCGGTGGGGTCGGAGGGCACGCTCCACGCGTCGTCGTTCTTGTAGAACGAGTCCGGGTCGGTCACGTGGTATTTGCCCAGCAGTTCACGCTGGACCTTGAACTGGTCCTCCGGGTAGCGGACGTGGGCCAGCAGATCAGCCGACATCTCGCTGTAGGGCTTCAGCGTGGACGGGAAAACGCTCTGCCAGGACTGCAGCAGGGGGTCCTGGTCATCCCATGCGTACAGGGTGACCGAGCCGTCGTAGGCGTCCACGGTGGCCTTGACGGCGTTGCGGATGTAGTTCACCTGCTCCTGCGGCAGCGCAGCTGCACCGGGGGTCAGCGAGTCGGTGGTGGCATCCTGCAGTTCCTGCTGCGTGGAGTACGGGAAGTACTTGCTGGTGGTGTAGCCGTCCACGATCCACTTCACGCGGCCGTCGATGACCGCCGGGTAGGCATTGCCGTCCACGGTCAGGTACGGAGCGACCTTTTCCACCCGCTCGCGGGGGTCGCGGTCGTAAAGGATCTGTGATTCGTCGTTGATGGCGTCGGACAGCAGCAGCTCGGTGGACTGGAACTTGATCGCGTAGACCAGCTGGTTGAAAAGGTTTCCGACGCTCGGGCCGCCCTCTCCGCTGAACGTGGTCTGCGATTCCTCTTCCGAGTTGCCGGTCTGCGGCCGGTCGATCTCCACCGGGTCGCTGCCCTCGGGGGCACCCACCACGGAGTACTGCGGAGAGTTCTCACCGAAGTAGATCCGCGGTTCGTAGGATCCGTCTTCCGTCAGCACACCGGTGGACGGTATGCCCGATTCCATGAAGCTGGGCTTGCCGTCGGCCTCGACGGTGGAGCCCCTGGCGGCCACCACGCCGTAACCGTGCGTGTAAAGGATGTGTTCATTGACCCAGCCGGTGGGCACACCGCCCACGTTGAGCTCACGGACCGCGATGACCGTGTCCTGGACTTCGCCGTCGATCTCGTAGCGGTCCACATTCAGGGTCTGCGGGAACTGGTAGTACTGGCGGAACTGCTGCAGCTGGCTGAACGCATCGGATACAACGTTCGGATCGAGCAGCCGGATGTTGGAGGTGGTGCCGGCATCCTGGGCCAGGGCACCGGCATTGGCATTGACCGTGGCGTCATAGGGAATGACCTCGGTGTCGGTCAATCCGTACGCTTCGCGGGTGAGGTCGATGTTGCGCTGGATGTACTCGCGTTCCAGGTTCAGCTCCGAGGGCTGGACCTGGTAGCGCTGGACAATCCAGGGGTAGATGCCGCCGGCCACGATGGCGGTGATGATCAGCATGGCGGTGCCGATGATCGGCAGCCGCCACCGGCCGATCACGGCGGAGAGGATGAACAGCACGGCAACGATGACCGAGGCGACGGCCAGGATGGCCTTGGTGGGGATAACGGCTTCGACGTCGGTGTAGAGCGCGCCGGTCCAGGTTCCGGAGGTGCTCAGCAGGGTGTCGTAGCGGTCCAGCCAGAAGTTCACGGCCTGCAGGATCAGGAACGCTGCGGCAATGATCGCCAGGTGCAGGCGCGCCGGGCGGCTCACGAAGACGCCCTTTTCCTCCAGCCGGATGCCCCCGTACAGGTAATGGGTCAACAGCCCGGCGATGCCGGCAATCACCACCACGCTGATCAGGAAACCGACGAGGAACCCGATGAAGGGCAGGGTGTTCAGGTAGAAGCTGTAGTCCATGTTGAACTGCGGGTCGGTTTCCCCGAAGTCCTTGCGGTTGAAGAAGAGCAGTGCCTGCTGCCACATGGACATGGCCGCCGTGCCGGCGAACCCGCCCACCACAATGGGGATGCCGATCATCAGGAGCTTGCGGACCGGTTCAAGCTGGGCCTGGTACCGGTTCAGGTTGTCCTGCAGGGCGCTGTCCGGGGCATAGATGGGCCGCGATACATAGGCCACCCGGATACTGGTGAACACCCCGGCGGCCATTACGAGGAAAGCGGCGAGGAACATGCAGATCCGGGTCAGGTTCTCCTTGACGAAGACTTCCAGGTAACCCAACTGGTTGAACCACAGGACATTGGCATACACCTGGGAGAAGTACACGAAGCCAATGACGAGCACGGCCACAACAATCAGCGTGGCGATCAGCGGGCTGCGCCGCCGTCGCCTGCCGGTGGCTGTTGCTGCGCCGGGTCGGGAGAATGGGCCGTTTGGTCCGGAAGTCACAGTTACCTCATCGTTCGGTGCGTCGGCTCGCGGCCTCGCCGGGTTGCACCGGTGGGAGTGGTTCCGGGGGCATTTTCAACCCCTTTTCCCCGCCGGAAGGCCCTGAAGCCGTCCCTACTCATTCTGCCTTGGATTGTTCCCCGGCTGCCACTTCCTGCGGACTCCGATTCCAAGCTTGTCCCGATCGTAACGAGGCCGGGCCGGTCAGCTACCCGTTTACGCTACAAGCTGCACTGCGGCAGATCGGCCGGGTTAGTACCGGCCGCGAGTTTTTCGACGGCGTCCCTCGCCTCGTCCAGCGTGGACACCTTGACCACTGCCAGTCCTTCGGGGATGTGGTCCACCACCTCGGCGCAGTTCGCCTCCGGGGCCAGGAAGAATTCCGCACCCGCGTCCGAGGCGCCGATGAGCTTCTGGCGGATTCCGCCGATGGGCCCGACGTTGCCCGCAGCATCGATGGTTCCCGTACCGGCAAAGTGCCTGCCGCCGGTGAGCTGCTCCGGGGTGAGCCGGTCCACGATCCCCAAGGCGAACATCATGCCGGCGGACGGGCCGCCCACCCGGTCCATTCCCTCACCGATCCGCACCTCGAACGGAAAATCGAAGGTCGTCGCCAACTCGATTCCGAGCTGGTAGACGCCGGAGTCCGACTTTCGGGGCGTCAGCGTCTCCGTGACCTCGGAGCCGCTGCGCCGGACCGTGACATCCACCGGTGACCCGCCGGCGTCGTTCAGCGCGGACCGGAGGGTGTCGATGCCGTCGACAGGCGTGTCCCCCACTGCCAGCACAGTGTCGCCGGCCTGCAGCACGCCCTCGGCGGGGGCACCCTCGACGACGGACCCCACGGAGAGCTCCTGGGTATACGGGATCTCCAACAGCGTCAGTGCTGCTGCCACGGCGGACTCCTGGGACGAGGTCATGGCAGCGGCGTTCTCTTCATCCACCTGCTCGCCGGTAGTTCCCGGCGCGTAGAGGAAATCGGCGGGGTACACGACGTCGTTGGTGTTCACCCAGCCCCCCAGGGCCTGGAAAATGCTGATGTTGGTGCTGGGACCGCCGGCCACGTAAACCGTGGTCAGGTCCAGCTCACCGTCAGTCGGGTAGCTGCGCTCCCCTTCGATTTGGATGATGTCCTTGCCGCCGGCGGTTCCGAGCGTGTTGAACGTGGGTCCCGGGGACTCCACCACGTACTGGGCCGGCAGGAGCAGCCCCGCCCCGCCGAGGACAAACGCGAGAACGCCCGAAACGAGGATGCCGCGGGACCGGGGCGAGCGCTTGGCCGGCACCGGCTTTCCGTCGCCCAGACCCTGGTAGGGGTAGACGGAGTAGCTGCCGTCAGGCTGCGGTGCCGGGGCGCCCGGTCCCTGCGGGCGGGAGTTACCCGTTCCGCCTCCCCCGTACCCCGCGCCGCTGCCGTCTTCATGTGTGGGGCGCAACTGTCCAACCTTTTCCTGCGTTTGTGCCGTGCATATAGCCGGACATGTGTGTGTGCCGTACGTGTCTGCGTACCCGCCTTGTGTTGCCGGGCACCACCCTGCAAGCCTACGCCCGCACCGCAAGCCGGGCGTGCAGCCGGGCTTTGCCTACAGCGAACGAAATACGGCCGTGCGGGACAGGCCTCGGGCACTGCCGGTAACGTAAAGGCAATATGGTCGGCTGCTGCCGGGCATCGTAAGCGTTATCCTCTTATCTCCTTCCACAGGACCGGTGGTATCCCATGAGTTCCAATCCTTCCGACCGCGGGGACAACCCCCAGGATCCGCTGTCCGAAATGCTTGCGCGCCTGTTCGGCGGCGGCGGTGCCGGCGGCATGGACCCCTCCGAGCTGGCCAAGGCAGCGGGACTTCCCTCTGATCCGAATGCCATGGCGATGATTTTCCAGCAGGTGCAGGCCATGTTCAGCACCCCCTCCGACGGTCCGGTGAACTGGCAGCTGGCCAAGGACAATGCACGCCGGGTGGCCGCGACCGGCAGTGATCCCTCCACCGGCCCCGCCGCGGCCCGCGAGGTCGACGAAGCCCTGCACCTGGCCGAGCTCTGGCTGGACCCGGCCACGGACTTCGCATCAACTGCCGCCCTCGGCCGGGCCTGGTCCCGCGCCGAATGGGTCGAGGCCACCATGGACTCATGGCGCCGCCTGACGGAACCGGTGGCCGTCAGCATTTCCGAAGCGCTATCCAACGCGATCACCACCCAGATGCCCGAGGAAATGAAGTCCATGATGGGCGGAGCGTCCTCCATGCTCGCGAACATGGGCGGGGCGATGTTCGGCATCCAGCTCGGCCAGGCCGTGGGTGCCCTGTCCAAGGAAGTGGTCAGCTCCACCGACATCGGCCTGCCGCTCGCCGCCGGGACCATGGCACTGCTGCCGGCCAACGTTGCCGCTTTCGGCGAGGGCCTGGACGTCCCCGACACGGAAATCCGGCTTTACCTCGCAGTCCGGGAAGCAGCCCACGCCCGGCTGTTTGCCCATGCTCCGTGGCTTGCCTCGCACCTCTTCGGTGCCATTGAAAGCTACGCCCGCGGCATCCACATCGACATTTCCAAGATCGAAGAAGCCGCCCGCGACATTGATCCCGCGAATCCCGAATCCATCCAGTCCGCCCTTTCCGGCGGGGTCTTCCAGCCGCAGCGCACACCCGCCCAGGACGCCGCCCTGGAACGGCTGGAGACGGCGCTGGCCCTGGTGGAAGGGTGGGTGGACGAAGTCACCGCCGCAGCCACCGCCAACCTGCCGTCCGCAGGAGCACTGCGGGAAATGATCCGCCGGCGCCGGGCCAGCGGCGGCCCGGCCGAGCACACCTTCGCTTCGCTGGTGGGCCTGGAGCTGCGTCCGCGGCGGCTGCGCGACGCAGCCGCCCTGTGGGCGCACCTCACCGAGGAACGCGGCATTGAAGGGCGCGACGCCGTTTGGCAGCATCCGGACCTGCTTCCCACCTCGGAGGACCTGGACGATCCCAAGGGCTTCAGCAAGCGGCGGGAACTGCTCGAAGCGGCAGACTCCGACGTCGATGCGGCGTTGAAGCGCCTGCTGGAAGGCGGCTTCGATGAGCCCGCCGAAGATGCTGCTCCCGAAAACCCCGAAGAGAACGCTGCCGAAGACACCGGCGCCGACGGGAACGCTGCCGACGCGGGCCCTGCTGACGGCGGTCCGGAAGAAGGCACCGAGGAGGATGGCAACCCGAAGCCGGGCTCCAACTAAAAACCGGGTCCCACTAAAAACCGGGTTCCAACGGATCCCGGCTGGACCGGCAAGAGGACTGGTTCCGGCGGGCACAGCCCGCGGGAGCTAGTCCTCTTCCATTTCCCCCTTCAGCCCGCGGGCGCTGGCAAAGGCTGCTCCAGAAAGGAACGCCTTGGCGGTTTCCGTTTGCGGGTACGTCTCCAGCAGCCGCCAGAACGCGGCTCCGTGCGAGGGCACAATCAGGTGTGCGAGTTCGTGCAGCAGCACATAGTCCACCACCCAGTCCGGCATTCCCTGCAGCTTGTCCGACAGCCGGATGCTGCCCCGCGCCGGGGTCGCAGAACCCCAGCGGGAGTTCTGGTTGCTGACCCAGCGGACGGACTCGGGCCGGGCCTTCCCGGCCAGGTAGGTGCGGGACAGTTCCCCCGCCCGCGCCATCAGCCGGCTGTCGCTGGTCTGGGGAGTCGATTCCCGGGCCACGCGCTGTTCCAGCCGGGCAACCATGCGCTGAACCCATTCGGCTTCCTGCTCGCGGCTGAAGTGGGCCGGGATGGACACCAGCGCCACCCCGTCCCGGAAGACGGCGTTCACGGTCCGCTTGCGCCGCGCGGAACGCCGCACCTGGATGGGGATTCCCGAGCTGGTGGTAGCAGGGACGGACGCGCCGGCGGAAGGATGAGGCATATTTCCAGCCTAGACGGCGCCGGTGACGGTCCTGCACCTTGTGGATAACCGCCGGCGGCAAGCCGTCCCGTGCCAGCATGGTCAGCACCCCGCCCGCGGCGGGCCATGGACTGGACACACCAGGCCACACCGGGACACAAGGGAGCACAGCCATGCGGATCAATCCGGGAGTGCACGTATTGGAAGTATCGCCCGGTGCCAGGCAGCTGGGCATCGGCGCCGGGTCGCTGCTGCTGCGCAACCTCCAAGACGCCGACGTCGCGTTCCTGGCCGCCCTGCGCAGCGGAGTCCCGGACGGCACGGAGCAGGATGCTGCGGCGGGTGTGTTCCTTTCCGCGGAGCGGGCTGCGTCGCTGCTGGAGGTTTTGGAGCCGCTGCTCATTCCGCAGGAAACCACGGCCTCTCCCGTCCCTTCCCTGCGTTCGGAACGCCTGCAGCCGGATGCCCAGCGGCTGGCAGCGGCTTACGCCGCCAACGGGGAGGAATCGGTCCGCCGCCGTGCGGCGGCCACCGTGCTGGTCGAGGGCCTGGGACGGACCGGGGCCCTCCTCGCCCGCACACTGGCTTCCGCCGGCGTCGGAACCCTGCTGTTGGCCGACCCGGCTGCCGTGGCCCCGACGGATGTGGGTGCGTCCTATGCGATGACGGATATCGGCATGAACCGCGCGGCAGCGGTCAAGCGCCACGTGTTCCGGATCGACCCCACCCTGCAGGTGCTGGTGCACTCCGGTATCCGGGTCCGCTCCGAGCCTGTGCCGGTGGATCTGGCGGTGACGGTCCAGGCGGCAGGCTTCGGTGCGGCAGGCGGCCGTCCGGCCGAGCCGACGGCGGCTGCCGACGGCATTCCCCGCTTGGTGGTCTCCGCGCAGGAGGACGGGTGGGATGTGGGTCCGCTGGTGGTTCCGGGGGCCACTGCATGCCTGGAATGCCTGGACCTGCACCGCGCGGACACCGACCCCGGCTGGTTCGCGGCCGCGGATGCCCTGGCCCGCCGCGCCGGGGGCCCGGCTGCCGGCACCGTCTTGGACTGCTCGGGTCCGGACGGCGAGGAGACCGCCGGATCCGTGCTGGCGGCAGGGACCGCGGCCACGGCGGCCCTGGTGTTCCTTGACGGGATTAACCGTCCGGCGCTGTATTCCGCCCTCCTGCAGGTGCGGGCCTCGGACGGCTACTCCCGGCTGCAGCAGCTGGATTACCACCCGGCCTGCGGATGCCGGCTACAGCACCGCCTGAACCGGGTGGCCTGACGGCCAGGAAGGGTTTCCGTCCAGCGGCGCCTATGATCCAGCGCTGGCCTCGAGTACCTTCAGCACCTCTTCGCCGTACTTTTCGAGTTTGGACGGGCCGACGCCGGGCAGCGTGGCCAGCCGGTTCAACGACGGCGGCCTGTCCTCGGCGATGGCAACCAGTGTCGCGTCGGTGAAAACGACGAACGCCGGGATGCCTGCTTCCGAGGCTGCCTCCCGCCGCCATTCGCGCAGCGCCTCGAATGTTGCTTCCTCATAGGTCACCGGGCAATCCGCACAGCGGCCCACCTTGCGTTCGGCACCGGTGTTCAGCAGGGCACCGCAGCTGCGGCACTTCGCCGGGCCGGTGACCTTGCGCCGGGCCTGCCGGGCCGGGCCGGCCGTCCGGCCTGCGTCGCGTTCGGTGCGCGGACGCAGCCCGTCCAGGAACCGGGACGGCTTCCGGTTGGCCCGTCCGCCCGGTGTACGGGCGGTAGACCAGGACAGGGCAAGGTGGACACGGGCACGGGTGATGCCGACGTACAGCAGACGCCGTTCCTCGTCCACGGCTTCGGGCGTATCAGCGAAGGAAATGGGCATCAGGCCCTCGCTCAGTCCGACCAGGAACACCGCGTCCCATTCCAGGCCCTTGGCCGAGTGCAGGGAAGCCAAGGTGACGCCCTGGACCCGAGGCGCGTGCTGCGCAGCTGCTCGTTCCTCAAGTTCGGCCACGAAGTCCTGGAGCGTGAAAATGGCCTCGGGGTCCCGGGTCCGGGTCACCTGCAGTTCTTCGGACAATGCCACCAGGGCGGCGAGTGATTCCCACCGCTCGCGCGTGGCCCCGCCGCCGGCCGGCGCCTCGGGGGTGTAGCCCAGCGACGCAAGGATGTCCTTCACCAGCTGCGGCACCGGTTCATGGCCGACGGAGCGTGACGCCGCGCGCAGCTGAAGCACGGCATCGCGGACCTCGCGGCGGGCAAAGAACCGCTCGCCGCCGCGCAGCTGGTAGCCGATGCCGGCCGAAGCCAGTGCCTGCTCGTAGGCCTGCGACTGCCCGTTGGTCCGGAACAGGACGGCGATCTCACTGGCCTGGACGCCCTCCTCCAGGAGAGCCTTGATGGACGACGCTACGTGCGCCGCTTCGGCTTCGTCGTCGGCGCATTCGGTGAACGTCGGTTCCGGTCCCGCCGGCCGCTGCGCCACCAGTTCCAGGGGCGTTGGCCACGGCGGCGCCGTGCGGTTGCGCTCCCCCTCGGCCGTCCGGGCCGCGAGGATCCGGTTGGCGAGGCCCACCACCTGCGGGGTGGAGCGGTAGTCACGGACGAGCTTGACGACGTCGGCGTCCGGGAACCGCTTGGTGAAGTCCAGCAGGTGCCGGGGTGTGGCGCCGGTGAAGGAGTAAATGGTCTGGCTTGAATCGCCCACCACGCACAGCTCGTCCCGGGCACCGAGCCACAGGTCCAGGAGGCGCTGCTGCAGCGGGGAAACGTCCTGGTATTCGTCCACCACGAAGTGGCGGTACTGGTCCCGCACCATGGCCGCTACCCGCTCATCCTCCTGCAGGATTCCCACCATGATGAGCAGGACATCCTCGAAGTCGATGATGTTGCGGTCCACCTTGACGTCTTCATAGGACTGGAAGATGCGCGAGATAGCGGTCAGGTCGAAGCCCGCCGGCGGCTCCCGGTCCGCTGCCGCCCGGACGTAGCTGTCCGGGGTGAGCATGGACACCTTGGCCCATTCGATTTCGGCAGCGACGTCGCGGATGGCCGCGCGGTCCGTGGATAGCCGGAGGCGGCGGGCTGCCTCCGCGATGATCTGTGCCTTGTGGTCCAGCAGCCCGGGCATGGCACCGCCAACGGTGTGCGGCCAGAAGTACTGCAGCTGCTTCAGGGCCGCGGCGTGGAAGGTGCGGGCCTGGACACCGTTGGCGCCCAGGTCCCGCAGCCGGGTCCGCATTTCCGCCGCGGCGCGGGCAGTAAAGGTCACGGCCAGCACCTGCTGGGGTTTGTACACACCGGTGGCCACGCCGTACGCCATGCGGTGGGTGATGGCACGGGTCTTACCCGTGCCGGCGCCGGCCAAGACACACAGCGGGCCCGTCAGGGTGGTGGCGACTGCCCGCTGCTCGTCGTCGAGCCCGGACAGGATGAGTGCTTCGGGTGATTCGCTGCTCATGGGCGGGCGCCGGCCTCCGGTTCGGTTATGGTCCCGCCGTACCAGCGCTCGATCAGGTTCCGGGCAATGGAAATGGGGCCTGCAATGGTGATTTCTCCGCTGGACACTGCGGCTGCGAGTTCGGACCGGCTGAACCAGCGGACGTCGGACATTTCCACACCGTCCGCCCGGGCAGCCGGGTTGGCGGTGCGGGCCGTGAAGCCCAGCATCAGTGAACAGGGGAACGGCCACGGCTGGGAACCCAGGTACTGCGGGGAGTGGACAACCACCCCGGACTCCTCCTCCACCTCCCGGATCACGGCTGCTTCCAGCGACTCCCCCGGCTCCACGAATCCGGCCAGGGTGGAGTACCGGTTACCCGGCCACGCCGCAGCGGAGCCCAGCAGGATGCGGTCCTGCTCATCGGTGACCGCCACGATGATGGCCGGATCGGTGCGCGGAAAGTGCGAGCTTCCGTCTTCGGGGCAGCGCCGGACCCAGCCGCCCTGCTCGGGCACGGTGGGCGCACCGCAGCGCGGGCAGTGGGTGTGCGCTGCATGCCAGTTGGCAACTGCTGCAGCTTCAACGAACAGTCCCGCGTCCAGGGCCCCGAGTTCGGTGGCGGATTCGCGCAGGCTGGCCCAGGCTGCGCCGTCGACGGCGAGCGCCGGATCGGGTTCCGGCAGCGTGACCAGCACGATGTCCGATCCCAGCGGCACCTGGGCGTCTTCCAAGGTGCGTCCCAGGTAGACGGGTGCGTCGCCGAAGCCGTCCGCCGGCGGGTCCAGCAGCACGAGGGCGGAGTCCCGGACCAGGGCACGGCCCTTCGCAAAGTACATAACGCGGGTGGCGGCATCCGCCCGGATGGTCTCGAAAAGGTCGGGAGCGATCCGGCGCTCGGATCCGCGGTCCACCGCCGTCCGGGCCAGCGGTAACAGTCCAAGGGGGGAAACAAATGCTGCCGGTGCCGGAATACTCATACCACCTACCGTACTGACTCCCTCCCCCCAAACTGTAGTTGGCCCCCGGCCCCGGGGGCTGCTTGAGGTTTTCCTCACGGTTTGGACGACTCGCCGCCGCACTGCGGTTATTCAGGACACATCTGCCCATACGGTTGAAGATGTGAAACGGACCCCCATGGAATTGGCTGCAATGGCCAGCGCTGCCGTCCCAGGGCTGACCCCAACCGGCGTTGCCGGTTCCCCCGACGATGCCGCGGATTTTGACGCCGCGCTGCTCGTGGACGACGCCGGACGCAGGTGGCGGGTCCGCTCACCCAAGCACCTTGAAGCGAGCATGCGGCTGGAGACCGAGCTGCTGGTCCTGCGCACCTTCGTCCCTGCGGTCCGGGCCGAGCTGCCGTTTGTGCTGCCCTACGTGGCCGGAACCGTCCGCCAGGGTGAACTATGCACGTTCGTCTACTCCCACCTGCCCGGGGCCACCCGCAGCATCGATGCCCTGATGACCTCCGGGCGTGCCGTGGCGGCGGAGATCGGCCGCGCCATGGCCGCCGTCCACGCTTTGCCCCGGGAACTGGTCACCCGCGCCGACCTGCCCAGCTACACCGCCAACGAATTCCGGCAGCGCCGCCTGAACGAACTCGACCAGGCCGCCACCACCGGGCTGATCCCCTCGGTCCTGCTGCGGCGCTGGGAACACGCCCTGGAAGACGTGTCGCTGTGGCGGTTCAAGCCCACAGTGGTTCACGGGGACCTGCATGAAGACAACATCCTGCTGACCGGCGAGCGGGTCAGCGCCGTCACGGGCTGGACCGACCTCCGCGTGGGCGACCCGGCCGACGACTTTGCCTGGCTGATTGCCGCCAACGATCCGCGGTTCACCGAGACGGTCCACAGCGCGTACCTGGAGGCAAGCACCGATCCGGAGGATCCGCACCTGATCCGCCGCGCCGCGCTCTCTGCCGAATTCGCGCTGGCCCAATGGCTGGTCCGCGGTGTCGCGGCGGAAAACTCCACCATGGTGGATGAGGCCGTGGAAATGCTCGCCACCCTCGAGGAGGATGTGCTGGAGCAGGAAGCGGCTGACCAGCGGGCTGGCCAGTACCGTGCGGCAGCGGACGCCGTCCCCCGGACCGTCAACGTGCCCGTCGATGCTGATGCTCCGGCTGATGCTTCCGCCGATGCTCGCGCGGCCGCCAAGCCTGACTCCGCCAAGGTTACTGTGGCTCCCATCGAGCCCGCCGGGGAGCAGGCCGATGGCACCGACGACGGAACCGACGAGGGCACCGAGGCCGGAATTGAGGCTGCCGATACCGACGGTGACCGCGTTGCTGCAGACGACGACGAGACCGGGGCCTCCGGCCGTGTCCAAGGTCCGGGCCTGGCCGAAGTCATTGCGCTGCCGGCACGCGGCGCCGCAGTCCCGGCCGGGGACACGAACGCCGAAGCCGACGCCGACGCGGGAAGCGAAGACTCCGAGGCCGCAACTGCGGAAGCGGAAGCGGAAGGAGGACCCGAGGCAGCAGATTCCGCCGCAGAGACGGCCCCCGATGCAGAGACGGAGGACGATGCAGGGGCCGCCGTCGATACTGCTCCGACCGGCGCCGACGGTGCAGGAACCGGGAGCGACACCGCCACCACCGCACTGCCTCTGATTCCGGTTCGGAAGCAGTAGCCCGCCTTCAGCCCGCAACCCGAAGTGCCCCGCCGATTTCCGGCGGGGCACTTTCTGATTAGAACCCGGCTGACGGGCGTTCGGCTGCCCCGCCGATGATCTGCTCCAGTTCGGCCTCGTCCGCCAGGTTGTAGGGCCGGATGACCTTGTCCGCCGCCACGTAGTAGAACGCGGCACGGACCTTTTCCAGGGGCACGCCCTTCAGCCGGGACCAGGCCAGCCGGTACACGGCAAGCTGCACCGCCCGTACATCGAGCTTGGCCGACGACGGCGGAGCGCCGGTCTTCCAGTCGATCAGGTCCCACGTGCCGTCGGCATCCTGGAAGACGGCGTCGATGCGGCCGCGCACGACGACGGCGTCGACCTTGGTCTCCACCGGCACCTCAATGTAGGCCGGGGTCCGCTGCGCCCACTCCGAGGACTCGAACGTGGCGATCATGTCCTCGAGCTGGTAGGCCTCGTCCACGTACGCATCCGCGGCCCCGGGATACTCATCGATGTCCAGCATGCCGCTGGTGCCGAAGAACTCTTCCACCCAGGCATGGAATGCCGTTCCCTTGCGCGCGGCCATGCCGGGCTGGCGGGGAACCGGGCGGCGCAGCTGCCGGGTCACCTCAGCCGGGTCGTCCTTCAGGTCCACCAGCATGGACGCCGAGATGTGGGCGGGCAGTTCCACCTGCACCACCTCATTTGGCGGGCGGTGCCGGGCAAGCAGCAGCTGCGTCTCCCGGCTCCAGCGTCCGGGCGCCTGTCCAGCCGGATCGTTCCCTGCGCCCTGTTGCTGTTGCTGTTGCGCGGCGCCTATAACGGCCTGCGCTGCCGCTTCCATCCGCTGCCGGCGGGAGCCCAGCGGATCCACCGGCCATACTGCGCGTTCAGCCTCGGCAAGGGCGGGATTCTCCGTGCCCTCTTCCTCTGGTGTGACCCAGCGTTCCAGGTGGTAGCCCGGCGCCCCCGCCTGTTCCAGTTCGTACAGGTCCTGGAGGTAGCGCGAGGGGCCCAGCGGCTTGGAGCGTCCGCCGCCCCAGGCGGAGGAGGTGCAGATCAGCACCGACTTGGCCCGGGTAAAGGCGACGTAGGCCAGCCGGCGCTCCTCCCGCTCGGCGTGGCCCTTGGCGTCTTCGCTGAAGAGCTTCTCGCTCTCCAGCCAGGACTTCTGGTCAACCTGTTCCCAGTCCCACTGCGGCAGGTCCAGGCTGTCGCCGCGCAGGGTCCACGGCACCGAGGAGTCGCCGCTGCTCCAGCGTGAATCCTTGTCGCTGGGGAAGGATGCTTCGTTCAGGCCCGGAACGGCCACAATGTCCCATTCCAGCCCCTTGGAGGCATGCACGGTCAGCAGCTGCACCGCTTCCCGGCTGGGTTCGAGCGGGGTCACGGGCAGGCCGTTTTCTTCGGTGTTCGCTGCTTCCAGCCAGGCCAGGAACGCGGCCAAATCCACCCGTTCCGAGGACGAGCTGAAGGTTGCTGCGGCGTCGATGAAGGCGTCCAGGTTGCGGCGGGATTCGTGCAGGGTGACACCGGGCTTGGCTGCCACCTCGATGTCCAGCAGGATCCGGCGCTCCACTTCCCCGATCAGGGTGGTGAGATCCTCCCCCACAAAACCGCGCAGGTCCCGCAGCTCGTTGCGCAGCAGCGTCAGCCGGCGCAGTCCTTCCTCGGAGAGGGACCGGCCGGCATTGGACACCCAGCCCGGGCGCGGCAGGGAATCCACCGCTTCAACCAGGCTGCCGGCTTCCACCAGGTCCGCCTCGACCACCAGATCCGGCCCTTCGTCAGGTCCGTGGATGTCTGCTGCGTCCGCCACCCGGACTGCGCGTTCGCGGACCCGCACCAGGTGCCGGGACCAGTCGGCCAGGGCCATCAGGTCCGCCGGGCCCAGGCGCCAGCGGGCTCCGGCAAGGATGCGCAGCATGGAGTCCGAGCGTCCCGGGTCCCCCAGTACCCGCAGGACGGCCAAAAGATCCACCACTTCCGGTGTGGACAGCAGCCCGCCCAGGCCCACAATCTGGACCGGAATGCCACGCAGTTCCAGTTCCTTGCGGATGGGTTCGAACTGCTTCCGGCCCCGGCAGAGGACCGCGACGGTGGGCCACAGGACGTTGCGGCGGTCGTCGTACTCCGCCTTTTGCTGCCGGTGCTTGGCCACCAGTTCGGCTACGGCTTCGGCTTCGCCCAGGATCCGTTCCTGGCCGTGCCGGCCCGGTTCCACGGAAACGTCGCTGAGGTAGCGTCCGAGGTACACCTCGCCGAGGGGCGCGCTGGGCCGGGCCTGCAGCTCGGGAACATACGGCAGCCGCTGATGCTTGAGCCACGGGGCCACGCCGTTCAGCGGGGAGGACACGGTGTTGGCGGCTTCCAGCACGGAGGTGGCGTTGCGCCAGGCCACGGACAGGTTCGCCAGCGGCGCCAGCGCCCTCCCCTCCGCGGTGGTCAGCGGGAACTTCTCCCGGAAGGTGCCCAGCTGCCCGGCGGACGCACCGCGGAATCCGTAAATGGACTGGTGCGGGTCTCCCACCGCCGTGACCGAACGCCCGTCGCCGAACAGCTTGGAAAACAGGACCATCTGCGCATGCGACGTGTCCTGGAATTCGTCCAGCAGCACCACTTTGTATTTGGCGCGTTCCATCTCCACGGCTTCCGGGATGGTGGACGCAATGCGGGCGGCCAGTTCCACCAGGTCGCCGAAGTCCAGCTGCCGGCGCTCGGCCTTGGCCTGCCGGTAGGCCTCCACCAGTTCGGTGACGGAAATGCGGGTACGCAGCCGGTTGAGCAGCTTCCGGGCCGCCTGGGTGGGTTCCTTGGGCTTGCCGAACTGGTACGGCAGCACGGAAACAGCGTCCACATGTGCCTGCAGTTCCGCCCGCACCTCGGCCGGGGTGCGCAGGTGTTCGGAGCATTCCCCGGCCATCTGCAGCACGGCCGAGACCAGGGTCGATTTGGCTGCGGTGAAGTGTTCGTAGTCCCCCGAGTACGCCTCCACCACTTCGTTGGCCAGCTGCCAGGACTGCGCGCCGCCAAGCATCACGGAATCACGTTCCACGCCTATCCGCAGGCCGTAGTCATTCACGATTCCGTTGGCGTAGGAGTGATAGGTGGAAACAGTGGGTTCCATCCGCTCCTCGCCGCTCTCGTCCGGCTCGCCTGTCCCGCCCGCGCCGTCGAGCTGGCGGTACAGCATGTTCAGGCGCCCGCGGATCCGGGTGGCCAGCTCACCGGCGGCCTTGCGGGTGAAGGTCACCCCGAGGATCTGCTCGGGCCGGACCAGTCCGTTGGCAACGAGCCAGACGACCCGGTCCGCCATGGTTTTGGTTTTGCCCGACCCGGCACCGGCAATCACCAGCAGCGGTTCCAGCGGGCCCTCGATAATGCCGATCTGGTCTTCGGTGGGGTACTGCACCGGCGCGTGGGGTTCGGTATGCAGCAGCTCCGCCAAATCCCGGGCGGAGTAGCGGGGAGCCCCTCCCTCCGGCAGGGCGCCGTCCGGGCGCTCATTGGTTCCCGATACCTCGTCGGTTACGGAGGCACTCACTCGGTGACCTGCTTTCCTTCAGCGCAAAGTGGACAGATTTCGGGCAGCCGGCAGCCGTTGCCGCCAAAGCCGCTCCGGCCAGGATCATGGACAGTTTCGAAGAACGCGGCCGACATCAGCCGCGCTGCCTCGGCCACCATGTCCCGCGCCGTGGTGTCGTTCGGGTCCAGTGCCGGCTGCTCCTGCACGGATACTCCCTTGTTGGAGGTTCCCAGCTGCACGAGGGCCGCTCCTCCCGGTACCCGCGGGGCATCGGGCAACGCCCCCTCGCGCACGGCTTCCTGGTAGGCCGCCAGCTGCGGGTGGCCCTGCAGGTCGTCCTTCTTGGGCGCCGATTTCCCCGTCTTCAGGTCGACAATGAACAGCCGTCCTTCAGCGTCGACTTCCAGGCGGTCGATCTGGCCGCGGAGCAGGGCAGTACGCACCGCGCCGTCGATTTCCACCGGCAGCTCCATCTGGAAGTCCTGCTCGACGGCAGCCAGCGAGCGGCCGCTCCGGCGCATGGTGATGACGTATTCGGCCAGTTTGCGGACCATGGATTCGGCCCGCTGGAGGTCCATCCGGCCTTCCCAGTTGTCCTTCATGCCCAGCGACGGCCAGCGCTTCTCCAATTCCGCCACATACTCGTTTCCCGTAGCGTCCGGCATGTCCTGGGCGATGGCATGCACCAGGGTTCCCAGCGAGCGGGCGAAATCCGTCGCCTGCTCGCCGCCGGCCGCGGAAACGAACCAGCTGAGGGGCGACTTCAGTACGGCGTCCACCTTGGAGGGCGAAACGGGGATGGAAGCTTCCGGAGGAAGGATGGGCGCTTCGGTGGACAAGGGCGCCAGCCCCCACCACTGGCGCGGATCCGCCGCGGGGACAGGCACCTCGTGGTTGAGCATGGTTCCCAGGTGATGCGCTGCTTCGGCAGCGCCGTCGGGGTCGATGTCCGGCTGCTGGACAAACCGGCGCAGCTCCGAGACCAGGGAACGCAGCGTGCTGGGGCGCAGCACCTCGGTGCGTTCGCGTTTCTCGGCCCCGGGTTCCAGCGGCGCCACCAGGTCCAGGAACTGCGAGGGCTGCTCATCCTCGGAGGAGACGGCGGTGCAGATCAGGACTTCACGGGCACGCGAAACGGCGGTGGAGAAGCTGCGCAGCTCGTCGAAGCGGATGGACTGCATCAGGGTCAGCGGGCTGCGGTGGGCACGGAAATTATCCCCGTGCTCCACTGCCGCGACCAGTTCGCCGCTGCCCAGCAGTTCTCCGCGCAGCCGCAGGTTGGGCCACACATCCTGCTGGATGCCGGCAACAATCACTACGGGCCACTCCCGGCCCGCCGCACTGGCCGGTGTCAGCAGCTCCACGGCCTCGCGCCGCTGGGCGCGTGCGGCCAGGGTGTCCATGGGCAGTTCCGAACTGGTGAGGTAGTCCAGGAACTGCGCAGGGGTGGAACCGGGCAGCTGGTCCACATAGCGTTCGGCGGTCTGGAACAGAGCCATGATGGCGTCCAGGTCCCGGTCTGCCCGGGAGGCCGTGGGCCCGCCGGCCAGGGCGGCCTCGGCCCACTTCTTGGACCACCCGGAGGCGGACCACAGGGCCCACAACACGGTTTCGGCAGTGGCGCCGGGTTCGACGGCGGCACTGCGTCCGGCCGTGATCATGCCGGCAATGCGCTGGGCGGCCAGCCGCGCATCCCAGGTGAGCCCTGCCAGCGCGCGGCCCGACGCGGATTCCGGCTCCAGCAGCGATTCCACCAGCAGGGCGTCGCTGGTGCGTCCGCCGCCGGCACCAAGTTCTTCCCGGCGAAGTGCCTGCCGCAGGCGGCGGAGTTCCAGTGTGCTGGCACCGCCGATGCGCGAGGTCAGCAGGGACACAGCGAGTTCGGGGGTGAGCAGGTCCGGGTCGAGGACGACGGCGTACGCGTCCAGCAGGGGCCGGACCGCGGCTTCGTCCCGCACGGCTTTTTCAGCCACCGGCACCTTGACCTCAATGCCCTGCCCGGTGAGGTACCGCTGCAGGGCGGCCAGCTGGCCGCCGGTCCGGACAATAACGGCGATGTCCTCCAGCGAGCGCCCGTGCAGCAGTTGCGCTTCCAGGATCCGCTGGGCCACATAGCGCTGCTCGTGCATGGGCGAGTCCACCACGTGTGCCTCGGCGGCCGGAACTTCCGGGGCTGTCCCGCCCGTTTCAACTGCGCCCGTAACGGTGTCATCAGTAACCTCGCCACCCGGGTGGGCAGGGCCGGCAGGGTCAGCGGAGGCAGCAGTCCCCGGGTGCCGGGCATCGGCAACGGCGCTGCGGTAGGACGGCAGCCCGCCCACAACGGAGATGCGCGATGCAGTGCGCGTCCAAGCCCCGGCAAGCGGACCGGTCAGCCGGTGCGAGGTGGTCAGGACCCGGGTCTGCAGCCGGCCGCCGAACCGTTCGCCCAGCCGGCCGACCAGATCCGGCCGGGCCCCGCGGAAGCCCTGGACCACGGTGTCCGGGCAGGCTGCGGCGATGGAATCCCCGGTGCCGGCAAGCACGGCGTAGAGGCTGTGGATGGCCGGGTTGGCTTCCTGCAGGTCATCCACCAGCACCAGCTGCTGGCGTTCTTGTTCCGCGGCCAGGAACTCCGGGTCGGAGCGCAGGATGTTCAGGGCGGAGGTGATGATGCCGGCGGGGTCGAAGGACTCGGGCATCCGCAGGTCCAGAACGTCACGGTACTCGGCGTAGAGCGCAGCGGAGGCCACCCAGTCCGGCCGGCTGTGCCGCTCCCCCAGCTCCCGCAGCTCCCCGGCGGAGATCCCGTACTCGATGACCCGGTCGAACAGCTGCCGGATCTCCTGCCGGAAGCCCCGCGTGCCCAGGGCCAGGTCCAGGCCCTCGGGCCAGGGCAGCTGCGGGACGCCCTGCTCGCCGTGGCCGGCCAGCAGTTCCTTGATGATTACATCCTGTTCGGCACCGGAGAGCAGCTTGGGTGCACGGGTGATCCAGGGCAGCCGGCCCTCGGTCTTGGCCCGCCGGATAAGGTCGAAGGCATAGGACGCCCAGGTCCGGGCCGGCGCGGTACTCAGCGTGCCCTGCAGCCGGGCCGAGAGCGCGTCCCGCAGGGAGGCTGCGGCCAGCCGGGAGGGTGCCAGCAGCAGCATGCGGGAGGGATCCAGCCCGTCCCGTTCAATCCGGGCGACGGCGGCTTCCACGAGCACGGTGGACTTTCCGGTGCCGGGGGCGCCGAGGACCAGTACGGTCCCGCTGCCGGTCTGCAGGTCCACCACGGCCTGCTGGTCGGCGCTGAGCTGCGGCGCCTCTGCTGCCGCTGCCGCCGGTCCGACTAGTTGGAGTTCAACGCTCATGGTTCCACTTCATCATGTCCCGCTGACATTCCTGATATTGCGGTCCCGTCCGGTCCCGACGCGCCGCCGGCGTGCGGCGAGGGGTGCAGCGACATGTGCAGGGCTTGCACTGCCGCCCATTCCGCATCGTTGGGCTGCCAGCGGGCGGCACCGATCAACACGCGGTAACCGGCGCCGTCGTCGTCGGCAGTTCCGCGCACGGGCGTGCCCTCGCGCCGATAGTGTTCCCATGCCCGGGCCTCGTGGCACCGCGGCGGCTGCCCGGATGCGCGCAGCACCCGCCACCAGCACACTTCCGAGCCGCGGGCCGACAGTACGGCGCCCACCTGGCGCGGCCCTCCTGCGCCGAGCAGTTCGGCAATGTCACCGTAGGAGAGCACCTTTCCGGGCGGAATGAGATCCGCCACACCCAGCACGGCATCGGCATAGTCCCTGCGCATATCCGTAGCGTACCGAGGCACCCGCACGCCCCGCGAATTCCGGGAATGTCACTGCCCGCCGGTAGGTTTGTTGCATGAACAGCTGGCATGAACTTCCCCGGGCGGCATTCGACCTGGAGACCACCGGACGGGACCCGCAGACCGCACGGATTGTTACCGCATCCATCATCCTGGTCAACGGCAGGGGCGAAACCCTGCAGCACCACGAGTGGCTGGCCTGCCCGGAAATCCCCATCCCCGAGGAAGCTGCCGCCATCCACGGCATCAGCAATGAACGGGCCCGCGCAGAAGGCGGAGACCCTGCGGCCGTCACGGCCGAGGTTGCCGATGTGCTGGCCGGCATGTTCGCCGCCGGCATTCCGGTGCTGGCGTTTAACGCCTGCTACGACTTCACCGTGCTGGCCCGCGAGTGTGAGCGGTTCGGGCTGGCCGTTCCGAATCCGGTACCGGTCATTGACCCGTACATCCTGGACAAGCAGGTGGACCGGTTCCGCCGCGGCAAGCGCACGCTCACGGCCATGGCCGAGCACTACGGCGTGGGTTTCGAGAACGCGCACACGTCCGCTGCCGACGTTGCCGCCACCTTGTCCGTCGCCGCGGTGATGGCGCAGAAGTACCCGGAGCTGCAGTGCGACGCCGTCACGCTCCACCAGGCGCAGGTCGGCTGGGCGGCCGGCCAGGCTGCCAGCTTCCAGGAATTCCTGCGGCGGCGGGAACCGGAAGCCGTGATCGACGGCAGCTGGCCGTTCCGTCCGGCCCCCGCATCCGCACCCCTGTCGGTCCTTGACCCGGCCTAGCGGGCGCCGTCACGGTTCTTCACAGGCGCCCGCCGTGGCGGGGCGCCGGTTGCCTACATGCCATACTGGATGTTGTGTTTGGCGCTGATGGCGCCCCAGGCGGACCGCGCTTCTGCGCGCACCTACCGTCTCGCGCCACGTGATTGGCAGACACCCTCCGCACGGCCGGCGTTTAGGCACGGCACGATTATGTGCCTTCCTCCACCATGCCCCCCGGTCCGGCCGTTTACGCACATGACGAGGACCAATGATTACAGTTTCCGACCTCCGCAAGGTTTACCGGCAGGGAGAGCGCACCGTCACGGCCCTGGACGGAGTAAGCCTGCGCGTGCCGAAGGGCTCCATCCACGGCATCATCGGCCATTCCGGCGCCGGCAAGTCCACCCTGGTGCGGTGCCTGACGCTGCTTGACCGGCCGACGTCGGGCTCGGTCACCATTGACGGCCGCGAGCTCACCGCCGTGAAGGACTCCGAGATCCGCGCCGCCCGCCGCCGGATCGGCATGGTGTTCCAGCACGCAAACCTGATGGATTCCCGGACCGCGGCAGCGAACATCGCGCATCCACTGGAACTGGTCGGAACTAAAAAAGCCGCCATCGAGGTGCGCGTCCAGGAGTTGCTGAAGCTCGTTGGGCTGGAGGGTTTTGCCGGCGCCTATCCCGCGCAGCTCTCCGGCGGCCAGAAACAGCGCGTTGGCATTGCCCGTGCCCTGGCCGCGGACCCGGATGTCCTGCTCTGCGACGAGCCGACGTCCGCCCTGGACCCGGCCACCACCGATGACATCCTGGACCTGATTTCCGACCTCACCCGCCGGCTGGACCTGACCGTCCTGATCATTACGCACGAGATGAACGTGGTGAAGCGGATCTGCGACTCGGTGTCACTGCTGGAAGCCGGACGAGTCGTGGAACACGGCCCGCTGCGCGAGGTCGCCTCCGACCTGCGCGGCCGCCTGGCCAAGCAGCTTATTCCGCTGCCGTCCACTCCCCCGAGCCCGGGCGGTCCCGTGCTGGAACTGCTCTTCACCGGGCAAACCACTTCGGACCCCGTCCTTTCGGCCCTCACCCGCCGGTTCGACACCGACGTCAATGTCCTGGCCGGCAGCGTGGAACTCCTGGCCGGCACCCGTTTCGGCCGCCTGCGCATCCAGCTGGATACCCACACCGATATGACCGCCGTCCATGAATACCTTGCCCTGCAGGGCGTCGCCGTGGAGGTGGCCGCATGAACTTTCTGACTGAACTGTTCGACAATCCCGGGATCACCAAAGCCCTTCCCGAAGCAGTGGTCGAAACCCTGCAGATGGTCGGCATCTCCGGCTTCTTTACGCTCCTGATCGGCCTGCCGCTCGGCGTTTTCCTGCACACCAGTGCGCCGGGCGGGCTGCTGCCCCTGCGCGTCATCAACCGCATTGTCAGCGATGTCATCGTGAACATCACCCGGTCGGTTCCGTTCGCCATCCTGATGGTCACCCTGATTCCGCTGGCCCGGCTCGTCACCGGCACCTCCATCGGCCCGGTGGCCGCCTCGGTGTCGCTGAGCATCGCCACCATCCCGTTCTTCGCGCGGCTGGTGGAAAACGCGTTGCGCGATGTGTCCGGCGGCAAGATCGATGCAGCCCTGGTGATGGGATCGACCAAAATGCAGGTCATCTCCAAAGTGCTGCTGCGTGAAGCCCTCCCGGGCCTCGTGGCTGCCCTGACCACCACGCTGGTGACCCTGGTGGGCTACTCCGCGATGGCCGGCATCATCGGCGGCGGCGGACTGGGCCGGCTGGCCTACAACTACGGCGTGCAGCGCTTCGATACCCAGGTCATGGTGGTCACCATCGTCATCATCGTGGCCCTGGTGCAGGTCATCCAGCTCGGCGGTGACTGGTTCTCCCGCCGGGTAGATCACCGGTCCGCTTCAGGCTCCGCACGACGGCGCCGCCCGGCTGCCGCGGTAACCGGCCTCGGTCCCGCCGCCACGCGCGCCGGCGGCGACCGCGAACAGACCAAGGTCTAGCCCCCAGTTTTCGGAAACGGTCTGACGGCCTGCCGAAGGACCGTTTCCGATTCTGCAGCCAGTAGCCGCTAGCTGCACAGCACCCGAACAGCGGAGTTCCGCCTCGGGTTACCCGAAAGGAACGCATTCGATGCGTAAAGCACTTACCCTCGTTGCCACCGGTGTGGCCACGGCTCTGGCGTTGACGGCTTGCGGTGGATCCGATTCCACCCCCAGCGCCGTGGAGAGCCTGGACCCCGCCAACCCGGTAACCCTCACCGTGGGTGCCAGCCCGGCACCGCACGCGCGGATCCTGGAATTTGTCCGTGACAACCTGGCCGCAGAAGCCGGGCTGGAGCTGGAAATCCAGGAGTTTGACGACTACATCACGCCGAACATCTCACTGAACGACGGCGACAGCGACGTCAACTACTACCAGCACCTTCCGTATCTCGAGTCCCAGATGGAAAGCCAGGGCTACGAGTTCGAGCACGGTGCCGGCGTCCATGTGGAGCCGTACGCTGCGTTCTCCGAAAAGCACAAGGACGTCGCCTCCATCGAAGACGGTGCCCGCGTGATGGTCACCAACGATCCGTCCAACCAGGCCCGTGCCCTGAAGATGCTTGAAGAGGCCGGGCTGGTCGAGAACATCGCCGATGATTCCTCGGTGCTGACCCTGACCGATGAGCAGAACCCGAAGAAGCTGGATTTCCAGGAGAACCAGCCCGAACTGCTGGTCAATGACCTGGGCGATCCCACCGTGGACCTCGCGATCATCAACGGCAACTACATCCTGGAAGCCGGTCTGAGCACCGATGACGCGCTGGTGGTTGAATCCGTGGAGGAGAACCCCTACGCCAACTTCCTGGTCTGGAAGGCCGGCGCTAAGGATGCCCGGATCGACAAGCTGGAAGAACTGCTGCACTCCCCCGAGGTGAAGGCCTTCATCGAAGAGACCTGGCCCAACGGCGACGTGACGCCCGCGTTCTAGCAGCAACGCGAAATATGCCCCGCACCGCTTTGGCGGTGCGGGGCATATTTTGTTTACTGCTATTCCGGCTTCGCCCTGTTATTCCGGCTTTGCCTGCGCTGCAGCCTTCGCAGCGGCCGGCAGCGCCTCGTAGATCCGGTTCATCGCGGCGTCGTCGTGCGCGCCGGAGAGGAACCAGGCCTCGAACACGGACGGCGGCAGGTACACGCCGGCGTCGAGCATCGAGTGGAAGAACGGCCGGTAGCGGAAGGCTTCCTGCGCCTGGGCCTGCTCGTAGTTGTGCACGCCGGTGGCGGAGGTGCCGAAGGCGACGCTGAACAGGCTGCCGGCCCGCTGGATGCTGTGGTCCACGCCGGCCTTCTCCAGCTCGGCGGACACGGCGGCGGAGAGCTCGGCGGAGCGGGCGTCCACGGTGGCGTAGACCTCTGCGGTGGCGGCCTTCAGCGTGGCCACGCCGGCTGCCATGGCGATCGGGTTACCCGAGAGGGTGCCGGCCTGGTAGACCGGGCCCAGCGGCGCCAGGTAATCCATGACGTCGGCACGGCCGCCCAGGGCGGCCACAGGCATGCCGCCGCCGATGACCTTGCCGAAGGTGAACAGGTCCGGTGTCCAGCGCTCCGTTGTGCCGGCTGCGCCGCCGGTCAGACCCCAGTAACCCGCCGGCCCCGTGCGGAAGCCGGTGAGGACCTCATCCAGGATCAGCAGGGCGCCGTTTGCGGCGGTGATCCGGGACAGGGCGGCGTTGAAGCCCTCGTCCGGAGTGACCACGCCCATGTTGGCGGGAGCGGCTTCGGTGATGACCGCGGCAATATCCGTGCCGTGCTCGGCGAATGCCTTTTCGACGGCGGCAACGTCGTTGTACGGCAGCACCAGCGTTTCGGCGGCTGTGGCTTCGGTGACGCCGGCAGAGCCGGGCAGTGCCAGCGTGGCCAGGCCGGATCCGGCGGAGGCCAGCAGCCCGTCCAGGTGGCCGTGGTAGCAGCCGGCGAACTTGATAACCAGGTTCCGGCCGGTGTAGCCGCGGGCCAGCCGGATGGCGGTCATGGTGGCCTCGGTACCCGTGGAAACCATCCGCAGGCGCTTGACGGCCGGCACCCGGTCCATGACCAGCTGGGCCAGCTCGGCTTCGGCCGGGGTAGAGGCACCGAAGGACAGGCCCCGGTCCACCGCGGCGTGTACGGCGGCCATCACGTCCGGGTGGGAGTGGCCCACGAGTGCCGGACCCCAGGAGCAGACCAGGTCCACGTACTCGCGGCCTTCGGAGTCCGTGATGTACGGGCCCTTGGCCGAAACCATGAACTTCGGCGTACCGCCTACGGAGCCGAACGCCCGGACCGGGGAGTTCACGCCGCCGGGCATCAGGGCCCGGGCACGGTCAAAGAGTGCTTCGTTGGACGAGGGTGATACAGGTGAGGACATTACTTGCTTTCCTTCAGCCAGGCCGCCAGCTCGGTGGCCCAGTAGGTGAGAATCATGTTCGCGCCGGCCCGCTTGATGCCCAGCACGGACTCTTCGATGGCCCGGCGGCGGTCAATCCAGCCGTTGGCGGCGGCAGCTTCAATCATCGCGTACTCACCCGAAATCTGGTAAGCGCCCACCGGGACCGGCGACATGGCGGCGACGTCGGCCAGTACGTCCAAGTAGCTCATGGCCGGCTTCACCATCACCATGTCGGCACCTTCTTCAAGGTCCAGCTCCACCTCGAGGATTGCTTCGCGGCGGTTCGAGGCGTCCATCTGGTAGGTGCGGCGGTCGCCCTGCAGCTGGGAGTCCACGGCCTCGCGGAACGGGCCGTAGAACGCCGAGGCGTACTTCGCAGCGTAGGCGAACAGGGACACATCCTGGTGCCCTGCTTCGTCCAGTGCCTGGCGGATGACGGCAATCTGGCCGTCCATCATGCCGGACGGGCCGAGCACGTGGGCACCGGCGCGGGCCTGCTCCACGGCCATCCGCCCGTAGATTTCCAGGGTGGTGTCATTGTCCACCACACCGTTTTCATCCAGCACGCCGCAGTGTCCGTGGTCGGTGAATTCGTCCAGGCATACATCGCTCATGATCACGAGCTCGTCGCCGACTTCCTCGCGCACGGCTGCGATGCCGCGGTTGAGGATGCCGTTGGGATCGGTGCCGGCGCTGCCGACGGCGTCGCGCTCGGCCGGGATGCCGAAGAGCATAATGCCGCCCACGCCCAGCTCCACGGCTTCGGCGGCGGCCTTCTTCAGGGAATCCATGGTGTGCTGGACGACGCCGGGCATGGAGGTCAGCGGGTTGGGTTCAGTGATGCCCTCGCGGACGAAGGCGGGAAGGATCAGCTCGGCCGGATTCAGCCGGTATTCGGCGGTGAGGCGCCGCATGGCGGGGGTGGTGCGGAGCCGGCGGGGACGGTGCTGGGGGAAGCTCATAGAGGTAATCTGCCTTCCGGTAAAGAGAGGGAACTAGGTGGTAGGGCCCGTAGACATAGCAACGGAGAGTGCCTGCGCTATTCCCGCCGGGGTCGGCTGCTTCGCCACAGCGTGCGGGCCGGCGCCCAGCTCACGCATCCGGGCGGCAGTGCTCTCGCCGATGGCCACCAGCAGTGTTCCGGACGGGAGAGGGGAACAGCGGCGGACAAAGCGGCGGGCGATGCTCGGGGAGGTCAGGACGACGGCGCGCTTCCCTGCCGGTGCGGACGCGGCGAACGCGTCGGGGTCCAGCAGGGCCGCTCCCTCGGCGGCGGGGGTGAAGCGGACGCCGGGGGCCGGGTAGTCCACGGTGCAGTAAGCGGTCACCGCTCGCACGTCCCAGCCGAGCGAGGTCAGCGCCTCGTTCAGGGACGGGTCCGCGATGTCTGCCTGGGGCAGCAGCACCCGCAGGTCTCCGCCCTCCGGATCGGAACCGGACGGGTCCGGCCAGGACGCCGCCAGGCCGCGGGCGGACTGGTCCGCTTCCGGCATGAAGTCGATGTCGAAGCCGATCTCCTCCAGTGCCTGCCGGGTGCCGGCGCCCACCGCCGCAATCCGGGTGTCCGCGGGTACGACGGCGGCCGGGCTGATGCCCAGCGCGGCGCAGCGCCGGGTGACGGCCCGGACGGTGGTGACGGACGTGAACACCACCCACGCGAACCGCCCGGCCCGCAACGAGTTCAGCGCCCGGTCCAGCGCGGCGGTGTCCGCCGGGAACTGGAAGTCGATCAGCGGCATCAGGGCCACCTTTGCCCCGCAGTCCTGCAGCTCCCGGACCATGGCCGAAGCCCGGTCCGGGGTGCGGGGAAGGACAACATTCAGTCCGGCGAGGTCCGGGCCGTGGTGTTTGGCTGCCATGTCAGCAGGTCCGGGTGCGTTGCATCAGCTGGCAGGCAGGTCGGTGAGCGAGGCAGCTCCCGCCGCCAGCAGCTCCTCGGCCACCTGCACGCCCAGCGCACGGGCAGCATCTTCGGTCAGCTCTCCGGCGACGGCCGTCCGGCGCAGCAGCCGGGTGCCGTCGTCGCTGCAGACCACGGCCTCCAGCGTGATGCTTTCGCCGGCCACGCGGGCCAGCGCTCCCACGGGGGCCGTGCAGCCCGCTTCCAGGCGGCCGAGCATGGCTCGTTCGGCGGCCACGGTAAGGCGGCTGTCGCGGTGGTCGTAGGCTTCGAGGGCCTTCGCCAGCGCCCCGCCGTCGGCGTCCTCGTCCCGGCATTCCACGGCGAGTGCGCCCTGCCCGGGGGCGGGCAGCATGACGGCGGGATCGATGAATTCGGAGACCATGTTCAACCGGCCCAAGCGGGCCAGGCCGGCCGCGGCCAGGACGACGGCGTCAAGGTCGCCGGGGGCGCCTTCCACCAGGCCGGCTACCCGTCCCAGGCGGGTATCAACGTTTCCGCGGATATCCACAATCTCCAGGTCGGGGCGGGCTGCGCGCAGCTGGGCGGCGCGGCGCGGGGAGCCTGTGCCGACCTTCGACCCGGCCGGCAGCCCGGCCAGGGTCAGGCCGTCACGGGCACACAGGACGTCGCGGACATCCACGCGTTCGGGGATGGCAGCCAGGGCCAGTCCGGGGGCCGCCGCGGTCGGCAGGTCCTTGAGCGAGTGCACGGCGACGTCGCAGTCCCCGCGCAGCAACGACTCGCGCAACGCAGCAACGAACACGCCGGTGCCGCCGATCTGCGACAGTGCCGCACGGTTGACGTCGCCTTCGGTGCGGACCCGCACCAGTTCGACGCCGAAACCGCCCAGCGCTGCCAGGGATTCGGCCACGGTGGTGGTCTGCGTGACCGCCAGGGCGCTGCCGCGGGTACCGACCAGGACGGGCGAGTGTGCCACTACTGGATGCCCACGGTGGAATCGGCGCCGGCAATCGTCGGCTTCTCGCCGCGCAGGTTCGCGCAGCAGCCGGGACGGCAGACGTCGTACCAGGGACCGAGCTTGGTCATTGCGGGCCGCTCGGAGATGTTGTTCTCCACGGTGCGTTCCTCCACGAGGTCCACGAGGCCCGACACAAAGGTGTCGTGGATGCCGGGGGTCGGTGTGCGGTCAGCGGCCAGGCCCAGTTCCCGGCACGTGTCCATTGCTTCGGTGTCCAGGTCCCAGAGCACTTCCATGTGGTCGCTGACGAAACCGAGCGGAACAATGACGACTCCGTTGACGCCCTTGGCCGGAAGCTCGGCAATGGCGTCGTTGATGTCCGGTTCCAGCCAGGGAATGTGCGGGGCACCGGAGCGGGACTGGTAAACCAGCTGCCAGTCCATGCCGGCTGCTTCCGGAATCCGGTCGATGATGGCCCGGGCGTTGGCCAGGTGCTGGGCGACGTAGGCGCTGCCCTCTTCGAATTCACGGTCGCGCGGGCCGGAAGCCTCGGCGTCCGCCGTGGGGATGGAGTGGGTGGAGAAAAGGATTTCGATTTTCCCGTCCGTGATGCCCCGGGAGTCAAGCTCCGCACGGACCTTGGCCACGGATTCACGCACGCCTTCCACAAACGGCTCCACGAAACCGGGGTGGTCGAAGTACTGGCGGACCTTGTCCACCTGCAGCTTCTTGTCCAGCCCGGTCTTGAGCAGGTTCATGCCCAGGTCCTCGCGGTACTGGCGGCAGCTGGAGTAGGAGGAGTACACGCTGGTGGTGACCATCAGCAGGCGGCGGTAGCCGGCGGCGTAGGCGTCCTTGAGTACGTCTTCAATGTAGGGATCCCAGTTGCGGTTGCCCCACAGGACCGGAAGCTCGACGCCGCGGCGGGCAAGTTCGCCCTCCAGCGCAGCCTTGAGGGCGCGGTTCTGTTCGTTGATGGGGCTGATGCCGCCGTTGGCCCGGTAGTGGGTGGCCACTTCCTCGAGCCGTTCGTCGGGGATGCCGCGGCCGCGGGTGACGTTGCGCAGGAAGGGAATGACGTCTTCCTGGCCTTCCGGGCCGCCGAAGGAGGCGAGCAGGATGGCGTCATAGTGCTTCGGGGCCATGCGGCCGTTTTCGTCCACGCCCTCCAGCGGGTTGAACTCGGCGGGCTCGTTGGAAACGGCGGATGTCATTTGAGTACCTCGGCAACTTCGGCGGCCGGAATACGCCGGCCGGTATAGAACGGGACTTCTTCACGGACGTGGTTGCGCGCCTCGGTGGCGCGCAGGTGGCGCATCATGTCGACCAGGTCAACCAGGTTGGGAGCTTCGAGGCCCAGGATCCATTCCCAGTCGCCCAGCGCAAAGGAAGCGACGGTGTTGGCCAGGACCTGGGGGAAGTCGCGGCCCAGCATGCCGTGGTCGCGCAGCATCTTGCCGCGTTCCTCGGCGGGCAGCTGGTACCACTCGTAGGAGCGTACAAACGGGTAGACGCAGATCCAGGCCTCCGGATCGATGCCGCGGGCAAAGGACGGCCAGTGGTTCTTGGAGAACTCGGCGTCGCGGTGCACGCCCATGGCGGACCAGGCGATCTCGGTGCCGGCGAACAGCTCGCTGCGGCGGACCTCGCGCAGCGCCGCCTGCAGTGCTTCCGGTGCACTGCCGTGCAGCCAGACCATCACATCGGCGTCCACGCGCATGGCGGAAACGTCGTAGAGGCCGCGCAGCGTGACGTTGCCCGCACCCAGGCTCTCGGCGAGGGTTTCGAAGGCTTCAACGGCGCCGTCGGAAACGGGTGCTTTCGGGGTGGAGGACCGCTTGAAAACGGTCCAAAGGGTAAAGAACTGTTCTTCGTTGCCGGCGGCTTCGGCGGCGCTCGTTTCCATCGTCTCACTCATGATTAACAGTCTGCCCTTTGCAAATGGGTAAGTCGAAACAATGCACTTCTACAAAGCGTAGAAAGTGCTGAACATCACACCCGCAGCAGTGCCTGCGACAGGCCTGCCATCCGGCTGCGGGTGTCGGCCGTCACGGCGGCCAGTCCGGTGCCGGCCAGCCAGGCGCCGACGGCCTCCAATCCGGGGACCTCGGCTACGGCGGCCCGGACCCCTGCCACCCGGTCCTTGTGTCCCACGGCTGCCGAGGGCAGGGCGCCGACCCAGCGGACCACGTCCCAGCCCACCACGTCGTCGGTTCCGATGGTCACCTGCAGCAGGGCCGAGGCGTCCGCCACGGCTTGGCGGAACAGGTCTTCGTCGGCACGATCCACCTGCGAGGGGCCGGCTGCGGCATCGTCCGCGGACAGTGCCCGGCCGTAGGACAGGCGCATCACGTGCGTGCCCGGACCGGTGGATTCGGCCAGCCACTGCCACTTGGCGGTGGCGTGGGTCAACGCCTTGGCGTCCACGCCCTGGACTTCGCGCGCCACCAGGACGCCGGTGCCGCGGGGCATGGCGTCCAGTTCCGGCAGGTCCACCACAAGGGTCACCAGCGCGACGCCGGGACCCGGGGAGGGGCGGTAGGACGACACTTCCGGCAGTGCCTGGGACATCAAGTCCACTGCGGCGGGGCCGTCGGAAGCCACAACCACGGCGTCGGCGTCGAGCTCCTGCGTCCCTGATCCGTCAGTGACGCGCACCTGCCAGCCGGCGTCACCGCGGACCAGCGCCTCGGCGCGGGTTCCGGTGAGCAGGCGCACACCTGTTTTTTCCAGGTCCCGGACCAGGGCGTCGGTGAGCGTGCCCATGCCGCCTCGGAGTCCGGCCACGGCCGAACCGGCGGGAGCGGCGGCGCGCAGGGCACCGGCTGCTGCGGCAAGGGAACCGTGGCGGGCCACGGCGGCACGCAGTCCCGGCGCCACCGAATCAACGTCCAGCGCATCCGGATCGGAGGAATAAACGCCGCCCACCACGGGGGCAACCAGCCGGCGGAGCACTGCCTCCCCCATGCGGGTGCGGACCAGTTCGCCCAGGCTCATTGACTCCCGCCGGTTCAGGGAGCCAACCGGCAAAACCTTGTCCAGGGCGGCACGGGCCGCACCCACGCGTCCCAGGGCGCGGACAATGTCCGGGTCCCGCGGATCGGCGGGGATGCCCAGGATGCCGCTGGCAGGCATCCGCTGCGCTCCCGAGGGGAGGTCCTCCGCGGGCAGCTGCAGCCAGGAACCGCCGGGATTGGGCAGGACCACGGCGTCCGCCAGGCCCAGTTCATTGATCAGCTCCGGGACGGCGGTGGACCGGGTGGCGAAGGATTCGGCGCCGCTGTCCAGGCGGATGCCGGCTACTTCGTGCCCGCCGACGCAGCCGCCAAACCGGTCCGCTGCTTCGAGAACCGTGACGCTGATCCCGGCACCGGCCAGGTCACGCGCCGCGATCAGGCCCGAGATGCCGCCGCCTACGACAACGGCCGAGCGACCGGCGGTGCCGGGCCGGGCAGCGGCTTTGCCGGACTTGTCCGGTTTGGCAAGGAAACGGTTGGGCATGGTTACGGCTCCACCGAATGAATCAGTTCAACCACCCGCGTCAGTACGGCGGCATCGGTTTCCGGCGGCACGCCGTGGCCCAGGTTGACCACGTGCCCCGGGGCGGAGGCACCGGCGGCGAGGACGTCGCGCACGTGCGCTTCGAGGATGGGCCAGGGGGCGCTGAG
This sequence comes from Arthrobacter sp. zg-Y1143, assembly GCF_030125565.1. NCBI lineage: Bacteria > Bacillati > Actinomycetota > Actinomycetes > Micrococcales > Micrococcaceae > Arthrobacter > Arthrobacter sp. zg-Y1143. The sequence continues at coordinate 310,473 of NZ_JASKLW010000004.1, read as the reverse complement.
CAGTGCCGGATCAATGTTGCCCTGCAGCGGCGTCGTGCCCCCGAGCCGGCGGTTGGCTTCGTCCAGCGGCAGCCGGTAGTCCACGCCTACCACGTCCACGCCGACGTCGCGCATGGCTACCAGCAGTTCCGAGGTGCCGGTACCGAAGTGCACCAGGGGTGCGCCGAGGCCGCGCACATGGTCCAGGGCGCGCGCCGAGGCGGGCGCCACATGTTTGACGTAGTCAGCCAGGCCCAGGGAACCGGCCCAGGAGTCGAAGAGCTGCCCGGCACTGGCACCGGCTTCAAGCTGCGCGCGCAGGAACATGCCCGAGGCGTCAGCCGCCCAGTTGGTCAGCGCCTGCCATGCATCAGGGTCGGCGTGCATCATGGTGCGCGGGCCCAGGTGGTCCCGTGAGGGCTTGCCTTCCACCATGTAGGCGGCAAGGGTGAACGGGGCGCCGGCGAATCCGATCAGCGGCTTGCTGCCCAGTTCCGCGACGGTCAGCCGAACCGCTTCGCGGATGGGTTCCAGCGCCTCTTCGGTCAGTTTCGGCAGGGCGGCGACGTCGGCCGCAGTGCGCACGGGCGACCCGAGGACGGGTCCGACGCCGGGGACAATGTCCACGTCCACGCCGGCCAGCTTCAGCGGAATCACAATGTCGGAGAAGAAAATGCCGGCATCCACGTCGTGGCGGCGAACCGGCTGCAGGGTGATCTCCGCTGCCAGCTCCGGCCGCAGGCAGGATTCCAGCATGCCGATCCCCTGCCGGGCCTGCAGGTATTCAGGCAGGGACCGTCCGGCCTGACGCATGAACCATACCGGGCGGCGGCTCGGCTTGCCGCCGCGGTAGGCAGTGATCAGGGGGGAATCGGCCGTGCGGCCATCCTGCAGGGGATGAGTGGCGCTAAGAGTCATACCTTGATTCTCTCCAAAATCCGGGCCAATCGATAACCGGCACCTCCGAAGGACCGCCGGTGTCCCTTCTCACACCCTTAAAGCCCGGTTTCGGACCGGGCCGGTTAAGGGATCCTGCCGGGGGTGGCTACTATTGACCTACTGTGGTTCTACTTTCCCTCATTGCTACGCACACCGACGTAGACCTGGAAACTGTCGCCCGCCTTAGCGCCGGCGCATCCGAGGTCCCGTCTTCGCTGGTCGATTCCGGAACCGCCGTTACCGGCTCCGTTGTCCTCGCTACCTGCAACAGGTTGGAGGTGTATTGCGAGGCACCCTCGGAAGCCGACGTTGAAGCAGCCCGCTCCGCCGTCGTTGCGGAAATCAGCCGGCAGTCCGGCATGAGCGAGGACAAGGTGTCCCGCTCCTTCGCCACCAACACCGGCGAATCCGTGGCCCAGCACCTTTTCGCCGTAGGCGCCGGACTGGACTCTGCCGTGGTTGGGGAACGCGAAATCGCCGGACAGGTGCGCCGGGCCCTCATCGAGGCGCAGGAAAAAGGCACCGTCTCCGGCGGCCTGAGCAGGCTGTTCCAGACCGCTTCCCGCACCGCCAAGGACGTTGGCGCACTAACCGCCCTCGGCAAACGGGGGCTTTCCATTGTTTCCGTTGCCCTGGGCCTGGCCACGGACCTCTCCGAGGACACCGACTGGTCACGGAAGTCTGTGGTGGTCTTCGGCACCGGAGCCTACGCCGGAGCCACCATGGCCCTGCTCAAAGAGCGCGGCTGCACCGACATCAGCGTCTACTCCTCCTCCAACCGGGCCGAGTCCTTCGCAGCATCCCGCGGCGGCCGGCCGCTGACCCGCAAGTCGCTGCCCGCAGCGCTGGCGGGCGCCGACGTCGTCATCGGCTGCAGCGGCAGCGACAGCCAGGTCAGCGCCGAGGACGTACGCAAGGTCCGGGAAGCAGCCGGCAAGCCGCTGATCATCATCGACCTGGCCCTCACGCATGACTTCGATCCCGAGGTCCGCGAGATCGACGGCGTCGAACTCATCACCTTGGAGTCCGTGCGCCTGGCTGCTCCCGCGGAGCAGGTCGAGTCCCTCAAGCAGGCCTCCGCCATTGTGGCCGACGCCGCTCAGAACTTCTCCAAGCAGCAGCTCAGCCGTGAAATGGACTCGGCCATTGTGGCCCTGCGCCGGCATACCCTGGACGTACTGGATTCGGAGCTTGAAAAGGTCCGCGCCCAGCACGGCTGCACCGGTGCTGCCGAGGAAGTGGAGTTCGCCATGCGCCGCATGGTCAAGCAGCTGCTCCATGTCCCCACGGTCCGGGCACGGGAGCTGGCTGCCAGCGGCCAGCAGGAGGACTACATCCGGGGCCTCGAAGCCCTGTACGGCATCACTGTGGGCCGCGCCGACGCAGGGACCGGCAAGACCGACCCCAAGGCTGCAGAGCCTGAGGCCGCCGGCGACGACACCGTGGAGCCCAAGTCCGCCTAGCACCATTTGGCCAGATGCCGGCTGCGCCTCAGTAGACCGGTTTTTCCGGCTCCACCCTGCGCACCCATTCCAGGATCCCGCCGCTGACGTTGTAGACCTCCGGGTAGCCCTCGCTGCGCAGGTAGGCGGCCACCTCCGCGGACCGTCCGCCGGACTTGCAGTGGATGTACAGCGGCCGCCCGTGCTCAGGCCGGATCTCCCCCGCCAGCACCGAGGCCCGCGGCGCCAGCCGGGCGCCGTCGATGCGTACAATCTCGTACTCCCCCGGTTCGCGCACGTCCAGCAGCTCGAAGTCCCGGAGCCCGGCGTTCCGCTCCGCCAGCAGCTCATGCAGCTCCGCCACATCCACCTCGGCGGCAGGGTCCGCCGGCTCCGGCGGCGCGATCCCGCAGAACGCCTGGTAATCGCCCAGCTCAGTGACCGGCGTTGCCGCCGGGTCCCGGCGCACCTTCAGCTCCCGCCAGCTCATGTCCAGGGCGTCGAAAACCAGGACCCGGCCCAGCAGGGTGCGGCCGGTGCCGGTGATCAGTTTGATGGCCTCGTTGGCCATGACCGACCCGATCTGCGCGCAGAGCACTCCCAGCACTCCCCCTTCCGCGCAGGAGGGTACCGAACCGGGCGGCGGAGCCTGCGGGAAGAGGTCCCGGTAGGTGGGACCTTGCGCGCCCCAGAACACGCTGACCTGCCCGTCGAAGCGCAGGATGGAGCCCCATACATAGGGTTTGCCCAGGATCTCGGCGGCGTCATTGACCAGGTAGCGGGTGGCGAAGTTGTCCGTACCGTCCACCACCAGGTCATAGCCGGCGAAAATGTCCAGCGCGTTGGAATTATCCAGGTGCTCCCGGTGCAGGATGACGCGCACCAGCGGGTTCAGCTCGGCAATGGCTGCCGCGGCGGATTCTGCCTTCGGCGTTCCGACGTCGGATACCCCGTGGATCACCTGGCGCTGCAGATTGGAAACGTCCACGACGTCGTCGTCCACGATGCCCAGGGTCCCCACGCCCGCGGCGGCCAGGTACAGCAGCACCGGCGAGCCCAGCCCGCCGGCCCCGACCACGAGCACCTTCGCGTTCTTCAGCCGCCGCTGCGCGGGTGCCCCGAACCCGGGGATGATCAGGTGCCGGGAGTAGCGTTCGGTTTCTTCCCGGGTCAGTTCCCCGCCCGGCGCCGCCAGGGCCGGCAGCCGGCCCGCGGAGTGGGGCGTGCTTGCTATGGTCATGAAGTCCAATCTAAGCCACGGGTATGGCCGTTGGCCCTGTCGCCGCCAAGACCCGTGGGTAAACTAATGGTCATTGTCCGTGCAGCTTCAGTGCTCCGGAACTGTTGAGAGGTCCACCAGTGAGTAACCAAGCAGCCGGCAAACCGGTCCGTCTCCCCAGGGAGGAACGCCGCCGGCAGCTGCTGAACGCAGCCCAGGAGGTGTTCGTCAGCAACGGCTTCCATGGTGCCGCCATGGACGAGATCGCCGAAGCGGCGCATGTGAGCAAACCCGTACTGTACCAGCACTTTCCCGGCAAGCGCGAGCTGTACATGGCTCTGCTGGACAACCATTTGAACACCCTGACCGAGTTCCTGGACACCGCCTTGAAATCCACGACGGACAACAAGCTGCGCGTCCGGGAAACCATGCGTGCCTATTTCCGCTTCGTGGCCCAGGACAGCCAGGGGCACCGGATGGTTTTCGAGTCCGACCTGACCTCGGACGCAGAGGTCAGCGCCCGGATCGAGGAATTCAATGCGCGCTTCGCCAGCAGCATTGCCGGGGTGATTGCCGAAGACACCAAGCTTTCGCAGGTGGAGGCCACCCTGCTCGGCCGTGCCCTGGCCGGCATGGCGCAGGTGAGCGCCAGGTACTGGCTGGAAACCGACGGCGACTTGGACATCGATGCCGCGTCCGAGCTGGTTTACCGTTTAGCTTGGCGCGGAATCAGCCGGTTCCCCAAAGAGATCTAGAGTAGATTTCGAATTAGTTCTTAATCGTTAACAGGAGGCACCACGGTGGAAGTAAAAATCGGCATTCAGAACGTAGCCCGCGAAATTGTCTTCGAGTCCGGCCAGAGCGCCGATGAAGTTGCCGACGCCGTGGAGCAGTCCCTGGCCAGCGGCGCACTGCTGCGGCTCAAGGACGTCAAGGGCCGGCTCATCGTCGTTCCCGGCGCCTCCATCGGCTACGTGGAAATCGGTGCCGAGGAAGTACGCCGCGTCGGTTTCGGCGCCCTCTAACCCGCGTCCCCATGCTGAGCCTGATCCTCGTTACGCTGGTGGCCCTGGCCGCGGGCTTCGCTGTATGGGCTGCCGACCGGCACCGCGACCGGTACGGTGCCCTCCTGCTCCCCGGCATCTCCGTAGTTGCGTCCCTGCTGACGTGGCTGGGGCTGCAGGCTGCCGGCGCGGCGTCTTTCGAAGCTGACTGGTTGGGCTGGGCCGTTCCGGCGGCCGTAGCCGTCCTGGCTCCCATGGTTGCCGCCGTTCCCATCGGCCGCAGCCGCGGGGCTGCGGATGCATCGGAGACCGAACGCATCCTGCGGCTCTGACGCACGGCAGAACGCTTCAGCAAACCTTCAGCGGGAGGCGGCGCGATGCGCCGCCTCCCGCTGTGCTTGGTTCTCCGGGTTTTGGGTTGCGCCTCAGGCGGTCAGGCCGAGCAGGCTCATGCGCTTTGAGTGGTTGCGGGTCAGCTGGGCGGTAAGGCGCTTGATCTCGGCGTCGAGGACGTCCTGTCCCCCGCCGTCGACCAGTCCGGCCAGGAAGGCCCGCTCGATCGCCACGCGCTGTGCCTGGGTGAGTGCTTCGCCCACCAGGCGCCGCCCCCACAACGCCAGCCTCGAGGCCAGCCGGGGGTCATCCGCCAGCGCTTCCCGCAGCCGGGACAGGAGGATTTCGCCGGGCTGCTCGGTGGCCTTCAGGCCCTGGATCAGGCTGTTGGTCTCGGCGTCCAGGCGCGAGGCGACGGAAGCGTAGAAATCGTCGGAGATGGCGTCGGTAACGTAGAACTTCATCAGCGACTCGTACCAGTCGGCGGGCCTGGTCCGGTCGTGGAAGGCATCCACGGAGGGCTGGAAAGGCCGCATGGCTGCTTCCGGGTCCACTCCCATGGCGCTCAGCCGCTCGCAGATCAGTTCGAAGTGTGCGTACTCGTGGACGGCCAGGCGTCCCAGCGTTGCCCTGTCATGCAGGGTGGGCGAGAACCGGGCGTCGGAGGACATGCGCTCAAAGGCCGAAAGCTGCCCGTAGGCGATGGCCCCGAACAGATCGGTCAGGAAGCGCTGATAGGTCTCGCCGGCGGCTGCCGGGCCGGAGGCAACCTCCGGCAGGTCCGAATGGTGCCCGTTAGTCATACCCGCCAGCGTACCTTCCCGCAGGTATCCCGGGCGCAGCGGCGGCACCTGCACCGGCGCGGCATGCGCTGACGGTCAGGGGGTGTGGGTAGACTGGGAGTGTAGTTATTGGATGCCCGGTCGTTTTTGAATCTTTGACCAGACCCGCAAACCCTACGCGATCTTGAATTTTCGGCCGCCGCCGTGGCCAACGGAGCACTAGGCGGCCCGCAGTTGTTAGCCCGCGATCGGCTTCCGCTGGACGCACCGCGTGCGTGCCATCCGCTCCGGGATGGGCTGTATCTGTCAGCCACTCGTCGAGCCTGGTGCCCCGCGCTGCCTAAACTGAACGGTATTTAATTGAACACTGAACTTTCCCAGGCTGACGATCGTCACCTCACAGCTGATGACAGCACCGAAGAACTGAAGGTTGCCGACACTCTGGCCACCAAGGCCGAGGCGGCGGAAATCCCCGAACTGACCTTCGCCGACTTCGGCGTCCGCGCGGACATTGTGGAGTCCCTCACGGATGCCGGCATCACCCACCCCTTCCCCATCCAGTCCATGACGCTGCCGGTTGCCCTCGGCGGCCACGACATCATCGGCCAGGCCAAAACCGGTACCGGCAAGACACTCGGCTTCGGCATCCCGGCGCTGCAGCGCGTGGTGGCCCCCGGAGACGAGGGCTACGCAGACCTCGCCGTTCCCGGCGCCCCGCAGGCCCTGATTGTGGTTCCCACCCGCGAACTCGCGGTCCAGGTGGCCGGAGACCTGACCACTGCGGCCCGCCGCCGCGGCGCCCGCGTGGTCACCATCTACGGCGGCCGCGCCTACGAACCGCAGATCGAGGCCCTGGCAGCCGGCGTCGAAATCGTGGTCGGCACTCCCGGCCGCCTGATCGACCTCTACAACAAGAAGCAGCTCTCCTTGAAGAACGTGCGCATTGTTGTCCTGGACGAGGCCGACGAAATGCTGGACCTCGGCTTCCTGCCGGACGTGGAGACCCTGATGGCCGCCACCCCCGCAGTGCGCCAGACCCTGCTCTTCTCCGCCACCATGCCCGGCGCCGTCGTCTCCATGGCCCGCCGCTACATGACCAAGCCCACCCACATCCGTGCCGCTGATCCGGATGACGAAGGCCTGACGAAGAAGGACATCCGCCAGGTGGTCTACCGGGCCCACAACCTGGACAAGAGCGAAGTGGTGTCCCGCATCCTGCAGGCCCGCGGCCGCGGCCGGACCATCATCTTCACCAAGACCAAGCGCACCGCCGCCAAGCTTTCCGAAGAGCTCGTGGACCGCGGCTTCGCCGTGGCCGCCATGCACGGCGACCTGGGCCAGGGTGCCCGCGAGCAGGCCATGCGCGCCTTCCGCAACGAAAAGGTGGACGTGCTGGTGGCCACCGACGTCGCCGCCCGCGGCATCGACGTCGACGACGTCACCCACGTGATCAACTACCAGTGCCCCGAAGACGAGAAGACCTATCTGCACCGCGTGGGCCGCACCGGCCGCGCCGGCAACAAGGGCACGGCCGTCACGTTCGTGGACTGGGACGATGTCCCGCGCTGGGGCCTGATCAACAAGGCCCTGGGCATGGACCAGGCGGAGCCGGTGGAAACCTACTCCTCCTCGCCTCACCTGTACACGGACCTGGACATTCCCGAAGGCACCAAGGGACGCCTGCCGCGCAACAAGCGCACCCACGCCGGCATCGATGCCGAGAAGATCGAGGACCTCGGCGAAACCGGCAAGTCCGGCGGACGCGGTACCTCCCGCGAGGGTGGCCGCAGCGGATCCGACCGCAACGGTTCCGGACGCAGCGGTTCCGGTTCAGGCCGCAGCTCTGACCGTGCACGCAGCGGCGGCCAGCGTGAAGGATCCCAGCGCGAAGGATCCCGGCGCGGCGAGTCCCGCTCCGGCGAGTCACGCAGCACCGAGTCCCGCAGCACCGACCGCGCCGCCGAGACGCGGACAGCCGAAGCACGCACCGCAGCACCGGCTGCCGAAGGCACCGCCGCGGACCGTCCGCGCCGCAGCCGGACGCGCCGCCGCAACGGCGAGGTAGTCGGCAACTCCAGCCCGGCCGCTGAATAGCCGAGCCGCAGCACGGCTATGAGCATCCCTTTGTGGACCCCGGACGGCGGGTCGCTGGTGGTTCACGCGGATAACGCGGAATTCCTGCCGACCCTGCCGGACGGCTCCTTCACGATGATTTACGTGGACCCGCCCTTCAACACGGGGCGGGCCCAGCGCCGGCAGCAGACCACCATGGTCCGCAGCATTGACGGCAGCGGGGACCGGGTCGGGTTCAAGGGCCGCAGCTACAGCACGGTCAAAGGGCTGCTTTCCAGCTACGACGACGCCTTCGAGGACTATTGGGCGTTCCTGGAGCCCCGGCTGGCGCAGGCGTGGCGGCTGCTGGCCGACGACGGCACGCTCTACGTGCACCTGGACTACCGCGAAGTGCATTACGCGAAGGTCATGCTGGACGCCTTGTTTGGCCGGGACTGCTTCCTCAACGAAATCATCTGGGCCTACGACTACGGCGGACGGGCGAAGAACCGCTGGCCGGCGAAGCACGACAACATCCTGGTCTACGTCAAGAACCCGGATAAGTACCATTTCGACAATGCCGAAGTGGACCGGGAACCGTACATGGCCCCGGGGCTGGTGACACCGGAAAAGGTGGCACTGGGCAAACTGCCCACCGACGTCTGGTGGCACACCATTGTGTCCCCCACCGGCCGGGAAAAAACCGGCTATCCCACGCAGAAACCGGAGGGCCTGCTGCGCCGCGCAGTAGCGGCCAGCAGCCGCGAAGGCGACTGGGTGCTGGATTTCTTTGCGGGGTCGGGCACCCTGGGCGCGGTGGCGGCCAAGCTGGGCCGCAGGTTCGTCTGCGTGGATGCCAACCCGCAGGCCATCGAGGTCATGGCCCGGCGCCTGGGCACCGCGGCCACGGTGGTTTCCGCCGAAACGGGCGAACCGCTGCCGGCCGCAGGGAACTAGCGCTTCCGCCGGGGCCGTCAGCCGGGCAGATCCCCGACCAGGGCGCTGCCGGTTCCGAGTCCGGCGATCTGTGCCAGGACCGCGGGGTCGGTGGTGTTTTCCGCCAGCCGGTTCGGTTTGCCCGTGCCGTGGTAATCGCTGGATCCGGTGACGAGCAGGTTGTGGTCCTTCGCCAGCCGGCGCAGCCAGTCCCGCCCGGCCTCCGGATTGTCCCGGTGGTTGACCTCCACCCCCAGCAGGCCGGCGTCGATCATCTCGTGGAACGTTCCCTCCCCCACCACCCGGCCGCGGGAGGAAGCCACGGGATGCGCGAACACCGGCACACCGCCGGCCTGCCGCACCAGTTCCACGGCGCGCGCTGGATCCGGGGCGTAGTGCGCCACGAAGTACGGGGACCGGGCAGTCAGGATGCCGCTGAACGCCGCCGAGCGGTTGGGCACCACCCCGGCTGCCACCAGGGCGTCGGCAATGTGCGGACGCCCGATGGTCGCTCCCGGCGCCACCTGCTCCTGCACCGCATCCCAGTCGATGGGGAAATCCTCCGCCAGGCGCTTCACCATCAATTCGGCCCGGGACACCCGGGCCGCCCGTGAGCGGGCAATTTCCTCCAGCAGGCCGGGGTGGGCCGGATCATGCAGGTAGGACAGCACATGGACACTGATTCCCTCGCTGCTGCGGCAGGACACCTCCATGCCCGGCACCATGGTGACCCCCAGCCTCCGGGCCGCCGCCGCCGCCGGCTCCCAGCCCGCCGTCGTGTCGTGGTCGGTCAGCGCAATGGCGTCCAGTCCCTCCCGCGCGGCCGCGGCCAGCACATCGGCCGGAGGTTCGGTGCCGTCGGACACGCTGGAGTGGGTGTGCAGGTCGATTCTCACGCTTACAATCTACGCCCTGCTCGCCTGGCTTCCGTCCGCGCGGACGGGGCACGTACGTGCGGGGTGTTTTGCCGCCCCGCGGGGCGGTGAGACCATGGAAGGGTGACTACAGACGCTAACGCCTTCCCCGAGAAGACAATGACAGAGAACACCCTGCCCGAGCCCTCCGAAGGCCAGCCGCTGGAGGACCGGGTCAACAACCGTTCCCAGCGGCCCTCCTCGGAGGCCTTCAAGAAGTTCATGTCCTCCGGCTGGGCCCCCGAATCCGGCGCCCTTCCCGAGCGCGACGCCGTCGCCGCGTTCGCTGCCCGCCGCCGCCGTGCGCTGTCCGAACGTTTCCCGGGCGAACGCCTGGTGATTCCGGCCGGCCCGCTGAAGGTCCGCTCCAATGACACGGACTACCGTTTCCGCGCGCACTCTGGCTTCGCGCACATGACCGGCCTGGGGCTGGACCGCGAGCCCGACGCCGTCCTGGTGATGGAACCGGTGGAAACCGGCACGGGCGACGACGGCGGCAACCACACTGCCGTCCTGTACTTCCGTCCGCTGGCCGGCACTGACAGTGACGAGTTCTACTCGAACGCCCGCTACGGTTCCTTCTGGATCGGGGACCGCCTTGGTCTGGAAGCGGTCAGCACCATGCTGGAGGTGCCTACCCGGCACCTGGACGAGGCTGAAACCGCTATCACCCGCAACGTGGGCGACCCGCAGTTCGGCGGCATCTCCGTCCGCCTGCTGCGCGGCGTGGACGAAATGGTGGACGCGCTGGTGGACACCGTCCGCTACAACACCGCCCTGGACCCGGAGAACGCCGACCTCAGCGCCCTGGACGCACTGGACGGCGAGCTCACCGAGGCCCTCTCCGAACTGCGCCTGGTCAAGGACGAGTGGGAAATCGAGCAGATGAAGGCCGCCGTGGCGGCCACGGTCAACGGCTTCACCGAAGTGGTCAAGGCACTGCCCCGGGCCATCTCGCATCCGCGCGGGGAACGCGTGGTTGAAGGCGCCTTCTTTGCCCGCGCACGCGAAGAGGGTAACGACCTCGGGTATGACACCATTGCCGCGGCCGGCAACAACGCCACGGTCCTGCACTGGATCCGCAATAACGGCGCCGTGAACGCCGGTGACATGCTGCTGCTCGACGGCGGCGTGGAAGCCGATAGCCTGTACACCGCCGATGTCACCCGCACCCTGCCGGTCAACGGCACGTACAGCGAGGTCCAGCGCAAGGTCTACCAGGCCGTCCTGGACGCCGCCGACGCCGGTTTCGCCGCCGCCAAGCCCGGCGCCAAGTTCCGCGACGTGCACGCTGCCTCCGTGAAGGTGCTGGCCGAGCGCCTGGATGCCTGGGGGCTGCTGCCCGTGCCGCTGGAGGAAGCACTGTCCCCCGAAGGCCAGCAGCACCGCCGGTGGATGCCGCACGGCGTTAGCCACCACCTGGGCATGGACGTTCACGACTGCGCGCAGGCCCGCGCCGAGCTCTACCTGGACGGCACCATCACCGAGGGCATGGTCTTCACCATTGAACCGGGCCTCTACTTCAAGGACACCGACCTTTCGGTTCCGGAGGAGTACCGCGGCATCGGCGTGCGGATCGAAGACGACATCCTCATCACCGCAGACGGTCCCGTGAACCTCAGTGACGCCCTGCCGCGCAACCCCGACGACGTCGAGGACTGGATGGCCGGCATCTACGCCGCGGAGTAGTTCATCCCGGAATAGTTTCGCCAACAGATAAGGCCCGCATCCGAAAGGATGCGGGCCTTATCTGTTGGCGGTGAGGTTACTGGCGCGGCTGGCCGCTGTCGCCGTTGCCCGGCTGCAGGGCGTGGCTGCCGGCCGGATCCGGAGCCGTTCCGGGGTTCTCCTGCCCGTTTGAACTTTGCCCGTTTGACCCTTGGTCGTTTGAAACCGGCCCGTTCGGGCGGCGGACGCCGTACTGCGGACGGCCGTCCGGAAGGTCGGGGAACTGGCCGCGCCGGGTGCTTCCACTGACCGGTTCCCGTTCACCCGCCGGCGCCTGGCCCGCAGGCCCTGCCTGCCCTGGCCTGTTCGGATCCGCCGGGGCGGCGTCTGAGGCAGGGCGCCCGTACGGGTTGGTCCAGCCGGAGGGGCGTTCCGGCGCCTGTCCGGTACCGCCTGCCGGCGGCCCGAACGGCGGCACGCCGGGCTGCTGCTGGTTGCGGGGTGCCTGCGGGTGGCCGGCCTGGCCCACCATGGGCAGCTGGTGCAGCAGGCGCCGGGCGTCGTTGGCCGCCTCCGGCGCCACAATCACGTCGTAGCTGGTGGCAATGACCTGGCTGGTGGACGTGAAGTCACGGCGTCCGCGCTGCAGGGCATAGGCCAACACCCCAAAGAGCAGCCAGAAAACGGCGCCCAGGGCCATGGAGGGAATCAGGGAGATGGCGGCGGCGCTGCCGCCGAAGAGCATCAGCGCCAGGCCAACAAACAGGCCGAACCAAGCGCCGGTGGCGGCGCTGGACAGGGCCACGCGCGGATAGCTCAGGCGGCCGGTGACGCGCTCCACGGATTTGAGCTCGTTTCCCACAATTGAAACCAGCTGCACCGGGAACTTGCTGTCCGCCAGGTAGTCAACCGCCTTTTGCGCGTCCAGGTAGGCCGTGTAGCGTCCCACCGTTTCGCCCTTGGGCAAGCTGCGGGCCGCTTCACGCGGAGGTGTGGCACCAAATAGGTTCGACATTGCTCCATTCTCGCGCATTCCGGCGCGGGACGGGGGAGGTATCGCTTGCAGTGAACGGGGCGCCGTCGTCGTACCTCTTAATACGCCGTTAGCTCCGGCTACAAAGTAGCCTTATATGGTGAGCACAAATCCTACCCGCGTCTTTATCGCGCGCCTGCTTGGCCTTGACGTTTTCGACCCCCTCGGAGACAGGCTCGGCCGGCTGCGCGATGCGGTCGTGCTCGACCGGGGTCCCGGCCGCCCGCCGCAGGCCGTGGGCATTGTGGTGGAAGTGCCGGGCAAAAAGCGTGTGTTCGTGCCCCTGACCCGCATTACCTCCATGGACCCCGGACAGATCATCTGCACCGGCCTGGTCAACCTCCGCCGCTTCGAGCAGCGCGGCGCGGAGATGCTGGTGGTCGGCGAGCTCTTCGACCGCCGCGTGGAACTGCGCGACGGCAGCGGAGAAGCCACCATCGAGGACATCGCCATTGAGCAGAACCGGGCCGGCGACTGGCACGTTTCCAACCTCTTTGTCCGCCGCGGCGGATCCGAATCGCGCCTGCGGCCCCTGCGCCGCCGCGGCGAGCAGATGATTGTGGACTGGAAGGACATCATCCACTGGGATACCTCCGGTCCGCAGGCTGCCACCTCCTTCGTCGCGCAGAACGATGACCTCAAGGCTGCCGACTTCGCCGACGCCCTGCATGAAATGAGCGGCAAGCGCCGCATCGAGGTCGCGAGCGAGCTCCAGGACGAACGCCTGGCGGACGTCCTGCAGGAGCTGCCCGACGACGACCAGGTCCAGATCCTGCAATCCCTGGACGTGGAGCGCGCGGCGGATGTGCTCGAGGAGATGGACCCCGACGACGCCGCGGACCTGCTCAACGAGCTGCCCGAGGAGCAGAAGGAAGAGCTCCTGCAGTTGATGGAGCCCGAGGACGCCCGCGACGTGCGCCGGCTGCTGAACTATGAAGAGGACACAGCAGGCTCGCTGATGACTCCGGTCCCGGTCATCCTGCCGCCGGAGGCAACGGTGGCGGAAGCACTGGCGCACGTGCGCAGGGAGGAACTCACCCCTGCCCTCGCCTCCTCCATCTACGTTTGCCGGCCGCCGCTGGAAACGCCCACCGGCAAGTATCTGGGCGTTGTGCATATCCAGGCACTGCTGCGGTCGGCGCCGCCGGAGGCCCTGGGCAACATCCTGGACACGGACCTGGAACCGGTCCGGGACTACGCGAGCATCAGCGAGGTTTCGCGCATGCTGGCCACTTACAACTTGAACTCTCTGCCGGTCATCAATGACACCGGGCGCCTGGTCGGGGCGGTGACGGTGGACGACGTGCTCGACCACCTGCTGCCGGACGACTGGCGTATTTCCGATGAGACCGGCCCGATAACGCAGCAGGGAAGGACAAATGGCTGAAAAGATCAAGTCGACAACCCGCGGCCTCGACACTCCCCGCACTGCACGCACCCGGTGGCTGCCGCGGCTGTCCCCGAACCCCGACGCGTTCGGCCATGCCACGGAGAACTTCGCCCGGTTTATGGGTACCCCGCAGTTCCTGGTCTACATGACGGTCTTTTGCCTGGTGTGGCTGGCTTGGAACACCTGGGGTCCGGAAGCTGCCCGCTTCGACAGCGCCGCGCTGGGCTTTACCGTGCTGACCCTGATGCTGTCCCTGCAGGCCTCCTACGCCGCACCGCTGCTGCTGCTGGCGCAGAACCGGCAGGATGACCGCGACCGTGTTTCGGTGCGCCAGGACCGGGAACGCGCCGAGCGCAACCTGATGGACACCGAGTACCTCACCCGGGAAATCGCGGAGCTTCGCATTGCACTGCGCGAGGTGGCCACCCGTGACTACGTCCGGTCCGAGATCCGCGGGCTGCTGGAAGAACTGCTGGAGGCCAATGACGACGACGGCGGAACCAACCGCCGCCGGCGCCGGCCCCCGGAGACGGCCGATGCCATGCCCAAACTGAATCCCGGCGGAAGGGAACACTAGCCCGTGCCCGTATCCGAACCGGCTTCCACCCTGGAAGCGCAGGTGCTCCGTGCCCTGGATACCGTCCAGGACCCGGAACTGCGCCGGCCCATCACCGAACTAGGCATGCTCAAGGGCGTCACAGTGGACCCGTCGGGCGCGGTCCGCGTCGAAGTGCTGTTGACCATCGCCGGCTGCCCGCTGCGCGGCACGATCACCACCGACGTCGAAAATGCGCTGGCGGCCGTGCCCGGTGTCAGCAGCGTGGCCGTCGGCCTGGACGTGATGACCCCTGAGCAGCGCAATGCGCTGAAGGACCGGCTGCGCGGAGGGGATCCGGTGCGGACCATTCCGTTCAACCGTCCCGGTTCGCTGACCCGCGTCTACGCCGTGGCCAGCGGCAAGGGCGGTGTCGGGAAGTCCAGCGTCACCGTGAACCTTGCCGCAGCCATGGCAGCCGCCGGACTGCGGGTGGGGGTTGTCGACGCCGACGTGCACGGCTTCTCCGTGCCCGGCCTGCTGGGCATTACCCGTCCGCCCACCCGCGTGGATGAAATGATCCTGCCCCCGGTGGCCTACGGCATCAAGACCATTTCCATCGGTATGTTCGTCGAAGGCAACCAGCCCGTGGCCTGGCGCGGGCCCATGCTGCACCGGGCGCTGGAGCAGTTCCTTACCGACGTGTACTTCGGTGACCTGGACGTGCTTTTCCTCGATCTTCCGCCGGGCACCGGCGACATTGCAATCTCCGTTGGCCAGCTGCTCCCGGGCTCTGAGATCCTGCTGGTGACCACACCGCAGAGCGCCGCCGCCGACGTAGCCGAGCGTGCCGGCAGTGTGGCGAAGCAGACCGGGCAGAAGGTTGCCGGAGTGATTGAAAATATGTCCTGGCTGGCCCTGCCGGGCGGGGAACGCCTTGAGGTCTTCGGCTCCGGTGGGGGCGCCGCCGTCTCCGGACGGCTCACAGGCACCCTCGGCTACCCGGTACCGCTGCTGGGAAGCATCCCGCTCGACGTCGCCCTGCGGGAAGGCGGCGACGGCGGACGCCCGGTGGCCCTGGACGGGCTGGAAAGCCTGGCCGGTGATGACGCAGCGTCGGGCGGAACTGCTGCCGGCACCGCTGCGGCGGAACTGCGCCGGATTGCGCGGAACCTGGCGCACCGGCCGCGCGGACTGGCCGGACGGAACCTCGGGGTCAGCCCCGCGTAGGGGCGATCGCCGCAGGACTCAGGTTGCCTCGATGTCGAAGGGCGCCGGTTCTCCCGGCGCCAGGCGTTCGAGGGGTTTGACGGCCGGCGGGCGGGCAGCCGCCGGAACGGGTGCGGCACCGGACGCAGAGGCCGGTGTCGGCGGCTGCGGTGCGGGGGCAGGCGCAGAACCCGCCCGGGCCGCCGGAGGCCGGCCCTTCGCGGCCTGCGCGGCGTCTTCGAAGTCATCCAGCAGCGCTTCCTTGATGATGCGCCGCGGGTCGTATTGCCGGGGATCCAGCTTCCGCCAGTCCACCTCGTCTATTTCCGGGCCAACCTCTTCGCGCAGCTGCTCGCGGGCACCGCTGGCCATCCGCCGGACTTCCCGGACCAGCCTGGCCAGCTGGGAGGCATATTCGGGCAGGCGTTCGGGGCCCAGTATCACTACGGCGAGTATCGCCAGGATAATGAACTCGTAACCGTTGATTCCTACCACTCTTGAAGACTACCTTTTCCCGGGATCAGCAAGCCACTTTCGGGCATCCTAGATGCTCCAGCCCGCGCGGGCGAACACGGCAAGCCCGCGGGCAATGCGTTCCATCGGTTCCGCGCCTGCACCGGGCCGGGCCAGCCGGGAGGACTCCAGCAGGGACAGTTCTTCCACTGCCCGGGGCAGTGACTTCACCGGCATGGTGGATTCGAAGGTATAGGTAACGCTCCCGGCGGCGACGACGGTCTGCCCGGGGTGCTCGTCGGAGCTGAACACCGCGGGGCCTTTGTCCGATCCAAGCGCCGTGAAACCGTCGGCGGCCACGGAATGGCCGGTAAAGGCGTTGACGACCGGCTGCCGGTCCTCCCCCGGCAGCGGGTGCTGCTCCACCAGCCGAATCCGCTCACCGGTGCCCGCGAAGACCATTTCGACGGCGGGGTGGCCCTGCACCTGCAGCGAACGCGCCGCTTCAAGTTCCAGCCCCAGGTCCGCCAGTTCAGGGCAGGACCATCCGTGGCCCCGCAGCGACTGCAGCTGGTCCGGGCTGAGGGCAGCGGATCCGGAACCGGTCACTTCCTCCCAACCGGCCGCCATGGCCGTGCGCGTGCCCGTCTCCGGCGGAACTTCCAGCACAGTGCCAGCCGCGTAGGCCCCGCCCAAAAGCATTGCCGCTGCTGCAGCAACGGCCACACCCGCAGCAACAGCATGGCTGCGGCGGTCCAGCGGCGCCCCTTGCAGTTGGCTTCCGGTGACGGCGCCGCCCGCGGTATTGGATCCGTTCCCGGGTTCCCCACCGGCCTCCTGGTCCGCGCGTTCGGCGGTGGCTGCCGCAGTACCGGCTATCCGGGCAGCAAGGTCCGGCCCCGCGGCGGGAACACGCAGGGCCCGCAGCCGGCTGCGCAGCCGGCGCTCTTCGGCTACTGCCGCGCGGCAGGACGCACAGCGGGCGAGATGGGCTTCCACGGCATGCTGCCGCTCCGGCGTCATTTCGGCATCAACGTAGTCCCGCAGATACCTGGTGGGGTGTCGCACGGGTCAGTTAGCTCCCGCAACGCGAGGCAGTTTCAGCCGTGGCCGGGACAGCGGACGCTGCCGCGGGTCCCGGTGTGAAAGCTTCTCCTTGAGCATGGCCCGTCCGCGGTGGATCCGGGAACGCACCGTGCCGAGCTTGACGTCCAGCACCTGCGCCACCTCGTCATAGGAGAGCCCTTCGAGGTCGCACAGCACTACGGCCGCCCGGAAGTCCGGCGGCAGTTCCTCCAGGGCGCGGGCAATGTCCACATCCAGGTTGTTGAATTCGAAGCTGCGCTCTGGGCCGGGACCGTTGCTGGGCAGCCGGCTCTGGGTTTCCTCGGTCATCCCGTCAAAGCGGATACGGCTGCGGCGCCGGGCCTGGTCCAGGAAAAGGTTGGTGGTGATGCGGTGCAGCCAGCCGTCCAGCGTGCCCGGCTGGAAGTTTGCCAGGGAACGGAAAACGCGGACGAAGACTTCCTGCGTCAGATCCTCGGCATCATGCTTGTTGCCGGTCAGCCGGTAGGCCAGCCGGTATACCTTGGCGGAGTGTGCCTCCACCACTTCCTCCCATGAGGGGCGCACCCAGTCCGCAGCCATGTCTGCGGCTGCCGCATCCGGCGTCGTTGCCATAGTCTTCCTCCTTCCTTCCAGCCTGCTCGGACCTGCTCGTTACTGTGCACGGTCACTGTGCATCGTGACTGCGTCTATTGTGCTTGCGTCTATCGTGCTTGGCCCCAAATACCACGCGGAGCACCGATTAACAATGTTTACGCACCAATCTGGGAGTTGGCTGTTAGCACGCATGAACTTCCCGCACAAGACGCTCCGGCAGCGTGTACGGGGTTCGGCTGCGCTTGGCCTTAAGCTTGTGGAAGCAGCACCCCCTCCGCACCAGTACCGAAAGTGAAAACATGCGCGCCGACAAGCAGACCAGTTGGTCCTACACGGAGGCCCTGCCTACCGAGGATGAGGTCCTGCTCCGCGCGCGTGAACGGTCCTATGAGCTCGGCGTCAGCGCGGTGTCCAGTGGCGTGGGAGCCGCGCTGACCGTATTGGCCGCCGCAAGCAAGGCGGCCACCGTAGTGGAAGTAGGTACAGGCGCCGGGGTGTCCGGGGTGTGCCTGCTGCGCGGCCTGGGCTCAAACGCTGTGCTCACCACCATTGATTCGGACGTGGACCACCTCCGCGCAGCGCGGGAAGCCTACGCCGAAGCGGGGATTCCGGGCAACCGGACCCGGACCATCTCGGGGCGGGCCGCGGAGGTCCTCCCCCGGCTCACGGACGCTGCGTATGACATGGTGTTTATCGACGCCGACAAGCCGTCCTTCCCGCTCTATGTGACCCAGGCCGTGCGCCTGCTCAAGCGCGGCGGGCTGCTGGTGGTCAATGACGCCCTGGACCACGGCAAGGTTGCCGACCCGGCGGTCCGCGAAGCAACCACCAACACCATGCGCAAGGTCGGCAAGGCCATCCGGGAAAACGAGGAGCTTGCCTCGGCGCTGCTGCCCACCGGCGACGGCCTGCTGCTGGCCGTCAAAACCGCCTAGGCGGCGCCGCCGGAACGGTATCCGGCCAGGTACGCCAGCAGCAGGCGGACGCCAAACCCGGTGGCACCCTTGGTCTGCTCCCGGCTGTCCTTCGGGGCACGGGAGGGACCCGCAATGTCAACGTGCGCCCACGGGACTCCGGCGGTGAATTTCTCCAGGAACAGTGCGGCCACAATGGCGCCTGCACCGAACTTGGCCTTCACAGGCGCAATGTGGGACAGATCGGCGACGTCGGAATCCAGGATGCCGGCGTACTCCCGGACCATCGGCAGCTGCCACACGGCGTCGCCGGAAGTCTTACCCGCCGCTTCCAGCGCCGCCACCAAGGCCGGGGCGTTGCCGAACAGTGCGGCGTGGTTCAGGCCCAGCCCCAGGGCAGCCGCACCGGTGAGCGTGGCGACGTCGACCAGCACGTCGGGGGCCAGCTCGGCCGCTGCATAGGCCAGGGCATCTGCGAGCACCATCCGGCCCTCGGCGTCGGTGTTGCCCACTTCCACGGTAGTGCCGTCATAGGTCCGGACCACATCGGCCGGACGGTAGGCGGCGCCGCCAATGGCATTTTCCGCGAGGGCCAGCACGGCGGTGACCCGGACGGGCAGTTCAAGTTCGGCTGCTGCTTCTGCCACGGCCAGCACGGCGGCAGCACCGGCCATGTCCGTTTTCATGGTCATCATCGCGTCCCGCGGCTTGAGCGATATGCCGCCGGAGTCGAAGGTGATGCCCTTGCCCACCAGGACCACGTGCGGTGCGGCCTTCTCCACTTTGGGGACGTAGGCAACCTCCACCAGCCGCGGCGGGTGCTCGGATCCGGAGCCCACGGCGAGCAGGCCGCCGAAGCCCTCGGCCCGCAGTTCATCCTCGGTGCGGACCCGGACCTGCAGGCCGCTGCGGACCGCGGCGGCCCTGGCCTGTGCTGCCATCCATTCCGGCGTGGCAGTATCGGCGGGGGTGTTCGTCAGGTCGCGGGCGTGCCACACGGCCCGGGCGGTGGCCAGAGCCCGGGCAGCGGCACCGGCTTCGAGTCCGGTCAGTTCCAGGTGCTCGGCGATCGGGGCCGGCGCCTGGGTAACTCCGGCCCGCGGCGGCCGGTAGCCCCCGAGCAGGAACCCCTCAAGGAAAGCTGCCTGTGCGTCCGGACCGAGCCCGTCCACCACGGAACTGCGGATCCTTGCGCAGCCCATGGTGGCACGGGCGAGGGCAGCCCCGGCACGCCTCAGCGCTGCCGGGGATTCGTCACCGGTGCCCACAAAAAGCAGTTTGCCGGGCAGGGCTGCTGAATCCCGGGGCGGTTCGATCACGAGGATCTCCCCGGCCCGGCCGGTCACTTTGGCGCTGCGCGCCCGGGCGGCAATGTCGGCGCCGTAGCGGACAGCTGCTTCCACCGCGCCGCGCCGCGGCTCCGGGACCGGATACGCCGCCTCTTCCGCATCGTCCTGTCCTGCCTCCACGGGAGCCGGGGCGATGGCCACGGCCAGCACGTCCACGCGCTCCTCCGCAGCCGGCTGCAGTCCGCTGCCGTTACCGGCCCTGCCTGTGCGTGCGTCCAGTCCGGCCAGGGCAGTGACTCCCGGCAGCGGTGCGGACACAAAGGGCGAAGCCGGAACGGAGCCGGTCTTGGACGAAGGCTTGGGAGGCAACTGCATGGGTTAAGGCTAGCCCGTCACACCCAAGAGGCAGTCTTTCAGCTTGCCCGCCTCTTCTGCGTTGAGCTCGACCACCAGGCGCCCGCCGCCGTCGATCGGCACCCGCAAGATGAGGCTGCGCCCCTCCTTTGTAACCTCCATGGGCCCGTCGCCCGTGCGTGGTTTCATCGCAGCCATTTCAGATTTCCCCTTTCACAGTGCGCCGGTTATCCCGGATCACCTGTAATCCGCTGCCGACGAAAGTAAAATATCCCTTCGGCAATTGCTGTCATTATTCCGTACAAGTACCGGGCAAACGAAATTTCGTGTGTTGCGCGCCACAACTCAGGGTGGATAGTCCCCTCCGCCGGGTAATTCCGTCCACCTCCATAGCCAAACAACCCACACAATCTGCAGGACGGCGAAGGCTGCGGCGACCGCTCCGCGGTAGGCCCTGGAGCGGCTGAGCCAAGCGGTGGAAAGGGCCAGCGGGAACAGGGGCAGCAGCAGTCGGAACGTGCTGGTTTGCGGATTCAGGAATACCAGCAGGTAAAGCACGTAGCTGGCGCACCAAAGCTGAAGTTCCAGTCCCAGGCGGCGCACGGACGCTGACGAAAGGTAAACCGCGGCGGCCAGCACCAGAACCGCCAGCAGCACCGGTCCGAAGACTGAACCAAACAGGTGCTGCGACATGGTCAGCCACGGCTTAAACGGGATCAGGTCTCCGTACCGCCAGGCACTCTCGGTGTCCGTGTACGCCCGCAGGTCCCCGGTAAAGGCCCAGGCGATCGCCGGCCAGGCCAGTGCCGATACTCCGGACACGGCTGTCAGGGCAACCAGCCGCCAGGCCTGCCAGGGTGCCGGTTCCGTGTGCCGGCGGCGCGCCAAGCGCACCACGAACACCAGCCCGACGGCGAGCGCAAAGGGCACCCCCACCGGCCGCGACAGGCACATCAGGACCACCACCGGAATGGCGGTGAGGTAACGGCGGGAAACCAGCAGGTACAGGGCTGCGGCCAGCAGCAGCAAATTCAGGGATTCGGCATAGGGAACCTGCAGGATGGGCGACACGGGAAACACGGCCACAAACGCCAGGCCCCACATTGCGGTCCCGTGTTGTGCCCGCAGCCGGAACAGCCGGTAGACCACCAGCGCGGCGGCGAAGCCCGCCAAGGTGGCGGCAACCGGTGCCAGCACGTTCCACCCCAGCCCGGTGAGGGCGTCGAGGCCACGGACCAGCACGGGGAACAACGCGTAGAACGCCCACTCGTTTTCCTGCGCTTTTCCGGTAGGGTCCCGGGGCACAGCAGCGGGGTATCCGTCTTCGTAGATCCTCGAATACCACTGGGCGTCCCAGATGTTGATGAACTCCCCGTACGACGGCGACGCCTCGCCCCAGGGCCCGGCCGGCTGGAAGCGGGCCGCGGCAACCAGCACAGCGGTCGAGAACAGGCGGGCCGCGGCCCACAGGGCCAGGACCTGCGCGTACCAGGGCCACCGGGCCAGGGTGCCGGCCGCCCGACCCGCCAGGCCGGCGAGCTGCCCGGCCGGCGAGGGTGCACTGCCGCCGGGGCCCTCCGTGCGCCCATCAACAGCGCTGTGGTCTCCGGATTCCTCAGCCATTGCGCACCCAGCATCCGGCCAGATGGTCATTGACGTATCCGGTGGCCTGGAGCATTGCATAGGCGGTTGTTGGTCCGACAAACCGGAACCCGCGTTTTTTCAGGTCCTTGGCCAGTGCCGTGGATTCAGGGGTGATGGCCGGGATATCGGCGGCCGTCTGCGGTGCGGGCCGCCCGTCCGGGGCACGGTATCCGGCCAGGAGGCCGGAGAGGCTCTCCCCCTCCGGCAGTGCCAGCAGTGCCCGGGCGTTGCCGATCACCGCGTCGATCTTGGCCGCGTTGCGCACAATGCCGGTGTCGGCCATCAGGCGGGCCCGGTCGCCGTCGTCGAACGCCGCCACGCGCACGGGATCAAACCCGGCGAAGGCGGCCCGGAAAGCTTCGCGCTTGCGCAGGATGGTGATCCAGCTCAGTCCGGACTGGAAGGCCTCCAGGCTCAGCCGTTCAAAGAGCGCCGCCTCGCCCACCACCGGGCGGCCCCATTCAGTGTCGTGGTAGTGCATGTAGTCCTCGGTGGCCAGCGCCCAGCCGCAGCGCGCCAGTCCGTCCGGGCCCGGCACCGCGCTCATTCCCTGTCCCCGTCCGGGGCGGTGCCTGTTTCCCGCGCGCCTGCTTCCCGCGCGCCTGCTTCCAACGCGCTGATCTTCGCATCGCGTGCCGCCAGGGCTTCCGCCAGCCGGTCCAGGACCGCGTCCACCTGGTCCATCCGGTAGCCGCGCAGGGCAACGGAGAACCGGAGCCCGCCCACGTCACCGGCGTCGGGGTGTTCGGGCAGCAGGACCGGCGGCAGGCGGGGATCCGGCTCCGGCAGGCCCTGTACAGCGTCCGCTGCGGCTTCGGCAGGACTGCCGGCCCGCAATCTGCCCGCACCGAGTACGGCCGCCAGGCCCAGGACGGCAATGGCTAGGAAAACCAGGAGGAGTGTCACACGACCATGGTGCCAGATGCCCCCGATGCCCCTAGGGCGCGACGTGCCCGGCGCTGTCGTTGATCATCAGCCGGACCGCTTCGGAGGGATCGTCCACCACGTGCAGGAGCCTGAGGTCAGTCTCGGACACCATGCCCTCCGCGAGCAGGCTGTCCCGGACCCAGTCCAGCAGCGGATTCCAGAAGTCGGAGCCGACCAGCACAATCGGGAAGGACGTGACTTTTTGTGTCTGGACCAGGGTCATTGCCTCAAACAGTTCATCCAACGTGCCAAACCCGCCCGGCAGCACAATAAAGCCCTGCGCGTACTTCACGAACATGGTCTTGCGCACAAAGAAGTACCGGAAGTTGACGCCCAGGTCCACCCACTCGTTCAGGCCGGTTTCAAAGGGCAGTTCGATGCCCAGGCCTACGGACAGCCCGTCTGCTCCCACGGCACCCTTGTTGGCCGCTTCCATCGATCCGGGTCCGCCGCCGGTAATCACGGCCAGCCCGGCTTCAGCGAGCAGCCTGCCCACTTCTTCACCGAGCTTGTAGTACCGCGAGCCGGGCACGCTCCGGGCGGAACCGAAAACGCTGACGGCAGGCCCAAGCTCGGACAGGGTGCCGAATCCCTCCACGAACTCGCTCTGGATCCGCAGCACCCGCCAGGGGTCGGTGTGGGTGAAATGCGTCGCGTCGGCGGAGTCCAGCAGGAAACGGTCCGACTGCGGCGTCAGGGCCGCACCCCGGCGCAGTTCCACCATCCCCCGCTTGCGCGGGCGGTCCGGGGACGTGGAACGGGGGTCTTCGCTGATAGGCATGCCTCTAGGCTAACCGCCATCCCGCTGCTGGCAACGAGCTTGGCCGCATCGGATCTCAAGGTCCGGGTTTGATTGCTCTTACGTCACAATTTCCCGTCGACGTGGCACGTGACACATACTGGCAACAATGTCTGGTTAGATTTTCCTTATGACCAGTGACACATCCGCAGGCATGTCCGCGCCTGAATCCGCTGCACCGCTTGTTTCGCTGAAGAACGTAAACAAGCATTTCGGGGACCTCCACGTCCTGCAGAACATCAATCTCGACATTGCCCGCGGCGAGGTCGTCGTCGTGATCGGCCCCTCGGGATCCGGCAAGTCGACGCTGTGCCGCGCCATCAACCGCCTGGAGACCATCGACGACGGCGAAATCACCGTTGACGGCGCCGTCCTGCCGGCCGAAGGCCGCGCACTGGCGAAGCTCCGCGCCGACGTCGGAATGGTCTTCCAGTCCTTCAACCTGTTCGCCCACAAGTCGATCGTGGACAACGTGGCACTGGGACCGGTGAAGGTCCGCAAATCCAAGCCGGCTGAAGCCAAGAAACTGGCCATGTCCCTGCTCGAACGCGTGGGCGTAGCCAACCAGGCCAACAAACTGCCGGCGCAGCTTTCCGGCGGCCAGCAGCAGCGCGTGGCCATTGCCCGCGCGCTGGCCATGAAACCCAAGGTGATGCTCTTCGACGAGCCCACCTCGGCCCTGGACCCGGAAATGATCAACGAGGTCCTCGACACCATGGTGGAACTGGCCAAGGACGGCATGACCATGGTGGTGGTCACCCATGAGATGGGCTTCGCCCGCAAGGCAGCGGACCGCGTGATCTTCATGGCCGACGGCCAGATCATCGAAGAAGCCACCCCGGAGGAGTTCTTCACCAATCCCAAGAGCGACCGGGCCAAGGACTTCCTCGGCAAGATCCTCTCGCACTAGAGAGTTCACCGCACCACCGGCAGTACCGCAGTACCGGGGTTTCACCAGTTGGGGGAAATCCTTATGAGGCTAGGTGCCCCGTTCACCGGGACACCGCAATGCAAGGAGAAATCATGCGCAAGACCCGTTACGCGGCGGCAGCCATTGCTGCCGTTGCAGCCCTTACCCTGTCCGCCTGCGGCAGCGATTCCGGTTCCGAGTCCGGGTCCGGCAGCTCCGAATCCGCCGGCGAGAAAATCCGCATCGGTATCAAGTTCGACCAGCCGGGCCTGGGCTTCAAGGACGGCAACGAGTACACCGGGTTCGACGTGGACGTCGCCAAGTACGTGGCCAACGAACTGGGCTACCCCGAAGACCAGATCGAGTTCATTTCCAGCCCCTCCGCGCAGCGCGAGAACATGCTCGAGAACGACCAGCTGGACATGATCTTCGCGACCTACTCCATCACGGACACCCGCAAGGAAAAGGTGGCCTTCGCCGGTCCGTACTTCGTGGCCGGCCAGGACCTCCTGGTCCCCTCCGACAGTGACATCTCCGGCCCCGAGGACCTGGAAGGCAAGAACCTGTGCTCGGTCACCGGTTCCACCTCCGCGCAGAAGATCAAGGACAACTACGCCGCGGGCGTGAACCTGCTGGAGCAGCCGAGCTACGCCGAGTGCGTGACTGCCATGCAGGGCGGCCAGATCGACGCCGTGACCACTGACGACATCATCCTCGCCGGCCTGGCCTCCACGGACGCCAACAAGGGCAAGTTCAAGGTTGTCGGCAACACGTTCTCCGAGGAGAAGTACGGCGTGGGCCTGCCGAAGGAAGGCGGGATCGTCAAGTGTGAGGACATCAACGCCGCGATCACCAAGATGATCGACGACGGTGCCTGGGAAGAAGCCATCAAGAAGAACACCGAGGGTGCCGACTACACCTTCAACGCAGAGCTGAACCCGCCGAAGATGGACGCCTGCGCCTAACCAGTTCCACAGGTGCTGCGGCACCTTCCGTTCCACCCCGCGGCCGGGAAAGCCACCCGCTTTCCCGGCCCGGGCTTCGTCCACCATAAAGAGGTGAAACATGGAGGGTTTTACTGCCCTCTTCGAGCAGTACGACGTCGTCGGCGCTTTCTGGGTCAACATCCAGCTCACGTTCTGGGCGGCTCTCTGGTCGCTGATACTCGGCACCGTTCTGGCACTGATGCGGATCTCGCCGATCCCCAGCCTGCGGTGGTTCGGTGCCGCCTACGTGAATATCTTCCGGAACACACCGCTGACCATCATCATGGTTTTCGGTTCGCTTGCGCTCTGGTCGCAGCTGAATATCAGCTTGTCCACGGACTTCACCACCAACTTCTTCCGGCTGGCGGTACTCTCGCTGACCATCTATCACGCGGCTTTCTTCTGCGAAGCCATCCGCAGCGGCGTGAACACCGTCCCGATGGGGCAGGCTGAAGCCGCCCGGGCCATCGGTTTGGGCTTCCTGCCTGCGGCACGGATCATCATCATGCCGCAGGCCTTCCGGGGAGCCATTGCCCCCATGGGCAACGTGCTGATCGCCCTGGTCAAGAACACCACCGTGGCCGCCACGGCGGGCGTAGCCGTGGAGACCTCCAGCACCATGAAAACCATGATCGAGTTCTACCCCAACCTCATGACGCAGATCTTCCTGACCTTCGCCATCGGGTACGTCATCATCGTTATCCCCATTGGCCTGCTCACCACCTGGGCCTCGAAGAAACTGGCGGTGGCACGATGAGCACACAGAACGTCCTGTTTGATGCCCCGGGGCCCCGCGCCCGGCGGACCATCATGTTCGCAAACATCCTTGGTGTACTGCTGGTCCTCGGACTGCTGTGGCTGGTGGTTTCGGCGCTGGCGGACAAGGGCCAGTTCGAAGCAGCCAAGTGGACGCCGTTCCTTGAGTGGAGCACTTGGCAGTTCTACCTGCTGCCCGGCCTGCTCTCCACGCTGAAGGCCGCAGCCGTTGCCGTAGTGGCATCCATTGTTTTCGGCCTGCTCTTCGGCATCGGCAGGCTCTCCCCCTTCAAGCCGCTGAACTGGGCCTGCAGCATTGTGGTGGAATTCTTCCGGGCCGTGCCAGTGCTGCTGATGATGGTGTTCTTCTACCAGTTCCTCTCCAAGTCCACGTCCGTGGACCCGGCTCAGGTTCCCTTCTGGGCAGTAGTCATTGCGCTGACCCTGTACAACGGTTCGGTGATTGCCGAACTGGTCCGCTCCGGTGTCTTCGGCCTGCCCAAGGGCCAGCGCGAAGCCGGCCTGGCCATCGGCCTCACGCCGGGCCAGTCGCTGCGGAGCATCGAGATTCCGCAGGCGCTGGTTGCGATGCTGCCGGCTCTGTTGAGCCAGTTCGTGGTGATCCTCAAGGATTCCGCACTGGGTACCTTCATCGGCTACACCGAACTGCTCGAAAATGCCCGCCGCCTCGCTTCCGGCGAGGGCAACATCCTGCCGGCCCTGCTGGTCACCGCGGCCATCTTCATCCTCCTGAACTTCCTGCTGACGTTCGCCGCCCAGCGCCTCTCCCGGCGTTTGGGGGCACGTGCCGGCAAGCTCCTCAAGATTGAAGACACCATAGAACCCGAGGGCGTCGAAGCCCCGGCCGGTGCCCGGTAGCCCAGCCCGGTAGCCCAGCCCGGTAGCCCAGCACGCACAAGAAAAAGGGGAGGACAGGCATCGCCTGTCCTCCCCTTTTGTGTTCCCGGACCCTTCTGTGTTCCTCCGGTGTCAGGGCGGCGCTGCCGCTTAGCCCAGCCAGGACCGCAGCGCGGCCAGGCAGTCCCGGATCGCGCCGGCATGCACATGCTCGTTGTCCGTGTGGGCCAACAGTGCATCGCCGGGCCCGAAGTTCACCGCCGGGATGCCCAGTTCACTGAACCGGGCGACGTCGGTCCAGCCGTACTTGGGCTTGGGCTCGGCCCCGACGGCGGCCACAAAGCTGGCGGCGGCGGGCATGGTCAGTCCCGGGCGGGCGCCGGCGGCAGCGTCGGTGCGGACCAGGTCGAAACCGGCCAGCAGGTCCCGCACGTAGGCTTCGGCCTCATCCACGCTTTTGTCCGGGGCGAAGCGGTAGTTGATCTCCACCGTGGCGGCGTCGGGAATAACGTTGCCCGCCGTACCGCCCCAAATCCGTACGGCGTTCAGGGATTCGCGGTAGTCCAGGCCTTCCACGGACACGGTGGCCGGTGTGTGGTCCCGCAGCCGCACCAGGATTTCGGCCGCGCCGTGGATGGCGTTCTCTCCCATCCAGGCCCGCGCCGAATGCGCAGCCCGCCCGGCGGTGGTGGCATGGAACCGCATGGTGCCGTTGCAGCCGCCTTCCACAGTGCCGTTGGTGGGCTCCAATAGGATGGCGAAATCGGCCTTCAGCCAGTCCGCATGGCTGACGGCCAACCGGCCCAGCCCGCTGAGGGAGGCCTCGACTTCTTCATGGTCGTAGAAAACGTAGGTGATGTCCCGGGTGGGTTCGGTGAGTGCAGCGGCCAGCGCCAACTGCACCGCCACCCCGCCCTTCATGTCCGTGGCACCGCGGCCGTACAGGACGTCGCCGTCCCGGGAGGACGGCACGGTTCCCCGTGATCCGGGCACTGTCGGCAGGGGCACGGTATCCAGGTGGCCGGCGAGGATGACCCGCTCTGTCCGGCCAAGGTTGGTCCGGGCCACCACGGAATCCCCGTCCCGTGACACCTCAAGGTGCGGGTAGGCGCGCAATGCCGTTTCGACGGCGTCGGCGAGGGCCTTTTCATTGCCCGAGACGCTCTCGAAATCCATCAGGACTGCCGTCAGCCGGGCTACGTCGTCGGTCAGGTCCAGGGAAGTTGTGTCAGTATCGGTCACCTTCCCACAGTACCGCTCGGTAGACTGGGGCCCATGACTTCAAGCCCTGCCCCAGCCCCCACTGAAGCAAGCACGGACTCCCGCACTGCCTCCGGCCTCGGCCTCGCCACGGTTGCCGCCGACGGCGCGGTGCTCGATGTATGGTTCCCCCGCCCGGTTCTCGGAGAGTCCGCCACGGACTCCGCCCTGCACAGTGAACTGGAGGCCGCCGCCGAGGCGATGGCCGACGGGATCCGCGGCACGCACGGCGAAGTGCTGGACACCCGGATTGACCTCGATGCCGCACCTGCCGGCACCGCCGACGCCTACCTGCGCCTGCACCTGCTCTCCAGCCGCCTGGTCCGCCCCAACACCATCAACCTGGACGGGATCTTCGGCTCGCTGCCCAACGTGGTCTGGACCAATTACGGGCCCTGCGCCGTCGCGGACTTTGACGCCGTGCGGCTGCGGCTGCGCAGCCGCGGGCCGGTGACGGTCTTCGGCGTGGACAAGTTCCCCCGCATGACCGACTACGTGCTCCCCTCGGGTGTGCGCATAGCTGACGCCGGGCGGGTACGCCTCGGCGCGCACCTGGCTGAAGGCACCACCGTGATGCACGAGGGCTTCGTGAACTTCAACGCCGGAACGCTGGGCACCTCCATGGTGGAAGGACGGATTTCGGCCGGCGTGGTGGTCGGCGACGGCACCGACGTCGGCGGCGGCGCCTCGATCATGGGCACGCTGTCCGGCGGCGGCAAGGAAAAAATCACCCTCGGTGAGCGCGTCCTGCTGGGCGCGAACTCCGGCGTGGGCATCAGCATCGGCGACGACAGCGTGGTG
Organism: Arthrobacter sp. zg-Y1143; assembly: GCF_030125565.1. Lineage (NCBI taxonomy): Bacteria > Bacillati > Actinomycetota > Actinomycetes > Micrococcales > Micrococcaceae > Arthrobacter > Arthrobacter sp. zg-Y1143. Next base: position 281,425 of record NZ_JASKLW010000004.1, on the reverse strand, counting down.
GAGGCAGGCCTGTACGTCACGGCCGGTACCCGCGTCACGGTGCTCGGCGGCGGGGAGCCCCGCCAGGTGAAGGCCGCGGAGCTGTCCGGCGTGCCCAACCTGCTGTTCCGCCGCGACTCGGTGACCGGTGCCGTCCAGGCCCTGCCCCGCAACGGACGCACCGTGGAGCTGAATTCCGCGCTGCACGCGAACTAAGCGGCACCGGCATGCAACGGCTCCAGCAGCATGAGACCCGCAGCTTCCGGCTCCTGGTCCTGCTGCTGGGGCTGTGCCTGGCCGCGTTCGTCTCGCTCTTCGCGGTGGCGGCCCTGAACGGCAAAAAACAAACCCCCGTCATTACCGAACGCTGCATCGCGTCGGTGGGCGGAGCGGAATACTCGCTGACCCTGGAACAGGCACGCAATGCCTCGATCATTTCCGGTGTGGCGGTGACCCGCGGCCTGCCGCCGCGCGCCGTGTCCATTGCACTGGCCACCGCCATGCAGGAATCCGGGCTGCGCAACTTGGATTACGGGGACGACGCCGGCCCGGACTCCCGCGGCCTGTTCCAGCAGCGCCCCAGCCAGGGCTGGGGCAGTGAAGAGCAGGTCATGGACCCCGTGTATGCCGCCAATGCCTTCTACAACGGGTTGGAGAAGGTGCCGGGATACCTGGACCTGACGATTACCGACGCCGCCCAGGCCGTCCAGCGCAGCGCCTTCCCCGAGGCATACGCCAAACACGAAGGACCTGCCCGGGCGTTCGCCTCCGCCCTTACCGGCCAGACTCCTGCCGCGTTGTCCTGCACCCTGCGCCCGCCGTCGGTTTCCGCCGATGCCGGCGCCAGCGCGTCCGCCGTCGAGGAAATCTACGGTCCGCTGAACGGCTCGGTGCTCGGCCCGCTGTACCTGGCCGACGTCGAGGGAACCTACGGCTGGTCCGTTGCGCAGTGGTTCGTGGCAAATGCCCAACTGCTCGGCATCGAGTCGGTGGCCTACGACGGACGCACCTGGCAGCTGGGCAGTTCCGTGTGGGAGCAGTCTTCTGCGGACGCCGGCCAGGTTGCCGTCACCGCCTACAGCGTCCCCGAGGAATAGGGCACGCCGGACCGCCGGATGGGGAACCCGGCGACCGACCGATTAGGCTAAGGGCATGCGTATTCTAGTCACCGGTGGCACCGGCTATATCGGATCCCACTCCACGCTTGCCCTGCTGGAAGCAGGCCATGACGTGGTGGTCCTGGACAACCTGATGAACTCCAGCGAGGAGTCGCTTCGCAGGGTCCAGGAGCTGAGCGGCCGCAAGGCCGAGTTCGTGAAGGCGGATCTGCTGGACGAAGCAGCGCTGGAAACGGTCTTCAACGGCGCCGCCATTGACGCGGTTATCCACTTCGCCGGGCTCAAGGCCGTGGGCGAATCCGTAGCCAAGCCCCTGTACTACTACCACAACAACGTGGTGGGCACCATCAACCTGCTGCGGGCCATGGACCGGCACAACGTCCGCACCCTGGTCTTCAGCTCCTCCGCCACCGTGTACGGTGCCTCTGAGGAGGTCCCGCTGACCGAGGACTCCCCCATGGACGCCGTCAATCCCTACGGCCGCACCAAGGAACAGATCGAAGACATCCTCAGTGATCTGGGCGCCGCCGACGGCCGGTGGAACATTGCGCTGCTGCGTTACTTCAACCCTGCCGGTGCGCACGAATCGGGCCGGATCGGTGAAGATCCCACCGGCATCCCCAACAACCTGCTGCCGTTCGTGGCGCAGGTGGCCGTGGGCCGCCGGGAGAAGGTCATGGTCTTCGGCAATGACTACCCCACCCCGGACGGCACGGGTGTCCGCGACTACATCCATGTGGTGGACCTGGCAGCGGGCCACCTCGCCGCCCTGAACTTCCTGGCCGGCAACGGCGGAGTGCACCGCTGGAACCTGGGCACCGGCAACGGGTCCTCCGTCCTCGAGGTCCTCACCGCGTTCTCCGCTGCCGCGGGCCGGGATGTCCCCTATGAGTTCGCGGCCCGCCGTCCAGGCGACGCCGCCGTCAGCTACGCCGATCCCTCCGCAGCGCACGCGGACCTGGGCTGGCGTGCCGAGCGCAGCCTGGCCACCATGTGCGAGGACCACTGGCGCTGGCAGAAGAACAACCCCGAGGGTTACGCCGCGTCCTAGCGGTTCAGCTGGACGGACCGAATCCGCCGAAACACCAAAAGAGAAGGTCCCCGGAAACATCCGGGGACCTTCTCTTTTGGCGTTTTACGGCCGGAACAATCAGCGCTGCGGGTAGTTCCGCTCGGGGGCGCCCGTGTACAGCTGGCGCGGGCGGCCGATCTTCGTCTGGGGATCCTGCATCATTTCGCGCCACTGGGCAATCCAGCCCGGCAGGCGGCCGATGGCGAAGAGGACGGTGAACATCTTCTCCGGGAAGCCCATGGCCTTGTAAATGAGGCCGGTGTAGAAGTCCACGTTCGGGTACAGCTTGCGCTCGATGAAGTAATCATCGGCCAGGGCCTTCTCTTCCAGGCGCATGGCGATATCCAGCAGCTCGTCGTTGCCGCCGAGCTTGGACAGGATTTCGTGGGCGGTGGCCTTGACGATCTTCGCCCGCGGATCGTAGTTCTTGTAGACGCGGTGCCCGAAGCCCATGAGCTTCACGCCGTCTTCCTTGTTCTTGACCTTCTCCATGAAGGTTTCCGGCTGCATGCCCGTGGCCTGGATGTCGCGGAGCATGTTCAGCACTGCTTCATTCGCGCCGCCGTGCAGCGGGCCGAAGAGTGCACTGATGCCGGCGGAGACGGACGCGAACATGTTCGCGTTGGAGCTGCCGACCAGGCGCACAGTGGAGGTGGAGCAGTTCTGCTCGTGGTCCGCGTGCAGGATCAGCAGCAGATCCAGGGCCTTCACCAGGTCCGGATCGATTTCATACGGCTCGGCCGGCAGGCCGAAGGAGAGCCGCATGAAGTTCTCCACCAGGTTCATGGAGTTGTCCGGGTAGAGCATCGGCTGGCCGATGGACTTCTTGTGCGCGTACGCAGCAATGACCGGCAGCTTGGCCATCAGCCGGACGGTGGACAGTTCCACCTGTTCTTCGTCGAACGGGTCCAGCGAGTCCTGGTAGAACGTGGACAGCGCGCTCACGGCCGAGGACAGCACCGGCATCGGGTGGGCGTCGCGGGGGAAGCCGCCGAAGAAGCCCTTGAGGTCTTCGTGCAGCAGGGTGTGGCGGCGGATCCGCTGGTCAAAGTTCTCCAGCTCGGCGGGCGTCGGCAGTTCCCCGTAGATCAGCAGGTAGGACGTCTCGAGGAAGCTCGAGTGCTTGGCCAGCTGCTCAATCGGGTAGCCGCGGTAGCGAAGGATCCCCTGGTCGCCGTCGATGTACGTGATGGCGGATGTGGTGGCCGCGGTGTTCATGAACCCGGGGTCGAACGTAACGGTGCCGGTCTGCTTCAGCAGCTTGGAAACGTCGAGTCCGTCGTTTCCCTCCGCTGCGGCAACGCGGGGCAGCACAAGCTCGTCTTCCGGGTTTGCCCCGTACTGAAGCTTGGCACTGGGTTGCTCAGTCATTAAGTCTCCTTTAGGAGTTTTCGAAACCGCCGCTATGTAGCCGCTTCCGACGGGACATAGTGCATTCCGCTAAACTATTTCGCTAAAACGCTACCGGTATCAGTGCCCTTACCACTAATCGGTGCGGGCACCGTTGTACAAGCGCAACATAGGCACGGACGGTATTCCGGTGCAGTGCCTAATACTATTCCTGCCGGGGCCGCCCGCGGTCCAATTCCGCCGCGGCCAAGAGCCGGTCCGCCGCGGCACGGATATCGGCATCCGAACCGGTCAACGCAATGCGGACATATCCTGCACCGGCATCACCGTAGAAAACACCGGGACCAACAACAATTCCCAGGTCCGCGAAACGGGAGACCGTTGTCCAAGTGTCTTCACCGGCGGTTGCCCACAGGTACAGGCCGGCCTCGGAATGCTCGATCTTCAACCCGAAGCCCTCCAGCGCCGGGACCAGCTGTTCGCGCCGGGCCCGGTAGCGGTCCTTCTGCTGCGCCACATGCTCGTCGTCGCGCAGTGCTGCCGCCATGGCAGCCTGCACCGGGGCGGGGACAATCATTCCGGCGTGCTTGCGGCTGTTGACCATATTGGCGATGATCGCCGGATCGCCGGCGGTGAACGCCGCCCGGTAGCCGGCCACGTTGGACTGCTTGCTCAGCGAGTACACGGCGAGCAGGGAATTGCTGCTGCCGCCGCTGACGCGGGGGTCAAGGATGCTGGGCACCGGTTCACCGCCGCGTGCGGGGTCCCAGGGGCCCCAGCCCAGTTCGGCATAACACTCATCGGAGGCCACCACGGCGCCGATTTCCCGGGCCTGCTCCACCAGGGTGCGCAGCGAGGACGCAGTCCGCACAATGCCGGTGGGGTTGCCCGGGGAGTTCACCCAGACCAGCCGCACGCGGGAACGGGTTTCCCCGTCCAGTTCGTCAAGGTTGTCGGCGGCCACCGCCGTCGCCCCGGCAAAGACCGCCCCCATGTCGTAGGTGGGATAGGCAACCACGGGGCGGACCACAACGTCCCCCTCCCCCAGCCCCAGCAGCAACGGCAGCCAGGCCACCAGTTCCTTGGAGCCGATGGTGGGCAGCACGTCCGCCGGGTCCAGGCCCGGCACCCCGCGCCGCCGGGCGAACCACTCGACCACTGCGTTCCGCAGGTCTGCGGTGCCGTGGGTGGTGGGGTAACCCGGCGCGTCAGCGGCGGCGCTGAGGGCTTCGCGGACGACGGCGGGGGTCGGGTCAACGGGCGTGCCGATGGAGAGGTTCACGGCACCCTCAGGGTGCTCTGCGGCCCGTCGCTGGTACGGGGCCATGGCGTCCCAGGGGTATTCCGGCAGGTCGAGCCCGAAGGCCCTTGATCCTGCCGGGCTCATGCCTGGTTCTGCGGAGGCAGGGCAGCGATGACGGGGTGGTCCTTATGGGTGTTGCCCACCTTGGCCGCACCGCCCGGGGATCCCAGGTCATCAAAGAACTCGACGTTGGCCTTGTAGTAGTCGGCCCATTCCTCCGGGGTGTCATCCTCGTAGTAAATGGCCTCTACCGGGCATACAGGTTCACAGGCGCCACAGTCCACGCATTCGTCCGGGTGGATGTAGAGGGAGCGTTCACCTTCGTAGATGCAGTCCACGGGGCATTCTTCGATACATGCCTTGTCTTTCACATCTACGCACGGCTGCGCAATTACGTACGTCACGTCCCTTGCCTTCCTGATCTGCGTCCCGCCTGCCGGAGGCCGGCGGTTCCGCTGGGTGTTGGTTCCACGTTAGTAGCCGAAGCCATTATCTCCCAGCCGGGACGGCCCGGCGCACGGCCCGGGTCCGGTCTGGGACCCGCCGCATAGGATGGTTCAATGAACTTTTCCGAACCGGCAGCCCTGCTGCGCAGCCTGCAGCCGGGGGTCCGCGTGGTGGTGCGCTACCGGATCGACGGCGGTTTCACCGACGCCCTGGGCACACTGGGGGCCGTGGGCGATACCGAATGCACAGTAGCGACCCGGCGCGGCGACGTCGTTATTGCCTACCCGCTGGTCACGGCCGCCAAAACCGTGCCGCCGCCTCCCCCGCGCCGCACTCCCCGCAGGTCCTGAGAAAAAACGGCAAAGGCCGCCGGAACAGTTGTTCCGGCGGCCTTTGCCGCTCTTACACGCTTTTCCGGCTGCGCTAGGCAGCCTTGGCGGCGGCCCGGTCCCGGGCGAGCACCCGGGTGCAGGCCAGGACAGCGCCAACCGTGGCTACCGCCTGGCCGAACAGCCACACCAGTCCCGCTGTAACAACGGGCGGCTGCTCCTCGGCAGCAGCGCCGGTCACGATCAGCGGGGCCTCGTTGAGCAGGTCCAGGGAGAACAGCCCCAGCAGCAGATACGTGATGACGCCGGCGGCGGCACTGACCGCTGCGCTGCGCTGCCAAAGGCCGGCCAGCAGCGCCACAGCGCAGCTGAACACCACCGCCAGCACTGCGCCGACCGGAAGCCCGGTGTCGCCGGCATACACCACTTGGTTATGCAGCGAGGTGCCGAGGACAGCCGCCGTGATTCCGCCCAGCACGGCGACCAGAGGCCCCCGCCAGCGCGGGGGCCTCTTGCCGGTGTCGGCCGTTGCGGTGATGACTAGGCCTTGGCGCGTGCGCGGTTGGCCTTCGCACGGTCGTTGGCGTTCAGGACCAGCTTGCGGATGCGGATCGATTCCGGTGTGACCTCGACGCATTCGTCCTCACGGGCGAATTCGAGCGACTCTTCCAGGGTGAGCTTCCGCGGCGGTGTCAGGTTCTCGAAGGTGTCCGAGGACGCAGCACGCATGTTGGTGAGCTGCTTTTCCTTCGTGATGTTCACGTCCATGTCATCGGCGCGGGAGTTCTCGCCGACGATCATGCCTTCGTAAACCTCGGAAGTGGGCTCCACGAAGAAGGAACCGCGTTCCTGCAGCTTGATCATGGCGAACGGGGTAACGACGCCGGAGCGGTCGGAGATCAGCGAACCGTTGGTGCGGTATTCGATCGGACCGGCCCACGGCTCGTAGCCCTCGGCGATGGACGAGGAGATGCCTGCGCCGTGGGTTTCCGTCAGGAACTTGGTGCGGAAACCGATCAGGCCGCGGGCGGGGACGATGAATTCCATGCGGACCCAGCCGGTGCCGTGGTTCGACATGTTGACCATGCGGCCCTTGCGGACTGCCATCAGCTGCGTGACGGCTCCGAGGTATTCCTCGGGTACGTCGATGGTCATGTGTTCCATCGGCTCATTGACCTTGCCGTCAATGAGCTTGGTGACGACCTGCGGCTTGCCGACAGTCAGTTCGAAGCCTTCGCGGCGCATCTGCTCCACCAGGATGGCCAGGGCGAGCTCGCCGCGGCCCTGTACTTCCCAGGCGTCCGGACGCTCGGTCGGAAGGACCTTCAGCGACACGTTGCCGATCAGTTCCTTGTCGAGGCGGTCCTTGACCTGGCGGGCCGTGACCTTGGCACCCTTGACCCGGCCGGCGAGCGGCGAGGTGTTGATACCGATGGTCATGGAGATGGCGGGGTCATCCACGGTGATCAGCGGCAGCGGCTTCGGGTTGTCCACGTCGGTGAGGGTTTCACCAATGGTGATGTCCTCGATACCGGCGACGGCGACAATTTCACCGGGGCCGGCGGATTCGGTGGGAACACGGTCCAGTGCCTTGGTGGCCAGCAGTTCGGTGATCTTGACCGTCTTCATGGTTCCGTCGTGGCGGGCCCATGCAACCATCTGGCCCTTGCGCAGGGTGCCGTTGAAGATACGCAGCAGGGCCAGGCGGCCCAGGAACGGCGAGGCGTCCAGGTTGGTAACGTGCGCCTGGAGGACGCCTTCGGGATCGTACGTGGGAGCGGGGATGTGCTCCAGGATGGTCTGGAACAGCGGCTCCAGGTTGTCGTTCGCGGGTGCTTCGCCGTCGGCCGGCTGCTCCAGGGAAGCAGCACCGACGCGGGCTGCGGCGTAGACAACGGGAACGTTCAGGATCAGGTCAAGGTCCAGGTCCGGAACTTCGTCCGCGAGGTCGGAGGCCAGGCCGAGCAGCAGGTCCATGGACTCGCTGACGACTTCGTCGATCCGGGCATCGGGACGGTCGGTCTTGTTGACCAGCAGGACTACCGGCAGCTTCGCGGCAAGTGCCTTGCGCAGCACGAAGCGGGTCTGGGGCAGCGGGCCTTCAGAGGCGTCCACCAGCAGCACAACGCCGTCGACCATGGACAGGCCGCGCTCGACCTCGCCGCCGAAGTCGGCGTGGCCGGGGGTGTCGATGACGTTGATGGTGATGGTTTCGCCGTTGGCAGCCGGGCCGTTGTAGAACACCGTGGTGTTCTTGGCCAGGATGGTGATGCCCTTTTCGCGCTCCAGGTCACCGGAGTCCATCACGCGGTCTTCCACGTCTCCGTGGGCAGCAAACGAGTTCGTCTGCTTCAGCATGGCGTCGACGAGGGTCGTCTTACCGTGGTCAACGTGGGCCACAATAGCAACGTTGCGGAGGTCGCTTCGCACTGCGCTGTTTACAGCCGTGTTGGTTTCTGACATGCGTGAGGACTCAATTCATAGGAGATCAGTTCGGGGTGTTTCTTTTCCACCGGAGGGGCTCCGGCGTATCCGGCTGTTCTGTACGAATGCTGATTCAATCTCTTGCTCAATCACCAGTCAGAATCCACCGAAGGCCCCGCCGTCAGCGGGCACGCTAACATTCTAGTCGCAATACCATGTCTGCCCTAATGCGGCTTCACCGAGGGCGCAAATCCGGGGCAGGGCGGGGGTCTCACAGCGGGGTCTCACAGCTGGGTCGCACAGCCGGACGCACAGACGCAGAAGGCAGGGAACCCGTTGGGGCTCCCCGCCTTCCGTGCAGTTCTGCAGTGCGCTGTTAGGCGACTGCCGGCGGCAGTTCCAGGCGTGAGCCCGGGATGGCTGCCAGCAGGGCCTGGGTGTAGGCCTGCTGGGGCGCGTCGAAGACGGCGTCCGTGGAACCGGTTTCCACGAGCTTGCCCTTTTCCATCACGCAGACGTAGTCGGCAATCTGGCGCACTACGGCCAGGTCATGGGTGATGAACAGGTAGCTCAGCCCCAATTCCGACTGCAGGTCAGCGAGCAGGTTCAGGATCTGGGCCTGCACCAGCACGTCCAGTGCCGAGACGGCTTCGTCGCAGATAACCACTTCGGGATCCAGTGCCAGCGCGCGGGCAATCGCAACGCGCTGGCGCTGTCCGCCGGAGAGCTCGTTCGGGAAGCGGCGCATCACCGAGGACGGCAGGGCCACCTGGTCAAGCAGTTCGCGGACCTTGGCCTCGCGGCTCTTGGCGTCGCCGATCTTGTGTACCCGCAGCGGTTCTTCGATGGTGCGGAAGATGTTGTACATCGGGTCCAGGGACCCGTACGGGTCCTGGAAGATCGGCTGCACCCGGCGGCGGAACTCGAACAGGCGCTTGCTGTTCAGCGTGGTCATGTCCACCCCGTTGAACAGGATGGAACCGCTGGTAGGCGTCTCCAGGTTCAGCACCATGCGGGCCACCGTTGACTTGCCCGAACCGGACTCGCCCACCACGGCCGTGGTGGTGCCGCGCTTGATGTTGAAGGACACGTTGTCCACGGCGGTGAAATCCGTGGACCGGCCAATGCCGCTGCGCAGCTTGAAGACCTTGGTCAGGTCCTTGACCTCAATAACGTTGTCCGCGGCCTTCAGCTTGTCCTCGTCTTCGGAGGTCAGCAGGTCCGCGCTTTGCAGGCCCAGGCTCTTGGCGGAGTCAATCCGCTTGGAGGCCAGCGACGGGGCCGACTCCACCAGCTTGCGCGTGTAGGGGTGGCGCGGGTTGGTGAGGATTTCGAGGGCCGGCCCGGCTTCCACCACGCGGCCCTTGTACATCACCACTACCTTCTGTGCACGCTCTGCGGCCAGGCCGAGGTCGTGCGTAATCAGCAGTACTGCTGTTCCCAGTTCATCGGTCAGGGTGCCCAGGTGGTCCAGGATCTGCCGCTGCACGGTAACGTCCAGGGCCGACGTCGGCTCATCGGCAATGAGCAGGCGCGGCCGGCAGGAAAGGCCAATGGCGATCAGCGCGCGCTGGCGCATGCCGCCGGAGAACTCGTGCGGGTACTGCTTGGCCCGGCGCGCGGCGTCGGGCAGTCCGGCCTGCTCCAGCACCTTGGCGATATCCGCCGGAGCGTGCGGCAGGCCGTTGGCCCGCAGTGTTTCCTTGACCTGGAAACCGATCTTCCATACCGGGTTCAGGTTGGACATGGGGTCCTGGGGAACCATGCCGATGGAGTTGCCGCGCAGTTCCTGGATCCGCTTGGCACTGGCGTTGGAAACATCCTCGCCGTCAAACAGGATCTGTCCGGAGCTGACGCGTCCGTTGCCTGGAAGCAGGCCGATGGCCGCGAGGGCCGTCGTCGACTTGCCCGAACCGGACTCCCCCACAATGGCCACGGTTTCGCCGGGCATGATGGTCAGGTGAGCATCGCGGACGGCCTCGACGTCGCCGTTTGCCGTGGCAAACGTGATGGCAAGGTCGCGGATTTCAAGCAGCGGCTGAACAGCCGTTTCTTCAGTATTGGTGGTCATCGTTTGCGCGCCTTCGGATCAAGAGCATCACGGACCGCGTCACCGAGCATGATGAAGCTCAGCACGGTAATGGACAGGGCGGCAGCAGGCCAGAGCAGCGTTGACGGATTGGACCGCAGCGAGGTCTGGGCAGCCGAAATGTCATTGCCCCAGGACATGATGCTGGGCGGCAGGCCAATGCCCAGGAAGGACAGGGTGGCCTCGGCAACAATGAAGGTGCCCAGCGAGATGGTGGCGATAACGATTACCGGTGCCATCGAGTTCGGGATGACGTGCTTCATCAGCGCCGAGAACTTCGAGACGCCCAGTGAGCGGGAGGCCACCACGAAGTCGGCATTGCGGACCGAGATCACAGCGCCGCGGGTAATGCGGGCAACCTGGGGCCAGCCGAAGATCAACAGCGTGAAGACCACCGTCAGGGTGGTCCGGTTCTCGCGGAACGCGGGCAGCTGCATGATGATGATGGCGCCGAGGATCAGCGGGAGCGCGAAGAAGATGTCGCCGAGGCGGGCCAGGACAGCGTCCAGCCAGCCGCCGTAGTACCCTGCCAGCGCACCCAGGATTCCGCCGATGATAACGACGGCGATGGTGGTCAGCAGGCCGACCAGCACGGAGGCACGTGCGCCGTAGATAACGCGGGCGTACACGTCGCAGCCCTGGAAGGTGTAGCCGAGCGGATGCCCGGCCGTTGGTCCGCCGTCGGAATTATCCAACAGGCACCCTTCATCCGGGGACGCACTGGTGAACAGGCCCGGGAAGGCTGCCACGGTGAGGATCAGCAGGATCAGCAGCGCCGAGATGATGAAGAGCGGCTGCCGGCGCAGGTTCCGCCAGGCCTCCCCCCAAAGGCTCAGCGGCTGCACGTCATCCTTGACGCTGTCAGTTGCGGCCAGAGGGGTTTCCTCCAGCGGAGCAACATAGTGCTCGATGCTTGTGGTGTCTTTATTCATAACGGATCCTCGGATCAAGCCAGGCGTACAGGAGGTCTACAAGGAGGTTGGCGATCACGTAGACGAAAACGAGAACGCTGACGATCGAGACGATCGTGGGACCCTCTCCCCTGACGACGGACTGGTAAAGTCGCTGTCCCACTCCGGGGACGTTGAAGATGCCTTCGGTGACAATGGCGCCGCCCATCAGCGCACCCAGGTCTGCTCCGAGGAAGGTCACCACGGGGATCAGCGAGTTGCGCAGGATGTGCACCGTGACAACGCGCGGGCGGGAAAGGCCCTTGGCGGTGGCGGTGCGCACGTAGTCGGCGTTCATGTTTTCAATCACCGAGGTACGGGTTAGGCGCAGCACATAGGCGAAGGACGCCAGGCCGAGCACAAGCGCCGGCAGTATCAGGTCCGTAAACCCGGCGTCGCCGCCCACCGTTGGGGACGTCCACTGGAGTTTCACACCCACCAGGAACTGCAGCAGGAAGCCGAGCACGAAGACCGGAATGGCGATCACGATCAGGGATACAACCAGGACCGTGCTGTCGAAGATCTTGCCCTTCTTCAGGCCGGCAATCAGGCCGAAGGCAATGCCGAAGACCGCTTCGAAGATCAGGGCCAGGATGGCGAGGCGGATCGTGACCGGGAAGGCCTGGGCCAGGACGTCGGTCACCTGGCGGCCGGAGAAGTCAACGCCCAGATCGAAGGTGACCAGGTTCTTCAGGTACAGGAGGTACTGGACGATGAAGGGCTGGTCCAGGTTGTACTGGCTGCGCAGCTGTGCGGCAACGGCTTCGTTGACCGGCTTGTCTCCGAAGAGTGCTGCAATCGGGTCGCCCGGAAGGGAAAACACCAGGAAGTAAACAAGGAAAGTGGCCCCGAAGAAAACGGGGATCATTTGAAGGAACCGTCGAATGACGTAGCCGGCCATCAGGGGTGGCCTCCGGCCAGCTTGTGGGGATTGTGGTCTCGCATTTTTTGTATGCCTGTTCTTGGGGGTAAGAACCCGAATACAAACCGGGACCCGGCCTTTTGGCCGGGTCCCGGTTGGGTCGGTCTAGATTCTGCTACTTGGCGGTGACGTTGTAGTAAACCGGAACGCCGTTCCAGCCGGTCTCAACGTTATCCACGTTCTCGCTCCAGCCGGACTGTGCCACCTGGTACCACAGCGGGATGACGGGGAGATCCTTGAGCAGGACTTCCTGTGCCTGGTTGAAGATCTTTGCGCCGTCTTCCGGAGTGGAAGCGGCAAGGCCTTCGCCCAGCAGCTTGTCGAACTCTTCGCTCGAGTAGTCGCCGTCGTTGGAACCTGCACCGGTGCCGTACAGCGGGCCGAGGAAGTTGTTCAGCGACGGGTAGTCAGCCTGCCAGCCGGTGCGGATGGCACCGCTCAGGGTCTTGGCGGTAGCGTCTGCGCGCAGTTCCTTGAAGGTTGCGTAGGGCTTGCCTTCAGCCTTGATGCCGAGGTTGTTCTTCAGGCCGTTGGCGACGGCGTCGACCCATTCCTTGTGGTTTGCGTCGGCGTTGTAGCCAATGGTGAAGGTTTCATCTGCGGGCCACGGCGAGATCTTGTCTGCCTTCTGCCACAGTTCCTTGGCCTTCTCCACGTTGAATTCGAGCACCTCGTTGCCGGGGATGCTGTCGCTGTAGCCCTCGATCACCGGAGCGGTGAAGTCCTTGGCCGGCTCACGCGAACCGGAGAAGACAACATCGGTGATCTGGTCGCGGTTGATGGCCATGGAGATGGCCTGGCGGCGCAGCTCGCCGGCTTCGCCGGAGAACGCCGGCAGGTAACCGGGGATGGTGATGGTCTGGTTGCCGGCGTACGCCTTTTCGGAGTAGCGGCCTTCACCCAGGTCAGTCTTGAACGTCTTCAGGGCAGCATTGGGCATGGTGTCCAGGATGTCCAGGTTGTTGGACTGCAGGTCAGCGTAAGCTGCGTCGAACGAGGAGTAGAACTTGAAGGTCACTCCGCCGTTCTGCGGAACGCGGCTTCCGGTGTAGTCCGGGTTCGTGACCAGTTCGATCTGGACCTCGTGCTGCCAGGCGTCGTCGCCGGCGAGCATGTACGGGCCGTTGCCGACCGGAGTCTCGCCGAACTTGGCCGGATCCGTGACGGCTTCAGCCGGCAGCGGGAAGAAGGCCGTGTAGCCAAGGCGCTGCGGGAAGTCGGACTCGGGCTGGCTGAGCTTCACAGTGAACGTGTTGTCGTCAACAACGGTCAGGCCGCTCATGGTGTCGGCCTCAGCGCCTTCTGCGCTGACCTCGTCGTAGCCTTCGATGCTCTCGAAGAAGTACGAGTTCAGCTGGGCGTTCTTGGCGGCTGCGCCAAAGTTCCAGGCGTCCACGAAGGACTTGGCCGTGATGGCCTCGCCGTTGGTGAACTTCTGGTCAGCCTTCACCTTGATGGTGTACGTCTGGGAATCTTCGGTGTCGATGGACTCAGCGAGTTCATTAACAGTGTTGCCGTCGGCGTCGTAGCTGACGAGGCCTTCGAAGAGCAGGTCCATGATGCGTCCGCCGCCAACTTCGTTGGTGTTGACCGGCATCAGCGGGTTCTGCGGTTCGGTGCCGTTGGCCGTGATGATCGCGGTGCTGTTGCCCTCGGTCTCACCTGAGCCTTCGGCCGATTCGTCGGATCCTCCACCGCAGGCGCTCAGCGCAAGTGCGGCAACGGCCGCTACGCTCAGCATTTTGGAAGTGCGTGTGACGCGCATTCCGCCTCCTAGTTCTGTTCGGTTCCGGCGTGAATGACGCCGGTGTTGCGGCTCCGCCAAATGGTGAACCGACTCACAAAGCCAAAAGCATAAGCCCAACTTGTTTCCGGACGGTAACAAAGAGGGGGTGCTTTGCGGGGGCGGGGCCGCCAAGTGCCGCCCGAGGGCCGCGAAAGGCGCTCCCCACTTGGGTTTAGGTGCGGCAAAACCTCCCGGTAACGATTTGGCATACAGGCGGCGTAATACATGCGTTGGCATGTCACATTGGGCTGTTCAGTGCGAGACTCTCGCGATGTTTGCCCGATGATGGGAAGCACCCCCGCCCGCTGAATCCCGAACTGAGGACCTATGGAAATCACCATTGTGGGCGGATCCCATGGCACCGGCGCCCATTTGGCTTCCCTGGCGCAGGAGGCCGGCCACGAGGTTACTGTCCTCTCGCGAAGCGGCGGCGCGCCTGCGGGCGTCCGTGCAGTCGCCGGTGACGCAACAGACCCTGCCGTAGTTGCCGGCGCCGTGACCGGAGCCGACGCCGTCGTCGTAACTGTGGGCGGCGCAAGGGGCGTGAAGCATCAGCGTGCCGCAGTGACCGGACTGTCATCAAGGCCATGCAGGACGCCGGCGTGCGGCGGCTCGTGGTCCAGTCCTCGTTGGGGGCGGGGAATTCGTCATCCCAGCTGCCCGGTCCACTGGGACTGATCACCCGGGTGGCGCTTGCCGCTCCGCTGGCTGACCACAATGAGCAGGAGTCCCTGGTGACGGGCTCAGGGTTGGACTGGACCATCCTGAGGCCAACCGGCCTCACCAACAGGGAACCCGCCGGTACCTGGCGGGCGCTCGAGGTGGGGAACCCGGACAAGCTGCGGGGGTCTGTGCCTCGAAAGGACCTGGCGGCCTGCATGCTCAAAATTCTCGAAGACGATTCCGCAGTAGGGAAGGCGTTCGGGGTGAGCGGCTAGGGATTGGGGCCTCCGCGCGCTCAACGACACGGCAGCGGCGCCGGACTCCCCTTCGGTACCCCGCTGCGGGAACAATAAAGACTTTCAGTCCTCTTGGTTGAGCGGGTGCTCCTCGGTCTGACCTGTGCGTGCCCGTTCGTAGGAGTCGAGCAGACGGCGGGCGTTGGCGGGCGAGCGGAACAGATACGCGGTTTCCTGCCAAGCGGCATACTCGTCGGCTGGCATCAGGACAGCGTTACCCTTTGGGGAAACAATCTCAACAGCTTCACGATCGTCATTGATGCGCTCGATGAGCGGGAACAGCGTCTTTCGCGCCTCACCGGCACTGATCGCTCGCATGACTCTCCTTCCGGAACCATTGAGTACGGCGTCACGGTACCACTGCGTACGTACCCGTCATGCTCGCACCGGATTCGCTGTCCACATGCCGAAGGAAACGCCTGTGGGATCGCAGTAGATACCGAACCAGCGATCGTCACCACCCAGCTCCACGCGCGAACGCTCCACCGATCCGCCCAGGGCAACGACCCGATCAAGCGCTGACTCAAGATCCTCAACCGCTACGTACAGGCGCGGACCCGCAGCCGGAGGAGTCGCAGGCGTAGAGGCTCGCTGGAGGCCTCCGATTTCAGATCCGTCAGCGTGGATCACCCAGTAGTCTGCGCCGAGCTCCGTCCCAGCGAAGGCAGGCTCGAACGACCATCCCGACAGTTCCGAGTGGAACCGCATGAACTCCTCTGGATCGGACGTTTCGATTTCCCACCACACGATTCTGCTCATACGCCGATGGTATGCATCCAGGCACGAATCCGCAGCCGCATATCTAGGTCGGAGGCGCGCCATAATCGGCCAACTCCTGCTTTGCATATATGGTTCGAGGGGACTTGACGCGGCGATCTGTTGTGACCATTCAACACCGCGGAATTCCGAAGGCGTTTCGACGTCGAACGAAACTGGAGAGTGAATCGTAAGGCACTTTCTTAAAAAAACGGGTTCTGCTTTGGCCTTTCCTGCTGATCAACTTCTTGGTTCTCGCGGGAATGGGCGCCGCTTTCGTATTCGGTGGACTCAACGCTCTCGCTCTCAAGTCGCTGTTCACCAGCAGTTCGAACGAACGCGATTCGCAGGTGGTTCAGTCCGTCACGAGCATTCAAGAGGTCGCCTTGCTGAGCCTTCACATCGAGGGTCTCGCGAGAGACGAAAGAAATCGCGAGATACTCGGCGTGGCCATACCCGCGAGTGAGAAAACGACGCTGATCCAGTACAAGTTCGACGCGAAACTAGGCATCGATGGGTCACAGGTGAAGATCGAACCCACCGGCCCAGGGTCATTTCGCGTGACTATCCCTGAATTCATCGGCATCGGCTTTGACGATCCCGTGTTCGAGGACGCCCTCGAGAGCAACAACGCGCTTAGCTGGCTGGCACCGCCAGCCGTTCAAACTCGCATGATCAACAACATTCTCAGTGACGAGAACAAGCAGAAGTACATCAGCGAAAATGAAGCAGAATTGAAAGACCAGGCCAAGTCCTTCTACTCCGGAATCATCACAAGCATCGACCCCGAGATCACCGTCGCCTTTGATTTCGCAGGGTAGATGCCCGCAGCACCGCGTCCTTGTTTAAACTAGGTTTTTCGGGTGCCAGCGGGGCGAGAAATACTGGTGGGTGGTCTAAGCATCGACGGCAAGCAGTCGAAGGTAACCGACTGGCGCCTGCCGGAATAGACACTTATCAAAGCTTGCCCCCGATATAGAAATGCCGCCCTCTAACGTTTTCACGGAGGGCGGCATTTCTATTGATTCAGGTGAAGAATCTAGACGTTGAAACAAAATTGCACCACGTTCCGTAACCAAGTGCAAAACGGTTGACGGCCGTAGTTGGCAACCCCGTGCGAGGCAGCCAAGCCCCTCCAGCATCCCGACGGACCGAACCTACGACGGGGATGCCTTTGGATGGAACGCCGAGCGGGCGGCTCGTTCGATTGAGCACCAGGCACTGCGTTTATCTTGTCTCTCAAGGCATCGTTGAGCTCACGCCCCTACCTCATCCGTTGGGTTCGCTACCCCACAGAATCGCGCTATCTAGCCCGTCCAGTTGTACCGGGTAACCGTCGGGAAAGTTGGGTGTGTCCTGAATCTTAGGTGCGTCGGTCCTACCCGGATTTAGTTCCTGGTGTAGCGCCACGATCGCTGGGACAGTCCATTTTTTGGCAACATAAAGCCACCCATCCCCGAACGGGATCACCAGCTCTCCCTCCGCTGCTGGGGCCGGAGGCTGCGCCTTCGCCGAGGCCCAAGCCAAGTAGGCCGCGTGCGACGCATAGCCCTTGCCCATGCTTGCGCGGACAGCTGAGATAGTTGAAAACTCAGCTGAGTCTGGCTGCCAGATCCGCATCAGGTCGAGGAACAAGCGTGCGGCAGCCGACGGCGGACCCAACGGAAAACTTTCCGGAAGTTCGACTGTGACCCTGTTTTGTGTTCTAAACCCCGCAACGACGTTGATACTCGCGGCCGGGTTCAATCGCTGCGCTGGATCCTCGAACAGGAAAAGGTAGGTACTAGATCGGAAGAAATTGTCTTCGAACACGTGGTTGAACGTAGGTTCTATAAGATTCTCAAGGGCCCCCGGATCCTCTTCGACGGGAATCTCTCCGCCGCCATTATCGTCCGTGGGCGGATACCACTTGTTGGTCTCTGCAGGGAAGTGGCCGGAGATCAGACGCATAGAGGAGGCAAGCCTGCGTGCAACTTCCAGCGCAGACTCATCCCTGCCTTCCCAGATGAGTGAAATAAACGGCTTACGGCACTCAGACCCTAGGACCTCACGGATAGTTTTCATGGACTTCAATGTACTCGAATCCTGTTTTACGGCATCGGTGTCCACTGGATGACAATCCTTCCCTGGTCGACGAGCGATCGAAATCGTGGGTCCAGAGCTATAAGGTCGAAGAAATCGTCGGCTACTTTTTGCTCCTGAAAATGCCATTCCAGGCGCGTATTGCCTCCGGACTGGATCAGCATGTCGACCTGGTTCTTGAACTGGCCCTCAGCCATGTTTGTCAGTGTGGATCGATAGACAGTGGCGTCCTTGAAGCTAGTCTCCATCCACTCGTAGCGGCCTTTGCCTTCTTGATAAACCTGAGTGGGCGGTGGTCCCTTCTCCCAGTAGTAACCGTCTAGCTTGACCGGTCTACGTGAAACTAGTCCTGTTTTCCCGTCGGTGTGGTTATATTCCACGACGTATTCCAGTGCTCTGCCGTCGACGTGGTCCACTCCAGTTATGTGTTTTTGATAATCGCGACCCCGCGAGGACGAGTACTCATCCACCCAAATCCCCGGACCGTTTTCGCTGTCACCCAACCTTGGCTGCATGGCAGGGTCGCGGCCTGGACCGTTCGGGTTGCTCTGGTCAGAGATCCGCACACCGTACTGTCGTGGTCCCTCCGGGGCGCTGTTTCCGCCGCCCGGCCCTGGCTTCCCGTCAGGTGCTTCGTTGTGGACCAACTCGAACTGACGGGGGCCCGGAACCGTCCCGCCGAATAGGCGGGCTCAGGCCTGACAATATGGTGGTCCACCCATTGGTTCAGTCGGTCCAACAGTCCGGGGCGTGCTTCCGTGACGGCCCGTATCCCCGGCGCCGGCGGTACGGTCACTTCCAAACGCGGCGCAGGCAGCTCAACATGCCCTGCCTTCGCCGGCAGCCGGCCGGCGGAGCCGGCCTTCGCAACGGCGCCACTGGGTATGAGCAGGGAACCGAGATCGAAAGTCAGGCGTCCGGCAGCCCGCATGGGATCCGTCTTCAACAGGTCCACCTGGGCCATCTGAAGAAGCATCTGCTTCCTGTTCTCCGCCGCGGCCGTGTTCCGGCCGGTTAGGGAGCCCAACGTAAAGAAAAGCCCTTGGGTAGCGGTGATCATGGCCATCGGGCCCCCGCTTGCCAGTGAACGTTTGGTAGGTTTCCACCGGCGCCAAAGCCTGGTCGAGGACGCCTTTAGCGAACGGGTGGATGCCGTAGTCGCGTTCAACGAATCGCCCCCACGGCAGCCCGTCAGGGGTTTCGGCGGCTGAATCCAGTTGTGCAGGTGTCATCGGGCCGGCGCCGGCCGGAACAACGCCCGCACCCTTGCCGTAGGCCAAACCGAAACCCAAAGGATCCCCGTTCGGTTCGGCCGGTTCGCACTTATTGCCGGACCTGACTCTGCCCAGTGCCCTTGCACAAGCGCGTTGGGCGGCGTCAAGCTCACCTACGAACCTGTTGATCTGCGAGATGATGGCGTTGTGACGGTCGACCAGGTCGCCGTCGTCGTCCCAGTCCGTAACGTGCTCCCCCGCCGTATCGGCCGCGAGAGCGTCTGCTGCCGGACGGACTTCTGCCTCGAAACGCCGGCGGATATCGTCCACCTCGTCGGCATAGGACTTTATGGCCAGGAAGAGCTCACTCGCGGCAGTTGAGACGTCACCTGCCCTGGTAAGGATCGGAGCGAACGCCGAGAAGACTGTTTCCTGACCCGGCGCGGAGTACACGCCCCCGCCCTGCAGCCGTCCCCAGGCCTGCCCCGCGGAACCGGCAACGGATTCCACTTCCGCCCCAGCCGTCTTGACGGATTCCGAGTGGGTTCTCAGCACCGCCGTGTCGGGAAGCATCTGAAGGAAAGCATCAACGTCCAGAACGGCGCTCATCGCACGGCCACCGGTGCGCCGTCGACCATCTGGTCGGTCTCACCTGCGGCATAGGGATCATCGTCCGCTTTTGCCTGTGCAGCGGAGGCCGCTGCCTGCCGTGCCGTATCGCTCATCTGGGCATCTGTGGAATGGAGGATCGTCAGTACCTCGGCGACGGCGTTCAAGGCGTTGCCGGTCCGTCCCTGGATATCGGCTAATCCGTGCTGGAACTGCTCCTCAGCTAAGGCGAGCAGTTGCTCGGCGATCACATCGGATTTACACGCGTCGGCCAAAGCGACGGTGTCCTCCACAAGTGTGGACCTGAGAGGCGAGAATTCAGCCCCCTGGGCATCGATGTCCAGAAGAATATGGGTGACAGCGGCAGGATCCGTATCGAAGTTTCCATCCGCGGATGCCGACCCTGACGGGGCGCTCTCTGTATGTACTTGGAATTTCACGGCTTCCCCCATCGCTTCCGCTGACGGCCCTATCAAAACGGGAAAGGAGCCAAGGGTCAAGGGTTAGCGATGGGCAGAACTACCCATGGCGAGCAGACAACGGCGTTACTGCGCCTCGGCGCCACAAATCATCAGTTGCGCTTCAACGGACAACACCAATGCAATTTACGAAAGCGGACTTAGGACAGGTATTTTCTGACGGCCCACTACACCGCGCACATGAAAAGGCCCGGAATGCCAAAGCATTCCGGGCCTTTCTCGCAAGCTAGACCAAGCCAGCCTTATACATTAAATCTAAATTCAACCACGTTCCGTCACGGAATAACCTTACGATCATGTGGAGTGAGGGCCCTGCCTCAAGGCATCGTCGAGCTCGCCCCTGACTCATCCGTTGGGTCCGCTGCCCCAAACAATCTCACTATCCAGCCCATCCAGTTCCGCGGGGTAACCATTCGGAAAGCTCGGAGGGTCCTGCACCGCCGGGCCTTCGACTTCCTCGGGACCCAGTTCATAACCAAAGGAAGACGAGATCGGTTCGAGCGCCCGGACCGGCAACCATATGGCAGAAGAAACGCGGCAAAGTTACTCTTGGCCAGCACGTGGAGGACTTTCACCCCCTAGGTATATCCCTGAGGAGGATCATCATGGTCAGTGACAAG
Source organism: Arthrobacter sp. zg-Y1143 (assembly GCF_030125565.1). Lineage (NCBI taxonomy): Bacteria > Bacillati > Actinomycetota > Actinomycetes > Micrococcales > Micrococcaceae > Arthrobacter > Arthrobacter sp. zg-Y1143. The sequence continues at coordinate 260,937 of NZ_JASKLW010000004.1, read as the reverse complement.
CAGGCACGAATCGTGAATGCGCTGCGCCGGCAGATCTTGGCCGCTCAGCACAAGGTCACTTTGGACAACCAGCTCGGGCGCACGACGCCGGTCAAGGTGCAGCTCTTGGCGTACATCACTGCCGCCGATAATGAGGACCAGCGACGGGACTGCCACCTCGGCTTCCGCGGCCCAGCACCGGAACGCTGAAAGCGAGGAGGCGGTCGCACAGACCCGCGCCGCCCACTAGAGCCAAGAAAAAGAAAGCCCTTCCCGGGGATACCCGGGAAGGGCTTTCTTCGAGTTGCGGCGAAACTTAGAGCGGAACCTGGAACCATCCCGCAGGTGGCAGCACTCTTTCGGCAGAGTAGGTTGATCCTCGGCCCTATGGAAGGCCCTCATGAAGTGGGCTAGGCGGTTTCGGGCCAACGGCAGGTGCCGAGGTCCGCGCACCGATACGGGTCCGAATCATCTGGCCCAGATGACCTCGCGATCCAACACTTCAAGGCCTGCCGGGTAGCCGTCAGGGAACTCAGGCGGGTCCTGAACGGGCGGCCGCTCATCGTACTCGGGGGCGCCGGCATCCTTCAGCTCATTGTCGAGAGCGCCAATGCCCTCAACGGTCCATGCCCGAGCTACACGGAGGCTACCATCCCCAAACTCAATATGAATCTCTGCATTGCTATTCGGTTCTTCGTACGCTTTAGAAGATGTCCAGGAGAGGTAAGCACTGCGTCTAAGCCCAGTAACCATCTGGGTCGCGGAGTTGTTAAGCACAGCCCGGTCCGGCTGCCAGATTCGCACCAGATCAAGGAACCAGACGGCGGCCTCGGAAGGGGACCCCATCGGAAAGTCCTCCCCCAAACGGAACTTCACATTATTTTCCTGGTCATTTCGTAAGCCCACGGAGCCGCTCAAGGTGGCGACCGAGGGGGTGGCCGGGTCGCGGAACAGGCTCATGAAAAAGGAAGCGGCCTCTTCGTTGCGCTCATCGCCGGGCACAAGCAAGCCGCTGAGGCTTTTGCTGTCGGCAGGTACGAGCTCAAAGTGCGATTTGCGGCTCTGCAAGTCTTCCGTGTCGCGGTACCACGAAAAACCGGTCCCCTTCGAGATCATCGCCATGGTGGCTGATAACCGGTCCGCTGTGTCGGACACCGGTTCGGCTCGTCCCGCCCAATTGAGATTCACATGGGTGCGGCGGCTCTCGGACCCGAATACTTCGAATACGGTTTTCACGATGCTCAACCTATACCTTTTCCGGGGGCTGGCGTCCATTTGATCACAAGTTTCCCCATCTCCAACATCTTCTTAGCCCGCGGGTTCTCTCTCGCTTCTTCCAGAAAGCGTCTTGCTACGATTTCGTCATCGAAAGTCCACTCTAGACGAGCATTAGGAATATCCTCGATGGCTTTAGCCTGCCGAGTGAACTGACCATTCTCGGCGAACCAAGTGTCGAGCTGTTGATCCATACGTTCTGGAACGTTTGCCATTCATGAGTAATATCCCTTTGTCTCGGGAAAGACGTGCATGGGCGGCGGTCCTGGATCAACGTTGTTATCGCCGCACTGGCCGGATCACTGGACTGCCCCGGGCCCGGGGCCGACTCGGACGGGGGCGTTCCGGTCGGCCAGCGGGTCATCACCAATCCCGTCCTGGGCGGCTTGGGCAGCACTGTTCTTGGCTGTGTCGCTCATTTGCTGGTCCGCCGCGACGAGGATGTTGACGACGTCGGTTACCGCACCAATATTCTGTCCTGTCCTGGCACCGATGATCCGCACATAGCGCTGCAGCACGAAAGTATTCACGCTGTCCATCTCCGCTGCCACCGGCCAGGCATTGGCCGCCTCACAAATGTCTTGCGCCGCTACCGCCAGCGTCCGGCGAAGGAGTTATATGCCTGAGCTTCCGCATCAATAGTGGAAAGGATGGAAGCGATAACCGGTGGGTCGACGTCGAAGTTGCCGTCTCCACCACCTGTGCCCGGCCGGGCCGGAACAGGATCTATCGGCGTTTGCATATCGAATTTCATGAATCCCCCCCCCCCCCGATGAGCCGATACGGTCGTACGCTCGGTGCTTATCAAAACGGGATTCATGGGTGGCGTCAATAGGCGGGGATGGGGAGAACTACCCATGTGACTGCCGCGATCCGACGAAGACAATGTCTCCCCCGATAGGATCAAATGAATCGTCGCCTTTGGATACGACGTTATCCCTTCCCGGCGCTCCTCGCGGGTTTGATCTCAGGCGTGGGTAAGTCCGCCCTGTTATTCGATAGGGGCGCTAGACCCACATTTCCCAATAAAAATGCCGCCCACATTCTTGATGGACGGCATTTCTATTGATTCAGAAGAAAAATCTATACATTAAACCTAAACTCCACCACGTCGCCGTCGGCCATAACGTATTCCTTGCCTTCGATGCGGACCTTGCCGCGGGACTTGGCCTCAGCCATCGAGCCGGCGTCAACGAGGTCTTCGAAGGACACGATTTCTGCCTTGATGAAGCCGCGCTGGAAGTCGGAGTGGATGACGCCGGCAGCTTGAGGCGCGGTGTCACCCTTGCGGATGGTCCAGGCACGGGTTTCCTTAGGGCCTGCCGTCAGGTAGGTCTGCAGGCCGAGAGTGTGGAAACCGACGCGTGCAAGCTTGTCCAGGCCGGATTCCTCCTGGCCGCTCATTTCGAGCATCTCGCGGGCTTCTTCTTCGTCCAGCTCCACCAGATCTGCTTCAAGCTTGGCGTCGAGGAAGATGGCGTCCGCCGGTGCCACCAGTTCACGCAGCTCGGCCTGGCGCTCCGGGTTGCCCAGGACGGCGTCATCCACGTTGAAGACGTAGATGAACGGCTTGGCCGTGAGCAGGCTCAGCTCGCGCAGGTGCTCCATGTCCAGCTTGTCGCTGGCCACGGAGGAGAAGATCGTGTCGCCGCGCTCCAGCACAGCCTGCGCAGCCTGCATGGCAGCCAGCTGCGCGGCATCGCGCTTCTTGATCTTCACTTCCTTCTCCACCCGCGGAATCGCCTTTTCCAGCGTCTGCAGGTCCGCGAGGATCAGTTCGGTGTTGATGGTTTCCATGTCCGAGCGCGGGTCCACCTTGCCGTCCACGTGGATGACGTCGGGGTCATCGAACACGCGGATAACCTGGGCAATGGCTTCTGCCTCACGGATGTTGGCGAGGAACTGGTTGCCCAGGCCTTCACCTTCGGAGGCACCCTTCACGATCCCGGCGATGTCGACGAAGGACACGGTGGCCGGGAGGATGCGTGCGGAACCGTGGATTTCAGCCAGCTTGGCCAGACGAGGGTCCGGCAGGGACACGACGCCGACGTTCGGTTCGATGGTGGCGAACGGATAGTTCGCCGCCAGCACGTTGTTGCGGGTCAGCGCATTGAACAGGGTTGATTTGCCGACATTGGGCAGGCCGACGATGCCAATAGTAAGAGCCACGTTAGTAAATGATACCGGGAGTGGCGCTGGAACTCTCACGGGCCGCAGTGCCCGGCAGCGGCGGCGCCGTCGATCGGTAGCGGTGACCGGTGGGAGTGGTGGTGTCGACCGCGTGGCTGGCAGAAGCCACATGGGTGGTTGATGGCGATGGCGGCGGAGCTTTCCTGTGCCCCCGGCGCCGGTCCGGATGGACAACGGTCGCCTTCCAACCGGGCGCTTCCTTGGCGTGGTTGCATGCCTCGCACAGCCCCTGGATATTGTTCGCCTCCGTGGGCCCGTCGTCACGGTGCGGCCTAATGTGGTCCTGGTGCCGGATCGCGGCATCACACCACGGGGTCCGGCACGTCTGGTCCCGGGCCGTGATGAGGCGTGCCAGGGACGCCGGCACGAACCGCGCCCTCGAGTCCATGGCCAGCAGCTCCCCGGAACTCGGGGCAGTGTAGAGGCGGCGCAGCCCGAATCCGGGAGAGGACTCCCCCGGCTTCCCCGTTTCCCGAGCCCTCCGACGGACGCCCTTACGCACCAAATCCCGGGCCCACGGTGCCGGAACCACCCCGTATCCGGCCAGGTATGCCGGCTCCCGATCCCCGGCCAGCAAGGTCCGGTCCGTCATCACCAACTGCACCTCCACCGGAACATGCTCAGCCTTTGCCTGGCCCGTGATGCGTTCGACCATGGTGTCGGCCATGATCTGGCCCCGGCCGCGGGAATCACCCCGGGCCCGCAACGAATCAGCAACCCGGCTCAGCGCCGCATACACCGCAACCCCCTGAGCCACCGGCAGCAAACCCGTCAGATAGGTCATGGTGTCCGGAGCCGGACGGCAGGACACAAACCGGTCCGCCTCCGCCTTCGCCGCCCGCCGCACCAACGCGGCCTGATCAATCCGGTACGTGATCTTCCGGATCCTCGCAATCAGGCGGGCATCCCCCAACCCATCCAACCCGGCAGGATCCCCGGCAATCTCCTGATCCACCAGCCGCCGGTCCGCCACGGACAGGCAGGCAGTCTCGCGAACCAGCAGGGTCGCCCGCCACTCACTAATCTGGCCATCTGACAACGCTTTGAGCGTGCACGGCATCTCCTTCGTCAAGGCCTTGGCGAAGCCCAGAATCCGGCCGCCGCGGGCCGGAGACTCCCGCCGCGCCAACGCCACCTGCGCCCCAACACCCATCCCCTGCTTCTCCGCCGGCAGCCCCGCCCGGGCATGCGCAGCACGAACCGACGCATCCAACGCTGCCGCCACCCGGGCCTGCGCCGCACACGCAGCAGCCTTCAACTCCTCCAAGACCCGGAGCCGGTCGATCAGCCCCGCATCGGAATCAACAGCAATACTGCCAAGGGATTCCCCGGAGGCGAGCGCCCGGCACCAGGACGCCACCTCGACAGCGGACGCTGCCTCAGCCGCGCGGGCCGCGTGCGGGCCTGACGCAGCTTCGCCTACGCGGTCCGACACGTCCTCCAACCGTCCGGACGTTGGCGACGAACCGGGCGACGTTGTTGGGATCGTCCGCTTTGCCCTTGCCGGTGCCGGTGCCGATCCCTTTGCCGGAGCCGGAGCAAAGGCCAAAGGTGTCGCCGCAAGCCTGGAAACAGGCACTATTTGAGGACTGACTGCGTCAGCCTGAAGGGAGTTGGCCAGCTCCAATGATTCGAACATGTGTTCGACAGTAACGGCGGCCCAAGGCCGTAACAACGGGTGTTTTCGAGCCTGTGGAAAAGTACTTGGACGAACGGGTACTGGCCTTCCGGCGCGTCGCGGAGCGTCCGGCGGACCTTACGATCCGCGGAAACCTGCGGCATTCTAGGCTGCTGTCCAAGACGCTGGGAGCAAACCTTGGGACCAGGACCCCGGCGTCTGACTCCCTGGCATCTGGCATGGCGGCCGGCCCGGCGCCCGCACTCCGGCGTCTGGACCCGCCCCTGGCCCACGCGCTGGCCCTAACCCCCGTCCCCAGCCCCGCGGAACCGCGGAACCGAACCTACCCCTGGACGTCGTCCCCGCGGCGTCGTCCGCCCAGTCCGCGGGAGGAGTCGCCCATGGCCTTCAGCGTGGCGCGGATTTCCTTGGGCAGGGAGAACATGATGTCCTCTTCGGCCGTCACTACTTCTTCGACGTCGCCGTAGCCGTACTGCGCCAGCAGGTGGAGCACATCCTGCACCAGGTTCTCGGGAACGGAAGCACCTGAGGTCACACCTACGGTGGCCACGCCCTCGAACCAGCTTTCGTCCACCTCGTTGGCGAAGTCCACTCGGTAGGAGGCCTTGGCGCCGTACTCCAGCGCCACCTCGACCAGCCGTACGGAGTTGGAGGAATTGGCCGAGCCGACCACCAGCACCAGGTCCGCCTCGGGGGCGATCTTCTTGATGGCCGCCTGGCGGTTGGAGGTGGCGTAGCAAATGTCGTCGCTGGGCGGGTCCTGCAGGGACGGGAAACGCTCGCGCAGGAGGTTCACGGTGTGCATGGCTTCGTCCACGCTCAGCGTGGTCTGCGACAGCCAGATGACCTTCTCGGGGTCCCGTACGGTGACCTTGTCCACGTCTTCGGGACCGTTGACAATCTGCATGTGTTCCGGCGCTTCGCCGTACGTGCCTTCGACCTCTTCGTGGCCGGCATGTCCGATCAGCAGGATGTCGAAATCGTCGCGGGCAAAGCGCACGGCCTCGCGGTGCACCTTGGTGACAAGCGGGCAGGTGGCGTCAATGGTCTGCAGGTTCCGGTCCTTGGCGGACTGCACGACGGCGGGCGACACACCGTGGGCGGAGAAAATCAGGCGGGCGCCTTCGGGCACCTCGTCGGTCTCGTCCACGAAAATGGCACCCTTTTCCTCCAGGGTCTGGACCACGTGGAGGTTGTGCACAATCTGCTTGCGGACGTAAACGGGCGGCCCGTAGGCTTCCAGCGCCTTCTCGACGGCGATGACCGCGCGGTCCACTCCGGCGCAGTAGCCGCGCGGTGCCGCCAGCATCACGCGCCGGGGCCCGTAGACGGGAGCGGCTGCAGCCACTTCATCGGGGGTGCGGCGCCGCCGGGGCACGGTGGGCATAGGCACGGAGATTACAGTGCTGGTCATGCACCCATGCTATCGGGTATAGCTGTCCTTCCCGGGCCTTCACACCGTGCGTACGCTCACAGCGTGACCTACCGCCGCGAGCCGCGGACCACCCGTGCCAGCAGTCCCACCACCAGCGCGGCAGCCCCTGCGAGCATCAGCCCGATGGTCCAGGTGCGCATGCTGTCTGTCACCTGGCCGGCGAAGGCCTCGGCAAAGGAAGATGCCACGGCGCTGCCGAACTGCTGAGCGGCAACCCGGTCCGGGAACATCCCGGCAGCCAGCCACAGCACCGCCCCGGCGAGCGCCACGCCCAGGCCGATCAGCGCAAAGGTGGTGGAGCGGCGCCGGGCAATCAGCAGGGCCAGGATCCCCGCCACGCCTGCAGCCAGGGCAAGGACCGGCCAGGCCTCCCCGGCACGCTGGACATTGGCCAACAGCTGCGCCCGCCCCGCGGCACTGACCTCCACCGGCACCTGCTCGGGCGCCGGAACGTCCACATTCAGTTCCCCGCCCACGCTTCCGGTGACTAATGACACCAGGGGTGCGACGTCGAGGGTCAGCGTGCCTGCCGCGGCCGACCCGCCGTCCTCGGCGAAGGTCAGCGCATGCGAGCGGCGCAGGGTCTCGTTCCAGGCCTGCGGATATTCCGGCAGCGCCTGGACGCCTTCGACGGCGGAGGTGACCAAGGGCTCCACCATTCCCGCCAGCGGGCCGGGAAGGTCCACGGATTCCGCGGCCCGCGCGGAAATCGCCGCAGCGAGTTCCTGCTGGAGCTGCGCGTCTTCGGCCAGCGGCTCCCCCAGGGCGGCAAAGCCGTCCTCGGACGCCACGTTGGTGTTCAGCCATGCTCCCGTGAAGGCAGCTGCGGTGAGCAGGACCGCCAGCAGTCCGAATACCGCTGAGGCGAATGTGCGCATAAATTGCTTCCTTGTCCGTTGCCGCCGGCCCGCCTGCGATCAGGGCCGGAACCGGACCGGGGGATGCACCTGATAGACATTAAGCCTGTGCCGGTTTTCCATCCCGGCCCGAGAGCCAGTTCCAATCCACCGCGGGAGCATCCAGATGCAAGACGACAGCGGACCTTTGAGTCCCGAGAATACCCCGGAGAAGACAACCCTGCCCGCAACGGCCGCGCAGACGACCCCCGAGAACCCCTGGCCGCTGGCGCTGCTCTCCAAGAACCTCAAAAGCTACATTGACCGCGCGCCCGCCACCTGGGTGGAGGGCCAGGTCATTGAGCTCAACCGCCGCGCCAACGCCTCCTACATCACCCTGCGCGACGTCGACGCCGAGGTCTCGCTCTCGCTGACGGTGTGGAGCACGGTGATGAACAGGCTGGAACTGCCGCTCGAGCGCGGGGCCCGGGTGGTGGCGCAGGTGAAGCCCGACTTCTGGGTCAAGACCGGCCGGCTTTCCATGCAGACCCGGGACATCCGCCCCGTGGGGCTGGGCGACCTGCTGGCGCGGATTGAACGGCTGCGGCATGCCCTGGCGGCCGAAGGCCTGTTCAGCGAGGACCGCAAGCTGCCGCTGCCGCTGCTGCCGGGCAGGATCGGGCTGATCACCGGCCGGAACTCCGATGCCATGAAGGACGTCATGCGCAACGCCGCGCTGCGCTGGCCCGCCGTCGCCTTCGAGGTGCGCGAGGTCGCGGTCCAGGGCGTGAACGCCGTGGCCGAAGTGACCCGGGCGCTGGCCGAGCTGGACGCCATGGCGGAAGTGGACGTGATTGTGATTGCCCGCGGCGGCGGTTCCCTGGAGGACCTGCTGCCGTTCAGCCATGAGGACCTGGTCCGGGCTGTCTCCGCGGCGCAGACCCCGGTGGTGAGCGCCATCGGCCACGAAGCGGACCGGCCCCTGCTGGACGAGGTCGCCGACCTGCGCGCGTCCACGCCCACCGACGCCGCCAAACGCATAGTGCCCGACGTCGGCGAGGAACTGGCCCGTGCGCGGCAGTCCCGGGCGCAGCTGCGACGGATACTGACCATGCTGGTGAGCCGGGAAACCGACCGGCTGAACCACATCCGCTCCCGCCCCGTCCTGGCCGCACCGCAGTCCATGGTGGAGCGCCGGGAGGAAGAGATTTCCCGGCTGCGTTCCCGGGCACTGGCATCCGTTACCGCCGAGGTGCGCCGGGATGCCGACCGGATCGGGCACCTGCGCGCGCAGGTGCGGGCCCTGTCGCCGCAGAACACGTTGGACCGCGGCTACGCCGTCGTCCAGCTCCAGGCAGACGGCAGCGTGGTCCGCGACGCCGCCGCGGTCCCGCCGGCGGCACGCCTGCGGATCCGGGTGGCCGTGGGCGAACTGGCCGCCACCGAGGGCGCCTGACGGGACAAGCCGTCCGCGCGCCAGCCCAGCCAGCTTTCAAACCAGCACCGAGAAACAGCAGAGGACAAGACATGAGTGAAACACCCGCAGTACCGGCCGACATCGAAGCCATGAGCTATGAGCAGGCCCGCGACGAACTGGTGGCCGTGGTTGGCCGGCTGGAAACCGGCGGGGCCAGCCTGGAGGAGTCGCTGGCCCTCTGGGAGCGCGGCGAGCTGCTGGCCACCCGCTGCGAGTCCTGGCTCGAGGGTGCCCGCAAGCGCCTCGACGCCGCCCGGGAGCATGCTGCCGGCGAGTAGGCCTTAGGGCTTGTAGCTGCCCAGGAACTCGGCCAGCCGGGTCATGGCGTCCTCGATGTCTTCCACGCTGGGCAGGAACACCATCCGGAAGTGGTCCGGACGGACCCAGTTGAAGGCCGTCCCCACGGAGATCAGGATTTTCTGCTGCTTGAGCAGGTCCAGGGCAAACTGCTCGTCATCCTTGATGGGATAAACGTCCGGATCCAGGCGCGGGAAGAGGTACAGCGCGCCCTGCGCCGGTTCGCAGCTGACCCCGGGGATGTCATTGAGCATTTGGTAGGCCTTGTCCCGCTGGGCGCGCAGCCGCCCGCCGGGCAGGATCAGGTCGTTGATGCTCTGGTAGCCGCCCAGGGCGGTCTGGATGGCATGCTGGGCCGGCACATTTGCGCACAGGCGCATGTTGGCCAGGAGATTAATGCCTTCGATGTAGTCCGCAGCGTCGCGCTTCGGGCCGGAAATTGCCATCCAGCCGCTGCGGTACCCGGCTATCCGGTAGGCCTTGGAGAGCCCGCTGAAGGTCAGGCAGAGGACATCGTCGCCGGTGAGGGCGGCGGAGTTCACGTGCACGGCGTCGTCGTACACGATCTTTTCGTAAATTTCGTCCGAGAAGATGATCAGGCCGTGCTTGCGAGCCAGTTCCACGATCGACTTCACCACGTGCTCCGGGTACACCGCGCCGGTGGGGTTGTTCGGGTTGATCAGGACAATGCCTTTGGTCCGGTCCGTGATCTTGGCGGCGATGTCGTCGACGTCGGGCCACCAGTTCCCGGCCTCGTCGCACATGTAATGCACCGCGGTGCCGCCGGCCAGGGAGACGGACGCCGTCCACAGCGGGTAGTCCGGAGCGGGCACCAGGATCTCGTCACCGTTGTTCAGCAGCGCCTGCAGCGACAAGGTAATCAATTCGCTGACCCCGTTGCCGAGGTATACGTCGTCAACGTCGATGTTGTTGATGCCGCGGCCCTGGTAGTACTGCACTACGGCCGTACGGGCGGAAAAGATGCCGCGGGAATCGCTGTAGCCCTGGGCTGTGGGCAGATGGCGCATCATGTCCACCAGGATCGCCTCGGGGGCTTCGAAGCCGAAGGGCGCGGGGTTTCCGATGTTCAGTTTCAGGATCCGGTGGCCTGCGGCCTCCATCTGCTGCGCGTGCTGCAGCAAGGGTCCCCGGATGTCATAGAGGACGTTGTGGAGTTTGTGCGACTGCTTGAATTCGGCCATTTCCTTAGGATGCCATAAGCCGGCGCCCCCGCAGCGGATGTTTCGCTGCCGGGGCGCCGGGGTGGAACAAACAGGGGCGGGCGGATCAGGCCAGGCCCTTTTCCTCCAGCCAGTCCTTCGCGGCTTCGCTCGGATCCAGCTTCTGGTCGCCGCTGACAGCCTGGTTCAGGGCGATCAGGTCCTCAGTGGTCAGCTGGGCCGACACCTTGTCCAACACCTCGCGGGCCTGGTCATTGACCTGGTCATCGGCAACGAGCGGAATGACCTGCTGGGCCGGCCAGTTCTGCTTCGGGTCCTCCAGCACCACCAGGCTGTTTTCCTCGATGGCCGGGGTGGTGGTGAAGATGTCCGCCACCTGGATGTCGCCCTTGAGCAGTGCATCGACGGTCAGCGGCCCGCCGGCGTCACCGATGGCGGTGAACTCCTTGAACTCGCAGCCGTACTTGTCCTTCAGGCCGGGCAGGCCCTGCGTGCGCTCGGCGAACTCAGCGGGGGCCCCGAGGGTGAGTTCCCCGCAGACCTTGGCCAGGTCCTCGATGCTTTCCAGCTGGTATTTTTCCGCGGTGGCGGCAGTGACCACCATGGCGTCCTTGTCTTCGGCGTCGGAGGGTTCGAGGACCACCAGGTTCTCCGGCAGCTTCTCCCCCAGCGCGTCGACGATCTCGCCGGGATCCACCAGGTCCGTTTCCGGGTCCACGTTCACCAGCAGTGCCCCGGTGTATTCGGGGATGAGGTCAATCGAGCCGTCTTCCAGGGCCGGAATGTAGACCTCGCGCGAGCCGATGTTCAACTTGGTTTCGGCAGGGATGCCTGCGGCGTTCAAGGCACCGGCGTAGATTTCGGCGATGGTGCTGCTCTCGGGGAAGTCGGCGGAACCGACTATCAGCGTTTCGGCGGAAGCGCTGCCGGAGGCGGCTGCCGTGCTTTCCTCCTGCAGCGGGTCCCCTCCCCCGCTGCAGCCGGCCAGGGCCAGGGCCAGTCCGCCGGCCAGGACAGTCAGGGCCTTACGCCGGGATGCCCGGGTCGCGTGCTGCTTCATGGTTTTCCTCCTTGTGCGCCGGCAGCGGGTCCTCCGCTGCCGGTCGATGTGCCGGCCGCCTGGCGGCGGCCGAGTCCAGTGGGGATCAGAAAGCGTGATCCCAAGGCAATCACGGCATCAACGGCGAGCGCCAGCAGGGCGATGACCACAGCACCGCCGAACACCCTTCCGTAATCAGCCAGGGCCAGTCCGTCGATCAGGTAGCGGCCCAGCCCGCCCAGGTTGATGGTGGCGACGACGGCGGCGGTGGCGACCACCTGCAGGGCCGCACCGCGCAGCCCGCCGAGGATCACCCGCATGCCGTTGGGAACCTCCACCCGGAACAGGACCTGCGCTTCGGTCATGCCCAGGCTGCGGGCGGCGTCGACGACGCTGCGGTCCACGGAGGCGACGCCGGCGTAGGCCCCGGCCAGCAGCGGCGGGACAGCCAGCAGCACCAGGGCCCAGATGGGCGGCATCAGCCCCAGCCCGGCCAGCAGCACGAACAGGGTGAGCATGCCCAGGGTGGGCAGGGCACGCAGCAGCCCGGAAACGGCCACCACCCCTACCTGTCCCCTGCCGGTGTGCCCGATGACCAGGCCGATAGGCACGGCAATGACGGCGGCGATCAGCAGCGCCAGGCCGGTGTACTGAAGGTGCTCCAGGACCCGTACCGGGATGCCGGCGGCTCCGTTCCAGTTGGCCGGGTCGGTCAGCCACTCCCAGCCCTGTCCCAGCGCATTGGTGCTGGTGTAATCGGTGTGCGGAACGGCCATGGTCATGCTCCCTTCAAAGCGGCTTCAGGAGCCGCTGCCAGGGGTGCCGGGCGCGGGGCCTGCCCCGGTCCGCTGCGGCCGTGCGGGCCGCCGCCAGAGCGGGTGCCTTTGCCCTTGCCGGCACGCAGCCACGGGGTCAGGGACCGCTGCAGCAGGACAAAAACCATGTCCATCACGAGGGCCAGGACCAGGGTGGCGAGGATGCCCACCACAATTTCCGTCACGAAGTAGCGGCGCAGCCCGTCGCTGAAGAAGAAACCGAGATTCTCGACGCCAATCAGCGCGCCCACGCTGACGATGGAAATGTTGCTCACCGAGACCACCCGCAGCCCGGCGATCAGCACCGGAACGGACAGCGGCAGGTCAACGGTCAGGAAGCGGCGCAGCGGGCGGTACCCCATGGCCACGGCGGCCTGCCGGACGCCGTCGTCCACCGAATCGAAGGCATCAATGCCCACCCGCAGCATCAGTGCCACGGCATAGATGGTTAGGGCGATGATGATGTTGGCCATGTCGAGGATGCGGGTCCCCAGGATGGCCGGCAGCGTGACGAACAGTGCGAGCGAGGGAATCGTGTAGAGCAGGGAACCTGCCGAGAGGACAAAGCCGCGGATTTTCGGCCGCCCCCGGACCAGCTGGGCCACCGGCAGGGCGATCAGCACCCCGATCAGCAGGGGCAGCACGGCCTGGTACAGGTGCAGGGCGCTGAGCCGCAGCACGTCGTCGAGGTGGGCCTGGAACCACTCCATGTCAGCTGCCGCTCCGCGCGAGCCTGGCCGCTTCGATCAGGGCCAGGACTTCGGCCGCCTTCACCACGCCAACGGCCCGGCCGGCACCGTCGACTGCCACACCCAGGCCCGAGGGCGAGGACAGGGCAGCGTCCAGCGCGCGGCGCAGGCTTTCACCTTCGGGATACAGCGAACCCCCGGGCACCAGGTCCCCGGCACCGGTGACGGCGCTGCGACCGGCTACCGGCACCCAGCCCAACGGTGCGCCGCCGGCATCTACGCACAGTGCCCAGCCGTCCCGGACCTGGAGGGCCGGGTCCTGCAGTTGTGCGACGTCGACCAGCTGCACCGGGTGCACCGGCACCGCGTCCCCGTTCTGGAAGGACAGGTGCCGGAAGCCGCGGTCGCGGCCCACAAAACCGGCCACGAAATCATCCACCGGCGCGCGGAGGATCTCCTCGGGAGCGGCGTACTGGGCCAGCCTGCCGCCGATGCCGAAAACGGCCACCTTGTCCCCCAGGATGGTGGCCTCGTCAATGTCGTGCGTGACGAACACGATGGTCTTGGACAGGTCTTGCTGCAGGCGCAGCAGTTCCTCCTGCAGTTCGGCGCGCACCACCGGGTCCACCGCGCTGAAGGGCTCGTCCATCAACAGCACGGGCGGATCCGCGGCAAGGGCACGGGCCACGCCCACGCGCTGCTGCTGGCCGCCGGACAGCTGCCCCGGATACCGGTCCCCCAGGGTACGGGCCAGTCCGACGACGTCGAGCAGTTCCGCGGCCCGGCGGCGGGCCGCTGTGCGTGAGGTCCCGTTCAACCGCGGCACGGTGGCCACGTTGTCCAGCACGGTGCGGTGCGGCAGCAGCCCCGAGGACTGCATCACGTAGCCCATGGAGCGGCGCAGCTGCGCGGCCGGCACATCCGATACGTCCCGGCCGTCCACCTCAACGGTGCCCGAAGTGGGTTCCACCATCCGGTTGATCATGCGCAGCGACGTGGTTTTGCCGCAGCCCGAGGGGCCGACAAAAACGGTGATCGAGCCCCGCTCGATGTCCAGGTCCAGGTTGTTGACGGCGGGCGCGGCGTCCCCGTAGGTCTTGGTCACCGCGCGGAAGCGGATCATGGGGGTTCCGGCAGGGCTGCCCGATGCATGCTGGCCGGTAACAGCGGGGTCTGGCGGCGGGGTCATGGTGCGTGCCTTCCGTGGGGTGCCATGGCGTGGGAATGCCGGATTCAGGAATGCCGGGTTCAGGGATGCCGGGCCCAGGTATACCAGGCCCAGGGATGCCGGTGCGTTGGCAGCTCGCGGCGTGCCGTGAAGCATCACGGTATTTCACAGGTGCGGCGTGCGTCCAGCAGGGCGGGCATACCGTGTGATGGGCGGAGTGAGGGGCGGTGCGGCGGCGAGCAGGCGCAATCCGGCATCCACCAGCCCGGTTCGCTCCAGCGTACTGATGCCCTCCAGCGGAAACCATGCGGCTTGGTCAGTGCTTCCGCCCGTTTCATTGCGCAGTTCTCCGCCTTCGGGGCTGGCCCGGTAAATGATCCGCAGTGCGTGCAGCAGCCTGCCGTACGCGCCCACCCGGACGTCGAATTCGGCGGCGGCCATTTCAGCTCTCCGCGCCGGTACTGCGGGCCTGGTTCGCCAGCAGATACGCCACACCGAACACAGGGTCCCCGGAAAGGAAGCGGATATCGGTCAACCCGGCTGCGGACAACCGGTCCCGCAGCAGGTCCTGCAGCAGCGGCTGGTGCGTCCCGAGCCCGCCGCCGATCACCACAGGCCCGGCGGTCTTCAGGAGGCGGGCGACGTCAAGGATGGTTCCGGCGAGGTATTCGGCTGCAGCGTGCACAATGTCGGCTGCGGCCGGATCTCCCGCCCGCGCCGCCTCGAAGACCAGCCCCGCTTTGCCCGCCCAGTAGCGGCGGTCAGTGGAGCCGTGGAACTTTCCGATGAGTTCGGCCGGCTCGGCCACTCCGCAGGCCGGCAGCAGCGCGTTGGTCAGCGCGTCCGGTGTCCGTTCGAGGTCGCTGTGCCGCAGCACGTGGCGGACAGCTTCGCGCCCCACCCAGTAGCCGCTTCCTTCATCCCCCAGGAGGTAACCCCAGCCGCCGGAACGGGCCTGACGGCCCGATGCGTTTATCCCCCAGGCTACGGAGCCGGTGCCGGCGATGACGGCAATCCCTTCAGCGGCTTCCCCCGCAGCGAGGATCAGGCGGGTGTCGTGGATAACCCGGACGACGGCGTCGGGCACGTGTTCGGCGATCAGCGCCCGCAGCGCGGCCTCGTCTCCGGGAGTGTCCACTCCGCCGGAACCGGCCACTACGGTTCCCACGCCGTCGGTGCCGAGCTGCGCGAAGATCTCCGCGAGGGCCGCCCGGGCCGCGTCCACGGAAACGTTCTGCACGTTGGCGCTTCCCGTCCGGGCCTCGGCCGTGACGGTGCCGCCCTGCAGCCGGATGCCGTGTGTTTTGGTGCCGCCGATGTCGAGGCCGATGGCAATGCCGTCGGCGGGGTTGGTGCTGGGGAGAACATGCATTCGTCCAGCCTACTTTCCCGCCGGGATCCGGCGAACCGGCACAGGTGTCAGCGGGCGTGCGTGCGCCGTGCCCGCCGCAGGCTCAGGACGGCCAGCGTGAGGCAGGCGGCGGTGATGATGCCGGAGAACCAGGCCACGGACGGCTCCAGTCCCCAGATGCCGCCGGCCGCTCCGAGGCCGAGCACCGGCAAAGCGCTGCCCAGGTAGGTGATGACGTAGACGGTGCTGATGATGCGGGCATGTTCGGCAGCTTCCACGGCGGCGGCGACTTCATTGAAGACCACGCGGAAGGCCATGCCCTGGCCGAATCCGGCGGCCAGGCAGGCAACGGTCAGGAGGACCAGGCTGCCGGTGGCCCCGGCCACCGGAATCAGCGCAATGCCCAGCCCCATCATGGTGAGGCCCACCGGTGCGGTAAACCTTCCGCGGATGCCGGTGAGCTGGCTGACGGCCGACGCGCCCAGGGCCAGCGCAGCCAGCAGGCCGATGGCCGGGCGCCAGGTGGTGCCGGCAATCGAGGAGAAATAGGTGGGGGCCAGCGAAAGGCAGAACCCGAAGGCGGCGAAGCTGAGGAACCCCGTGATGGAGGCAATCCAGAACTGTGTCCGCGCCCGGTGCGACACGGCGGGCTTGCGCGGCCGCAGCATGGCCAGCGGCCGGCCCTCGCTCAGCGAAATGGCGGGGCGGGCCTTGAGCAGGCACAGCGGAACCAGCAGGGCGGCGAGGACGGCGGAGTGGATCAGGAACGGCGTCATGGTGGGTGCCGGCAGCAGCGACAGCACGCCGCCGATCACCGGGCCCGCCGCCACCCCGCCGGCCGACACCAGCAGCGTAAAGCGGGTGGCCCATTCGGGCTTATGCGGCAGCAGTTCCCGCAGCGCCGCGGAGCTGGCTCCGGTGGCCAAGGCCACGGAAGCACCCTGCAGGGCGCGGCCCGCCATCAGGGCGCCGACGCCGGTGGCAGTGCCGAAGACCAGTCCCCCGGCGAGGGAAACGACGCCGGCCACCACCAGCGCGGCGCGGCGGCCAATGTAATCGGACCAGTGGCCCACCAGCAGCAGGCCGGCCACCAGGACCAGCACGTAGGAGGCAAAGGCGAGCGTAACGCCGAAGTAGGACAGCCCAAGGGAGTCCCCCAGCAGCGGATACAGCGGGGTGGCCAGGTTGGCGCCGATCAGCAGGGTGCTCATCACCGCCAGCGTCAGGATAAGCCGGGGACGTATGGCGGCGTCCCACTCCTTCCGGGTGGTCCGGGCGGCGGGCTGCATGCGCAGCTCACTGAGCACTGTCACTGGGTACTTCCGTCCTATTTGTAGCTAATGCTCCTACAGGATGAAGTGTCAGCGACCAGTCAGTAGAGACTAGAGTGAACATTTGATTGATCTGCTCAATATGACCGCCCCACACTGACCGGAGATGCGCTAAATGGCCAATCTGGACGCACTGGACCGCCGCCTGCTGCTGGAACTGGTAAGGGACCCCCGGGTCCAGATCAGCGACCTGAGCGAAAAGCTCGGCGTAGCCCGCAACACTGCGCAGAGCCATGTGCGGCACCTGATGCGGGCCGGCGTCATCCGCCCGGCCGGGCGCGACGTGGACCTGTCCCAGCTCGGCTACGACGTCCAGGCCTTCGTGACCATTGAGGTCACCCACCGCGAACTGGACGGCGTCATTGCCGGGCTGCGGACCCTGCCGCAGGTGTTGGAGGTACACGAAATATCCGGCCGCGGAGACGTGTGGTGCCGGCTCACCGCCACCGACACCCAGCAGCTGCAGCAGGCCCTGCGGTCGGTGCTGCGGATCAAGGGAGTCATTCGGACCGAAACCGTGCTGGCCCTGCATGAGCACATTCCCTACCGCACCGAGCCGCTGCTGGAAAAGCTGGTTCCGCCCCGCGAATGATCCCTTCCCGGCCCGCCGGCGCGCGTTGCCTCCGGTCAGCCTTGCGCCGTCCGCAGCAGCTGCCGGGCGGTCTCCAGCCTGAGCCGAGCCTGCTGGACGCGGCTCGTTCCGCGCACCGGGCGGGAGCCGGCCACCAGGGTCAGCACCACTCCGGCGGTCCGGGCGGCCAGGGATGCCGGATCAACCAATTCTTCGAAGACCAGCCGGTAGCGCAGCAATGTTTCGCCCAGGTGCGGCAGGTGCGGATGGGCAGCCGCAAGGACGGACAGGTGCCCCATGATGCAGGCCAGGTCATCGGCGCGTTTGCCCGGACCCAGCCCGTCCACGTCCAGCAAACCCGTCACCTCGGAACCGGTGACCAGCAGGTTTCCTTCGTGGAAATCCCCGTGGACGGGCACGGTTGGACCGGCCGGGGCGGACACCAGGACCTCCTGGATGCCAGCTGCCAGTTCCCGGATCCGGCCTTCCTCGGCGGGCAGCACCGCGGCCGCGGTGCAGGCGTAGTCGCCCGCCCGCTCCGCCCAGGCATGCCGGTGCGGAAGCTCCAGCGCGGCAGCGGGAAGCTCATCCAACAACTGCAGAAGGGTCTCCGGTGCCGGGATAGCGGTCCCCGCCGGGAGCGCAGTACTGGAGGCCAGAAGGCGGAAGAGCGAGATGCCGGCCAGCCCGCCCAGGGCCACCGCATCACCGGCGTGCGCAGGGGGCACCGGAAGGAGCGGCGGCACGGGAAGGCCCGCCGCAGCGAGCAGCTGGTGCCGCTGCCTCAGTCCCGGCAGCAGCGGCTTCGGCAGGAGCTTCAGGTAGGCCGTACTGCCGGCATGCTCAGCCCGCACCACGGCCCGGCGCAACGGCCGGTAAGCCACCAGGGACAACCGGGCCGGGCTGCCGGTTCCGAAGACGTCCTGACCCACGGCCCCGGCGTCCACGGCCCAAGGCAGTGACGCCAGCACCGGGTCATGCGGATGCAGCCACATGCGCAGGTCCAGCCCGGCGATCCGTGCCCGGGTAAGGCCCGGGGCGGTATCCATGGCTGTGACAGCGGCAGTGGTAACCCCGATATGGAGGGTCAAGTCATCCGGCCCGGTTTTGCTGCCGGCGTTCCCGGTGCCGCACCGTACGCGGTAGAGGGCCGAAACGGCTCCTCCGGGACGGTGGTGGCTGCGCAGGTGGGCCCATTCCCGCAGCCGCAGTCCGCGGTCTGCCAGCATCTGCTGAAGAGGCCCGCGCATGGCCGCACCGGCAAAAACTGCCACGGCGTCGGACGCCCGGCCGGGACCGGAACTCCCGGATGCCATCGCTGGGCCGCGTGCGGCGCTAGGCCCGCCGGCGCTGCAGAACGTCGTCGAGGTTGATTTTGCCGGTTTCCGGCCGTTCCTGGGCGGCCGGAGCCGGGACAGCGCCCGGGCGCAGCGGAGTCTTCGTGAGGGGACGCGGGGGCTCGGGCAGGGCAATGGGTTCGGGCGCGCGGCGTTCAGCCTTGGGCGCGTCCACGTAGATCGGCTTGGGAACCTCCACCGGCTGCCACGGGCTGGTGCCGGGCTTGACCGGCTGAGCCGCAGCGGCCACCTTCAGGGCCTCCGCGCGCAGTTCCTCCGCAGTGAACGGGGCAGGAGCTGTCGGTGCTGCGGCGGCGGGAGCTGCTTCGGCGCCCGGGGCGGTGTCCATTTCGGTCGAAACGCCCGTTTCCGTGGAAGCACCGGTGTGAGGGGAAGCGGCGGATTCACGGTCGAAGAGGACGGTTTCTTTCTGTGGTTCGGCTGGTACTGCCCGGGCGGCGGTACCAACTGCTGCACCGTCGGCGCTGCTGTCCTGAACGGCTGCACGGTTCTGCGGCAACGGACCCATGGCGGCACGGAAGGCGTTCTCCATCCGGCGGCGGCGGTCCCGCAGCGCGAGCGAACGCAGGGCGGACACCACCACTGCCGTTACGGCAAGCCCGGCCACCGGCAGCAGCCAGGAAACCGAGGTGACGGCTGCGAGGACCGCACCCAAGGGAATGGCCAGCAGCGCAATGAACCCGACAGCCGCCAGGACGGTCCTGCCGGTCCGGATCCGCAGGGGCGCCGCCGACGTCGGACGCGCCGTCGTTCCCGGCTCCCGGCCGTGTGGGAACCCGCCCCCGCTGGGTGTGTGGCTGCTGGTATTCATGATGTTCCCCTGGAACCCTGTGCCCGGCGAGGCGGGCGGTCGGACGGTGGTGACGGCGGCGGCGGAGAATCCAGCCGCCAGCGATTCGGCGGCTGGTCGCCGGAAGAAATAGGGACCCACCCAGAACAGCCACAGCGCCACGGCAAGTGCCAGCGCCAAAGAGCTGTTCAGGGAGCTGTTAAGAGGGAAGTCCACATCTACGACGGTAGAAGCTCCCGGGCACCGGCCCCCGCATTCAGTGCGGTGTGTCGGCGTGTCCGGTGTGAAAAAAGTTGCCTAACTGTGCCGGCGGGCATTCCACCGGTTCAAGAGCCCCTCCGGCACTTCCTCCGCGGTCAGGGCAAAACTGCGGTGGTCGGTCCATTCTCCGTCGATGTGCAGGTAGCGCAGGCGCATTCCCTCATCACGGAAACCGAGTTTTTCCACCACCCGCAGGCTGGGCCGGTTCTCGGGCCGGATATTGATTTCCATCCGGTGCAGGCCCAGTGCGGAGAAGCAGTAATCAGTGGCCAGGGCGACGGCGGTGGGGACAATGCCGCGGCCGGCACGCGCCTGGTCCACCCAGTAGCCCAGCGTAGCCATCCGCGCGGATCCCCACACAATGCTGGAGACCGTCAACTGCCCCACGATAGCCGGAGCGCGGGCAGGATCCTGCCGCTCGGTAATCACGAACGGCAGCGCGGAGTCCTGCCGCGCCTGCCTATTGAGGCTGCGCACCATCTCCCCATAGGTGGGCGGTTCGCCGCCCGGTACGGGATTGGTCGCTTCCCAGGGACCGACCCACGCTGAATTGCGTGCACGGACGTCAGTCCATTCACGCCGGTCGCGGTGCCGGATCGGCCGGAGCACAACGTCGTCGCTCTCCAGCCTCACCGGCCACGCAGGACCCTGCATCGCGGGTTCTAGGCTTCGAACGTACCGGTGAAGTCCTTGAGCCACTCGCGGAGTCCGGGGCCCAGGTCCTCACGCTCGGAGGCCAGGGTCACCACGGCCTTGAGGTAGCTCATCTTGTCGCCGGTGTCGTAGCGGCGTCCACGGAAGACCACACCGTATACACCCGCGCCTTCTCCCTCGGCGGAGGCAAGGGTCTGCAGTGCGTCGGTCAACTGGATCTCCCCGCCGCGGCCCGGGCCGGTCTGCTCCAGGACCTCGAAGACGGAGGGGTGCAGCACATACCGGCCGATCACGGCCAGGTTGGACGGGGCGTCAGCGGCGTCTGGCTTTTCGACAAGCTCGTTGACGCGGACGTAGTCCTCGCCTTCCACTACGGTGATGTCGGCGCAGCCGTAGGCACTGATCTGCTCGGGGTCGACCTCGATCAGGGCAATCACCGACCCGCCGGTCTTGGCCTGGACGGCCACCATCTGTTCGAGCAGCTCGTCCCGGGCGTCAATGAGGTCATCGCCCAGCAGGACCGCGAAGGGCTCGTCGCCCACGTGCAGCTTTGCGCGCAGCACGGCGTGGCCCAGTCCCTTCGGGTCGCCCTGGCGGAGGTAGTGGATCTCGCCGAGCTCCGACGCTGCACGCACCATTGCGAGCTTGTCGAAGTCGCCCTTGTCTTCCAGGGTCTTCTCGATGAACGGCACGCGGTCGAAGTGGTCCTCGAGCGAGCGCTTGTTCCGTCCGGTGATCATCAGGATGTCCGACATGCCCGCGTTAACGGCTTCTTCAACCACGTACTGGATGGCGGGCTTGTCCACCACCGGGAGCATTTCCTTCGGCATTGCCTTGGTGGCGGGCAGGAAGCGGGTACCGAGACCAGCGGCGGGGATTACGGCTTTGGTTATGGTGGGGCGCGACGTCGTCATAGTCGTAAGACTACCCAAGTGTGCTCAGGTTGCACCAAATAAGCGTGCTATTGGGACAATAGGCCTTATGCGCCAACTGACAAAGGACCAGGCACGGCAGGAATTCCTGCAGAACCGCCGTGGGCTGACGGATGCCGAGCGGACCGCAGCGGCCCGTGGCCTCGCCGTCCGGGGCTTGGACGGCGTCTGCGAGCTGCTGCCCGCCGGCGCTACGGTCGCCTGCTACCTCTCCGTTGGCACCGAACCGGGAACCGGCCTGCTGCTGCCGTCCCTGCACGGGGCCGGCTTCCACGTGGTGGCGCCGGTCTGCGAACCCGGCCGCCAGTTGTCGTGGTGCTCTTGGACACCCGGTATCGACATGGTGCCCGGGATCTATCCGAACCTGATGGAACCGGCCGGACCCCGCTACGCGGCCGCCGATCTGCCCGGCCTCGACCTGGTGTTTGTTCCCGCACTTGCCGCCGATGAGGCCGGGGGCCGGATGGGAAAGGGCGGCGGCTATTACGACCGGTTCCTGGCGCAGCTGCGGGCCGACGGCAACGCAGCACCCGCGGTGGCCGTGGTCTTCGAGCAGGAATTCGTCCCTGCCGGTACCTTTGAAACAACCCCCCTGGATGCGGCCGTGGACGCTGTGCTGACCCCTGCTGCTTGGCGGAAAGTACCGGTTTAACGCATGTATACTTAGCACTCAAGGCCATAGAGTGCCAAGGAGGATTACAGAGTGCCCACGTACGCCTACGCCTGCAAGGACTGCTCCCATTCGTTCGATATCCAGCAGTCCTTCAGCGAAGATTCCCTGACGGTCTGCCCCGAATGCGGCGGCCGTCTTCGCAAGAAATTCAACAGCGTTGGAGTTGTTTTTAAGGGATCCGGTTTCTACCGCACCGATTCCCGCGACGCAGCTTCCTCCGTCCCGGCTGCACCTGCCAAGGCCGACGCCGGCCCGGCGCCGGCCGCCAAGGCCGAAAGCGGCACTTCTTCCGCCGCGGCAACCTCCTCCCCCGCCTAGGCCGACCCCGCCTCCACAGCAGGCCTTCCCTCCGCGGGCGGGCATCGCCGCCACCCCGCCGCTCCCCCGGCGCCTTTGGAGGGCCGCACCGCGCCTAGCGTGGCGGCATGCCTTTTCGACGCCGGATTGTTCCCGGCCCCCCAGGTTCCGCCCCGTCTCTTTTCACCGGCGACCGCGCCTTGGGCGTGCATCCACACAGCCGACGACGACGCCTGCGCCGCTTCGTCGCGCGCCGCCGCAGGCTGTTGGCTGCCCTGGCCTGCTGCGCTGCTGCCGGCATTGCGATCCAGGCACTGATTCCGCCGGACGCGGAGCGGACCGTGGTGGTCCGTGCCGCCCGGGACCTGCCGGCCGGCGCGGTGCTGGAGGCCGGATCACTGGCAACTGCCAGCATCCCCTCCGAAACTGTTCCGCCCGGCGCCCATGACACTCTCGAACCGCTGGTGGGGCGGCGCCTGGCCACGCCGCTGTTACGGGGCAGTCCCGTTACTGAAATCTCGCTCGCCGGTTCGGGACTGCTGGCAGGGGCACCACCCGGCACGGTTGCCGTCCCCCTTCGCCCGGCTGATCCTTCGGTGCTCGGCCTGCTGGGGCCGGGTCAACTGGTCACCGTGGTGGCGGCGTCCGGCGAGGCGGACTACAGCGCGGGCGCGGCAGCGCAGGACAGTGCCGCGCAGGACGGCGCTGTGGTTCTTGCTACGGCGGTTCCGGTGCTGTGGGTCTCCGGCGCCTCCCCCGGGGCAGGTTTCCCCGGTGCCGGCTCCGCATCCGGCGACTGGACGGCAAGCGCCGGCGAAGGCCTGGTGGTGGTTGCCGCCAACCATGAGGACGCGGCCCGGCTTACTGCGGCATCCGGAACCCGCGGGATATACCTGGTCCTCACGGGAGGGTAGCCCCCCGCGGGCGGAAGGGAGTCAGCCCCAGTGCGGCGGCCGCTGCTCCAGCAGCCAGGAGTCACGGTCCTCCGGACCGTCGCCCCACACCCTGGGATCGTCCTCCTTGGCCTTGACCGGAACCAGCCCTGTTGGCCCGATCGATCCTGCACGGCGGTTGCCGCGCCGGCGCGGTGCCGCATGCTCCGGCGACGGCTGCTCGTTGCCGTCACCGGAACCGTGCGGCTCCTGGTGCTTCATCACTGCTTCATTCTCCTTGCGTGCTCTCCGGAAGGGATCCGGCCCTCCGATCGCGCATCCGGCTGCTGCCGTGCGGGGTCACCGTGACGGTGGCGCTGCCGCCCGGCTGCGTGCCGGTGCTGCCGGCCGCCGCTCCGCGGTTCACCGGCTGCGGTGCCGCATGGTCCGTTTCGGGCAGCCCCAGGTAGCGGCCGACCAAGTCGGCGCAGGCCGACGGATCGCTGAAGACCTCAATGGTCCACAACGGCATGTACCGCCAACCGCGGCGCTCCAGCAGCTGCGGACGCAGGCGGCTGCGTTCCCGGACGGACATGGCCCGGTACCGGTCCGTGCCGTCGGACTCAATAGCCAGCGGAACCGACATGCTGGCCGAGTCTCCGGTCAGGGGCGCGGCCGCGACAATGTCGATGGCGCCGTCGTAGTGGTCCCACACCTTGGCGCCCCGTCCGCGCAGGCGCTCGACCAGGTCCGCGACCAGCGGGTCCTCTTCCATGATGCCACCGGTTGCCGGTCCTTCCACGGCCTTGGCCGTTTCCGGCTCCAGTTCGCGTTTGATCAGTTCGTAGAAGTCCAGCGCTCCGTATCCCAGCCGGGTCCGGTCCAGGTCCGCCGGCTGGAAGCAGGTGAGTACATGCTGCTTGTAGCGGGCGCGGGTCATGGCCGTGACGAATTTCTTGCGTCCGTCCGGTGCCGAGAGGGGGCCGAAGTTGTGCAGCGCACGGCCGTGCGGGGTGCGGCCGAAGCCCAGGGAGAAGATCACGCAGTCGCGCACCATTCCCACGGCCCGGTCCACCGGAACCACCCGGAAGGACTCGGTTTTGGCGGTGAAGAAGTCAGCTGCCCAGGGGAAGTTGGCCATTTGTACACGGATGGCCTCGGCTACCCGGACGGCATGGCGCGGGCTGGCCGTGATAACACCCAGGGAGTGGTGCGGGCGGCGGCGGATGTGTTCAAAGACCAGGTCGACCACGCGGTTGACCTCGGCCGCCACGCTTTCCACACCCTCATGGTCGGCACTGGGCATGCCGGTACCGTCGGCCAGGTATTCCACGGACAGGGAACGGTGGCCGCTGGTGACCTCTTCAGCGCTCGGCACCATGGAGAGCCGGCCGTCATAGAAGGAGTCGCTGAGCTGGCGCAGCAGCGCCTTGTCAGTCCCCCGGTACACAGTGGACAGGGTTCGGGTGGGCAGCACACGCTCCAGTGCGTCAAACGCACTGAGCAGTTCAACGTGCTGCAGCGGCGCCCCGGCCGGTTCCACACCAATGGTGAACGGCCGCGGTCCGCCCAGCCAGCTGTCGCCGAAGGCAATGACCTGGGAGGCGCGGGCCAGGGCGGGCACCGCGGACTGCAGGCTGGTGGACTCGGCATCCAGCAGGACCACCGTGTCGAAGCGCCGGTCCTCGGGCAGGACCATCGGCAGCACCAGGGGGCTGGCAGCCCACACGGGCAGCAGGGCCGAGACGAGTTCCTCGGACTGCTCGCAGAGGCTGTCCAGGGACAGCTCGCCGTCCTTGATCAGCTCGCGCAGCTGGTTGGCAGCTCCCGCGGAGCGGTCGACGCCGGAACGCCAGCGTGAGGCCAGGCTCCAGCGCAGGCGGGCACTGCCAGAGGCGATGTGGGCGTTGTCCGCGAGCCGGTATTCCGCTTCCAGGCGGCGCAGGCTGTTGCCGTCGGACATGGCCAGGTAATCATCACCGCTGATCATGGCTTCCAGCGCGGACTGCCACCAGGCCAGTTCCAGTTCATAACCCACGTGCTTGGGCTGGACCTGCCGTTCGGCCAGGTCATCCAGCAGTTCGCCCAGGCCCTGGGCCCGCATTTCATCCAGCAGCAGGGTGCGCTCGGGCAGCGTTTCCAGTGTTTGGCGGTCCCCTGCCAGCTCGCTGAGCTGTTTCTCCAGCTCATCCAGCTGCAGGGAAGCCAGGTCAGGGTGCAGCGGCGTCTCGGCCAGGATCCCGGTCAGGGTGTCCAGCTGGTTCTTGACCAACACGTAGGACCGGTTGATCTCCGCCAGGCCGGTGGGTACCGAGGGGTGGCGCTGGGTGGTGGCGTACCGGGTCCAGGTGGCCCGCTGCTGCTGCACTTCGGTCAGGGACGCGTGCAGGTCCGAGATGTGGACGCCGGGACGCACATATTCCTTGGCCACCCGGCGCAGGCGGGAACGGGTCATCGAGCTCATGTCGATTCCGCGCTCGCGCCGCCAGGAAGAAGAGGCGGTGGCGGAAATCAGGTCGGTGACCGGGCGGTCGAAAATATCCGGCGTGAACTTGTCCAGGCTTTCGCGCACGGCGACCAGCAGTTCCAGCTGTTCGCCCCACTGTGCGAAGGTTTCGCCCAAACGGATTTCGGAGTGCTCGGCTACGTCTTGGACCTTCGCGCGCAGGGCGGGCAGGTCCGTGGCAAGGGTTTGGGTCAGCGCGTAGGCTTCTTCGGTTTCCTTGCGGTTGAGCAGCTTGGCACCGTACCAGGGGCTGGTGGTGGCCGCGCGGCTGAAACTGCCCAGTTCGGCGGACCGGCGCAGGCGTCCGGTCAGCTCAGTGCGGTCCGTGATGCTGTCCAGCACGCTCCGCTTGAGCCGGACGGTGGTGGCCGGCGCGGGGCTCATGCTGGTCAGCTCCGCCAGGGACTGCATGGCCTGGTACGGCGAGCAGCCCCAGCGGCGGCGCACGTTGTGCAGGGACTTGACGTGGTCCCGCAATTGGTGCCGGTTTTCGAGCAGGACCTTGTGCAGGCCCGCTACTTCCGGGGCCTGGGCTTTCTCGTTGCGCACGATGGCCCGGATCAGCTGGTCCTTGAGCTGCTGCTGGGTGAGGCCTGCGTTGACCTGCAGGACCAGGGAGCCCAGCTGCAGGGCATCGAGTTCGGACACGAACTGGTTCAGGGTGCCGCGGCGTTCGGCAACCACGAGCACTGACTTGCCCGCGTTGGCCAGGGCCGCGACGGCGTTCAGGGCCGTTTGGGTCTGCCCGGTGCCGGCCGGAGCCGAGACCACCAGGGACTGCCCGGCATTGACCAGGTCCAGGACTTCCTGCTGCTGCCGGTCCGCGTCGAGGATCAGCAGTTCGTCTGCGGGGTCGCGGTCGTCCAGCGGCGGCAGGTCCAGCGGCCGGGCGGAGGCCGGCGCGGCAGAACCGTCGCGGGCGGCGTCGATCAGCGCGCGGAGGATCGGGTGCGCGGGGTCCAGCGCCGGGTCCTCGGCGAGGTCCGCCAGGTCGGCGAAGGTGGATACCAGCAGCCGGTGCTCGATGTTGATGCCGCGGACGCTGCCGGTGACGGCACGGAGCCGTTCCAGCACCGGGTGCGGATCGAAGCGGGCGGTGCCGTAGGCCAGGCGGGTCAGGGCGTCGACGTCGATGTCCAGGCCCTGTTCCTGCTGCAGGTGGCGTACCAGCGCGGGGTTCAGTGCTGCCTTTTCGGTCAGCTGGAGTTCGTAGTCATCCTGGGAGGCATGGATGGTCAGGGCCACGGGGGTCAGCAGCACCGGCGCGGTGAGCGACTCGGGGCGCAGTGCCTCGTCCGAGGCGTACCGCCAGGAGGCGGTACCGGCGGCCATGTACCCAACGTCGATGCCGCGGTCGGTGCCCAGCTCGTAAATCTTGGCGCGAAGCAGGCGCCCGGCCTTCATGGCGGCACCGTACTGATCCGGGTCCCGCAGCAGCGTGGACAGGCGGGTGCGGCGGCCGGCCAGCAGCTGGGCCAGGCCGGAGGGATGCGCGTGCGTCAGGTCGATGCTGTTCGCGGCTGAGGGGGTGAAATGCAGCAAAGTGTCCGTTCCGGCGTGCTGTCCCAATTGTCCCAGCCACGGCAGCAGGAAGTCCGAGGGATTCTCCCCGGTATTCTGCTCAGACACTAGTGCCCTCTTTTCTGCACTTCCGCGCGTTTTCGACCAAATTGGCATACGTTCAAAACTATCGCGTCGGGCACGGTTTCCCGAACATAGCAACGCGGGGGACAAACAGAGGGGCCAACACCGGGAACGGTACCGGGCAGCACCGGATACGAAGCTGGGGACGGCCAAAATGGCCGTCCCCAGCTTTTTACGCTATTCCCACTCGATTGTTCCCGGTGGCTTGGACGTGACATCCAGCACTACGCGGTTGATTCCGTCCACCTCGTTGGTGATGCGGTTGGAAATACGTGCCAGCAGGTCGTACGGCAGGCGTGACCAGTCGGCTGTCATTGCGTCTTCGCTCGAGACCGGGCGCAGGACGATGGGGTGGCCGTAGGTCCGGCCGTCGCCCTGCACGCCCACGCTGCGTACGTCGGCGAGCAGGACCACCGGCATCTGCCACACCTCGTTGTCCAGGCCGGCAGCGGTCAGCTCGGCGCGGGCAATGGCGTCGGCACGGCGGAGCAGGTCCAGGCGTTCCTTGGTGACCTCGCCGACAATGCGGATACCCAGGCCGGGGCCGGGGAACGGCTGGCGTCCCACGATTTCGGCGGGCAGGCCGAGCTCGGCACCCACGGCGCGGACTTCGTCCTTGAACAGCGCCCGCAGGGGCTCCACGAGTTCGAACTTCATGTCCTCGGGCAGCCCGCCCACGTTGTGGTGGCTCTTGATGTTGGCTGCGCCTTCACCGCCGCCGGACTCGACGACGTCGGGGTACAGGGTGCCCTGGACCAGGAAGCGGATGGGCTCGCCCTCGGCTTCGGCCTTGGCCATGATGGCCCGCTCGGCTTCTTCGAAGGCCCGGATGAACTCGCGGCCGATGATCTTGCGCTTCGTCTCCGGATCCGACACCCCGGCAAGTGCGCTCAGGAAGCGCTCCTGCTCGTTGGCCACATACAGGTTGACGCCGGTGGCGGCCACGAAATCGCGTTCCACCTGCTCGGCTTCGCCTTCACGCAGCAGCCCGTGGTCCACGAAGACACAGGTCAGCTGGTCGCCGACGGCGCGCTGGACCAGGGCGGCGGCTACAGCGGAGTCGACGCCGCCGGAGAGTCCGCAGATAACCCGGGAAGTGCCGACCTGGGCGCGGATGCGGGCAACCTGCTCTTCCACGATGTTGCCCGTGGTCCAGCTGCGGTCCAGCTTGGCGCCCTTGAAGAGGAAGTTCTCCAGCACGGTCTGGCCGTGGGCGGAGTGCTTGACCTCGGGGTGCCACTGCACGCCGTAGAGGCCCTTTTCCTCATTCGCGAAGGCCGCCACCGGTGCTCCGGCAGTGCTGGCTAGAACGTCGAAGCCTTCCGGGGCTTCCTGGACGCTGTCGCCGTGGCTCATCCACGTGTTCTGCTCCTCGGGGGTCCCCTCGAGGATGG
This sequence comes from Arthrobacter sp. zg-Y1143, assembly GCF_030125565.1. Lineage (NCBI taxonomy): Bacteria > Bacillati > Actinomycetota > Actinomycetes > Micrococcales > Micrococcaceae > Arthrobacter > Arthrobacter sp. zg-Y1143. The sequence goes on along the minus strand of NZ_JASKLW010000004.1, from coordinate 232,283 downwards.
ACCGGGCACCGCCGACGGCGCGGGCATCGGTGGAGCCGTACTCGCGCAGGCCGGTCTTGGCCACCTTGCCGCCCAGGGCGGCAGCCATGGCCTGGAAACCGTAGCAGATGCCGAATACGGGCACGCCGGCTTCGAACAGGTCGGTGTGCACGGTCGGGGCGCCTTCGGCGTAAACGCTGGAGGGGCCGCCGGAAAGGATGATGGCAGCCGGGTTCTTCGCCAGCAGCTGCTCGGTGGTGTAGGTGTGGGGAACCACCTCGGAGTAGACGTCGGCTTCGCGCACCCGGCGGGCAATCAACTGGGCGTACTGTGCTCCGTAGTCCACAACAAGGACGGGCCGCTCTTCAATGGGGTCAGTCGCGGGATTAGTCACGTTTCAAGGATAGTCGGCCCGCCGCCGGGCATGCACACCGGCCGGCGGACGCTTTGCTGCATCCGCTGGCCGGCAGGTCCGCTTAGTACCGCTTGGCCGCTTCAGGATGGGCGTCGAGCTCGGCCAGGACCTGCTTGTGGACGCGTCCCTCGACAATAAAGGAGAGGAACGGCACAACGCCGCCGAGGGCGATGAGGATGAACTTGGAGAACGGCCAGCGCATCAGCTGCCACAGCCGGAAGTCCGAAAGCAGGTAAACCACGTACATCCAGCCGTGCAGGATCAGCACGCCGATGGACAGGTTGACCCCGCCCACAATGATTTCGGTATTGAAGCCGTACTTGGCAACCATCTCTACCACCAGGGCCAGCAGCAGCACGCCGGTGACGTAGGCAAAGACCTTGTAGAACCCCAGGGCGGAGCGGATCTGGGCGTGCGTACCCCCGAACCGGCGCTTCTTTTTCTTCGGGGTTGCTTTGGCGGTGCCTGCGGATTCGCTCACTTGGTTACCTCACTGCTGGGGTGGTCGGCTTCGGGTTCTGCATCGTCGTCGTCATACTCGTCTTCGTATTCGTCGTCCTCAAGGCTGCGCCGGTAGTCGTCGGCCACCAGCCGCCACCACAGGAACACGGAGAAACCGGCGAAAACAATCCATTCCAGGGCGTAGAAAATATTCAGCCAGTTGACCGGGGTTTCCTCCGGCTGGGCTTGAACCTGCACGGGCTGCATGCTGCCCGTCTCCGGTGCCACGCCGTCGACCGTGAGCTCATGCGCGGTCACGAACGCCGAATACGACGGGGTGTCCCACAGGTTGATCAGCTCGGCGGTGGACAGCGATGGAACACGGCCCTCTGCGGGGGTCTTGGCCACCGGGGCCTCGGTGGGCAGCAGGCGGCCGACGACGGCGGCGTCACCGGCCGGGGCCGGCTCGGCGTCGTCGGGGTCCTGTACCCAGCCGCGGACCACGGGGATCACTTCGCCGGCCGGAGCACCGTCGACCTTGAAGGCGGTGACCACCCAGTAGCCCTCCTGTCCGTCCTGGAGCCGCTGCTCCACGAGGACGGATTTTTCCGGTTCAAAATGCCCGGTGAAGGAGACCATCTGGTCGGCTTCGGATTCGAAGATCGGTTTGCCGGGGGTGAAGGCTTCGGTCAGCGGGCGGACGTCTTCGGTGGCCCGGGGGCCGGTGGACTCCTCCGGTTCGGCGCTGGAGAACTGCCATTGGCTCAACAGCACAAAGACCGTCGAGATTGCTAGGGCAAAGAGCAGGCCGGCTATCCAGCGCGGCTGCAGGGCAGTTTTGAGCACGCGTTAACGGTACTTCGTCCGGCTGTAGAAAACCCAATGGCGTTTGGCTGGTGCCTAGTGGTCGAAGAACACCAGGGAGGAATTGATCAGTTCCGCAATAACCTCGGCATCGTTGGCCCGGCGCAGGGAATCCCTGAAGGCGGGCCGGAACAGGGACCGCGCAATGGTGGCCAGCACTTCCAGGTGCTGGGAGAAGGACGCAGAAGGTGTGGCGATGAGCAAGATCACAGTTGCCGGGCCGTCGGCGGCACCGAAATCCACGCTGTGCCCGTACCGGGCTATGCCCACGGCGATGGATGTCTCGCGGACGTACTCGCTGCGGGCGTGGGGCAGCCCGATCCCGCCGGGCAGCCCGGTGGCCATCTGGTGTTCCCGGGCACGCACCTGCTCCAGGAAGCCCTCCAGGTTACTGATCCGCCCGGTGTCGTAGAGCCGCGCCGCCAGCTGCGCCGCGGCGTCGTACCGGTCCGCTGCCTCCATTTCCAGGATCACCAGCGCAGGTTCGGTGAGCACCGCCCCCGCTTCGTTCAGTGAAAGTTCTTCAGCCAAGGTTTCCGATTCCGCCTAGATCCTGGGGGCAATGTCTTCAGCGGCCAGGCGGGCGGCGTCGGCACTCTTGTCGTCGGGCTGTTCCTGGCTGAGCCGTTCAGCCTCCACCCGGGCCGCGTAATGCGCCACTTCGCTTTCGGCCCGGGCCACGTCCCAGCCCAGCAGCGGAGCCATCAGCTCGGCGGCCACCGGCGCAGCGGACACCCCGCGGTCCCAGGTCTCAATGGAGATGCGTGTGCGGCGGGCCAGGACGTCCTCCACATGCCGGGCGCCCTCATGCGTGGTGGCGTAGACGACCTCGGCGCGCAGGTAGTCGTCGGCGCCGGGCAGCGGTTCGGCCAGGGCCGGATCCTCGCGGATCAGGTCCAGCACGTCGTAGGCCATGGAGCCGTACCGGTTGAGCAGGTGTTCAACCCGGGCTACGTGCACCCCGTACTCGTCGGCGGTGCGGTGCCGCCGGTTCCAGGCCGCCGCGTAGCCCACCGCTCCCAGCAGCGGGATGGTCTGGGTGCAGCTTTCGGGCACCTTTTCGTCCAGCGCCCGGGCGGCCTCGTCAACGGCGTCCTTGGCCATCACGCGGTAGGTGGTCCATTTTCCGCCGGCCACCACCACCAGGCCGGGCACGGGGTGGGCCACCACGTGCTCGCGGGACAGCTTGGCCGTGGAGTCATTCTCGCCGGCCAGCAGCGGCCGGAGCCCGGCATAGACCCCCTCCACATCCGCGCGCCCCAGCGGCGTCTTCAGCACCAGGTTCACATGCTCAAGGATGTAGTCGATGTCCGCCGAGGTAGCCGCGGGATGGGCCTTGTCCAGGTTCCAGTCAGTGTCGGTGGTGCCGATGATCCAGTGCCGTCCCCACGGGATGACGAACAGCACCGACTTCTCGGTCCGCAGGATCATGCCCACGGTGGACTGGATGCGGTCCTTGGGGACCACCAGGTGCACCCCCTTGGAGGCCCGGACCTTCAGCTGGCCGCGGTCGGTGACCAGGGCCTGGGTTTCGTCCGTCCATACACCGGTGGCGTTGACCACCTGGCTGGCGGCAATATCGAACTCGGCACCGGTCTCCTGGTCGCGGACGCGGGCGCCAACCACCCGCTCCCCCTCGCGCAGGAACTCGACCACGGCCAGGCGGTTGACCACGGCTGCCCCGTAATGCGCCGCGGTCCGGACCATGTTGGCCACGTACCGGGCATCGTCCACCTGCCCGTCGTAGTAGCGGATGGCACCCACCATCGCGTCATCCTTCAGGCTCGGGGCCATGCGCAGGGTCTGCTTGCGGGTCAGGTGCTTCTGCATGGGCACGCCCCGGGAATTGCCGGAGGTCATGCCCATGGTGTCGTAGAGGAAGATGCCTGCACCCACGTAGGGCCGCTCGATGACCCGCTTGGTGAGCGGATACAGGAACGCCACGGGCTTCACCAGGTGCGGGGCGATCCGCTGGAGCAGCAGGCCGCGCTCCTTCAGTGCCTCCTGCACGAGGGCGAAGTCCAGCATTTCCAGGTAGCGCAGGCCGCCGTGGATGAGTTTGGAGGACCGTGACGATGTTCCCGACGCCCAGTCACGGGCCTCCACCATGCCCACCTTCAAGCCCCGCGTTACGGCGTCTAGGGCTGCTCCGGCGCCCACGACGCCGCCGCCCACAATCAGGATGTCCAGTTCATTTCCGGGTTGCGCGGTGGACCGCAGCCGGTCCATCGCATCAATCCGGTACTCGGGGCTCAGGGCGTCTGCAGACATGGTCAAGGTTCCTCTCTAGGGTCCTGCCGTAGCTGCGTCCACTCTAGGCAATGAGCGGCGGTTATTACAGGTTGTACTGGTACGGCGAAACCAACACCTCAATACGCTGGAACGCCTTGAGGTCCGAATACCCGGTGGTCGCCATGGCCCGGCGCAGCGCGCCCATCAGGTTCGAGGTGCCGTTGGTGTGGTGGGAGGGGCCCCACAGGACTTCCCGAAGCGGTCCCACGGTGTCCAGCCGGACCCTGTCGCCGCGCGGCAGCTCGCTGTGGTGGGCTTCCTGGCCCCAGTGCCAGCCCTGCCCCGGCGCCTCTTCGGCGCGGGCCAGCGCGGAACCGAGCATTACCGCGTCGGCGCCCATGGCGAAGGCCTTGATGATGTCGCCGCTGGTGCCCATGCCGCCGTCGGCAATGACGTGCACGTACCGGCCGCCGGACTCATCCATGTAGTCCCGGCGCGCTTCGGCAATGTCGGAGATGGCCGTAGCCATGGGGGCGTGGATGCCCAGGGCGCGGCGGGTGGTGGTGGTGGCTCCGCCGCCGAAGCCGACCAGCACGCCGGCGGCGCCGGTGCGCATCAGGTGCAGGGCCGGGGTGTAGCCGGCAGCGCCGCCGACAATTACGGGGACATCGAGTTCGTAGATGAACTGCTTCAGGTTCAGCGGTTCCACGTTCTTGGACACGTGCTCGGCCGAAACGGTGGTGCCGCGGATGACGAAAACGTCGACGCCGGCAGCCAGGACCGTCTTGTAGAACTCCTGGGTGCGCTGCGGGGTGAGCGAACCGGCAACCGTCACGCCGGCGTCGCGCATCTCGGCCAGCCGGGAACTGATCAGCTCGGCGCGGATGGGAGCGTCGTAGATTTCCTGCAGGCGGGCGGTGGCGGCGGGATTGAAGTTGTCGCGGCTGAGCTCGGCAATTTCGTCCAGCAGCGGCTGCGGATCTTCGTACCGGGTCCACAGGCCTTCGAGGTTCAGCACACCCAGGCCGCCCAGCTTGCCCAGCGCAATGGCGGAGGCCGGGGACATGACCGAGTCCATGGGCGCGCCGATGACCGGCATCTCGAACTGGTAGGCGTCTATCTGCCAGTTGATCGAGACGTCCTGCGGATCACGGGTACGCCGCGAGGGCACAATTGCCACGTCATCCAGGGAGTAGGCTCTGCGCCCTTGCTTGCCACGGCCAATTTCAATCTCGTTACTCACACTCCCTAGGTTATCCCAGTGTGTGACGGGAGGCTTAAACACCAAGGGCAGCCGCCGCGCAGTGCGCAGGAGCTGCCCTTGGCCGGAAACCGGTTAGCGGCGTGAACCGTAGTTCGGTGCCTCGACAGTCATCATGATGTCGTGCGGGTGGGATTCCTTCAGGCCGGCCGGGGTGATCCGGACGAACTTGCCCTTGGCCTTCAGTTCGGGGATGGTGCGTGCGCCGGTGTAGAACATGGTCTGGCGCAGGCCGCCCACCAGCTGGTGGGCCACGGCCGAGAGCGGCCCGCGGTAGGGCACCTGGCCCTCGATGCCTTCCGGGATCAGCTTTTCGTCGCTGGGGACGTCGGCCTGGAAGTAGCGGTCCTTGGAGTAGGAGGTGTTCTTGCCCCGGGACTGCATGGCACCCAGGGAGCCCATGCCGCGGTAGGACTTGAACTGCTTGCCGTTGACGAACACCAGGTCACCCGGGCTTTCGGCAGAACCGGCGAGCAGGCCGCCGAGCATAACGGTGTCGGCGCCGGCCACAATGGCCTTGCCGATGTCGCCGGAGTACTGCAGGCCGCCGTCGGCGATCAGCGGCACGCCGGCGGGAATGGCCGCCTTGGACGCTTCGTAGATGGCGGTGATCTGGGGTACCCCGACGCCGGCCACCACGCGGGTGGTGCAGATGGAGCCGGGGCCCACACCCACCTTGATGGCGTCGGCACCGGCGTCAATCAGTGCCTGGGCGCCTTCGCGGGTGGCCGCCTGGCCGCCGATGATGTCCACGTGTGCCGCGGCCGGATCCTTCTTCAGGCGGGCGATCATTTCCAGCACACCGGCGCTGTGGCCGTTGGCGGTGTCCACCACGAGGATGTCGACGCCGGCCTCCACCATGGACATGGCACGCTCGTACCCGTCGCCGAAGAACCCGATGGCGGCGCCCACGCGCAGCCGTCCTTCATCGTCCTTGGTGGCCAGCGGGTACTGCTCCGCCTTGTCGAAGTCCTTGACGGTGATCAGGCCCTGCAGCTTGCCGTCGTCGTCCACCAGCGGCAGCTTCTCGATGCGGTTCTTGCCGAGCAGCTCCACGGTTTCCTCGGCGCTGATCCCCACCCGGCCGGTGATGAGCGGCATCCGCGTCATTACTTCTTCGACCTTGCGGTTGGGGTACTCGGAGACCGGAATGAACCGGGTGTCGCGGTTGGTCACAATGCCCAGCAGCGTGTTTTCCTCGTCGACAACCGGCAGGCCGGAAACGCGGAAGTGTGCGCACAGGTCATCGAGGTCGCGCAGGGTGGCGCCGGGGGAAATGGTGACCGGGTTGGTGATCATGCCCGATTCGCTGCGCTTGACGCGGTCCACGTGCTCGGCCTGGTCAGCGATGGAAAGGTTGCGGTGGATGACGCCGAGGCCGCCCTGGCGGGCCATTGCGATGGCCATGCGGGACTCGGTCACCGTGTCCATGGCGGCCGAAAGCAGCGGGGTCTGCACGGTGATGCGCTTGGACAGCCGCGAGCTGGTGTCTGCTTCGGAGGGGATAACATCCGTCGGGCCGGGCAGCAGGAGGACGTCGTCGTACGTCAGGCCGACGAAGCCGAACGGATCATGTTCTGGGTACTGCTGACTCAAAGCTGCGCCTCTTTCGGGGAATGAGAGGAAGGAAAAGGCCCGATGTAGCCTGTACCTATCCTAAAACGAAAGCGCCCGTGCCCCTATTCCACGGGTTGGTAACCTTCGGCCGGAACGGGTTCACCATCCCAGCCGGTGGTCGCCAGTATCCGCTGGGAAAGGACCCGCGCGGTGGTCTCCAGGTAGGTCTTGCCCAGATGGTCGTGGTCCATGTACACGAGCATGTTGCCCACGATGCCCGGGCACTCCCCCTCCGTGCACAGCCGGTCGCTCATATCCACCACAGCTGTCCCCGGAATCCGCTCGGATAAGCCCTCAAGCGGGGAAACCGGGGCCAGGACCCGGCTGCGCGGCATGCTGCAGCTCGCCGGATCCAGCTCGTTGCTTTCCAGGCACTGGACCATGTCGTAGTCGAAACGGGGGTTGTCGCGCAGGGCGATAACGCCGATCCCCGCCTCGGCGAAAGGCCGCACGCCGTCGTCGTAACCCGGGACCAGGACCTCCTCCGGCGAGCTTTCGCGTGTGAGCGATGCCACCGTAAACACGGCGTCGGGAGTTCTTTCCAGCACGTACCGTGCGGCGGCGGCATTAAAGGAATTGCATTCGGCACTGCGCTCCGGCACGTCGCCGCCGTAGCGGCAGCCGGGCTTGAGCACGGCGATCAGGTGCCACGAGTTCGTCCGGGCCACAGGACCCATCGCGGCCATCCACTGCTGGGCATGCGAGTCCCCGAGGACCACGATGGTGCGCTCGGCGCCCTCCGGCGACCCGATTTCCAGGCACTTGCCCAACAGCGGATCGGCAGGCGCGTACTCCGGCGCGCAGGCGCCGTCGAAGTCCGCCCATTCACTGCCGATGCTGCTCACGGCCGGTTTGAGCACGGCTTCAGCCGGCACGGACTCCACGAAGGCCGGATCCAGGGCCAGGGCACCCGGGTTTTCCGCCACGCCCTGGCTCATGACCTTGATCTGAGTCCCGTGCACCTGCCGCTGCCAGCCGGCCAGGGGTGCAGCCACCACGGCCAGCAGGGCGGCAATTACGACGGCGGAACGCCATCGTCCGGCTCCGCTCCAGGACAAGGACCGCACGGGCGCTTCCACGAACCGGGTACTGAGCACGGCCAGGACCAGGGACGCTGCGATGACCAGTGCACCGTCTACCGGCCCGGCGGAATCCTGCCCGGAATACACCAGCCAGAACACCAGGACCGGCCAATGCCACAGGTACAGGCCGTAGGAGCTGTTGCCCAGCTTCACCAGGGGCGGTGCGGCAAGGAAACGGTCCACCCCCGCCCTGCTGCCGGTCTGCCCCGCCACAATGATCATGGCGGCGGCCAGCAGGGGCCAGAGGGCAATATATCCGGGGAACTGCTGCTGGACCTGGAGCAGCACGCCGCAGCTGAGCATGGCAGCCAGGCCGACCCAGCCCATAATAATCCGGAGCAGGCGCGGCAGGTTGAGGTACGGCAGTGCCAGGGCCAGCAGCGAACCCAGTGCGAACTCCCACAGGCGGGTGCGGGTGTCGAAGTAGGCGTAGGCCTGGTTCACGGCAGTTTCGCGGACGGAAAAGGCCAGGGAGAGGGTAAAGACCGTGCCGAACACTGCCAGCAGTACCGGGCGGAAGCGCCATCCGAAGGCCGCCGCGGCCCCGGCAGCCAGGGCAAAGAGCAGGGGCCAGAGGATGAACACCTGGCCTTGGACCGACAGTGACCAGAAGTGCTGGAGCGGGCTGGCGCTGCTGTGGTCGCGGGCGTAGTAATCCACCGAGCCGTGGGCAAGGGTCCAGTTCTGCACATAAAACAGTGAGGACCAGGCCTGCCGGAACACGCCCGTCCAGTCGCTGGCCGGCAGCAGGACGCGGGCCGCAGCCAGCACGGCCAGCAGCACTGCCGCGGCGGAGGGCAGCAGCCGGGGAAACAGGTGCAGCCAATACCGGCCCAGCGCCAGCGGCCGGCCGGCTTCCATCTTCCGTACAAAGGACCCGGTGAGCAGGAACGCGGACAGGAGCAGGAAAATATCCACGCCGCCGGAAACCCGGTCCAGCCACACGTGGTAAACCATCACCAGCACCACGGCGAGGGCGCGCAGGCCCTGCACTTCGGGCCGGTAGCGCCGCTCCTGCTGGTGTGTGTCCGGCACCCGCTGCCCTTCTGTTCTGGAACATATAACCGGAAGAGTTTACCCGCTGCGTAAGCCCGGCCCCGCAGCCCGGACAGCGCAAGGCCCCGCCGCGGAAGGGTTTCCGGGGCGGGGCCAGGTGCCTGGTGAGGGCGGCTGTTCAGCTAGTGCTGGTGGCCGTGGTCCTCGTCTTCCTCGGCAGGCTTCTCCACCACGAGGGCTTCGGTGGTGAGCACCAGCGAAGCGATCGAAGCGGCGTTGCGCAGGGCCGAGCGGGTGACCTTGACGGGGTCGATGATGCCGGCGGCAATCAGGTCCTCGTACTCGCCGGTGGCGGCGTTGAAGCCGTTGTTGACCTTCAGCTCACCGACCTTGGCGACTACGACCATGCCTTCGGCGCCGGCGTTTTCAGCGATCCAGCGCAGCGGCTGGGCCAGTGCGCGGCGCACCAGCGAAACCGCGGTGGCGGCGTCGCCTTCGAGCTTCAGGACCTCCGGGTCGGTGTCCAGGACCTGCGAGGCGTGGACCAGCGCGGAACCGCCGCCGGCCACAATGCCTTCTTCCAGGGCTGCACGGGTGGAGGAAACAGCATCTTCGATGCGGTGCTTCTTTTCCTTCAGCTCCACCTCGGTGGCTGCGCCGACGCGGATGACGCCGATGCCGCCGGAGAGCTTGGCCAGGCGTTCCTGCAGCTTCTCGCGGTCCCAGTCGGAATCCGTGCGCTCAATCTCCGCACGGATCTGTGCCACGCGGTCGGCAACGTCGGCTTCGGAACCGGCGCCGTCAACAATGGTGGTGTTGTCCTTGGTGACGGTGATCCGGCGGGCCGAACCCAGGACCTCCAGGCCAACCTGGTCCAGCTTCAGGCCCAGATCGGGGCTGACCACCTGTGCGCCGGTGAGGGTCGCGATGTCCTGCATCATGGCCTTGCGGCGGTCGCCGAAGCCCGGAGCCTTGACGGCAACCACGTTCAGGGTGCCGCGGATCTTGTTGACCACCAGGGTGGACAGGGCTTCGCCGTCGACGTCTTCGGCAATGATGAACAGCGGCTTGGAGGTCTGCAGCGCCTTTTCCAGCAGCGGCAGGAACTCGGCAACCGAGGAGATCTTGCCGGAGTTGATCAGGATCAGCGCGTCTTCGAGGACGGCTTCCTGGCGCTCCGGATCGGTGACGAAGTACGGCGAGAGGTAGCCCTTGTCGAACTGCATGCCTTCGGTGATGGCCAGTTCGGTCTGCGTGGAGGAGGACTCCTCGATGGTGATCACGCCGTCCTTGCCGACGGTGTCGAAGGCCTGCGCCAGCAGTTCGCCGATCTCGGTGCTCTGCGCGGAGATGGCGGCCACGTGGGCCACCTGGTTGCCTTCAACTTCCTTGGCATTCTCCAGAAGGCGCTTGGCAACGGCGTCCACGGACACCTCGATGCCGCGCTTGAGCTGCCCGGGAGCAGCACCGGCGGCAACGTTGCGCAGGCCTTCCTTGACCAGGGCCTGCGCCAGGACGGTGGCCGTGGTGGTGCCGTCGCCGGCAACATCGTTGGTCTTGGTGGCTACTTCCTTGGCCAGCTGTGCGCCAAGGTTCTCGTACGGGTCATCGAGCTCGACTTCGCGGGCAATCGTGACGCCGTCGTTGGTGATGGTGGGAGCGCCCCAGGACTTAGCCAGGACGACGTTGCGGCCGCGCGGGCCGAGGGTCACCTTGACTGCGTTGGCGAGCTTATCAACGCCGGCTTCCAGCGAGCGACGGGCGGAGTCATTGAACTCCAACTGCTTTGCCATGTGTGTGTCCTTTCCGACAACTACATCTGCACCTGCATCAGAAAACCCCGGCCAGGATGTGGCCGGGGTTTTCCGGGGGGAACTACTTTACGACGACGGCCAGCACGTCGCGGGCGGACAGCACCAGGTACTCCTGGCCACCGTGCTTGACTTCGGTTCCGCCGTACTTGGAGTAGATGACTACGTCGCCTTCGGCAACGTCAACCGGGATGCGGTTGCCGTTGTCGTCAACGCGGCCGGGTCCAACTGCAACTACTTCGCCCTCCTGGGGCTTTTCCTTGGCAGTGTCCGGGATAACGAGACCGGAAGCAGTGGTCTGCTCGGCCTCGAGGGGGCGGACAACAATACGATCTTCAAGGGGCTTAATAGAGACCGACACTCGGGCTCTCCTTTGCGTAGTTTCTAACAGAATGGGGCCGTTGGTTGGCGCTGGCCGTCGTCGCGGTGCCGGTTCGCGCTGTCCCTTCGGGAGTTAGCACCCTCACGTTCGGAGTGCTAAGTGAGACTTTATGCAACGGTTAGCACTCGGTCAAGGTGAGTGCCAGCGCAGGCCGATTCCCGCCGTCTCCGGCGGTCCATTGCGCGGCTAATGCCGGGAAAGCTGATTTGCTTAGGCTTACCTAAGCGGGATAGTTTTCATCTGCGCGCATCATTAGAAAACATTTCTGTGCCCTATTTCCGAAACAGGCACCACGACTCTTACCGGAGCCCCCATGATCACCACGTCCCGCCTGCTGGCCGGAACCGCCCTTGTGTCCCTCCTGGCCCTCAGCGCCTGCTCCACCGAAGCCGCAGAAGCCGACGCCGAGTCCACGCAGGCCTCCACCGTGACGGTCGAGCACGCGCAGGGCAGCACCGAAGTACCGGTGAACCCCGAGACCGTCTACACCTTCGACCTCGGTGCGCTGGACACCATGGATGCACTCGACATTGACGTCGACGGCGTCCCGGCAGCCAACTTCCCCGAGAGCCTGTCCAAGTACGCGGCGGATGACATCACCAAGATCGGCAGCATGAAGGAGCCGGACTTCGAAGCCATTAGCGCCGAGGCCCCGGATTTGATCATCATTTCCGGCCGCGTTGCGGATTCCTATGCGGAACTGAACAAGATCGCCCCGACCATCGACCTGAGTGTCGACAACACCGATGCGTGGAACTCCTTCGAGGAAAACACCCGGACCATCGGAAAGATCTTCGGCAAGGACGACATGGTCGAGGACAAGCTCTCGGCGCTGGAGTCCAAGGTCGGGGACACCAAGAAGCTGGCAGCCGACGCCGGCAACGGCCTGATCGTGATGACCAGCGGCGGCGAAATGACCGCCTACGGCGCCGGCTCGCGTTTCGGCATCATCCATGACGTCCTCGGCGTCGAGCCCGCTGCCGAAGTGAAGACCGAAGGCGCCCACGGCGAGTCCGTGTCCTTCAACTACATTGCCGACACCAACCCCGACCACTTGTTCGTGATTGACCGGGACGTTGCCGTCGGCGAATCCGGCGAAGCCGCGTCCGCCGTGCTGGACAACGAACTGGTCAAGAGCACCAAGGCTGCTCAGAACAACAACATCACCATGCTGGACTCCGCCAGCTGGTACCTGGTCGGATACGGCCTGACCAACGTCGACTCGATGGTTTCCACCATCCACGACGCCCTCTAGCCGCACCTCCCCCGCTCCGCGGCCCGGCACCTGTGCCGGGCCGCGGAGGAACTGGACATCACTATGACCGCTACCGCCGCGCCGCCGGCACCAGCCCCCGCCGCCGTTGAACGGCGGCGCTTTGTGCGTTCGGCCTCCGGACTCGCCGCGGGTGTATGCATTGTTATCCTCCTGGCAGCCCTCAGCCTCTTTGTGGGCGTGGGCGACCTGTCCCTGTCCTCGCTGCTTGCCGGGGATCCCACCACGCAGATGCTCTTCTGGGCCAGCCAATTCCCCCGCACCCTGAGCATCGTCCTGGCAGGCATGGCCCTGAGCGTGGCCGGCCTGATCATGCAGCTGATGGCCCGCAACAAGTTCGTGGAGCCCTCCACTGTGGGAACGGTGGAATCGGCGCAGCTGGGCATCCTCGCCGTCACGGTGCTGCTGCCGGGTGCGTCCATGTTCCTGAAGATGTCCGCGGCCTCGGTCTTCGCCGCTGCCGGGACCGCACTGTTCCTGCTGGTCCTGCGCCGGATTCCGTTGCGCAACACCCTGATTGTCCCCCTGGTGGGAATCATGCTCGGCGGCGTCATTTCCGCCGTCACCACGTTCTTCGCCTACCGCACCGACCTGCTGCAGACCCTCAACAGCTGGATGATCGGCGACTTCTCAGGTGTCCTGCGCGGACGCTACGAGCTGCTGTGGATTGTGGGCGCCCTGACCCTGATCGGCTACCTTGCCGCAGACCGCTTCACCGTGGCCGGCATGGGGGCGGATTTCACCACCAACCTCGGCCTGGACTACAACCGGGTCATGGCACTGGGCCTGGTCATCGTGTCCCTGATCAGTGCCGTGGTTGTGGTCAGCGTCGGCTCCATACCCTTCCTGGGACTGATCGTGCCGAACCTGGTCTCGCTGCTGATCGGTGACAACGTGCGCCGGGCTGTTCCCTGGGTTGCCGTGTTCGGTGCCGGTTTCGTGCTGCTGTGCGACATCATCGGCCGCACCATCCGCTACCCGTATGAAATTCCCGTAGGCGTTATTGTGTCCGCCGTCGGCAGTGTCATCTTCCTGTACCTTCTGCTGCGCAAACGGGGTTCCCGTGCCTGAGTCCTCCCCCAGCGTGCTGCCCGCAGCCCTCACGGAGCACCGGCGCCGGCCGGTCCGGACGGTGCCGGCGAAATTCTGGATCATCACCCTGGGCGTGGTGGCTGCGGCCCTCGTCGCCGTGTTCATGACCATCGAGCTCCGCGGCAACCTGGGCTACATCCTGCCCCGGCGTGCCGTGAAGGTGGGTTCCATGATCCTGGTGGCCTACGCCGTCGGCGTCTCCACGGTGCTGTTCCAGACCGTGACTGCCAACCGCATCCTCACCCCCTCCATCATGGGCTTCGACGCCCTGTACGTCCTGATCCAGACCGTGCTCGTTTTCGCCCTGGGCGGCGGGGCGCTGCTGTCCCTGGGCGCCCCCGCCCGGTTCGGCATCGAAGTGCTGCTGATGGTGGGCTTCTCCTTCCTGCTGTACCGCTGGCTGTTCACCGGCGGGGGCAAGTCGCTGCACCTGATGCTGCTGGTCGGCATTGTCTTCGGCACCATGTTCCGCGGCTTCTCCTCGCTGCTGCAGCGGCTGATCGACCCGAGCGAATTCATCATCCTGCAGGACCTGTTCTTCGCCAGTTTCAACAACGTGGACGCCGGGCTGCTCGGCTATTCGGCCGTTGCCGTCGCCGTCGTCAGTGCCATGGCCTGGCGCATGCGGCACTCCTTCGACGTGCTGGCGCTGGGCCGGGAAACCGCAGTGAACCTTGGCGTGGACCACAAGCGCGCGGTGACCGCCACGCTGGTCATCTGCTCCGTGCTGGTGGCGGTGTCCACCGCCCTGGTGGGCCCGGTGACCTTCTTCGGCCTGCTCGTCGCGTCCCTGGCCTACCAGCTGTGCGCCCAGTTCCGCCACGCAGCTGTCCTGCCCATTGCCGTGCTCCTGGGCATCATTGCCCTGGTGGGCGGGCAGCTGGTGCTGGAGCGGATCTTCGACTTCGATACCGCCCTGAGCATCGTCATTGAATTCGTGGGCGGCATTGTCTTCCTCATCCTGCTCCTGCGGGGATCGGTGAAATGATCCCGTCCCCGCTGCACCGCCAGAAAGGCCCCGCATCATGATTTCCGTTTCCGGCGTGACCAAACGCTACTCCTCCGCCGTCGTGGTGGACGGTGTCAGCTGCGAAATCAAGGAAGGCGGCATCACCTCGATCATTGGACCCAACGGCGCCGGCAAATCCACGCTGCTTTCCATGATCAGCCGGCTGCTGGGGATGGACTCGGGGACGGTCACCGTGGACGGGCTCGACGTCGTCACCACGCCGGGGCGCGACCTTGCGAAGAAGATGGCCATCCTGCGCCAGGACAACCAGCTCACTGTCCGCCTGACTGTGCGGGACCTGGTCGGGTTTGGCCGCTACCCGCACAACGGCGGACGTCCCGGGCCTGCGGACAAGGCCCACATCGATACCGCCATGGAGTACCTGGACCTGACTGCCCTGGCGGACAAGTTCGTGGACGAGCTGTCCGGCGGCCAGCGCCAGCGCGCGTTCATTGCCATGGTGCTGGCCCAGGACACGGACTACCTGCTGCTGGATGAGCCGCTGAACAACCTGGACATGAAGCACTCCGTGGAAATGATGCGGCTGCTGCGCCGGCTTACCGACGACTTCGGCAAGACCGTGGTGCTGGTCATCCACGACATTAACTTCGCGTCCTGCTATTCGGACGACATCATCGCCATGTGTGACGGCCGGCTGATTCATCAGGGGCCGCCGTCGGACATCATGCGCCCGGAAGTCCTGAAGGACATTTACGACATCGATATCCGGATCGAGGAAATTGAAGGCAACCGGATAGGCGTGTACTTCGCCTGACCGGCCCCGATCAGCGGCCCTGCCCGCGTTGCTGCTGCTTCCGCCCGCCACGGCCGCGGCTCGCCGGCAGCGCAGAGCCGAGCTGCTCGGGGAGAGCATAAACGAGGCACATGAGGATGTCCTGGAGCGTGGAAGATGCAATCGCCTCAAGCGCCGTGCCGGCGCCGGGCAGTGACTGTGCGGCCCAAATGCCGGCCCCGGCAGCGCTGATCCAGGTGAATCCCTGCCCCGAGGACTGGTCGGCCAGGGTCCATTCCGTCCAGTCCGTTTCCAGCATGTCCCGGATCTCTGCGCCGGCTCCCTCCGGGTACGGCAACCGGAAACCGTTCAGCCGGTCCTCATACTCCCGCGCGTCAAGAACCAGGACCTGATGCCCTCCCGGTGCGGCGGCGGATCCGGGCCCTGCGTGCGGTGACGCGGCCCGGCGGGCCAGTACAGGTGTCAGGCTGCCCAACGGCAGCAGGGACAGCTGCTCGTTTCCGCTGGACGCGCGGGGCCCGGAGAGCAAATCCGGTCCCGTGAGCACGTCGGTTCCCGTAAGCAGCAGTGCCTCGCGTTCTCCGGTCCAGATGTCCAGCCTGGTGCTGCTGCCATAATTGCGGCTGCACAGTGCCAGCCTTCTATCGGCCCGTCGCCAGGGCCCGGCCAGGCGGTGTCCCCGGGCGGTGAGGAAAGCATCTGCAGTCAGCAGGTCCGCGTCCTGCAGTTCGGCCACCGCAGCCGGCTGCAGCCTCCGACGACGCCGTTCCACGGCCGCGCGCGAAACCATGGCCGCCAGTAACTCCAGCGCCGATGCTGAAAGCATGAAACTGTCCAGCGCTTCCGGGAGTGTCCCCTGAGCGGGAGCGGGTGCGGGAAAGGGCCCAGCCGGCTGTGTGCGGGCGGTACTGTGCCGGGCGGTACTGTGCCGGGCACTAATTTCCCCGGTGGTGCGGCCGTATACCGGCATTGTTGCTGCCCCCTGATTGACGTGTGGTTCCAACGTACGGGCGGAGGCAAAAACCGTCGATGGGTAGAACTACCCATCGACTACCTGCCCCGCACCGTGCACCATGAAGCCCATCGGCAAATACGCAGGCCCGGCGGCCGGTTAACCGCCCCTTGTATTGCGCCGCCCCAGACCGTTCTCCTAGGTTGGGACCCCAAGCTTCCGCCGCCCGCAAGGAAAGGACCTGCCGTGGACCCCAAACTCCGTGTGGCCATCCGGCTCGACCTCGATCTCCAGCAGGCACGGCTGGTGGTGCACGGGCGGGTCACTGACCAGAACTGCAGGGTGCTGTACGTGCTGGCGCGCCGAGCCAACGCCACCCTTCCGGGCCTCAACGTAGTCCTGGACCTGCGCCGGGCCGTTGTCACCGAGAGCGCCATGGCCGGCCTGACCCGCAGCTCCGAAACGGGCGAACTGCCGGTGCTGACGGGGCGGCCGGAGACGGAGGCACTTGCACCTCGGCAGCTGAGCATCCTGGCTCCGGCGGCTTAGCCCTCCGGACGCCTCCAGCCTTCCGCCACTGCTCAGCGGGTGGGCGCCCCGTTCCCCGGGCGGTGGACAATGTCCTCGAGGGATCGGGCGTGTAGCCATGCGGAAGGGACATCCGCACCGAGATCCAGCGGTGCTCCCGTTGCTGCAGTATGAACCGTTCTGGTGATGGCATCCCAGACCAGGGAGGACGGCTGCGCATCCAGCCGGATACCGCCGTCGGCCGGGATCACCGAGTAGTGGCCTGCCTCGCCGGCATGAAGCCAGCGGAAGCCGGCATTGGCCTCGATATGGGTAATGTCCCAGCTCGTCCACTGGGCGGCCCACAATCGGTGCTCCGCTTCCCCGGCGCTGGGGGCAGGGACAGACGAGGAAGCTACCCTCGCGTGGAACACTCCTTCGCTCACGACAAGCGGATCATGCCGCATGGCCCATGCCGGAGCCACGCCGGCCCATGATGCCAGGACCAACGGCAGAAGGGCGGGGGGAAGTATACGGACTTCGCGTTCCCTGGGCCCATAAGCCGGCTCGGAGGACGGACCGAAGAACGACGGACCGGCGACCAACAAAGCCAGCCCTTCACCGATCCACACGTCCGCCGCTGTTTCCTCGTTACCGCGCCTGGCTGTAAGGGACAGCCTGGCGACGGGATCAGTGAGAGGATAGAGGCAAGCGGCACCCTTCTCAGTGACATGCCCCTCGGCGGTCAGCAGCCCGGCCTCCACCAGTTCCGCCGCTGCAGACCGGTTGCCGGCAAGATCAAACCGGCCCAGTTTCTTCCGTCCTTGAAGGTTCTGCAGGAGGTCGGCGGCAGCAGCGGTCAACAGCCACCCCTCCGGTTGGTAAGGCTGTTCAGCGCTGACCCGGGTGAGGTCCTCGAGATAGGTTCCACGCTGCTCCGAGGCGAAAACGTCGGGACGGGGATCCATGTTCCCGTCCAGGTCCGCTCCGTCCGGAATCCGGTTACTGCCGTGGCCGGTGATTGTCAGTTGGTCAACCAGGTATTCGATGAGGGTCTTTTGCCCGGTGTGGTCCTCCAAGGCATAGCTGCCGGTCGCTTCAACTACCCCTGCACCGAGCACCCAGATCCACCGGTCCACGCATACGGTTTGGCCGTCTCCCTGATAGACGAAACGCTGCCTTCGTCCGGGGACGGCCCGCCCCAGCGACGGGTCAAAAACCTTGGGCCATTCGTCCACGGACAGAACGTGGAGTGCGGCGAACTGAGCCATGGTGGCGGCAAGCCCCGTGGACGCCACCCATTCCAGCGGATGGCCATCGTTCCGCCCGATGCGAATCACAAGGTTGGGGCGGAAATGGCCCTCCGGTACCGGTGGGTGCGCCAGTACCCAGGTGTCATCGGGGCCTTCCTCCTGCACCCATCCCGGAGGAAGGGCAGCGTTCACCCCGCGAAAGCTGACCGGAGAAAAACCTGAAAACAGATCCAATGGGTGCCCCTATAGTTGTCGACGAATAAAGCCGGCGCGCCGGTAAGCGGATCAGGCGTTCACTCAGCGCTTACGGATCCGGCTTGGATTTCCTTCCGCCGCTTCCGATCGGCCTGCCGCGCCCGCTTTCGCTCGGCATTTTCTTCCCGGATAAACCGGGGCTTGAGGAAATTCGGCATCCAGAAACCACCAATCACCCCTATAAAACCGCTCAGCAGAGTAACACAGGCAATCACCATTATGGCGAATTCATTGATATCGGCGGCTAAGGCCATCTGCGAGAGGGGAATGAGGATGAAAAAAAGTCCAATGTAGGTGGACGCCAGGGCAGGTTCACCACTCCGAAAGCTGTTCAGCACCGCTCGGAACGCCAGGAAACGACCGTTATAGACCAAGAGCCCAACCACCATCAGAAACCCGCCGAAGGGCAGGGAAAAAATCGCAAGGAAAAGGTCCTCTTTCAAGGGGATCACCTGTCTCTGTCTGTAGGCACCTGCGGGTCACGCTGGAATGCGGCGCAGAATTGGAAGATACCCCAGGTCCGGGTCATCGTCCGAATACGCTCTTGAACATAGCTGCGCCGGCCTTGCCAATGGCACCTTCTACAGCTTCCTTGGCATCGCTGACAAGTTCTTTGGCCTTGGCGGCGGCTTTCTCTACCTTTTCGTTCTCGGTAACAGCATTCCAAAGATTTTGCACTCCGTCACCTGCCGCCTGTGTCAAGCTACGGCCACCAAAGATATCCAACTCGGTGTCCACCGCCCATGAAATGGCCATGCCGACGCCAAAGCCCACTACGGTCCCCACCGGGCCGCCGATCATCGTACCGACTGCGGCACCCGCATAGCCTGCACCCAGACCCGCGGCCACACTCGTCCCGGCACGGAAAATGGCTTTCTCATTCGCCTGGCCTTCAATGTCCGCCTCCGACATCCCGGGATTTGCTTCCCGCAGCCGGTTAATCTCATCCTGGCGTTCATTACCGAAAGTTAGCAGGCCCCCGCCGACCACCATCACGGGACCGGCTGCACGTGCCGCCTTGCCGATCTTCGTGGCATCACGGAATTCATCTGGGACAACGGCCCACTTGTCCGGGTTCGCATCCACGTATCTTGCGTAGCGCTGAGAGGCGTTATACAGCTTTTCGTTGACCTCGGGCCGGAGATCGTAGTAGTTGCGGGGGCCTGCAGCCGAGTGTGCACCCCGGGATTTCGCGCCGCCGCGCAACGTATCAACCGTATTAAGGATGAATCCACCGGTTTCAGTCGATGCGAAGGAGAAGAGCGGATTGGTTTCCCCCGTGGCCTCGGAAAGGGCCTGAACGCATTCCTGTTCCAGTTGGAGGATTTCGGCGGCAAGGGTGTTAACCCGGCCCTGGAGCAAATCACCCGCGGCACGCATCTGCGGTGCGTCTTCCTCGGTGCAGGCTGCGCTGTTGACGAAAGCATTATGGCCGGCGATATCGGCCAACAGGACAGCCCGCGCTCCTTCCAACACGGCAATGCCGTCGGCAAACGTCTCCAAGGCCCTTGCGGCCTGCACCGAAACAGCACTGACAAAGTTTCCATGCGGCGTGATGTCGGAGAACACGCCGTACACCTGGTCGGCCTCAGGGGCCATATAGGCAGTCTGCAAACCGTTCCATGCCGCCGAGACATCCAGGATGGCGTTTTCAAGCTGCGGGCCGGCATTCGAGAGTTCCCTGGCCCCGGCTTGCAGGTGCGCCGGCGAGGGCCAGCCGGACAAGCCTGTTGTGTCGATGGCCATGTCAAGACACCGCCGAAACGCTGCGGGCACCCGACGCTGCCGGGTCGTGATCCAGTTGCGGTACCTGGTTCACGCTCCGCCGGCCCGATTCGGCCATGTCCATGTCGCCCTGGATGTATGCGCTGACCGCTTGCCCCACACCGTCCACGGCATTTTCCACACGGGCAGCCGCGAATTGTCCCTGCTGGGAAAGCATTTCGCCCACTTCGATAAGCGCTGCTGCCACGGCAGCGCTCCCACAACTGTTAGCGGCGTCATCGTAGGCGACGTCGACCGCTCTGATTGCATTCCAAACGCCTTCGTCATCACGCGCCCTCGCCAATATCCCCGAGCACGTAGCAACATCTATGCTGTAACCGTTCAGACCCATGATTTACTGATCCCCCGATAGTTCATTTACAGGCCGCAAAACAATGTGCATTGTCCGGAACGGAACATTACCGGCGACCACCGCCTTTTACCATGGACAGAACTACCCATGGAAATGCTGCATATACCGGCCCGGCTACCGCAGGGCGGCCGAGGCGGCCAGCCGTGACACGGCCTCGGTAAGCACCTCGGGTGAACAGGCGAAATTCAGGCGGGCGAATCCGGCACCCTGCCGGCCGAACCGCAGTCCCGGTTCCAACGCCACCCGCGCATGGTCCAAGGCGAACGCAGCCGGATCATCTCCCCAGTCCGCCGCACCGAAGTCCAGCCAGGCAAGGTAGCCGGCCGACGGCGCACGGTAGCCGACCCCGGGCAAATGCTCCGCCAGCAGCTCCCCCAGCAGTATCCGGTTTTCCGCCAGTGATTCCATCACCCCGGCCAGCCAAGGGCCGCCGTCGTTGTACGCCGCTGTTGTGGCATGCAGGCCCAGGATGCTGGTGCGGGCGGACACTTCCGCCGGCATGGAGTCCAGCTGCAGCCGGGTCCGTTCACTTGCCGCCGCCATCACGGCGCACTTGGTGCCGGCAATGTTCCAGGCCTTGCTGGCGGCGGTGACGCAGATGCCGAACTCCCGCGCGTTGTCGGACACCGTGAGGTACGGGGTGAAGGAGTCTGGCGAATACGTCAGCGGAGCATGGATTTCGTCGCTGATCACGGCCACGCCGTACTTCGCGGACAGGTCGGCGAGCGCACGCAGGGTGCCGGCGGAGTGGACCAGTCCCAGCGGGTTGTGCGGATTGCACAGCAGCAGGGCATCAGCACCGCGGGCAAAGGCGCGCTCGATGTTGGCCAGGTCCAGCGTCCAGCCTTCTGCGCTGGGCAGCAGCGGCACTTCCACCACGGAGGCATCAGCTTCCACTGGCAGTTCGAAGAACGGCGGATACACCGGCGGGGTGATCACCACGCTGCCGTCCACCGGCACCGTCTGCCGCAGGCATTCCACAATCGCCACGCTCACGTCCGTAGTGCACCGGACATCCCCCGCCTCCACCGTCCAGCCCCAGGTCCGGGCAGCGAACCCGGCAAAGGCCTGCGCCACCATACCGGGCCCGGCGATGTAACCCGTGTCCGATGCCAGCACCCGGTCGATGACGGCCTGCTGCACGGGTTCGGCCAGCGGATAATCCATTTCGGCCACGAACAGGGGCAGCACGTCCTGCGGATACGTCTGCCATTTCCAGCTGGTCCGCTCCCGCAGTGCGGCCAGCGGCTCGGCGGAGATCTTCGTCATGCCGCCCAACCTACAGCTAACGCGGCTGCACGCAGAAGAACTAGGCTGGTGGGCATGCCTGATACTTCCCTTGCACACGTTCTGACCCCCGAGGGATGGCAGCTGCTGAACTCCCTGCCCCCGTATCTCGAATCCGAGTCCCTGAAGCTGAACACGGAGCTGCGCAAGGCCGGGCATTCCCCCGAGCTGGTGGCCGCCGTGCTGACCCAGGCGAAGCTGCGGATGAAGGCCCGGGCAAAGTTCGGCCCGTTCGCGGAGCACATGGTCTTCACCGCCCCGGGATTGGAGCAGGCCACCAGGCTCAATGTTGCGGCCCTGCATGCCCAGCGCTACCAGGCGGCCGGCCTGGCCAAGGTGGCCGACCTCGGCTGCGGAATCGGCGCCGATTCCCTGGCCCTGGCCACCCTGGACCGGCAGGTAACCTCCGTGGAGCTTGATGAGGTCACTGCCGCCGCGGCCACCATCAACCTGATGCCCTGGCCCGAGGCCACCGTGGTGCAGGGACGGGCGGAGGAGTTCGACCTGACCGGATTCGACGGCGTGTGGCTGGATCCCGCGCGCCGCACCACCTCGACGTCGGGAACCACCCGCATCTTTGATCCGGAGGCGTTCTCCCCTCCCCTGTCCTTTGTGGAGTCCCTGGCCGATTCCGGGCTGCCGGTAGGCGTGAAGATGGGCCCGGGCATTCCGCACGAGGCGCTGCCGGCGAACTGCGAAGCGCAGTGGGTCTCCGTGGACGGCGACGTCACGGAAGCCACGCTGTGGTTCAACGCGCTCCGCCGCGACGGCGTCCGCCGGGCGGCGCTGGTTATCGGCGCCGCC
Source organism: Arthrobacter sp. zg-Y1143 (assembly GCF_030125565.1). Classification (NCBI taxonomy): domain Bacteria; kingdom Bacillati; phylum Actinomycetota; class Actinomycetes; order Micrococcales; family Micrococcaceae; genus Arthrobacter; species Arthrobacter sp. zg-Y1143. The sequence goes on along the minus strand of NZ_JASKLW010000004.1, from coordinate 209,880 downwards.
GGTGCCGCTGAACTGACCTCACCGGTGGATTACGACGCCGGCGCCCAGGACGTGCAGGTGGGTCCGGCCGAGGGCTACCTCTACGAACCCGACGGCGCCGTGATCCGTGCCGGGCTGGTGGCCGATGTCGCCCGCACATTGGAGGGGCATCTGCTGGATGAGCACATTGCCTACATCTGCGCACCTGAGCTGCGCGAGACGCCGTTCGCCCGGGCCTACCGCATCCTCGAGGTGCGCCCCTACAACGTCAAGGCGCTGAAGGCCTGGGTGAAGGAAAACCGCATCGGCGTGCTGGATATCAAAAAGCGCGGCATGTCCGTGACGCCCGAGGAAGTACGCAAGGCCCTGCTCGCCGGTTCCGGAAGGGGACCGGGCAAAGCGGACAACAAGGCCACACTGGTCCTCACCCGGATTGGGGAAGACCGTGTGGCCCTGGTGGTGGAGCCGGTCCCCGCCGCCTGAGCCGCATACCGGGAGCCGCCGGCGGCCGGCGGGGACGCTCCCTCAGGCGCGGGAGAACTCGCTGGCCGCCCGGACCTGCTCAGGCGTGGGCCGCACACCCGTGTAGAGCACAAACTGCTCCTCGGCCTGGATGGCAATGACCTCCGCGCCGGTGATGACCGGTTTGCCGGCAGCCCGCACGGCCGTGATCAGCGGGGTCTCGGCAGGCAGCGCGACGACGTCGAACACCACCTTCGCGGCAGCCACGGCGTCGTCAGTGAAGGACTGCACGTCCTCGTCCCGGCCCGCCATGCCCAGCGGTGTCACGTTGATGAGCAGGTCCGCCGTCGAGGTTCCCGGGTCCGGCTGCCACGCGAAGTCATACAGGTCCGCCAGCGTCCGCCCGGCGGCCTCGTTGCGGGCCGCCACGGTGACGTCGGAGAAGCCCGCATCCCGCAGGGCCGCGGCGACAGCCTTGGCCATGCCGCCGGACCCGCGCAGCAGCACTGAGTGCGAGGCCGGGACGCTGTGGTCCCGCAGCAGCCGGGCGATGGCGAGGTAGTCCGTGTTGTAAGCGGTGAGCACGCCGTCGTCGTTGACGATGGTGTTCACGGAGTCGATGGCCTTGGCAGAAGGGTCCATCCGGTCCACCAGTGCAATCACCTCCTCCTTGTACGGCATGGACACCGCCGCGCCCCGGATCGGCAGCCCGCGCACCCCGGCAATGGCCTGCGCCAAGTCTGCAGGGGCGAAGGCCTTGTAGACGTAGTTCAGGCCCAGCTCGTCATACAGGTAGTTGTGGAAACGGGTTCCGATGTTGCTCGGCCTGGCGGCCAGGGAGATGCACAGGGTCATGTCTTTGTTCAGGATCGGCATCTGTCCATTATGGCTGCCGGCACGGCTGCAGCTCGCGCCGGTCCCGCGGCGCAGGACCGGTTCGGCGTAACAGGTCTGCCGGTGCTGTCCGCGGCGATAGGATTGGGAAGGTTCTCAAGCGCAAAGATGCGGGTCCGGGCGCTGTTAGTTGGTAATGCATGAAGCAGGAGACAGTTTGGAAATCGAGTTCGCCAAGTCCGCGCAGTCAACCCTTGGAGTCGAGTGGGAACTCGCCCTCGTGGACGGCCGTACGGGCGACCTGGTCTCAGTAGCGGACCAGGTGCTGTCCGGTGTCAACGCCAATGATCCTGCACTGCGGGCCGATGAAGAGCATCCGCACATCAAGCAGGAACTGCTGGAAAACACCGTGGAGCTGGTGACCGGCGTATGCACCACCGTGGCCGAAGCCAAGGCCGACCTCACCCGTTCACTGGAGGCGGTCCGCCGGGTCACCGACCCGATGGGCGTGGAACTGTTCTGCTCCGGTTCGCACCCGTTCAGCACGCCGCGCTCCCAGCCGGTCACGGACAAGGAACGCTACGCCAAACTCATTGACCGCACGCAGTGGTGGGGCCAGCAGATGCTGATCTACGGCGTGCACGTGCATGTGGGCCTGGACAGCCGGGACAAGGTGCTGCCCGTCCTCGACGGCCTGGTCAACTACTTCCCGCATTTCCAGGCCCTTTCCGCTTCCTCGCCGTTCTGGTCCGGGGATGACACGGGCTACGCCTCCCAGCGGGCCCTGATGTTCCAGCAGCTGCCCACCGCCGGACTGCCGTTCCAGTTCGGTTCCTGGACCGAATACGAGGCTTACGTCGCGGACATGTTCACCACCGGGGTCATCGACTCCATCAGTGAAATCCGCTGGGATATCCGGCCCGTCCCCGGCCTGGGCACCATTGAAATGCGGGTATGCGACGGACTGGCGAACCTGCAGGACGTGGGTGCCATAGCCGCCCTGACCCAGTGCCTGGTCCACGAATTCTCCTCGATCATCGACGCCGGCGGCACCATTGCCACCATGCCCCCGTGGCATGTGCAGGAAAACAAATGGCGGGCGGCCCGCTACGGCCTGGAAGCCATCGTGATCCTGGACGCGGAGGGCAACGAAAAGCTGGTCACCGAGCACCTGCTCGAAGACGTGCTGCCCCGGCTGGAACCGGTTGCGGAGCAGCTGGGATGCAGCGCGGAACTGGCCGACGTGCGGACCATCATCGAGCGCGGTGCCGGCTACCAGCGGCAGCGGCGGGTGGCTGCGGAGAACGACGGCGACCTGCGCGCCGTCGTCCTCGACGGGATCGCCCAGCTCCGCGGCGCCTAGGCGCCGGCCGGCAGGTGGACTGTGGTCACCGGCAGGGACGGGTCCGTGCCGAAGCCGATGCCGGAGGGTTCGCCGCCGGCCATGACCACCTGGGCTCCCAGCGCCGCCACCATGGCCCCGTTGTCGGTGCACAGCGAAATGGGCGGTACCCGCAGGGTGATTCCGGCAGCGGCGCACCGTTCACCGGTCAGTGCCCGGAGCCGCGAATTGGCGGCCACTCCCCCTCCCAGCAGCAGGTTCGTGATGCCGTGCTCGGTGCAGGCCAGCACTGCCTTGGCGGTGATGACGTCCACCACGGCTTCCTGGAAGGACGCTGCAATATCAGCCACCGGCGGTTCCTGCCCCGCGGCCTCGTACTGCTCCACGCAGCGGGCCACGGCCGTCTTCAGCCCGGAGAAGGACCAGTCGTAACGGTGCGGCCCGGGCGCATCCGGCGTCCCCATGTACTTGGGCTGGGTGAGTCCGCGCGGGAAGCGGATGGCCAACGGATCACCCTCGCGGGCCAGCCGGTCGATGGCCGGTCCGCCGGGGTACCCCAGGCCGAGGATGCGGGCCACCTTGTCGTAGGCCTCGCCCGCGGCGTCGTCGATGGTGGAGCCGAGCAGTTCCACGTTGTCGGTCAGGGAAGCCACCTTCAGGATTTCGGTGTGCCCGCCGGAAACCAGCAGCGCCCCGAGGTTCTCCGGCAGCGCCCCGCCGTCGAGCACACCCACACCCACGTGCGCCACCAGGTGGTTGATGGCGTACAGCGGTTTGCCGGTGGCCAGGGCCAGGGCCTTGGCGGCGCTGACGCCCACCATCAACGCACCGGACAGGCCGGGGCCGGAGGTCACCGCAATGGCGTCGAGCTCGGCAAGGCTGACGCCTGCTTCGGCCAGGGCGGCCTGCAGGGCCGGCACCACGGCGTCCAGGTGCGCCCGGGACGCGATCTCCGGAATGACCCCGCCGAAGCGGACGTGTTCGTCCATGGAGGAGGACACCGTGTTGGTCAGCAGCGCCGTGCCGCGGACAATCCCGATGCCGGTCTCGTCGCAGGAGGATTCGATGCCAAGCACCAGGGGTTCGGTGCGGTTCATTTGCTGTCCTTCTTATCTGGTGCACCGGACCACGCGGCCAGCGGCAGGCGCATGATCAGGGCGCTGGCGCCGTCGCGGTAGTAGCGGGGGCGGATGTGGATCTGTTCGAAGCCGAACCAGCGGTAGAGGCGCTGGGCGCGGGGGTTGTCATCGCGTACTTCCAGCAGCACGTCTTCGGCGCCGCGCTGCTGGGCCTCGTCCACGAGCATGGCCAGCAACCGTGAGCCAATGCCGGCGCCTTCCTTCTCGGGTACCACGGCAATGGTCTGGACGTCCGCGATCGGCAGCACGCACATCAGCCCGGCGTAGCCGATCACCGTGCCGTCCGCGTCTTCGGCCACGTAGTAGGAGCGCGTCTCGGTCTGCGCCAGTTCGTCGTGGAACATCTGCAGCGGCCACGCGTCGACCGGGAACAGCCGGCGTTCCAGGGCGTCCACGGCGGGAATGTCCTCGGCGGTCATGGGCCGCAGCCGTACGCCGGGGGCGCTCACAGGGCGCGCTTCCGCGGGCCGGGAACCTTGGCATCGGATTCGCGCAGGTACAGCGGGGTGCTCGCCAGCAGGGGCAGGCCCCGGGCCAGCCGGACGACGGCGGTTCGGCCCAACGCTTCGGCGGTGGGCTGGGCGGCGGCAAAGTCCTCCACGGCATGCAGGATTTCGGGATAGAGCCCGGCACCGGCACCGTAGACGGGCAGCGCCGGTACTACGGCCGGGTCCCCGACGTGCGGCCCCTCGAGCAGTTCGGGTGTTCCGCCGGTGCTTCGGTAGCTGGCCCAGTAGACCTCTTTGCGGCGCGCATCGGTGGCGACGGCGAACTCGTCGATGCCCAGGCGCCACGCGTCCAGGGCGGCGTCCACGGCGATCGCGTCCAGGCTCATCACCCCGTGCAGCGGTTTATCCCAGGCGAAGGCGAGGGTGCGGGCCGTTGCGATCCCGGCGCGCAGCCCGGTGAACGGTCCCGGGCCGACGCCCACCACCACGGCGTCGAGGTCCGCTCCGGCGACACCGGCCTCAGCCAGCAGGGCGGCGATGCCGGGAGCCAGGACTTCGGCGTGGGAGCGGGTGTCGGCGGTGGCAAAGGATCCCAGGACCTCCCCTTCCCCGTTGAGCAGAGCCGCACTGGCTATGGCGGAGGTATCGATGGAGAGAATCAGCACGGGTACCATTCTACCGGCGCGTGCCGGACGCACCCTTCAGCCCAGGTCCGGGGCCGTGGCCCACCGCGGACCGTAGCCGGCCAGCCGGATCAGCCGCTCTTCGTCCGTGTCCTCTGCGGAGAAGTCGGTGCCCGGCCCGTCCGGCCCGGAGGAGGCCCTGCCGACGGCGCGGACCAGGGTGATTTCCAGCCGGCTGTCGGAGAGGTGCTCCACCAGTCCGGCACCCCACTCGACCACGGTGACCGAGCGGTCCATGGAGGCCTCCAGGTCGATGTCGTCGACCTCCCCTTCGGAGCCCAGCCGGTAGGCGTCCACGTGGACGAGGTCCGGACCGCCGGCCATGTTGGGGTGCTCGCGGACCAGCACGAAGGTGGGCGAAATGATGCCCGGGCGTACGCCCATGCCTTCGCCCAGGCCCTGCGTGAACGTGGTTTTGCCGGCGCCGAGTTCCCCTGTCAGCAGCAGCAGGTCACCGCGTTGCAGCAGGGCGCCAAGGCGTGCGGCGAGTGCCTTCGTTTCACCGGCACCAGTGGTGGTGTACTCCGCTTCCCAGGCGGCTGCCTGCGTCACTGGGCCTGTACCTTCTGCGCAGCCGGACCGCCCGCAATCTGCTCAGCCGCTTCCAAGGCGATGGGTGGGGCGTCGGCCGGAGCCGGCTCGCCCGCAGCACTGTCCACATACCGGCGGGGCACCCGGCCGCTGATCCTAGTGATGATCTCGTAGTTGATGCTGCCGGCGGCCGACGCCCATTCGTCCACGCCGGGCGCGCCTTCCCCGCCGAAGAGGACCGCTTCGTGGCCCACAAGCGACTCGGGGGTCCCGGCGATTCCCGTCCGGTGCAGGTCAATGACCATCTGGTCCATGGCGATGCGGCCCACCACCGGGTAAACCTGCCCGTCCACCTGTACCGGACCGCCGGTGGCCACCCGCGGCACGCCGTCGGCGTAGCCCAGGGGCACCAGCGCCAGGGTGGTGGGTTCCTTCGTCCGGTAGTGCAGCCCGTAGGACACACCCTGCCCGGCGGGGACCTCCTTGCAGGCCGCAATGGTGGTTTTCAGCGTCATTGCCGGGCGCAGGCCAAGCTCGGCCGGTGTCTGCCCCGCGAACGGGGACAGCCCGTACATGCCCAGGCCAATGCGGACCAGGTCGAAGTGGGCGTCGGGCCGGGACAGGGCTCCGGGAGTGTTGGCGATGTGCCGCACTTCGCGGTCCACACCGGCGTCTTCGGCCACGGCGACGGCGATGCGGAACTTCTGCAGCTGCTCGTCGGTTTCCGGGCGGTGCGGCTCATCGGCCACGGCAAAGTGCGAAAAGATGCCCACTACGCGCAGCAGGCCCTCCTCCTGGTAGGCCAGGGCGCGCCCAACGAAGGCCTCCCAAAGGTCCTCCGGGCAGCCGTTGCGGCCCAGCCCGGTGTCGATTTTCAGGTGCACGCGGGCGGGTATCTGGAGTTCCCGCGCGGCTGCGACGACGGCGTCCAGGTCCCAGCCGGACACCCCGACATCCACATTGGCCCGGATCGCTTCGCCGAAGTCCGTGTCCCGGGTATGCAGCCAGGCCAGGACCGGTTCGGTAATACCCGCGGCCCGCAGCTCCAGCGCTTCGCTGATGTGCGCAACCCCCAGCCATGCCGCGCCTGCCTCGACCGCTGCCCGGGCGGTCTGCACTGCACCGTGCCCATAGCCGTCCGCCTTCACTACCGCCATCACCCGTGCAGGGCTGACAACGTGGGACAGGTGGCGGACATTGTGGCGGATCGCAGCGAGGTCGATGACGGCCGACCGTTCTGCGTGGGACTGGGATTCTGCATAGTTCACGTACCTATTCTTCCACCCCTGTACCGGTCCGTCCGCCGGGGTGCTGCAGGGAGCGGTACATGATGTGCAGTCCGGTAAGCCCTGCGACGGGATGGTCGAAGGCTTCGGGCACGGTGGCAAGGATGCGGAAGCCCAGCGACTCCCAGAGGCGTACGGCCCGGGTGTTGGTTTGCACCACGGCGTTGAACTGCATGGACCGGTAGCCGCGCCGGGAGGCCTCCGCGAGGACGTGTTCCGCGAGGGCGCGGGCAATGCCGCGGCCGCTGAACTGTGCCCCGGTCATAAAGGACGCGTTCGCCACGTGGCTGCCGTTTCCGGACCGGTTCGGGTGCAGCTGGGCGGTGCCGGCCACCGTCCCTTCCAGCTCCGCCACGAACACCGCCGTGGGGGCCGGCTCCAGCCACAGCTCCCGGGCCTGCTGTTCGTCGGTGCCGGTGTCCCAGCAGTACGTCTCGCCGGCACGCACAATGGGCTCCATCAGGTTCCAGATGCCCGGCCAGTCGCCCGGCCGGGCCGTCCGGATGGTAACTTCCGCCATTTACGCTTCGAGGGCCGCTGCCCAGAGGTTGATCTTGGAGTCGACGGCGTATTCGTCAATGCGGTGCAGTTCGTCCGCGCTGAACTCCAGGTTGTTAACCGCAGCCAGCGAGTCCTCCAACTGCTTGACGCTTGAGGCGCCGATGAGCGCGGAGGTGATGGACGCGCCGTCGGCCCGGGTGCGCAGGACCCAGGCGATGGCCATCTGCGCCAGGCTCTGGCCGCGGGATTCGGCAATGCTGTTCAGCCCGCGGACCCGTTCCAGGTTTTCTTCCGAGAGCTGGGACTTGTCCAGGGACTTCCCCGCGGCGGCACGGGAATCTTCCGGAACGCCGCCCAGGTACTTGTTGGTGAGCAGCCCCTGGGCCAGCGGCGAGAAGGCGATGGAGCCGGCGCCGACTTCATCCAGTGCGGCGAACAGGTCGGGCTCGCCGTCCTCCACCCAGCGGTTGAGCATCGAGTAGGAGGGCTGGTGGATGAGCAGCGGGGTGCCCATTTCCCGCAGGATGCGTGCCGCCTCAATGGTCCGTTCCGGCGAATAGGAGGAGATGCCCGCGTAAAGCGCCCGGCCGGAGCGCACTGCCGTGTCCAGGGCACCCATGGTTTCCTCCAGCGGGGTTTCCGGGTCGGGGCGGTGGCTGTAGAAAATATCCACGTAATCCAGGCCCATGCGCTCCAGGGACTGGTCCAGGGAAGAGAGCAGGTACTTGCGGGATCCCCAGTTTCCGTAGGGGCCGGGCCACATGTCGTAACCGGCCTTGCTGGAAATCACCAGCTCGTCGCGGTACGGACGGAAATCGTCGCGCATGTGCCGGCCGAAGTTGGTCTCTGCGGAACCGTAGGGCGGGCCATAGTTGTTGGCCAGGTCAAAGTGGGTGACTCCCAGGTCGAACGCACGGCGCAGGATGGCCCGCTGCGTTTCGAAGGGCTTGTCATCACCGAAGTTGTGCCACAGCCCGAGCGAGACGGCCGGGAGCTGGAGTCCGCTCTGTCCGACGCGGCGGTAGGGCATGGATTCATATCGGTTCTCTGCAGCAACATAAGTCATGGGCACCATACTGCCACTGTTGCCTCGCTCACGGTGCCCCCCGGCCCGGCCCGTCTCCGGGACGGCTTAATCCGCTGCAGCCGGCGCCCGGCAGGAGAATAACCTGCGGGACACCGGCTGCAGTGGACGCTGCGGTGCTGCTATCAGGCCAGGATGGCTGCGCCGTACGCGGGCAGCTGCACGCCGTCGCCGGAAACCTCTGACGGGCCGGTTTCCAGCAGGATATCGACCTGCTTCCCGAACGGAACCGGCACCTCGCGGGGGGTGTCCGCGAAGTTCAGGACCACCGTGGTGGACCCGCGCTGCATTACCAGCCAGCGTCCCGCTTCGTCATAGTCCACCCTGACGTTGCGCAGGTCCGGGTCCATCAGGTCGGGGGTTTCCCGGCGCAGCGTCAGGAGCCGGCGGTACAGGTCCAGAAGCCGTCCGTGGTTCCCTTGCTCCACCTCGGACCAGTCCAGCTTCGAGTTGGTGAAGGTTGCCGGATCCTGGGGATTGGGAACCGTGTCCGGATCCCATCCCATCCGCTCGAATTCCTTCAGACGGCCCTCCGCCGTGGCTTTCCCCAGCTCCGGTTCCGGATGGGAGGTGAAGAACTGCCACGGGGTAGACGCACCGAACTCCTCCCCCATGAACAGCATGGGGGTGAACGGGGAGGCCAGGCTCAGCACCGCGCCAAGGGCGAGCTGCTCGTACCCCAGGGTCGCGCTGAGCCTGTCGCCTGCCGCCCGGTTGCCGATTTGGTCATGGTTCTGGATGGCGGTGACCAGCTGGCGCGCGGTCACCACGTCCTTGTCCAGCGGACGGCCGTGCCCGCGTTCCCTGAAGGAAGAGAATGTGCCGTTGTGGAAGAACCCCTCCTGCAGGACCTTCGCCAGCGCCCCGACCGAGTCGAAGTCCGCGTAGTAGCCGCCGTTTTCACCGGTGAGGTTGGTGTGGGCTGCATGATGGAAGTCATCGGACCACTGGCCGGTGAGGCCGTAGCCGTTGACGCTGCGCGGGGTGATGAGACGGGGGTTGTTCAGGTCCGACTCCGCGATAAGGAACAGCGGCTTGCCCAGGGTCTCTGCGCAGTTCTCCGTCGCTGCTGCCATTTCCTCGAGGATGTGCACGGCCCGTTCGTCGTGCAGGGCGTGCACCGCATCCAGGCGCAGCCCGTCCACGTGATAGTCGCGGAACCACATCAGCACGTTGTCCACGATGTACTGGCGGACGGCGTCGGACAGCGGCCCGTCCAGGTTCACCGAGTCGCCCCAGGTGTTCGACTTCCCCTCCGTGAGGTAGGGGCCGAACATCGGCAGGTAGTTGCCGCTGGGTCCGAGGTGGTTGTACACCACGTCCTGGATGACGCCCAGGCCCTTGCGGTGGGCTGCGTCGACAAAGCGCTGGTAAGCCTCGGGCCCGCCGTAGGTTTCCTGCACGGCGTACCAGAGCACGCCGTCGTAACCCCAGTTGTGCGTACCGTTGAAGGCGTTGACCGGCAGCAGTTCCACAAAGCGGACGCCCAGGTCCACCAGGTAGTCCAGTTTGCCGATTGCCGCGTCCAGCGTGCCTTCGGGGGTGAAGGTGCCCACGTGCATTTCATAGATTGCGCCGCCGTCGAGCCCCGGGGACACCCAGCCGGAGTCCTGCCACTGGAACAGATCGGGGTCGAAGGTGCGCGAGAGGGCGTGGACTCCTTCGGGCTGCCGGCGGGAGCGGGGATCGGGAACCGGAGTTTCCGCATCGTCGATGAGGTAGCCGTAGTCGACGTCTTCGGTGAGCTCGGCGTGCTGGGCGTGCCACCAGCCGTTCTCGCCGCGGCTCATCGACAGGCGCCGGCCGTCGGCCAGCAGCGTCATGGTGTTGGCCTTGGGCGCCCACACCTCGAAAGTGGTCCTCATTCCCCGTCCTCCCGAACAAGCAGTGCCACCGGATAGGTGCCAAACAGTTCCGCTGCGGCCAGCCGGCCGCTGCTGTGGTGCGTACTGCCCGTGATGACATCCCGGTACGTGCCCGGAGCCAGCACGACGGCGGTATCCTGCCAGCCGCCCGCCTGTTCAAGTCCCAGCGGCAGCCTGGTCAGCAGGGCAACCGCGCCGCCGCGGTCAAATCCGAACAGGTGTTCCGCAGCCGGTCCGTGCACGGCCACCGGCACATAGCCGGTGAACAGTTCGGGGCGGCCGCGCTTGAGCTGCAGGGCCCGGGAGGTGACCAGCAGCTTGGCCGCGGCTTCCTCGTCCACGGCCGGAACGCCGGCGTCGGCAAATGATGCCGCCGTCCGGCGCCGCCGGGCGTAGTCCACCGCACGGCGGTTGTCCGGGTCCACCAGGGAGCGGTCCCAGAATTCGGTGCCCTGGTACACGTCGGGCACTCCCGGCATGGCCAGCTGCAGGAGCTTGGCCGAAAGCGAATTGCTGTAACCGGCTTCCCTTACCCGCTCCACGAAACCGGTGATCAGCGCGTTTACCTCCGCGTTGTCGAACGCGGCGTCCACGGCCGCATGCATCCGGTCCTCGAATTCAGCGTTGGGCGCGGTCCAGGTGGTGCTGGCTGATGCTTCCCGCGATGCCTTCTCGGCATATGCATGGGCCCGTTCCCGGCTCAGCGGCCAGGCGCCGGCGATGGCCTGCCAGAGCAGGTTGGCCATCGGCCCGTCGCCCATGGGCACCAGGGCGTCAAGACGGGTGAAGGTTTCGCTCCACTCGTCCGGGACCTCGGCCAGGACCGAGATCCGGGCCCGGGTGTCCTCGCTGCGTTTGGTGTCATGGGTGGTCAGTGCCGTCATGGCTGCCGGCTGTTCCAGCTGCCGGCGAAGCAGCCGGGCATGCAGCTGCGAAGGGGCCACGGCAAAGTGCGCCGGGTCCGCGCCCACCTCGTTGAGCGAGGTCAGCCGGGAATAGCGGTAGAACGCGGTGTCCTCCACGCCCTTGGCCATGACCATGCCGGAGGTCTGCTGGAAACGCACTGCCAGCTCGCCCAGGTCCTGCAGGGACACCGGAGCGGAGGCGCCGGGCAGCGGGTCCAGTAAGCCGTGCAGGGTCTGCAGGGCCGCGGCAAGATCCGGCCTGTGGACCGTGGCGGCAATAACGGCGTCGGTCAGGTAACCGGCGCCTTCAGGCAGGTAGCTCCGGTAGACCGGGAAGCACGTCAGCAGTTCCGCCAGCGCATCGGCGGCCGTTGCGGAATCCAGTCCGGAACCGGCCGGCAGCAGCCGCACCAGCCGCTGCACCTCGGAGTGGAGCAACCCGTCGGCGATGGCCCGCTTGGTGCCGTGGATCATGTCGGCGTACGGCTCCAGGGGAACCATGGCGGTGAGGGTGTCCTCGCCGGTCGGATCCACGAACAGCCGGTCGACGTCGGCGAGCGCGTCATAACCGGTGGTGCCTTCGGTCTCCCAGTCCGCGGGAAGCTTCTCCCCCGGCTCCAGGATCTTTTCGACCAAGATGTAGGCACCTCCGGTCAGTTCCCGCAGCCGGGCGAGGTACCCCTTGGGATCGGCGAGACCGTCCGGGTGGTCGATCCGCAGGCCGTCCACCAGGCCCTCGTCGAACCAGCGCTTCACTTCGGCGTGGGCCTCGTCGAAGACCCACTGCTCCTCCACGCGGATGCCGGCCAGGGTGTTGACCCCGAAGAACCGGCGGTAGTTCAGTTCGTTGTCGGCGCGGCGCCAGTTCACCAGTTCGTAGTGCTGGCGGGCATGAACATCCACGGCCGAGTCGCCAACGGACGCCGTGCCGTGTGCCACCGGGTAGCGGTTGTCGTAGTAGTGCAGCTCGCCGTCTACCAGCTTCAGCTGCTCCAGTTCATTTTCGCCGTCGCCCAGGACGGGGAGGCGCAGCTTTCCGCCTGCCGCATCCCAGTCAATGTCGAACGCTTCGGCGTAGCGGGAGGCGCGGCCTTCGGCCAGCACGGACCACCACCACTTGTTCGCCGCCGGGGTGGCAACACCCATGTGGTTGGGCACAATGTCCACCAGCACGCCCATGCCCGCTGCGTGGGCGGCGTCGGACAGGGCCCGGAGTCCGTCCGCACCGCCGCGGGCGGGATCCACTGCGGAGGGGTCAACCACGTCGTAGCCGTGGTCGGACCCCTCTTCAGCGGTCAGGATGGGCGAGAGGTAAACCCAGTCCGCGCCGAGGTCCGCGAGGTACGGCACCAGTTCAGCGGCGTCGTACAGGGTGAAGGAAGGGCGGATCTGCAGCCGGTAGGTGGACAGCGGGGTCCTCATACCGCACCCTCGGACATGTGCGCCTTGGATCCGGCCAGCGCTGCCAGGGAGGCGGCGACCGAATGGTCGTGCTCCTCTTCCTCCGCGTGGGCCCGCAGGACCACCATGGATTTGGCAGCCACGGTCAGCTGGCCGTCAGCGGCCACCGGTTCCGAGTCGGCGTATTCTCCGGCAGTGTCGATCACCAGGTCCCACATGGGGGCGTATTCCTTGGACGGAAGGGTGATCTTCACGGCCTCGTCGTGGGCGTTGAAGTACAGCAGGAAGTTCAGGTCGGTGATGCGCTGTCCGCGTGTATCCTTCCCGGAAATGCCCTGTCCGTTGAGGAAGACACCCAGGGACCGGGCCACCGGAGTGTCCCAGTCATCCGGGGACATGGTGGAACCGTCCTCGTTCAGCCAGACGATGTCCGGCAGCGCCTCGCCCTCGCCGCGCCGTACGGGACGGCCGTCGAAGAACCGGCGCCGGCGGAACGTGGGGTGCTCGGCGCGCAGCGTGTTCACCGCTGCCGTGAATTCCATCAGCGGAGCATCCATGGTCTCCCAGTTGATCCAGCTGAGCTCGGAGTCCTGCGCGTAGGTGTTGTTGTTGCCCTGCTGGGTGCGGCCCAGCTCGTCGCCGTGGGCGATCATGGGCACGCCCTGGGACAGGAGCAGGGTGGCAAGGAAGTTGCGCTGCTGGCGGGCCCGCAGGGACAGGACCGCGGGATCATCCGTGGGCCCCTCCACGCCGCAGTTCCAGGAGCGGTTGTGGGACTCGCCGTCGTTGTTGTCCTCACCGTTGGCCTCGTTGTGCTTCTCGTTGTAGGACACGAGGTCCTGCAGCGTGAAGCCGTCGTGGGCGGTGACGAAGTTGATGGACGCCACCGGGCGGCGGGCGGAGGACTCGTACAGGTCCGCCGAGCCGGTGATGCGGGAGGCGAACTCGCCCAGGGTGGAGGGCTCTCCGCGCCAGAAATCGCGGACCGTGTCGCGGTACTTGCCGTTCCATTCGGTCCACTGCGGAGGGAAGTTGCCTACCTGGTAGCCGCCGGGGCCAACGTCCCACGGCTCGGCGATCAGCTTGACCTGTGACACTACCGGGTCCTGCTGCACCAATTCGAAGAAGGCGGACAGGCGGTCCACGTCGTAGAACTCTCGGGCCAGCGTCGAGGCCAGGTCAAAGCGGAAACCGTCCACATGCATTTCCGTGACCCAGTAACGCAGCGAGTCCATCAGCAGCTGCAGCGAGTGCGGATTGCCCACGTTCAGCGAATTGCCCGTGCCCGTGTAGTCCATGTAGTACTGCTTGTCGTCCTCCACCAGCCGGTAGTAGGAGGCGTTGTCGATGCCGCGGAAGGACAGCGTGGGGCCCATGTGGTTGCCCTCGGCCGTGTGGTTGTAGACCACGTCCAGAATCACTTCGATGCCGGCCAGGTGCAGTGCACGCACCATGGCCTTGAATTCCTGTACCTGCTGGCCCTGATCGCCGGTGGCGCTGTAGGTGTTGTGCGGGGCGAAGAAACCGATGGTGTTGTAGCCCCAGTAGTTCGACAGTCCCTTTTCCTGCAGGGTCGAGTCGTTGACGAACTGGTGAACCGGCATCAGTTCGATGGCGGTGATGCCCAGCTTCTGCAGGTGGGCGATCACCGAAGGATGCGCAACGCCGGCGTACGTGCCGCGCTGTTCTTCGGGCACATCGGGGTGCAGCTCGGTCAGGCCCTTGACGTGCGCTTCGTAGATGACCGACTGGTGGTAGGGAACCTTCGGCCTGCGGTCGCCGTCCCAGTCGAAGAACGGGTTGATCACGACGCCCATCATCATGTGCGCGGCGGAGTCCTCGTCGTTGCGGGAATGCTCGTCACCGAAGTTGTAGCCGAAGAGCGACTGGTCCCAGTCGATTTCACCGGCCACGGCCTTGGCGTAAGGATCCAGCAACAGCTTGTTGGGGTTGCACCGGTTGCCGTTCTCCGGGTCATTCGGCCCGTCTACGCGGTAACCGTACTTCTGGCCGGGCAGCACCTGCGGCAGGTAGCAGTGCCAGACATACCCGTCGACCTCGGTCAGCCGGACCTGGTGCTCGGTGCCGTCCTCATCAAACAGACACAACGTGACAGAGTCCGCGACTTCGCTGTACAGCGCAAAGTTAGTGCCGTTTCCGTCGTAGGTCGCGCCCAGCGGGTAGGCATCTCCCGGCCAAACTTCCATGTAGTGCTCCTGAACTAGTTCCTGACAACACCAAAATTAATATGTCTGCTTACTTTTGTACCCCAGACGCGGTGTTTACTTGAATTTTGGGTTTCGCCGTGGGGTGAATTCCGCGACCAGCGACCGGATCAGCGGGCCAAGCTGCGAGGGTTCCACGGGTCCGGCGGCGGACGCCAGGACACCTGCCCGGCCGTGCAGGCTTGCGGCCGCTGCGGCCAGCCGTGCGTAGTGGCCCGGCTCCCGTTCGGCGCCAGGCGTGCGGTCGGTGGCCAGCAGGGCGCCGAGGATTCCCGAAAGTGTGTCGCCGCTTCCCGCCGTCGCCAGCCACGGGGTGGCTTCCGCCTGGCTGTACAACTCGCCGGTGGGCGCCGCGACCAGCGTGGCCCAGCCTTTGAGCAGCACCGTGGCACCGGTGAGTTCCGCGGCCCGGCGGACCCAGCGGACGGGATCCGCTTCGATGCCCGTCCGGTCCGCCTCTTCGCCGAGGGAGCGCAGCAGCGCGGTGAGCTCGCCGGCGTGCGGAGTCAGGACGACGCCGGCATGCAGTCCGGGACGCACGCCGCCGATCGCATCGGCATCGATCACTGCCGGAAGCCCCGAAGACATGGCGTCGGCCGCGCGCCGGTGCTGGGCTTCGTCCTCCCCGGCTCCGGGGCCGGCCAGCCAGGCCTGGACGTGCGTGAGCGAGACCGTGCCGGTACTGCATACCGCTTCAGGATGCGTGAGGTTGACCAGCCGGGCCACGGAGTCGGGGCCGAGGTAGCGGACCATCCCCGCCCCGGTAGCCAGGGCTGCTCCCGTGGCCATCAGCGCGGCGCCCGGGTAGGTGGCTGAGCCTGCGGCGATGCCCAGCACACCCCTGCTGTATTTGTGGTCCCGGGGACCCGGTACGGGCAGCAGCCCGGGGAGGTCTTCGTCCTGCAGCCGGAAGGCCTCGGGGGCGCCCAGGTACGGGCCCAGCCCAATATCGATGCAGCGGATCCGGCCGGCCGCCGCCGCGCCTGGTCCGGCCAGCAACCCGGTTTTGACCGCACCGAAGGTAACGGTCAGGTCGGCGTGCAGGCAGGTACCGGGTGCCTGCCCGGAATCGGCGTCCACGCCGCTGGGCAGGTCGCAGGCCACCACTAAGGGGCCGGAGCCCGGCGGGCGATGGTTCAACGCCTCCGCCAGTACCTGTACCGGGCCGCGGAGACCGCCTCTGCCGCCGGTACCCAGGACCCCGTCAATGACGGCGTCCGCTGCCTGCACGGCCCGAACCAGGGCGGGAGCGTTGTGGTCGTCCAGGGTTGCCACCCGTCCGCCCTCGGCACGGACGGCCGCCAGGGCCTCGGGGTGGGCTGCCTGAGAGGTCAGCAATGCCGTCACGGCGGCGCCGCGGGCGGCCAGGCGGGACGCGGCATACAGTGCGTCTGCGCCATTGTTGCCGCTCCCGGCCAGCACGACGACGCGCGAACCGTAGATCCGGCGTCGGGCAGCCAGCTCGGCGGCCGTGGCAGCGTACAGCCCGTAGGCTGCACGCTGCATCAGTTCGGCACCCTGCCCGGCGGCCAGCAAGGGCTGCTCGGCACGGCGGACGGACGTCCCGGTGTACGCACTGATCATGCGCTAAAGCCTAGCCCTCGGCGATGACCATTGCTGTAGCTACGTCACCGTCATGGCTGAGCGAGAGGTGCCAGGTGCGCACGCCCTTGCCCGCTGCCACGGCGGCCACGGTTCCGTCGATCTGCAGCTGCGGAGCACCGGCCGGATCCAGCCGGACCTGGCAGTCCTGCCAGTTCATGCCGGCCGGAGCGCCCAGCGCCTTTGCTACGGCTTCCTTGGCGGCGAAACGGGCCGCCAGGGAGCGGAGGTTCAGTTCCCGCTCCGCCGGCGCAAACAGCCGTGCCCGGAGCCCGGGCGTGCGTTCAAGCTGCCGCCCGAAACGCGGCACGTCCACAACGTCGACGCCGATTCCAATAATCACGCAGCAGCTCCCTATTCCACGGTGACGGACTTGGCAAGGTTGCGCGGCTGGTCCACGTCGAAGCCCTTGGCCGTGGCCAGTTCGCAGGCGAAGATCTGCAGCGGCACGGTGGTCAGCAGCGGAGCCAGCAGCGTGGGCGTTTCCGGCACGTAGAAGATGTGCTCGGCGTAGGCCTTGACCGCGTCGTCGCCCTCTTCGGCGATGACGATGGTCTTGGCGCCGCGGGCGCGGATTTCCTGGATGTTGGAGACCACCTTCGCGTGCAGGGAGTCCCGTCCGCGGGGTGAGGGGACCACCACGAAAACGGGCTGGCCTTCCTCGATCAGGGCGATCGGACCGTGCTTGAGCTCACCGGCAGCGAACCCCTCGGCGTGGATGTACGCCAGTTCCTTCAGCTTCAGGGCGCCTTCCATGGCGACCGGGAAACCGACGTGCCGGCCGAGGAAGAGCACCGAACCGGTATCTGCCATCAGATGCGCGAGGTCCTTGATCTGGCCGGAGTTGTCCAGCACCTGCTGGATCTTGTCCGGGATCTTGGCCAGGTCGGCCAGGATGTCCTTGATCTCGCCCTGGAACTTATTGCCGCGGATCTGGGCCAGGTACAGGCCCAGCAGGTACGCCGCGGTGATCTGGGCCAGGAACGCCTTGGTCGATGCGACGGCGATTTCCGGTCCGGCGTGGGTGTAGAGCACGGCGTCGGATTCACGCGGAATGGTGGAGCCGTTGGTATTGCAGATGGCCAGGACCTTGGCGCCCTGTTCCTTCGCGTAGCGCACGGCCATGAGGGTATCCATGGTCTCGCCGGACTGGGAGATGGCCACGATCAGCGTGTTGGAGTCGACGATGGGGTCGCGGTAACGGAACTCGTGGCTGAGTTCCACCTCCACGGGGATCCTGCACCAGTGCTCGATGGCGTACTTGGCGACCTGCCCGGCGTAGGCGGAGGTGCCGCAGGCCAGGACCATGATCTTGTTGACGGCCTTCAGGTCCTCGGGGCTGACGCGCAGCTCGTCCAGGGTCAGGCGCCCGTCGGCGTCGGAACGTCCCAGCAGGGTGTCGCCGACTGCCTGCGGCTGGTCGTTGATTTCCTTCTCCATGAAGGAGTCGTAACCGCCCTTTTCGGCGGCTGCAGCGTCCCAGTTCACGTGGAACTCGGTGCCTTCGGCGGGCTTCCCGAAGAAATCGCTGATATCCACGGAGTCCGGCGTGATGGTCACCACCTGGTCCTGGCCCAGTTCAACGGCCCGGCGGGTGAAGTCAATGAAGCCGGACACATCCGAGCCCAGGAAGTTCTCGCCCTCACCCAGCCCGACGACGAGCGGGGAGTTACGGCGGGCTGCCACCACGGTGCCGGGGGAATCGTTGTGCACTGCCAGCAGGGTGAAAGCGCCTTCCAGGCGCTGGCAGGCAAGCTGCATGGAACGGGTCAGGTCCCCGCCGCCCTCGCCGCGGTAGATCGAAGCGAGCAGTGCCGCCGCTACCTCGGTATCCGTTTCGGACACGAACACGGCGCCGGCGGCCAGCATCTCGGACTTGAGCTCGGCGAAGTTCTCGATGATCCCGTTGTGGATCACGGCCAGGCGGCCGTTGTCCGCCAGGTGGGGGTGCGCGTTTTCATCGCTCGGGCCGCCGTGGGTGGCCCAGCGGGTGTGGCCGATTCCGGTGGTGGCGGCCGGCAGCGGAGCAGCCTCGAGTTCGGCCACCAGGTTCGCCAGCTTGCCGGACTTCTTGCGGTACTCAATACCCAGGGGTGTCAGGACAGCTACGCCCGCGGAGTCGTAGCCGCGGTATTCAAGCCGCCGCAGGCCTTCCATCACAACGTCGAGGGCCCCGTGGCCGGCAGTTTCAGTACCGCTTACGGCACCCGGGCGGCCTGCATATCCAATAATTCCACACATACCCATAAGACTACCGGCAGGTGGTCGCAGTGCTGAAAACCCGGACGGGCTGCCCGCGCTGCGCGGCGGGACCCGCCGCCGCGGCCGTTTGGGAATGCAGGCGCTTCAGGGCAGAATTCCTAGGGTGACAGAACGCCATGCGAAGCCCTCTCCCGACCACTCCTCCGAGGGCAGTGTCACTCCCTTTGTTGAGCTGGACCGCAAAACCTGGTCACGGCTCTCACATGAGATCCGGTCCCCGCTGAACCAGGATGACATCCTGCGCCTGCGCGGGCTGGGCGACCAGCTGAACCTCGAGGAGATCCGCGAGGTCTACCTGCCCCTGTCCCGGCTGTTGAACCTTTACGTCGCGGCCGCCGGGCGCCTGCACAGCGCCACCACCACGTTCCTGGGTGAAAAGACCACGCGCACTCCCTTCGTGATCGGTGTCGCCGGGTCCGTGGCGGTGGGAAAGTCCACCACGGCGCGCGTGCTGCGCGAGATGCTGCGGCGGTGGCCGGAAACGCCGAACGTGGAACTGATCACCACCGACGGTTTCCTCTATCCCAATGCGGAGTTGGAGCGCCGGGGGCTGATGCAGCGCAAGGGCTTCCCGGAGTCCTACGACCGCCGCCGGCTGCTGCGCTTTGTCAGTGCGGTAAAGAGCGGTGCCGAGGAAGTGCGGGCGCCGAGGTACTCGCACCTGACGTACGACATCGTGCCGGACGAGGAAGTGGTGGTTCGCCGCCCGGATGTGCTGATTGTCGAGGGCCTGAATGTCCTGGCACCGGCACGCACCCGGGCGGACGGCCGGGCGGGCCTGGCCCTGAGCGACTTCTTCGACTTTTCCATCTACGTGGACGCCCGCACGTCCTACATCGAGGAGTGGTACGTCCAGCGGTTCCAGTCGCTGCGCAGCGGTGCCTTCGCGGACCCGGCGTCGTACTTCCACCGGTACGCCGGGCTCACGGACGAGCAAGCCCGTGCCACCGCCCTGGACATCTGGAAGCGGATCAACGAACCGAACCTGGTGACAAACGTCCTGCCCACGAGGGGCCGTGCCCAGTTGGTACTGACCAAGGACGCGGACCACTCGGTGACGCGGATGCTGCTGCGTAAGACGTAGGTCCGGCGGGCCGGAAAGCTAGACGGCGGCACCGGCGTTCAGCGCCAGGTTGGCTTCCACGGCATCGGCCAGGCGGCGGGCCGTTGCGGAGGCAGTGCCCGTGTCGGCCGCTTCCACCATGACCCGAACCACCGGCTCGGTGCCGGAGGGACGCAGCAGCACGCGGCCAGTCTCCCCCAGCTCTGCCTGCGCCCGGGCCACGGCCTGCCGGACGGGTTCATTGCTTTCGACGGCGGACTTGTCCACGCCCTTGACGTTGATCAGAACCTGCGGGAGCTTCTCCATGACGCCGGCCAGCTGCTTCAGGGTGCGGCCCGTGCGTGCCACCTGGGCGGCCAGCTGCAGCCCGGTGAGCACGCCGTCGCCTGTGGTGGCGTATTCAGAGAAGATCACGTGTCCGGACTGCTCGCCGCCGAGGCTGTAACCGCCGCTGCGCATGCCTTCGAGCACGTAACGGTCGCCGACGCCGGTCTCGATAAGCGCGATGCCGGCTTCCCGCAACGCCAGCTTCAAGCCCAGGTTGCTCATGACGGTGGCCACAAGGGCGTTGTCCTTGAGCTTGCCGGCGTCCTTCATGGCCACGGCCATGATGGCCATGATCTGGTCCCCGTCCACCACGTTTCCTTCGTGGTCAACTGCCAGGCAGCGGTCGGCGTCGCCGTCGTGGGCAATGCCCAGGTCCGCACCGTGCTCCACAACTGCGGCCTGCAGCTGCTCCAGGTGGGTGGAGCCGTAGCCGTCGTTGATGTTGAGGCCGTCCGGCTCTGCTCCGATAACCACTACCTCGGCCCCGGCGTCGGCGAAGACCTGCGGGGAGCAGCCGCTGGCGGCACCGTGCGCGCAGTCGAGGACAACTTTGAGGCCTTCAATCCGGTTGGGCAGGGTCTGCAGCAGGTGGACCACGTAGCGGTCCTCGGCGTCGGCGAAGCGGTGGATGCGTCCCACTTCGCTGCCGGTGGGGCGCAGGCTGGGGCGGGACATTTCCGCCTCGATCTCGTCCTCGACGGCGTCATCCAGCTTCTGCCCGCCGCGGGCCAGGAACTTGATGCCGTTGTCGGGGGCGGCATTGTGGGATGCGGAAATAACGACGCCGAAGTCGGCGCCGAGGTCCGCCACCAGGTACGCGGCGGCCGGGGTCGGCAGCACGCCTGCATCAAAGACGTCTACGCCCGAGCTGGCCAGCCCTGCCTCCATGGCAGCGGAAATGAAGTCACCGCTGATCCGCGGGTCGCGTGCGACTACTGCCACCGGACGCCGACCCTCGCCCACGCGGCGGTGGCCGAGTACGACGGCGGCGGCCTGGGCGAGCCCCATGGCCACTTCGGCGGTAATCAGCCCATTGGCCAGTCCACGGACACCGTCCGTTCCAAACAATCTAGTCATTGCGTATCCTCAAGCAGGTTGTAGCCACAGCGGGTAGCCGCACACGGGCAACTTACTGCCCCATTCTGCCACCGGTGCGGTCCCGACTCCGAAACGGGCACCCCGATAGGGCCCCCGGCGCGGCGAAAAACACGCGTGGGGGTAATCCGCCCCACCTCTGCCGCGGGCTCCCGTGACGCACAAAAGGCAGCCGCCGCAGCGACTGCCTTTTGTGCAATAGAACCCTGACCGGCGCTTCTGTAACGAAGTGTTCCGGGCGCTTGTGGAGCCAAGCCCCAAAAAGCGCCGAGGGCCCCAAACTGCATTCGCTCCAGCGAATGCAGTTTGGGTAGGCGCTTTTTAGCGCTTGGAGTACTGCGGGGCCTTGCGGGCCTTCTTGAGACCGGCCTTCTTGCGCTCGATGACGCGGGCGTCACGAGTCAGGAAGCCTGCCTTCTTCAGGGCCGGGCGGTTGTTCTCGCGGTCGATCTCGTTCAGCGACCGGGCAACGCCGAGGCGCAGCGCACCGGCCTGGCCGGAGGGGCCACCGCCGTGGATACGGGCGATGACGTCGTAGGCGCCTTCGAGGTCAAGAAGCTTGAACGGCTCGTTGACTTCCTGCTGGTGCAGCTTGTTCGGGAAGTAGTCTTCGAGCTCGCGGTCGTTGACGATCCACTTGCCGGTACCCGGGACAACGCGCACGCGGGCAATGGCCTGCTTGCGGCGTCCGACGGCGGAGCCGGGGACGGTCAGGGCGGGACGTTCCTTGACAGCGGTCTGGACCGAGTCAGAGGATTCCGAGGTGTAGCTGGTGAGCTCCTCGGTGTTTTCATTCAGCTCTTCAGTGTTCTGAGCCACGATTCTCCTTGAATTAATTCTTTAGTTGGCGGGCCAGAACTACTGGGCGACCTGGGTGATTTCGAAGGTCTTGGGCTGCTGAGCGGCGTGCGGGTGCTCGGCACCGCGGTAGACCTTCAGCTTGCTGATCTGGTCAGCAGCCAGGGAGTTCTTGGGCAGCATGCCGCGGATGGCCTTCTCAACTGCGCGCACCGGGTTCTTTTCCAGCAGTTCGGCGTAGTTGACGGAGGACAGGCCGCCCGGGTAACCCGAGTGGCGGTAGGCACGCTTCTGTTCGAGCTTGGCGCCGGTGAGGGCAACCTTCTCAGCGTTGATGATGATGACGAAATCGCCCATGTCCATGTGGGGAGCAAAGGTCGGCTTGTGCTTTCCGCGCAGCAGTGTTGCGGTCTGGCTGGCAAGACGGCCTAGGACAACGTCGGTGGCGTCAATGACGTGCCACTGGCGGTTGATGTCGCCGGGCTTCGGGGTGTACGTACGCACGGTGTTTGCCTTCGTTTCTTCTTCTTAGGTGGCGCGCTGGCCATGGTGCCATGGACAGTGCAGCTTCTCTATGCGTTACCGGATGGTCAGGTGAGGACTGAAGTAACCAGTGGTCCTGATATCTCGGCTATTTCCCCGGGGCCAGGTGGCTCTGCAACTGAGCCGCTCCCGTGGGCATAGGCCTATCGAGGTAGGACACGCACAACGACTATAAACAATAGCCTGCTTACGTAGGTTGGTCAAAAGCTGCCGCAGCGCCGGGATATGGGATTTGCCCTCATTTTACGACGGCTGCCCGCCGCGGCGCTATTCGCGGTGTGCCCGGGTCAGTTCCGCCCGGCCGGCGAGTTCCGCATCTGCCGGGTAGCGGACCTCTTCCAGGACCAGCGGATGGGGCGGCGCGAGGAGCGATTTCGAGTCCCGGATCCTGGCGGCGAGGCGGTCGGCGAGCCACTGCGGACGCCGCTCCCCCGATCCGACGAGCAGGGAGCCGCCTACCAGCGAGCGGACCATGTTGTGGCAGAACGCGTCCGCCTGTATGTGGGTGGTGATCACCCCGTCGGCGCCGCGGCTGAAACTGAACTCCTGCAGTTCACGGATGGTGGTGGAACCGGTGCGCGGCTTGCAGAAGGAAAGGAAGTCCCGGATCCCCAGTACCCCGTCCGCTGCTTGGTTCATCAACCCGATGTCCAGGGGTGCCTTGAACCAGAGGGTGGTGTGCCGTGACAGCGGGTCCCGGTTCTCGGGAAGGTCACATATCCGGTAGCTGTACCGCCGCCAGAGGGCCGAGAAACGGGCGTCGAAGCCTGCCGGGGCCGGGACTGCCGACAGTACCTCCACGGCGCCGCCATGGGCATCTATTGCGCGCCGCTGCTGGCCGGCCTCCCGCGCCGCCATTGTCAGCTCCTTGTTCAGCACTCCGTGCAGCCTGCGCCGCAGGGAGACGCCCGGATCCAGGTCCCTTCCGCGGGCCAGTCCGTACCATTCCGCGGCAGTGAGATCGAAGTGCACCACCTGCCCGCGGGCATGCACGCCGGCGTCGGTCCGCCCCGCTACGGTAATACGGACCGGCCGGCGCAGCAGTACTGCCAGGGCATCCTCCACGAGGCCCTGAACGGTCCACAGGCCTGGCTGGGCGGCCCACCCGGAGAAGGGCGCCCCGTCATAGGCAAGGTCCATCCGGACGCGGAAAGGCCCGCCGTCCGGTTCAGGGAGGGCGGGCCTTTCAAGAGTCATAGCACCCATATTAAGGGCACCGGGACGTCAGCGAAGAATTACTTCTTCTCTTCGGTCTCCACGACTGCTTCGGGTGCTTCTTCGGAAACAACGACTGCCTCGTCAGCAGAATCGGCAGACTCTGCTGATTCAGCAGACTCAGCGGACTCAGCCGAATCGGCGGACTCTTCGACCGGAGCCGGAGCGGCTACGGCAGCTGCGGTGTTGGCCTCGGCCACAACCGACTGCTTGGCCGAAAGCGGTTCCAGGACCAGTTCGATGACAGCCATGGGAGCGTTGTCGCCCTTGCGGTTGCCGATCTTGGTGATGCGGGTGTAACCGCCGTCGCGCTTCTCCACTGCCGGAGCAATATCGGTGAAGAGCTCGTGGACGATGCCCTTGTCGGAGATCAGGGCCAGGACGCGGCGGCGTGAGGACAGGTCCCCGCGCTTAGCGAACGTGATCAGGCGTTCTGCGTAGGGACGCAGACGCTTGGCCTTGGTCACCGTGGTGGTGATCTGCTTGTGCTCGAACAGCTGCGCGGCAAGGTTGGCCAGCATCAGGCGCTGGTGTGCCGGGCTGCCTCCGAGGCGCTTACCCTTGGTGGGTGTAGGCATTACATTTTCTCCTCAAACGGTGCCGTACGGTGCTTTCAAAGCCCGCCGGCAAGAATTTGCTTCAGTTAGAGCTCGTCGTCCGAGTATTCGGACTCGTCCTCTTCAATAGCTGCGGCACGGGCGGCCAGGTCGAACCCGGGAGGGGAATCCTTCAGGGACAGACCCAGTTCAACCAGCTTTGCCTTCACCTCATCGATGGACTTCGCGCCAAAGTTGCGGATGTCCATCAGGTCAGCCTCGGAGCGGGCAACGAGTTCACCCACCGTGTGGATGCCTTCGCGCTTGAGGCAGTTGTAAGAACGCACGGTCAGCTCGAGGTCTTCGATCGGCAGGGCCATGTCGGCTGCCAGTGCGGCATCCGTGGGGCTCGGGCCGATTTCGATACCTTCAGCGGCGGTGTTGAGTTCACGTGCCAGGCCGAACAGTTCAACCAGGGTGGTGCCGGCAGAGGCGACGGCGTCGCGCGGTGCAATGGCATCCTTGGTCTCAACGTCAACGATCAGGCGATCGAAGTCGGTGCGCTGTTCAACACGGGTGGCCTCCACGCGGAAGGTCACCTTCAGGACCGGCGAGTAGATGGAGTCGACCGGGATGCGGCCGATCTCCTGGTCACCGGACTTGTTCTGGCTGGCCGACACGTAGCCGCGGCCGCGCTCGATGGTCAGTTCGAGTTCGAACTTGCCCTTCGAGTTCAGCGTGGCGATGTGCAGGTCGGGGTTGTGGAACTCCACGCCGGCCGGCGGAGCGATGTCCGCAGCCGTCACCACGCCGGGGCCCTGCTTGCGCAGGTACGCCACAACGGGCTCGTCGTGCTCGGAGGAAACCGAGAGGTTCTTGACGTTCAGGATGATCTCAGTGACATCTTCCTTGACGCCGGGAACCGTCGTGAACTCGTGCAGCACGCCGTCAATCCGGATGCTGGTTACAGCGGCACCGGGGATGGAGGAGAGCAGGGTACGACGGAGGGAGTTACCGAGGGTGTAACCGAAACCGGGCTCCAGGGGTTCGATGATGAACCGTGAGCGGTTATCGGCTACGACTTCTTCAGTGAGGGTAGGGCGCTGTGCAATGAGCACTTGCATTTCCTTTCAGCGAGCATCCGCTATATGACGCAACACAAATGGTGGAAACGACGACGACGGGTCTTCCGCGGGCGTCTTGGACGGCTAACAGCCACGTGCCCGGGACCGGCGGGCCTCCGGCGGGCCGGCCACCGAAGTGGCCTGCCCGCCGGGGGAACCGGAACCGAATGACTGATTAGACGCGGCGGCGCTTCGGGGGACGGCAGCCGTTGTGCGCGCTCGGGGTGACGTCCTGAATGGAGCCAACCTCCAGGCCGGTGGCCTGCAGCGAACGGATGGCGGTCTCGCGACCGGAGCCCGGGCCCTTCACAAAGACGTCGACCTTGCGGACGCCGTGCTCCTGTGCGCGCTTTGCAGCGGCTTCAGCAGCCATCTGAGCAGCGAACGGGGTGGACTTACGGGAGCCCTTGAAGCCAACCTCACCGGCAGAAGCCCATGAGATAACAGCACCGGACGGGTCCGTGATGGACACGATGGTGTTGTTGAAGGTGCTCTTGATATGCGCCTGGCCGAGCGCGATATTCTTCTTATCCTTGCGACGCGGCTTGCGGACCGCTCCACGAGTCTTGGGGGGCATTACTTCTCCTACAAAGAGTTTGGTTTAGGTGGCCCGGATTCGGGCCGTGGCCGTAAGACCGCTGTTTAGCGGCCGGCCTTCTTCTTACCGGCAACGGTGCGCTTCGGGCCCTTGCGGGTACGAGCGTTGGTCTTCGTGCGCTGACCGTGGACGGGCATGCCACGACGGTGGCGGATACCCTGGTAGCTGCCGATCTCGACCTTGCGGCGGATGTCGGCGGCCACCTCACGGCGGAGGTCACCCTCAACCTTGAAGTTGCCCTCGATGTAGTCACGCAGCTGAACGAGTTCAGCGTCGGTGAGGTCCTTGACGCGAGTTTCCGGGCTGATGCCGGTCTCTGCAAGGGTCTGCTCTGCACGGGTCTTGCCCACGCCGTAGATGTAGGTAAGCGCAATCACTACCCGCTTTTCGCGGGGAATGTCAACGCCAGCGAGACGTGCCATATCGGCGGTTCTCCTTTGGTTATTACCGGAGGTCTGAAGCAGTGCGTCCCTGTTGCCAGGTCCCCGGCCTCCGTACCGGGGGTATGCGTCACGCGTATTGACGCTGCACTGCCATATTCAATTAACTACGCGTGGGCTGATCCCTGTGTAAGGGGCCCTCTTGCCGCTGCCCTTGCAGGCCTCGGCGGAAGAGCGGCTGATTAGCCCTGGCGCTGCTTGTGGCGCGGGTTCTCGCAGATCACCATGACTCGACCGTTACGGCGAATCACCTTGCACTTATCGCAGATCTGCTTGACGCTCGGCTGTACCTTCATGGTGTTCCTTTGCGTGGTTGCAGGGTTGAGCTTCAACGTGGGGCAGGCCGGCTGGGCCGGTCCGCCGTCCGTCTTTGCAGCGGTTTATTTGTAGCGGTAGACGATCCGACCCCGGGTGAGGTCGTACGGGCTAAGTTCCACTACAACGCGGTCTCCTGGGAGGATGCGAATGTAGTGTTGACGCATCTTTCCCGAGATGTGTGCGAGCACAATGTGGCCGTTGGCCAGCTCAACGCGGAACATCGCGTTGGGCAGGGCTTCGTTGACCGAGCCCTCGATCTCAATGACGCCGTCTTTCTTGGCCATATCCTCCGCTAACGTCTGTGCCCCCGGCCTGAGCCGGGAACGGTTTTCGATTGTGGTTCCCCTACCTGTTCCGCAGACCGCTCCCGCTGCACAGGGCATCGACGGCGGGTATTCCGGGCACGAATGTAGAGACAACCAACAGATAACTCTACGGGAAGAGGACCCATAAGTTAAATCGCTCCACCTGTCCAGTCCGAATCCTGCCTGGACAGCCGATGCTCCCCTACGAGAGCAGGCCCCGTTCCAAACCGGAACGGGGCCTGCATGGGCAATGGATCGCCCGCTACGGGATGGGAACCGGTGTGACGCCGAGCGGCTCAAGCCTGGAGGCACCGCCGTCGGGCGCGGTCAGCACCCAAATACCCTTTTCGTGAATTGCCACGGAATGCTCCCACTGGCTGGACCGGCTGCCGTCTTCGGTGATTACGGTCCAGTCATCATCCAAGGTGCGGGTGGTGATCTTCCCGCGCACCAGCATCGGTTCGATGGCCAGGCACATTCCCGGGCGCAGTTTCGGACCGTTGTGGCCGGTGCGGTAGTTCAGCACATCCGGGGCCTGGTGCATTTCGGTGCCGATGCCGTGGCCGACATAGTCCTCCAGGATCCCCAGCCGCTTGCCGGGTAC
This sequence comes from Arthrobacter sp. zg-Y1143, assembly GCF_030125565.1. Lineage (NCBI taxonomy): Bacteria > Bacillati > Actinomycetota > Actinomycetes > Micrococcales > Micrococcaceae > Arthrobacter > Arthrobacter sp. zg-Y1143. Next base: position 182,364 of record NZ_JASKLW010000004.1, on the reverse strand, counting down.
CCCGCTGACGTAGTCATCCACGGCTGCTCCGATATCCCCCACGAACCTGCCCTTGGCGGCTGCGGCGATGCCGTGCCACATGGCTTCCTCGGTGACGTCGGAGAGCCGCTGGTCCTCGGGGTCTGCGGTACCCACAATCACGGTGCGTGCCGAGTCCGAGTGCCACCCGCGGACCACGGCGCCGCCGTCGATGGAAATGATGTCGCCGTCCTGCAGCACCCGGTCCCCCGGGATGCCGTGGACAACTTCTTCGTTCACCGACGTGCAGACCGTGGCCGGGTAGTCGTGGTAGCCCAGGAAATTGGAGGTGGCTCCCTTTTCCCGCAGGACCCCCGCGAATACTGCATCGATCTCGCGGGTACTCACGCCCACATCGGCGGCCTTGACGGCGGCGTCAAGCGCGGAGATCAGCACGAGGCCGGCTTCGCGCATGATGCGCATCTGTTCATTTGTCTTGTACTGGATCCGGGGCTGGCCGAACATGTGTCTTCTAACTTCCTAGCGGATAACTCTTTGGCGCTGCCTGGCATTCGCCACGTGGCGGATGTGTCAGCGCAGGTCCTTCAGCGCGTCCATGACCCGCTCCGTGACCTCGTCTATGGCGCCGAGGCCGTCCACGCGGGTGACGATCCCCCGGTCTTCGTAGCGGGCAACGACGTCGGCCGTCTGCTGCTTGTAGAGGTCCAGCCGGTGGCGGATGACGTCTTCGGTGTCATCGCTGCGGCCTTCAAGCTCTGCCCGCTTGAGCAGCCGCGCCACCAGTTCGTCGTCGTCGGCGGTCAGCAGCAGCACGGCGTCGAGCTTCTGGCCGTTGCCGGCCAGGATGTCGTCCAATTCCTCGACCTGCGCCACAGTGCGCGGGTAACCGTCCAGCAGGAAACCGCGCTCGACGTCGTCCTCCTGCAGGCGGGTGCGGACCATGCCGTTGGTGACGCTGTCCGGGACGAAGTTTCCGGCGTCGATGAACTTCTTGGCTTCTACGCCCAGGGGCGTGAGCTCCTTGACGTGGGAGCGGAAGATGTCTCCGGTCGATATTGCCGTGACACCGAGGCGATCCGATATCCGGGCGGCCTGAGTTCCTTTACCGGCCCCGGGAGGCCCGATAATGAGCATTCTTGTCATCGCAATAACCCTTCGTAGTGACGTTGCTGGAGCTGCGCGTCAATTTGCTTAACCGTTTCCAGTCCCACACCAACCATGATGAGGATTGACGTTCCGCCGAACGGGAAGTTCTGGTTGGCTCCAACAACGACCAGAGCAATCAGCGGGATCAGGGCGACAAAGCCCAGGTACAGGGCGCCGGGCAGCGTGATCCGGGAGAGCACGTACTGCAGGTACTCGGCGGTGGGGCGGCCGGCCCGGATGCCGGGGATGAAGCCGCCGTATTTCTTCATGTTCTCCGAAACCTCGTCCGGGTTGAACGTGATGGAGACGTAGAAGTACGTGAAGAAGACGATCAGGAGGAAGTAGACCGCCATGTAGAGCGGGTGCTCGCCGCTGACCAGGTGGTTGTTGATCCACACGACCCAGCCGGCAGGCGAGCCGGTGCTGGGGGTGTTGAACTGCGCGATCAGCGTGGGCAGGTACAGCATGGAGGACGCGAAGATCACGGGGATCACGCCGGCCATGTTGACCTTGATCGGAATGTAGGTGTTGGTGCCGCCCACGGTGCGCCGCCCGACCATGCGCTTGGCGTACTGCACCGGAATACGGCGCTGGGACTGCTCGACCAGGACCACCAGGGCCACTACGAGGATGCCGATGCCAAGCACGCCGAGGAACACGGTCCAGCCCTTGGACGTGATGATGGCGCCGAGGGCGCTGGGGAAGGACGCTGCGATGGAGGTGAAGATCAGCAGCGACATGCCGTTGCCCACGCCCTTCTCCGTGACCATTTCGCCCATCCACATGATGACGCCGGTTCCGGCGGTCAGGGTGATGATCAGCAGGAGGATCGTGACGATGCCCTGGTCAGGAATGATGTCGTACGGGCACTGGTTGCCGAACAGGGCACCCGTGCGCGCCAGGGAAACCACCGTGGTTGCGTTCAGCAACCCAAGGGCGATGGTCAGGTAGCGGGTGTACTGCGTCAGCTTCGACTGGCCCTGGGCGCCTTCGTCATGCAGCGCCTGGAAGTGCGGAATGACCACGCGCAGCAGCTGCACGATGATGCTCGCCGTAATGTACGGCATGATCCCGAGCGCAAAGATGGAAACCTGCAGCAGGGCGCCGCCGCTAAAGAGGTTGACGAATTCATATATGCCACCCGAGGTGGCACCCAGATCCAAGCACTGCTGCACATTGCCGTAGTCAACACCCGGGGCCGGGATAAAAGCACCCATGCGGAAGATAGTGATGATACCCAGCGTAAACAACAGCTTGCGTCGCAGGTCTGGCGTCCGGAAAGCCCGGCCAATAGCGCTAAGCAAGCGTCCTCCTGAAGTTTGGAAAGTCCCATGCGGACTTGTGACAGAAACAGAGTCTAGCCGCTCCGACCCCGTACTGCGTTAACGGCGTACGGGGCGCGGTAGTTGCGTTAAACAGAACTGAACTCCCGGCGGACCGTTCGCCGGCCCGCCAGGAGTTCAGGGGTGAAACATGGGATCGTGCACCCCTCCCCTGCCGGCACGCTCGGTGCGTCCGGCCGGGGAGGGAAACAGGCCCGCCACGGAAGTCTTAGACCTCGGTGGTGGATCCGCCTGCTGCGGCGATCTTTTCTGCAGCGCTGGCGGAGAAGGCGTTGGCGGAGATATCAACCTTGACGGTGATATCGCCGGAGCCGAGAACCTTCACGGGCTGGTTCTTGCGAACCGCACCCTTGGCAACCAGTGCTTCGATGGTCACGGCGCCGCCTTCGGGGAACAGCTCCGAGATCTTGTCCAGGTTTACGACCTGGAACTCGACCCGGAACGGGTTCTTGAAGCCGCGCAGCTTCGGCAGGCGCATGTGCAGCGGAAGCTGCCCGCCTGCGAAACCGGCCTTGACCTGGTAGCGGGCAGCCGTACCCTTGGTACCGCGGCCTGCCGTCTTACCCTTGGAACCTTCACCGCGGCCGACGCGGGTCTTGGCCGTCTTGGCACCGGGTGCCGGACGCAGGTGGTGGACCTTCAGAGTCTTGATTTCTTCGGGCATGTTACTTCGCCTCCTCAACCTTCACGAGGTGCGGAACCGTGTTGATCATGCCAACGGTCACGGCGTCTGCAGTACGGACGACGGAGTCGCCGATGTGCTTCAGGCCCAGTGAACGCAGCGTGTCGCGCTGATTCTGCTTACCACCGATGGTGGACTTAATCTGAGTGATTTCGAGCCGCGCCGAGCTAACGGCGACGTTCTTCGGAGTCGTCATCATCAGGCACCTGCCTTCTGCATGTTGCGGAGCATTGCGGCCGGAACAACCTGGTCCAGCGGCAGGCCGCGGCGGGCTGCCACTGCCTGGGGCTCTTCGAGGCGCTTCAGCGCATCAACCGTGGCGTGCACGATGTTGATGGCGTTGGAGGATCCGAGCGACTTGGACAGAACGTCGTGGATTCCGGCGCATTCGAGGATGGCGCGGACCGGACCACCGGCGATAACGCCGGTACCCGGGGAAGCCGGACGCAGCAGGACTACGCCTGCAGCAGCTTCACCCTGGACGAGGTGCGGGACGGTTCCACCGATGCGCGGGACGCGGAAGAAGGACTTCTTGGCTTCTTCGACAGCCTTTGCGATAGCGGAGGGAACTTCCTTTGCCTTGCCGTAGCCAACGCCGACCATGCCGTTGCCGTCACCGACAACAACGAGGGCGGTGAAGCTGAAGCGACGGCCACCCTTGACCACCTTGGCAACGCGGTTGATGGTAACGACGCGTTCAATGAACTTGTCCTTATCATCGTTGCGTCCGCCGTCGCGGCCACCGCGGCCACCGCGTTCGCCGCGGCCTCCACGGTCGGAGCCGGAGCGCTGCTCGCCGCGACGTCCGCCGCGGCGGTCGTCGGTACCGGTTGCTGCGGCGTCCTTGGTCTCAGTTGCCTCAGCAGCTGTAGCTTCAGTCACCTGATTTTCCTTTTCCTTGTTTACCTCGGTCACAGTGCCAGCCCACCTTCACGTGCGCCGTCTGCAACTGCAGCAATGCGGCCGTGGTAGCGGTTACCACCGCGGTCAAAGACAACGGCTTCAACGCCGGCGGCCTTGGACCGCTCAGCGACGAGTTCGCCAACGCGCTTGGCCTTGGCGGTCTTATCGCCTTCCAGTGCACGCAGATCCGCTTCCATGGTGGAGGCGGAAGCCACGGTTACGCCACGGGTGTCATCGACAACCTGGACGAAGATGTGGCGGGCAGAGCGGTTAACCACCAGGCGGGGACGGGCCCCGGTGCCGGAAATCCGCTTGCGGATACGCAGCTGGCGACGGCTGCGCAGGGCAGACTTGCTCTTGCTGTTTCGCTTCTTATTGATGCTGATGGCCATGGTTACTTACCAGCCTTTCCGACCTTGCGGCGGACAATCTCGCCGGCGTAACGAATACCCTTGCCCTTGTAGGGGTCGGGCTTACGCAGCTTGCGGATGTTGGCGGAAACCTCGCCCACCTGCTGCTTGTCGATACCGGACACGGTGACCTTCGTGGGGCCTACCACGGTAAGCGTGATGCCTTCCGGGGCCGTGACGGGAACCGGGTGGCTGTAGCCCAGGGCGAACTCGAGGTCCGCACCCTTTGCTACAACGCGGTAACCGGTACCAACGATTTCCAGGTCCTTCTTGTAGCCCTCGGTCACGCCGGTGATCATGTTGCTGATCAGCGTGCGGGTCAGGCCGTGGAGGGAGCGGGATTCACGCTCGTCGTTCGGTCGGACAACGGTGATGATGCCGTCTTCCAGGGAAGCCGTGATCGGGCTGGGCACAGTGTGGCTCAGCTCGCCCTTGGCGCCCTTGACGGACACAACGTTGCCGTTGATGGCGATATCTACTCCGGCAGGAACCGGGATGGGCAGACGTCCAATACGTGACATTTTTCTTTCCCTTCCCTGCTACCAGACGTAGGCGAGGACTTCCCCACCTACGCCCTTCTTGGCGGCCTGGCGGTCGGTCAGGAGACCTGACGACGTCGACAGGATTGCGATACCCAGGCCACCCAGCACGTGCGGCAGGTTGGTGGACTTCGCGTAAACGCGCAGACCGGGCTTGGAGATGCGGCGTACACCGGCGATGGAACGCTCGCGGTTCGGACCGAACTTGAGGTCCAGGGTCAGCTTCTTGCCGACCTCGGCTTCTTCTTCCTTCCAGCCGGCAATGTAGCCCTCGGCCTTCAGGATGTCAGCAACGCGCGCCTTGAGCTTGCTGTAGGGCATGGACACGGAATCGTGGTATGCCGAGTTTGCATTGCGCAGACGCGTGAGCATATCTGCGACAGGATCTGTCATTGTCATTTGGGCTCTTGCCCTCCCTCGTAACGGTTTCCTGCAGGAGTTCCGTGCGGCGTCGCCTCACGGGTGTCCGTCGGACCTGTTACGTAGTAATTAATCTTCGGATTTGAACGGGAAGCCGAGCGCCTTCAGCAGCGCGCGTCCCTCGTCATCGGTCTTTGCGGTGGTAACCACGGTGATGTCCATGCCGCGTACGCGGTCGATCTTGTCCTGATCGATTTCGTGGAACATCGACTGCTCGGTCAGACCGAACGTGTAGTTGCCGTTGCCGTCGAACTGCTTGCCGTTCAGGCCGCGGAAGTCACGGATACGGGGCAGGGCCAGGGTGACCAAGCGGTCTACGAATTCCCACATGCGGTCGCCGCGCAGGGTAACGTGCGCGCCGATCGGCATGCCTTCGCGCAGCTTGAACTGTGCGATGGACTTGCGTGCCTTGGTGACCTGGGGCTTCTGGCCCGTGATCTGGGTGAGGTCCCGGACCGCACCGTCAATGAGCTTGGAGTCCTTGGCGGCATCTCCAACACCCATGTTCACGACCACCTTGACGAGGCGGGGAACCTGGTTGACGTTTGAGTAGTTGAATTCGTCCTGCAGGGTCTGCTTGATCTCCGCCGCGTAGCGGGTCTTCAGACGGGGAACGATCTTGGTGACAGTCTCAGTCATTAGAGGTCCTTCCCAGAGCCCTTGGCCACGCGGATACGCACAGTGCGCTCACGGCCATTCTTTTCGACGGTTTCAGTGCGGAAGCCAACGCGGGTCGGCTTCTTGGTCTCCGGGTCGACGACTGCGACGTTGGAAACGTGGATCGGGGCTTCGACAACCTCGATGCCGCCGGTCTTGGAACCGCGGGAGGACTGGCCAACCTTGGTGTGCTTGGTGACGCGGTTGATGCCTTCAACGAGAACGCGGTTGCTCTCGGGGAAGACCTTCAGAACCTTGCCCTGCTTACCGCGGTCTCCGCCGCGCTCAGCCTTTGCACCGGTGATGACCTGAACGAGGTCACCCTTCTTGATCTTTGCCATGGACTACAGCACCTCCGGAGCCAGCGAAATGATCTTCATGAACTTCTTGTCGCGAAGTTCGCGGCCGACCGGGCCGAAGATACGGGTACCGCGGGGGTCGCCGTCGTTCTTCAAGATCACTGCAGCGTTCTCATCGAACTTGATGTAGGAACCGTCCTGGCGGCGGCGTTCCTTCTTGGTACGGACGATGACGGCCTTGACCACGTCGCCCTTTTTGACGTTGCCGCCGGGAATTGCATCCTTGACGGTGGCAACAATGGTGTCGCCAATGCCTGCGTAGCGACGGCCGGATCCACCGAGAACGCGGATGGTCAAGATTTCCTTGGCACCCGTGTTGTCGGCGACCTTCAGTCGCGACTCCTGCTGAATCACTTATTACTCCTGTCGTCGCGCCGGTTCTCAGTACTGAGCCTTGCGGAACGGATATGGGTGGACCCCGTAATACTGGTACTCAACGCCTGGCCGGCAGGCCGCACGCCAGTGCGGGCTGCCTTTACGGCGTCGAACAAGATTATCGGGCTTTTGTCTCATTCGGCGGTGAGGAAGCCGGGCCGGATCAGGCCCCAGATTCGGGCCGCACTCCGGACACACTTCCGCACCGCACAGACAAGATTTCAAGTTTATCGCGAAAAGGCCCCGGAAGCGAAATCGAAGACGATAACGCGGCCGGGGCCCCTCACGCTTGGACGGGGCCGGCGTGCCCTTGGTCCGCTGGGACCGAAGGACACACCGGCTGGCCGGCCGGTACTTCTTACTACTAGGTTACTTGGCCTTCTCGAGGATCTCGACCAGGCGCCACCGCTTGGTCGCAGACAGCGGCCGGGTCTCGGCGATCAGAACGAGGTCGCCGATGCCGGCGTCGTTCTGCTCGTCGTGGGCCTTGCGCTTGGAAGTCCGGCGAATAACCTTGCCGTAAAGGGCGTGCTTCACGCGGTCTTCAACCTCGACAACGATGGTCTTATCCATCTTGTCCGAGACCACGTAGCCGCGTGCGGTCTTCCGGTACCCGCGGGCATCGGCTCCGTTTGCGTCAGTTGTCACTGCTGCCTCATTCTTGTTTTCGCTCATTTGGCATCATCCTCAGCGACCTTGGCTTCAGATTCAGACTCAGTAGCCTTCTTCTTGGACTTCTTCGGTGCCTCGGGTGCTGCTTCCTCAACGGGAGCGGCAACCTCGGGACGAATGCCCAGCTCGCGCTCACGCAGCACCGTGTAGATGCGGGCGATATCGCGCTTGACTGCACGCAGACGACCGTGGTTTTCCAGCTGGCCGGTGGCCGACTGGAAGCGGAGGTTGAACAGCTCCTCCTTGGACTTGCGCAGTTCCTCGACGAGACGGTCCTTATTGAAGCCGTCCAGCTGCTCAGTTGTCAGCTCTTTTGATCCAACTGCCATTTCTATTCACCACCCTCGCGACGCACAATGCGTGCCTTCAACGGCAGCTTATGGATCGCCAGGCGCAGTGCCTCACGAGCTACCTCTTCAGAAACACCGGAGAGTTCGAACAGAACCCGTCCCGGCTTGACGTTTGCAACCCACCACTCCGGAGAACCCTTACCGGAACCCATGCGGGTTTCGGCCGGCTTCTTCGTCAGCGGACGGTCCGGATAAATGTTGATCCAGACCTTTCCGCCACGCTTGATGTGGCGTGTCATGGCAATACGTGCAGCTTCAATCTGGCGGTTGGTGACGTATGCAGGCGTCAGAGCCTGGATACCCCACTCGCCGAAGCTGACGGCAGTGCCGCCGGTTGCAGCGCCGGAGCGACCCGGGTGGTGCTGCTTACGGAACTTGACTCGACGTGGGATAAGCATTTAAGCCTGTCCTCCTTCTGCTGCGGGGGCAGCTGCCTCAGCGGCCGGAGCCTCTGCAGCAGGCGCGGCGGCCTTGTCGCCGCGGTCGTTGCGACGACGGCGGTCGCCGCCGCGGTCGCCACGGTCGGCTGCCGGGCCGCGGCCCGGACGGTCGTTGGAGCGTCCGCGGGACGGTGCAGCAGCCTGCTGTGCAGCCAGTTCCTTAGCGGTGACGTCGCCCTTGTAGATCCAAACCTTCACACCAATGCGGCCGAAGGTGGTCTTGGCCTCGAAGAAGCCGTAGTCGATCTGCGCGCGGAGGGTGTGCAGGGGCACACGGCCTTCGCGGTAGAACTCCGAACGGCTCATTTCGGCGCCGCCCAGACGGCCGGAGCACTGGATACGGATACCCTTTGCACCTGCACGCTGTGCGGACTGGATGGCCTTCTTCATCGCACGGCGGAAAGCCACGCGGGAAGAGAGCTGCTCAGCAACACCCTGGGCAACAAGCTGGGCTTCCATCTCGGGGTTCTTGACCTCGAGGATGTTCAGCTGAACCTGCTTGCCGGTGAGCTTTTCCAGCTCGCCGCGGATACGGTCTGCTTCGGCGCCGCGGCGGCCGATCACGATGCCCGGACGTGCAGTGTGGATATCCACACGGACACGGTCACGGGTGCGCTCGATCTCAACCTTGGCGATGCCGGCGCGGTCCATGCCAGTGGACATCAGCTGACGGATCTTGATGTCCTCGCGGACGAAGTCCTTGTAACGCTGGCCCGGCTTGTTGCTGTCAGCAAACCAGTGCGATACGTGGTCAGTGGTGATGCCGAGTCGGAACCCGTGCGGGTTTACCTTCTGTCCCACTTAGCGTTCCTCCTCGTTCGTAGGGGTTGCGACTACCACGGTGACGTGGCTGGTCCGCTTGTTGATGCGGTAGGCGCGGCCCTGGGCCCGCGGCTGGAACCGCTTCATGGTGGGTCCTTCATCAACGAATGCTTCGCTGATGTAGAGGTCACCTTCGTCGAAGGCCACGCCGTCACGGTCCGCGAGGACTCGTGCATTGGCCATAGCCGACTGAACTACCTTGAATACCGGCTCCGAAGCTGCCTGGGGGGCAAACTTCAGAATTGCCAGAGCCTCATTCGCTTGCTTGCCACGAACAAGGTTGACGACGCGCCGGGCCTTCATAGGCGTTACGCGGATATGACGCGCAATTGCCTTGGCTTCCATTGCTTTCCTTCTCTCGTCTTCTGCCGAAAGAGCAGCGCCTAGCGGCGCTTGCCCTTGCGGTCGTCCTTCACATGGCCGCGGAATGTCCGCGTCAGAGCGAATTCGCCGAGCTTGTGCCCGACCATCGACTCGGTGACAAACACCGGAATGTGCTTACGTCCATCGTGTACGGCGATCGTGTGCCCGAGCATGTCGGGGATGATCATCGAACGGCGGGACCACGTCTTGATGACGTTCTTGGTGCCCTTTTCGTTTTCGGCCGCTACCTTAAGGAACAGGTGCTGGTCGACGAAGGGGCCTTTCTTCAGGCTGCGTGGCATGTTTCCAGGCTCCTATCGCTTGTTCTTGCCGGAACGACGGCGACGCACAATGAGGTTGTCGCTCTCTTTATTGGGGCGGCGGGTACGGCCTTCGCGCTTACCATTCGGGTTGACCGGGTGGCGTCCACCGGAGGTCTTACCTTCACCACCACCGTGCGGGTGGTCAACCGGGTTCATGGCGACACCGCGGACGGTCGGGCGAACGCCCTTCCAGCGCATACGGCCGGCCTTGCCCCAGTTGATGTTGGACTGCTCGGCGTTGCCGACCTCGCCAATCGTGGCGCGGCAGCGGACGTCAACGTTGCGGATTTCACCGGAGGGCAGACGCAGCTGGGCGAAGCGGCCTTCCTTGGCAACGAGCTGAACAGAAGCACCGGCGGAGCGGGCCATCTTGGCACCGCCGCCCGGACGCAGTTCAACAGCGTGGATGGTGGTACCCACGGGGATGTTGCGCAGCGGCAGGTTGTTGCCGGGCTTGATGTCAGCCCCGGCGCCGGCCTCTACGAAGTCGCCCTGCTTGAGCTTGTTCGGAGCAATGATGTAACGCTTGGTGCCATCAACGTAGTGCAGCAGCGCAATGCGGGCGGTACGGTTCGGATCGTATTCGATCTCGGCAACGCGAGCGTTGACGCCGTCCTTGTCGTGGCGACGGAAGTCAATCAGACGGTACTGACGCTTGTGTCCACCACCCTTGTGCCTGGTCGTGATCTTACCGGTGTTGTTACGGCCGCCCTTCTTGGGCAGCGGACGTACCAACGACTTTTCCGGCGTTGACCGCGTGATTTCGGTGAAGTCGGCTACGCTCGAGCCGCGACGGCCCGGGGTAGTCGGCTTGTATTTACGGATTCCCATTATTTATTCCTCGTTAAAGTGGTCTCCGCCCTAGCTGAGCGGACCGCCGAAGATGTCGATTGTGCCGTCCTTGAGGGTGACAATTGCGCGCTTGGTGCTCTTGCGCTGTCCCCATCCGAACTTGGTGCGCTTACGCTTACCGGCACGGTTGATGGTGTTGATCGAGTCGACCTTGACGGAGAAAATCTTCTCCACGGCCAGCTTGATCTCGGTCTTGTTCGAGCGGGGGTCGACCAGGAAGGTGTACTTACCTTCGTCGATCAGGCCGTAGCTCTTTTCCGAAACGACGGGTGCAAGCACTACGTCGCGCGGGTCCTTAGCGGTGGTCGCGCTCACTTGGCGTCCTCCTTGACAGTGTTCTTGCCGACGAACTCGTCGTAGGCAGCCTTGGTGAAGACCACGTCGTCGGAAACCAGCACGTCGTAGGTGTTCAGCTGATCTACGTAGATCACGTGAACTTCCGGGACGTTGCGCACGGACAGTGCAGCAACATCGTTGGCGCGCTCGATAACAACGAGCAGGTTCTTGCGGTCGGAAACCGAACGCAGGGCGCTCAGTGCGTCCTTGGTGGAAGGCTTGGTGCCTTCAACCAGGGATTCGAGGACGTGGATACGGCCGTTGCGTGCCCGGTCAGACAGGGCGCCGCGCAGTGCAGCAGCCTTCATCTTCTTGGGGGTGCGCTGGCTGTAGTCGCGGGGCGTCGGTCCGTGGACAACGCCGCCACCGGTCATGTGAGGCGCACGGATCGAGCCCTGGCGAGCCCGGCCGGTGCCCTTCTGCTTGAAGGGCTTGCGGCCTGCACCGCTAACCTCGGCGCGGGTCTTCGTCTTGTGCGTACCCTGGCGGGCGGCTGCAAGCTGAGCAACTACCACCTGGTGGAGCAGCGGTACGTTCGTCTGAACGTCGAAGATCTCTGCGGGGAATTCAACAGTGGTTTCGTTAGCCATGAGACTAAGCTCCCTTCACGGCGGTGCGTACGAGGACGACCTGGCCGCGGGCGCCGGGAACGGCACCCTTGATCAGCAGGAGCGACTTCTCGGCGTCCACACCGTGAACCGTGAGGTTCATGGTGGTGTGCTTGACAGCGCCCATGCGGCCTGCCATCCGAACGCCCTTGAAGACGCGTCCCGGGGTGGATGCGCCACCGATGGAACCCGGCTTACGGTGGTTCTTGTGTGCACCGTGGGAGGCACCGACGCCGTGGAAGCCGTGACGCTTCATGACACCGGCAAAGCCCTTGCCCTTGGAGGTTCCGGTGACGTCGACCTTCTGGCCGGCTTCGAAAATCTCAACGGAGAGTTCCTGGCCCAGCTCGTAGGTGTCGGCATCTGCGGTACGCAGTTCAACTACGTGGCGGCGCGGCGTGACGCCGGCCTTTTCAAAGTGGCCGGCCAGCGGCTTGGTCACCTTGCGCGGATCGATCTGGCCGTAGCCGATCTGAACGGCGGTGTAGCCGTCCTTTTCCGCGCTGCGCAGCTGCGTTATGACGTTGGAGTCAGCCTGGACGACGGTAACGGGGATGAGCTTGTTGTTCTCGTCCCAGACCTGGGTCATGCCGAGCTTGGTGCCCAGCAGTCCCTTTACCTGGCGTGTAAGTGAAGTAGACATATTATCCGCTCCCCCCCTACAGCTTGATTTCGATGTTCACGTCTGCAGGCAGGTCAAGACGCATAAGCGAGTCAACGGCCTTAGGCGTGGGGTCAATGATGTCGATCAGGCGCTTGTGCGTGCGCATTTCAAAGTGCTCGCGGCTGTCCTTGTACTTGTGCGGCGAACGGATAACAACGTAAACGTTCTTTTCCGTGGGCAGCGGCACGGGGCCTACTACCGTTGCGCCTGCACGCGTGACCGTCTCAACGATCTTCCGTGCTGATACGTCGATGACCTCGTGGTCGTACGACTTCAGCCGGATGCGGATTTTTTGTCCCGCCATGGCGTCGTGCCTCTTTCTTCGAGTAATGCTCTCTGTACAGTTTTTGCGCCGAACTGCCTTACGGCCTGGCACCCCTCCAACAGACTGAATCCGGATGAATCCGGGTTCCTCACCCTGTCGAGGCTCCGACCCCCGCGCTCGGGCGTGTCGCGGTGTTGAGACCGACGACCCCGAGAAAGAATAGGGGCGGGTTATATATGGGCTCTTCCCCTGAAGGATCCGACCCTGCACCAGGCATTATCCTGGCCGGGACGCAATCTCACCACTGCCTGTTTCCTGCAGTTCAGCAGGAGCAAGGGCGCGTGTGGGCACAAAAGCGCTTGAACAACTTCTCTAGTCTGCCAGACTTGGGCACGGATGGCCAATCAGGCACCGCACCTCCGACAAGGCAATGCCGGTGTAGCGGCATGCCTTGCATTATCTGGCTGCTGCCGCCCGGGCCTGAGGTTTCCCTGCCCGAGATTTCCAAGGGCCGATGTTTCCAAAGGGCCGATGTTTCCAAAGGGCCAGCGGAGCGTCAACTTCCAACAGTCTAACCCAGGCGCCGCGGCTCCCTGAAACGGTGTCCGTGGCAGGCCGCATCTCCTGGACTCAGGGCATGCCGTCCCGGTTGGACCGGCGGATCCGCTTGGTGCGGTCGATTTCGGAACGGAAGTTCTTCCGGGTCCAGCCCACACCGGCGGCGACGGCTGCCGCAATGACCAAAAGAATGAGAAGTTCCATCCTCCGAGCCTAGCGGAGGATGGAACTTCGTGTCAGAGGGTGCGCCCACCCGCGCCCGGGGCTTCCGGGGCTTGGCTGTCCGGGTCCGGACCGTTTTCCGGCAGTGGCGGTGCCGGGGGCGCCCCGGGCGCCGGCTGCGTCCAGGGCGCCGCCTGCATCGTCCCCGAAGAGGGCGCTCCTCCCGGCGCCGGCTGCATAAGCCCCGGGCCCGCCGCTCCCCCGGCCGGTGCAATTGGGTCCGAGTGATGCGTTCGGTTCTGCTCCGTGCCGTCGGCGTCGGAACGGACACGGGTGAGCCGCCATACAGCCAGCGCGATCAGTCCGACACCCAGCAGTGCCAGCAGGAGGAAGGTATAGCCGCGCAGGTACCACAGCACGGCCAGCACCACACCTGCCGCTCCCCACATGGTGAACAGCCGCCGGCTGGCCAGCAGTCCGAAGGCGAGCAGGCCGGCATGGGCCACCAGTGCCCACAGCTGCTTGCCTCCGCCTCCGCTGATGACGGTGAGCAACCCGCTCGCGGAGAGGATGGCGGCAGAAACCGTCAGGAAGGCCGTTCCGCGCTGTTCGCGCCTTCGCAGGAACTCGTAACCGGCCATCGCGGCCAGCACGCACGCCCAGTACTGCACGGACCAGAAGACGTTCACCCCGCCCAGCACCAGCCAGCTAATCCGCTGAACCGCCAAGGCAGTGAGGACGGCTCCTCCCTGCATTGCCTGTTCGCGCCACTGCCGGGGAAGCTCCGGGAGTGCCAGGGCCGCGGCCGCGATGACGGTCACGGACCCCGCCACGGCAGTCGAATCCGACGCCATGGCGGGAACTGCGGCCATCGCAGCGACTAGTGCAGAGGCGCAACCCATGATCCGACGCCTCAGCAACTGAGGTAAACCGGAACCGGCGCCGGGCACCTGCACGGCACTGTCCGGTGCGCTTTCGTCGCGGGGGTCCCAGCTGCGTCCTGCCGGAAGGAACGCACGAAGCAGCTGAAGCAGGGCAGCTGCCGCCCAGGCGGCAGCGAGGAACCTGTACCCGGCCGCCCCAAGACCTTTGGAGTAACTGTCCCCCACTGCAGCCGACAGGCATAGTGCCGCGGCGAACAGGAGCGGCGGGGTTCCCAATGCTGCCCATGGCTGTGCCCGGCTGTAGGACAGGACCAGGCACACTGCCCCGCCCATGGCGAAGCCAGCGGATGCGAGGAACGCGTTTCCGGTGGCCCCGGCTGTGAACAGGACGGCAGCCGCGTACCCCGCCGACGCAGCCAGCAACGGCATCCTGGTATCCGCGTGCCAGGACCGCCGGGTCTCTCCCCACAGCGCTGCCGCACCGAGGGCGAGCAGAACCAGGCCCGCGGCTTCCGAGCTGAGCACCGGTTCGGGCAGCAAGCCCTTCTCCGCCACATCAGGCAGGCCGGAAAGGACCAGCGGCAACGCCCCCAGCGCCAGGGCTGCCGGATAGAGTATCCATCCAGAGCGTGCTTCGGAAGCCCGGTGCCGCCGGGCGAAGGCAGGTACCGCTGCGGCCAGGAGCAGCAGCAGCAGAACTGCCGCCACGTCCCGGCGGGCTTCCGTGCCAGTGTGCAGGGCGTAAAGACCGGGTGCCAGGACCAGCAGGGCCAAGCTGATCCACAGTGATGTTTCGGAGTAGCCGCCGCCGTCAAGGCGTCGGTGCAGCGCCGTTCGCACCAGGTGCTGCGCCGCCGTTGCTGCCGCTCCTGCTGCCACCAAGCCGTGCGCATCGGCACCAAGGTCCGCAACCGCCAATGCGGCCAAGACGATCAGCAGTCCCTGAACCGCCAACAGGTACAAGCCCCGGTTCGGCTGCCTGCGGTTCACTGCAAGACCGGCGGCATAGGCCAGGCCGGCCAGGACCAGCAGTTCGTAGCCGCGCAGGCCCAGGAGCCCGGCACCCACGGCAGCCGCCGCGGCAAACCCGGCTGGTGCAGCCGGCTCGAACCTGTCCGGGACCAACAGCGAAGCAGCTGCGTTGGCGGCAAGGGCCGCCCACAGCAAGGCAAGGCTCCAGGCCGCAGGGCCTTCCACGCCGCGTGACGCAGCCGCGGCAAGGACTGCGATGAGGGCAGCGGCAGTGATCAATTCCGCAGCCAGCGGCAGCGGCCGCCCCCGGCGGAGGCGGACGGCGGCAGCCACCTGCGTAAACACTGCGACCGCAGCAGCGCAGGCGATCAGGAACAGCAAGCTGCCCGGGTCGCCGGTCCCCCGCGGCAGCAGGGCATACGCCCCGGGCACCGCCGCGGATGCGGCGAGGCCGCCCCACCGGCCGGCGCCGGCCAGTCCCATCGGCTCTATGCGGGCGGCAAACAGGGTCCGCAGCAGGTGCAGCACACCGATGCTCACCGCGAGGGCAGCGAAGATCCGGTGCACATTTCCGGTCACATCCGCAGCCACCAGCCCGGAGAGGACAACAACCAGGGCCTGCGCAGCCAGCAGGTGGGCCCCTCGCAACGGCGGGCGGCGTGACGTGACCGGGGGGCGCTGCCAGTGCGAAGAAATCCTGGCGAACAGCACAACGCAGTACGCCAGTGCGGCTGCCGTCAGCAGTTCGTAGCCCCGCAATCCCAGAACACCCGCCCCGATAAGGGCCGCCGAGAGGAAACCTGCCGGGCCGGCAGCGAGGTACCGCCCCCTCGGGTGCAGTACCGAGGTCAGAACGTTTGCGGCTACCAGTACCCACAGGCCGGCCAAAGCGAGCCCCGGGTCCTCGGCCCCGCGCAGGCCGCAGGCGAGCAGCACAGTTCCAGCCGCGGCTGACAAGGCTGTTATACCCGGCCGGTATTCCGGTTTCCCCTGCCGGAGGCGCAGCACCGTCATTACCTGATTCGCTGCCAGGGCCGCGGCCGTTCCGGCGAGGGCCCAGGCACCCGGATCCGCTCCAACGGACTCTGCCAGGGATGCCAGGAGCACCAGAGGCACCAGCAGGACTGCGGCTGCGCGTGCCGCGAGGACAAACACCGCTCTCCGACCGGGGCCGCTGCGTACTGCGCGGATGACCAGGTAGGCAGTGAGGGCTGCGGTAACCAGCACTGCCGGCCACAGGGATACCCGGGGCTCCACAGCCGTGGGAACCAGCACCAGAAGCACTGGGACGGCAACCCCGAACTCCAGCACCCCGCCAACCTTCCAGCCGGCGGCAAGGTAGGCCAGCAGAACCACAAGGGCCGTACCGGCGAACACAGCCATGTTCCCGCCCCACATGCCAAAGGCGTAGGCCAGGCCTGCCAGCACCCCTGCTCCGGCCTGAACCGCCAACAGCACCGCAACATCCACGCGGAAAAAGCGCCCGGCCGACTGCTGCACTGTCCGTGCCGGCTTTTTAACCAGGCTGACCGAAGCGGCCCCGGGAGTATCCGCACCGGACAGCTCAGGCAGGCTTCCGCCCTGGCCACCCACGGCCCCTGCGGTTTGGGGAGCGCCGGTTCCGCTGCTGCGGTGCCGCCTGGCCTCGTCCGCATTGTCCAGCGGCAGGCCCGCTGCCCTGGATGCGGCTTGCATCAGTGCAGCGGCGCCGTAAACCGGACGCCGCAGCAGGACGCCCGCCAGTTGGGCCAGGACCTGTACGGCAAAGGCCAGCAACGTGGCTTGGCCGCTGTCGGTGAATGAGTAGAACAAGGCTGTGAGCCCCACGGTGCCCGCAGCACGCAGTCCGTAGCTGTTTACCAGCATGTGGCGGTCCGGGCCCTGCCACAGCATGACCGCGTAGTAACAGGCGAAGGCGAGGAAGAGGACTGCCAGCTGCGCGGCTCCCAGATCATCTGAAATCCAGGCTGAGGCAACCGCGGTGGCCGGTACGAGGTAGCGGTGGGAGCGGACAAAGGCGTCCAGATAAAGGTTGTTCAACCATTTGGGGCGGCGGACTGCCGCGAGGCTGATCAGGGTCGCGAGGATGACCGTAGACAGGAAATACCAAACAATTCCCCAGCGGAGGGCGGCACCGGAGGCCAATCCCGAAGACAACAGGAACGTGAGCGCCAGGTAGGCCACCACCCGGCTTTCGATCTTTGCTGCGGCATAGGCGAAGGCGGCGGTTCCGGCAACGGAAGTGAACAGCCAGGCGGCCGGGCCGTCATGGAGGACGAGGTTGAACAGCGCCAGTCCCACAACCGGTATCAGTGCCAGTCCGGTACCGGTGAAGGCGACGGCTGCCGGACGGAGCCGCCGGCTGCGGGCATGGATCACCAGTCCCGAGACGTAAAACAGTGCCGTCACCGCAACCACGCCGGAGAAGCGCGCCTGCTCGGGTATGGCCAGGCCGATAAACAGGGCGGCAGCTGCCACCAGCAACAGGCTGGCGGAGTACAGCGTGATGTTGATGTTCCGCAGGTCCCGGCGGCGTTTCTCCTCGCGGAGTTCAGCCTCGGTCTTGGCCCGCGGCGGTTCTGGCGCCGGCACCGCGGGCGGTGCCGGCGGCATGCCCTGTCCCCGCCGCGCAACCAAGGACGGATCGGCTGCGATAGATGCCGCGCTGGCGCCGGCCGGAACCGGCGCCGCTGACGGCAGCACCGAATGAGCAGACTGGGCAAAATTCACGTTGGCAGAGTTCGCCGGAGCAGAGTTGGCCGGAGCAGAGTTGGCCGGAGCATAGTTCGGTGGCGCAAAAGCCGGTGGAGCGGCCGTCACGTGCGGTTCTGCATGGTCGCCGGCAGTGGTCTGGGCCGCTTGTGGAGCGTGCGCTGCTTGTGCCGCAGCGCTGGCGTAGCCGGCCCGGTACCCCTCGTCGTAGATCTGGTCCGGTGGCGGCAAGGGCCTGCCCATACTGTCCATTCCGCGCGCTGCCCTGCGGCCCGCTGAACGGCCTATGAAATAGCTGGCTGTGATTGCAGCCAGGAAAAGCAGGAAGACCCCCATCGATCTGCTTCCTTCCGGTTTTTGTGCTCCAGCCGGTATTGGCTCTTGCCTATCCTAGGGTGACGGCGCTCACTTCCCCGGCAAGGGGCGCTCCGGTGGACAAAGGGCCTGCATCCCGGTCCGTCGCCGCTGTGTGGAGGAGAGGTCCCGTCCGGCCGCTTCCGCCCCGCCCGGCCTCGCCGGGCCACCCGTTTCCACCGCTGATCCCTACCGCAGCGCAGCCGATTCGCTTCACGGCGGAACCGGACCGCGGGAGGCTGTTCCGACCCGGATACCAAGCTGGTAGCGTCGGCGCACGAGGGGTGGCAGGGGTAGGCACGCAGACAACAGGAAGGCCGTGCGGCCATGTATCTTTCGGTCCTCGGAACGCACGCCGGCATCAGCGGCACAGTGCAGGTTCCCAACTCCAAGTACCACGCCCACCGCGCCCTGATCCTGGCCTCGCTGGCATCCGGCAGCAGCAGGATTTCCGGTCTCACGGATGCCCGGCACGTGCAGTACACAGTGGCCATGCTGCGCCAACTGGGCACCGGCATTGAGATCGAGGGCGACACATTCGTGGTGCACGGGGGAGCCTACCGGCCGCAGCGGGACACCGTATCGGCGGGGAGTTCGGGAACTACCTTGTACTTCATGGTGGGGCTGGCTGCACTGGCCGGGCGGGACGTCACAGTGACGGGCCAGAAGTACTTCCAGCGCCGGCCCATCGGGGCACTGCTCGCCGCCCTGCGCGACATGGGCCTGGATGTTTCCTCCACCAATGATTGTCCGCCGATACGGGTCCGCAGCGGCCGCCCGCACGGCGGTGAAGTGCACATCCCCGGAACCCTGTCCCAATGGGTCTCCGGCCTGCTGCTGCTGGCCCCGTTCGCCCGCACGGAAACGACGGTGTTCGTGGACGGCGCTCAGAATGAAAGCAGCTACATAGAGCTGACGATCGCCATGATGCGGCAATTCGGACTGCAGGTCGACGCCGATCCGGACTTCCGGCGTTTTCGGATTCCGCCCAACCAGCAGGCGGTACCCGCGAATCTGCGCATGCCGCCGGACATCGGGTCGGCCGCCTTCGGCGTCGCCGCGGCCGCGCTCCATCCCGCAGACATTACGCTGGCCGGGTTGTCCTCTGCCTCCTCCTCCGGTTCCGACCACCCGGAAGCGGACTTCCTTGACCTGGCGCGTTCCATGGGGGTGCCCCTGGAGCTGGATCCTGCCGCCGGCGCAGTCCGTATCCGGCACGGCGGGCTGCGGCTGCAACCGGTGGAGGTGGACTGCCGCCGCGTACCGGATATGCTTCCCATCCTCTCGGTCATGGCCTGTTTCACCGGCGGCCGCAGCGTCTTCCACCACGTTGACCACGTGCGGATGAAGGAATCAGACCGGGTAGCTGCCATGCTGCAGCTGAACGCGATGGGCGCAGACCTCAGCGTGGAAGGTTCTTCCCTGGTGATCCGCGGTGTGCGCGGCCTGAACGGGTCGGACCTTTCCTCCTTTAACGACCACCGCGTCCTGATGTCCCTTGCCGTTGCAGCCTCCGCAGCAGAGGGCCGCAGCACCCTCACATATCCCAATGCGTATCGGATTTCCTACCCGGAGTACCTGGCCGCCATGACTGCCTTCGGACTGCGCATGGAGGTGCAGGACGGAGTCATCCGCCGTGCGCGCCTGGCCCGTCCGGCGCGCACGGCCCGCGGCAGCAGTGCCCGGACCATCGCCACCCCGGCCGCTGTGGAAGCCGCCGCTGCAGTCACCGGGCCGGACTGGGTGCGCAGGTGGGCGGCGGAACGTCCCAGCGAGACGGCGGTGGTCGACGGCGGTGCCAAGGGATCAGGGCACTTGACCTGGTCGGAACTGGACACGGCAGCCGACCGTACCGCCGCAGCGCTGCTGGAGCTGGGGGTACAGCCGGGAGACCGCGTGGCCTTCCAGCTGCCCAACTGCAGTGAATTCGTGATTCTCACCGTGGCCTCCCTGCGCATCGGCGCGGTGGCGGCGCCGCTGATGCCCATCTTCCGCGAACGCGAAGTGGCCTTGGCACTGCAGCGTGCACACGCCCGCGTATTCGTCACCATGCAGGAATTCCGCGGCCGCCGGCCCGCTGCGGAGCTGGCCGGACTGGTCGGGCAACCCGCCCCGGCCGGACCGGAACCGGGCCTGCCCGTGCGGGACGTGCTGGTACTGCGCGCTCCGGGCAGCGCGGATCCCCTCCCCAAGGTCCACGGAGGGCCGCGGTTCAGTGACTGGCACCAGACCCTGGCACAGGCCCGGCCCGATCCCGGCGTCCTCTCCCGGTACTCCCCCACGGCGCGCGACGCCGCGCAGCTGCTGTTCACGTCCGGCACCTCCGGCGAGCCCAAGGGCGTTGTGCACCGGCACGGAACGCTGAGCCGGGCCGCAGCCATGGAAGCGGCGCACCTGCACCTGACCAGTGACGACGCAGTGTTCATCCCCTCGCCCCTGGCGCACCAGACCGGCTTCCTGTACGGCATGTGGCTGTCCTTTGTCCTGGGCTGCCCGCAGATCCTGCAGCCGGTCTGGGACGCCGGACGTGCCCTGCAGCTGATGCACGGCTGGCGCGCCACGTTTGTGCAGGCTGCCACCCCGTTCCTCACGGACCTGGTGCAGGCAGTGGACGCCGGGGCAACAGCTCCGCCCAGCCTGCGCATTTTCGTCAGCACCGGTGCCGCCGTGCCGCGCTATTTGGCCGAACGGGCCACACGCGTGCTGGGTGCCGGGATCTGCGGGGCCTTCGGCACCACTGAAACCTGTTTGGGCACGTTGGCCGCGCCGCAGGACGAACCCGCGAAGGTATGGGGAACCGACGGCCGTCCCCTGGCCGGAGTAAGAACCAGGATTGTCGACGATGACGGTCGGCTGCTTCCGGCCGGTGTCGAAGGAAACTTCGAACTGAGCAGCCCCACGGTCTTTGACGGCTACCTCGACCGCCCGGACCTGACCAAGGAAGTCTTTACCGAAGACGGCTGGTACCGGACCGGCGACACTGCCGTGATGGACAGCGCCGGGTACCTGCGCGTCACCGGCCGGGTCCGGGACATCATCAACCGCGGGGGCGAGAAGATCCCGGTGGCCGAGATTGAGCAACTGCTGTTCCGGCACCCGTCTGTGCTGGACATTGCGCTGGCGGCCATGCCGGACGCACGGCTGGGCGAACGGGCCTGTGCCTTCGTGGTGCCGGTTCCAGGAGCTCCCCTGAGCCTGGCTGACCTCACCGTCTTCCTGGACCGGCACCAGGTGTCCAAGCATTACTGGCCCGAACGCCTGGAGCTGATGGATGCGATACCGCGCAATGCCGTGGGCAAAGTCCAGAAATTCCTCCTGCGGGACATGGCCCGGAACTTCGCCCCGGCAGGCGGGAACGGCCGGGACCCCTCCGTCTCCGGCTGAAGCACCCGGCAAATCAGTGCCTCCCCCAACCAGCAACATGAGCGTTATGAGTGAATCGGAGTCCACAGTGACCAGCACAGCCATCACCGCAGACGGACGGGGCAGCAGCGTCCCGGATTCGGAATACCGGGACCTGTTTTCAGCCGTGACCGCCTGGGTGGAAGGCCCCGGTGAAGCATGGGCGGAGCGCATCGAGTCCACCGGGCGGGTGCCCGATGCCCTGTGGAAGGAACTGCGGGAAGCAGGTTTCCTCTCCCTTGCGGCACCGGCGGACCTGGGCGGGCGGGGCGTGAGCTTCGTCCAGTGGATGGGATTGATGGAAGTCTTCTCCCGTTCGCATGCCTCCATCCGGATGATCGTGCACGTGGTTAACGGCACCTGGCGGGCCATGAACCCGCATGCCAGCGAACCGCAGCGGGAAAAATACCTGCGTCCCGCCGTCGCCGGCGACCTGGTGGTCGCCTTCACGCTCACCGAGCCCGGCAACGGCACCGGCGCCGACATCACCTCCAGTGTGCGGCGGGAGGGCGACACGTACTATCTCACCGGCCGCAAGCACCTGATCACCTTCGGCGTGCGCTGCGACTACTGGCTGTTGTTCGCCCGGCTGGCCGGCACCACCGGGCGGGACGGCACCGTCGCCCTGCTGGTGGACCGGCATGCCCCCGGCACCGTGGTGGAGGACACTTCGGAAACCATGGGCGTGCGGGGCACCGACCATGCCTCCCTGTCTTTCACCGACACACCGGTTCCGGTGGCAAACCGGCTGGGCGCGGAAGGCGACGGGCTGGCCGTGGCCCTGGGCGGCTTCCTGACCCCCAGCCGCATCTCGGTGGCCATGAGCTGCGTGGGCCTGGCCCGGCGCGCCCAGGAGCTTGCAGTCGCCTATGCCCTGGAACGCACCACTTTCGGCCAGCCGCTGGCTGCCCGGCAGGCCGTCGCCTTCGCCCTGGCTGAAAACGCCGCCGACATCGAAGCCGCTCGGGCCCTGACCATGACGGCGGCACAAGCCTGGCAGGACGGCAGCGAGTCTGCCCCCTCGCTGTCCTCCATGGCCAAGCTCACCGCGGTGGACATGCTCACCCGGGTCACTGACAAGGCCCTGCAGGTGCACGGCGGCATCGGCTACTGGAAGAGCATGCCCATTGAGCGGGTCTACCGGGACGCCCGTGCCCAGCGGTTCGAAGAAGGAACCAACGAGATCCAGAAGACCGTGATTGCCCGCGACCTGTTCCGCCGCGCGCAGGCACCGGCTGCCGACGACGGCGTCGCGGCCGCCGTCCCCGATCCCGCAGCATCACCGGCCGCCCTGCGCTAATGCCCGCTGCCCGCGTGCCGGAAGTGTCCCTCACCAGGGTCTTCTCCCCCGTTTCCATCGGTTCGCTGCATCTGCCGCACCGGATAGTGATGGGCTCCATGCACCTGAACCGGGAGGACGACGCCGGTTCCCTCGCAGCGTTCTACCGGGAACGTGCAGCGGGCGGTGCCGCGCTGATCGTGACGGGCGGCGCTGCGGTTAACCGAACGGGTGCCGGCGGCCCCAATTACCTGCTGATCAACGAGCCGGAAGCCGCTGCGGTGCTGGCACCGGTGCTCGACGCCGTCCATGAAGCAGGCGGGCGGCTGGCCCTCCAGCTCTTCCACGCCGGGCGGTACGCCTTCGAATCCACCTACGGACTGCGCCCGGCTGCTCCGTCACAGGTATTCTCCGGTTTCTCCCGGACCATGCCCGCGGAGATAACCGGACCACAGATCGAGGACACGCTCGCCGACTTCTCTGCCGGAGCGGCCCGGGCGCGGGAACTCGGATTCGATGCGGTGGAGATCATGGGGTCCGAAGGCTACCTGATCAACCAGTTTGCCTCGCCCCTGACCAATCTGCGCCGGGACCGCTGGGGCGGCGATCCTGTGCGGCGGCAGGCCTTCCCGCTGGCGGTGCTGCAGTCGGTGCGCTCCGCCGTCGGCAGCACCTTCCCGGTGATTTTCCGCACCTCGGGCGCCGACTTCGTGGAGGGCTCCAGCAGCATCGGGGAGTCGGCTGACTTGGCCGTTGAGCTGGCCCGGGCCGGAGCCGACGCCCTCAACATCGGCATTGGCTGGCACGAATCCACCGTGCCGTCCGTGCAGGCGATGGTTCCCCACGGCCACTGGATGGGGATTGCCGGCGGCATCCGGGCAGCCCTGGCCGCAGGCGACGTGCCGGTACCGGTGATTGGCAGCAACCGGATCAACTCACTGCCGCTGGCAGAACAGGCGCTTGCTGCCGGCCACGCCGACCTGGTCTCCATGGCGCGGCCGTTCCTCGCCGACCCGGACATCGTGGCGAAGTCCCGGCGCGGAGATGCGCGGCTGGTGAACACCTGCATCGCCTGCAATGAAGCCTGCATTGACCGCTCGCTGGGGGCCGACCCGGTCTCCTGCCTGGTCAACCCGAGGGCCGGGCGGGAGAACTACTTCCCGCTGCTCCGCCGGCGGGAACTCCGAAACAGTGCCGCGGTGGCGGTAGTGGGTGCGGGACCGGCAGGGATGCAGGCAGCAGCCACCTTGGCGGACGCCGGGCACCGGGTGGACCTCTATGAGGAAGCAGACGGCATCGGCGGGCAGTTCCGGCTGGCCGGCCAGGTGCCGGGGAAAGCGGACTTCCTGCAGACCATCCGCTACTTCGGCAACGAACTACCGCGGCTGGGTGTCCGGATCAGGTGCGGGACCGCCCCC
Source organism: Arthrobacter sp. zg-Y1143 (assembly GCF_030125565.1). Classification (NCBI taxonomy): domain Bacteria; kingdom Bacillati; phylum Actinomycetota; class Actinomycetes; order Micrococcales; family Micrococcaceae; genus Arthrobacter; species Arthrobacter sp. zg-Y1143. Next base: position 158,115 of record NZ_JASKLW010000004.1, on the reverse strand, counting down.
ACGGCCCCGGTCCTGGCCGGCTACGCGCACGTCCTGCTGGCAACCGGTGTCCGTCCGCGGCCGGTACCGCTGCCCCGTACCGGAAACATCCCCGTACTGGACTACCGCCGTGCCTTTGCCGACGCTGAGCTGCTCGGCAACCGGGTGGTGGTTATCGGGGCAGGCGGAATCGGCGTCGACCTGGCCCGACTTCTGGTGGAGTACGCCGGGACCGGACCCCGCCGGGTCACCATCCTGCGCCGCGGCGCGCGGATCGGTGCGGGCATCGGCCCGTCAACCCGCTGGGCAGTCCTGCAGGAACTGCGGGAAGCGGGGGTGCACACCATGGCCCACACCGTTCCCCTGGAACTGCGCTCCGGCGGGCTCCTGGTCCGGGACGAGGCGGGAAACCGGACAGTGCTGCCGGCCGACGCCGTCGTCCTGGCCGCCGGACAGGTGCCGCACAACCCGCTGCAGGGGCACCTCGAGGCGGCCGGTGCACCGTTTACCGTTATCGGCGGGGCACGTGACGCGTCGGGGCTCAACGCCGTGCGTGCCTTCGAACAGGGACTGGCCGCAGCCACGGATCTTATCCGGTCCCTGGCCCGCACCCCGGCGGCGTCCGGAGTTGAAACCCCCGGGTTTAAACGCAGCAGGACCCCGCTGCCATAAGCAACGGGGCCCTGCTAAGAACCGAAAAGGTTCAGGCTAGAACATCAAAATTACTTGATGATCTTGGTGACGCGGCCTGATCCAACGGTGCGGCCGCCTTCGCGGATAGCGAAGCCGAGGCCCTCTTCCATAGCGATCGGCTGGATGAGCTCAACGGTCATCTCAGTGTTATCGCCGGGCATAACCATTTCAGTGCCCTCGGGGAGGGTGATGACGCCGGTTACGTCCGTGGTACGGAAGTAGAACTGCGGGCGGTAGTTCGAGTAGAACGGGTTGTGGCGTCCGCCTTCATCCTTGGACAGGATGTAGACGTTGGCCTCGAAATCGGTGTGCGGGGTAATGGAACCCGGCTTCACGATGACCTGGCCACGCTCTACGTCTTCGCGCTTGATGCCGCGGAGCAGCAGGCCACAGTTCTCGCCGGCCCATGCTTCGTCAAGCTGCTTGTGGAACATCTCGATACCGGTAACCGTGGTCTTCTGGACCGGACGGATGCCGACGATCTCGACCTCGGAGTTGATGGCGAGGGTACCGCGCTCGGCGCGGCCCGTGACAACGGTTCCACGACCGGTGATCGTGAAGACGTCCTCGATCGGCATCAGGAACGGCTTGTCCTTGTCGCGGATCGGGTCCGGCACGTTGTTGTCAACGGCGTCCATCAGCTCTTCGACGGAAGCAACCCACTTGGGGTCGCCTTCCAGAGCCTTCAGGCCCGAAACGCGGACGACGGGAGCGTTGTCCCCGTCGAATTCCTGGGAGCTCAGCAGTTCGCGAACTTCCATTTCCACGAGGTCGAGCAGTTCTTCGTCGTCAACCATGTCGGACTTGTTCAGTGCGACCAGCAGGTAGGGAACGCCCACCTGGCGGGCGAGCAGAACGTGCTCGCGGGTCTGGGCCATCGGACCGTCGGTAGCGGCAACCACGAGGATTGCGCCGTCCATCTGAGCTGCACCAGTGATCATGTTCTTGATGTAGTCAGCGTGGCCGGGAGCGTCTACGTGTGCGTAGTGGCGCTTCTCGGTCTGGTACTCGATGTGCGAGATGTTGATGGTGATACCGCGCTGGCGCTCTTCAGGTGCAGAGTCGATAGCAGCGAAATCGCGCTTTTCGTTCAGATCAGGGTACTTGTCAGCAAGCACCTTCGAAATGGCAGCGGTCAACGTGGTCTTGCCATGGTCAACGTGACCAATGGTGCCGATGTTGACGTGCGGCTTAGTCCGCTCGAACTTTGCCTTCGCCACGGGTTCCTCCTAGAGAGTTAGAAGACTCAATCTCCAGCCGCGCTTTTCGCAACTGAAACTGATGTAAGTCTACTGGGGGCTGTTTATTTGATGAAATTGCCGATTTCCGCAGCAGCCTGGCGAGGCCGCTCAGTTTGGCTATGCGCCCGGTCCGGGCCGAAACCCGGACCGGGCACACACGGCGGGTGTCCCGGCGTAAACCGTTCCACCCTCCAAGTTTTACTCGCCGCGCGTCTTCTGGATGATCTCGTCGGCAACTGCCTTCGGGACCTCGGCGTAGCTGTTGAAGGACATGGAGTACACGGCGCGGCCCTGGGTCTTGGACCGCAGGTCGCCGATGTAACCGAACATGCCGGACAGCGGGACGTGCGCCCGGATGACCTTTACGCCGGCTGCATCTTCCATGGACTGCATCTGGCCGCGGCGGGAGTTGATGTCACCGATGACTTCACCCATGTATTCCTCAGGGGTGCGGACTTCTACATCCATCAGCGGTTCCAGCAGGACCGGGTTGGCCATCCGTGCAGCTTCCTTGAAGGCCTGGCGTCCGGCAATCTTGAACGCCATTTCCGAGGAGTCGACGTCGTGGTACGCGCCGTCAAGCAGCGTGGCCTTGATGCCGACAACCGGGTAACCGGCGAGCACACCGTCAGTGAGGGCGCTCTGGATACCCTGGTCAACGGAGGGGATGTATTCGCGCGGAACACGACCACCGGTGACCTTGTTCTCGAATTCGTAGAACGTGCCGTCGGAAGTATCCAGCGGCTCGATCGCGATCTGGATCTTTGCGAACTGACCCGAACCACCGGTCTGCTTCTTGTGCGTGTAGTCGTGCTTGGCGACTGCACGGCGGATGGTCTCGCGGTAAGCCACCTGGGGCTTGCCCACGTTGGCCTCCACGCGGAACTCGCGGCGCATGCGGTCCACCAGGATGTCCAGGTGGAGCTCGCCCATGCCGGCGATGATCGTCTGACCTGTGTCTTCGTCGAGGGAGACCTGGAAGGTCGGGTCCTCTTCGGAGAGCTTCTGGATGGCCGTGGAGAGCTTCTCCTGGTCACCCTTGGTCTTCGGCTCGATGGCCACGGAAATCACGGGCTCCGGGAAGCTCATGGATTCCAGCACGATCGGGTCCTGCAGGTCGCACAGGGTATCGCCCGTGGTCGTATCCTTCAGGCCGATAGCGGCGTAAATGTGGCCCGTCGTGATTTCCTCGACCGGGTTTTCCTTGTTGGCGTGCATCTGGAAGAGCTTTCCGATGCGCTCCTTCTTCTGCTTGGTCGCGTTCATGACCTGGGCGCCGGAAGCAGCGTGACCGGAGTACACGCGGATGTAGGTCAGGCGGCCGAAGAACGGGTGCGTGACAACCTTGAAAGCCAGGGCGGAGAACGGAGCGTTGGCATCAGCGGCGCGTTCGAGGATGACCTCTTCGTCGCGGATGTCGTGGCCCTTGATGTTCGGCACGTCCAGCGGGCTGGGCAGGTAGTCGACGACGGCGTCCAGCATCGGCTGCACACCGCGGTTCTTGAAGGCAGAGCCGCACAGAACCGGGTAGACCTCGGAGTTGATGGTCAGCTTGCGGATGCCGGCCTTCAGCTCCGCAATGCTGATCTCTTCGCCTTCGAGGTACTTGTTCATCAGTTCGTCGCTGGCTTCAGCAACGGTCTCGACCAGCTGTGCGCGGTACTCTTCGGCCTTTTCCTGCAGGTCTGCGGGGATCGGCTCGATTTCGTACTTGGCGCCCATGGTCACGTCACCCTTGGCGTCGCCGCGCCAGGTCAGGGCACGCATTTCGATGAGGTCAACGACGCCCTCGAATTCGCTCTCGGAGCCGATCGGCAGCTGGAGAACCAGCGGCTTGGCGCCCAGGCGGTTGATGATCGTGTCTACGGTGAAGTAGAAGTCAGCGCCCAGCTTGTCCATCTTGTTGACGAAGCAGATACGCGGCACATCGTACTTATCGGCCTGACGCCAAACAGTCTCGGACTGCGGCTCAACGCCTTCCTTGCCGTCGAAGACAGCGACGGCGCCGTCGAGGACGCGCAGGGACCGCTCAACCTCGACAGTGAAGTCAACGTGACCCGGGGTGTCGATGATGTTGATCTGGTTGTTGTCCCAGTAACACGTGGTAGCTGCGGAGGTAATGGTGATACCCCGCTCCTGCTCCTGTGCCATCCAGTCCATGGTGGACGCACCGTCGTGGGTCTCGCCAATCTTGTGGTTGACACCCGTGTAGAACAGGATGCGCTCGGTTGTAGTCGTCTTGCCGGCATCAATGTGGGCCATGATGCCGATGTTGCGGACCTTGTTCAGGTCGGTAAGCACGTCAAGTGCCACGGTTTCTCCCTATATTTGGTGTTTGCCGGTTCGACTGCGTTTATCTGCTTCGGGCCCCGCACCCCGCCTAAGCGGAATGCAGGGCCTCGAAGGAGGGGCCGCCGTCGGCCAGGCTTTTTACCAGCGGTAGTGCGCGAAGGCCTTGTTGGACTCAGCCATCTTGTGGGTGTCCTCGCGGCGCTTCACAGCTGCACCGAGACCGTTGGAAGCGTCCAGGATTTCGTTGCGGAGACGCTCGGTCATGGTCTTCTCGCGGCGGGCCTTCGAGTAGCCAACCAGCCAGCGCAGGGCCAGTGCGGTTGCACGGCCCGGCTTGACCTCAACGGGAACCTGGTAGGTGGCGCCGCCAACGCGGCGGGACTTAACCTCAAGGCTGGGCTTGATGTTGTCCATGGCCTTCTTCAGGGCTGCAACCGGATCCTGTCCGGTCTTCTCCTGAGCGCCTGCAAGTGCACCGTAGACGATGCGCTCTGCGGTGGACTTCTTGCCGTCGATCAGAACCTTGTTGATCAGCTGCGTGACCAGCGGGGAGCCGTAGACGGGATCCAGTACGAGCGGCCGCTTGGGGGCCGGACCCTTGCGGGGCATATTACTTCTTCTCCATCTTCGCGCCGTAGCGGCTGCGAGCCTGCTTGCGGTTCTTGACACCCTGGGTATCGAGGGCACCGCGGACAATCTTGTAGCGGACACCGGGAAGGTCCTTCACACGGCCGCCGCGCACCAGCACGATGGAGTGTTCCTGAAGGTTGTGACCCACACCGGGGATGTAAGCGGTTACTTCGATGCCGCCGTTGAGGCGGACACGTGCAACCTTACGCAGAGCCGAGTTCGGCTTCTTCGGGGTGGTGGTGTAAACGCGGGTGCAGACACCACGGCGCATCGGGCTGCCCTGGAGGGCAGGAGCCTTGGTCTTGGAGACCTTGGGTGAGCGGCCCTTGCGGACCAGCTGCTGAATCGTAGGCACTTTCGTGTTCTCCGTTTTTTCTCGAGATAATTCTCTGGTTGCCCCGCCCCGCTGCCGGCTGAAACCAACCAGGGGGCGACGCGCTTAAAGTCGTTGCCGCAATGCCCCGAGAAGTTCCGATACTCTCGCCGAAAGCGACCGTAGGCGTGCAAAAGTGTGGCATTCGTTGCGCAAGAAGCCCGCAACCCGGAAACAGGCCCGCCCATTCCTTCCGGAATGCATTCCTCCGAGTATCTCACCACGGAGGGCACGCGAGCGGCCTTCATCCACTGCCACACAAACAATTGGCTTTCAGTCTAGCAGACTTAAGCGGAGCCGGACGAAAGTGCGGCAGGGATCACATTCTGCTTGGCCCTGTCCCGCTAGCTTCGCGCCGCCAGGGCGGCCGTAATGGTGGCCGACGCCTGCTGCAGGTGCGGCACAACCCTGGCCGCTGCTTCCTTCAGTGTAGGCGCTTCGGTTCCGAGGCCTGCCTGCATGGAGGTGTTCAGCGCAGCCAGCACCTGCCCGCGGGGGTCGAATATCGGTACAGCCACCGAGCGCAGGCCCTGCTCCAGTTCCTGGTCCACAATGGCCCAGCCCTGTTCCCGCACCCGGGCAACCATACTCCGGAGCCGGTCCGGATCGGTCACCGTCCGGTCGGTCAGCGGCCGCAGCTCAACCGTGGCCAGGTACTCTTCGAACCGGTCCCCGGACAGGCCGGCCAGCAGCACCCGCCCCATGGAGGTGGCGTAGGCCGGAAACCTGGTGCCCACGCTGATGCCCACGGTCATCAGCCGGCGGGTGTGGATTCGGGCTATGTACACAATCTCGTTGCCGTCCAGGATGGAGGCGGAGGTGGACTCCGAAATCGCCCGGGAAAGGTCCTCCAGAACCGGTTGGGCCAGCTGGGGAAGGGACTGGCCCGACAGGTAGGAATACCCCAACTGCAGCACCAACGCCGTCAGCTCGAAGGTCCGCCCGTCGGTCCGCACATAGCCGAGCTCCACCAGGGTGAGCAGGAAACGGCGGGCCGTGGCACGGGTCAGGCCCGTCCGGCGCGAGACGTCGCTGAGCGTCATCTGCACGTGCTCGGCGTCGAACGCACGGATCACCTGCAGGCCCCGGGCCAGGGACTGGACGTACTGGTCGCTGGCCGGTGCGGTCCCGCTCATTTATCCCCCATGGTGTAGGCCTAGCTGCCGGCGTTGCCGCGAATCAGCTCAATGTCCATTGCTGCGGCCAGTTCCTCGAAGGTGGTGCCGAAGGTCTCGCGGACGTGGACCCCGTCTTCCTTCAGCAGGAAGACCGCCTCATTAGTGTAGACGCGCGTGACACAGCCGACGCCGGTCAGCGGGTAGCTGCATTCCTTCACCAGCTTGCTCGCACCGTCCCTGGTGAACAGGTTCATCATGACGTAGACGTCCTTGGCCCCGGTGGCCAGGTCCATGGCGCCGCCGACGGCGGGGATGGCGTCCGGCGCCCCGGTATGCCAGTTGGCCAAGTCACCGGAGGCAGATACCTGGAAGGCGCCAAGGACGCACACATCCAGGTGGCCGCCGCGCATGACGGCGAAGGAGTCGGCGTGGTGGAAGTAGGAGGCGCCGGGCAGTTCGGTCACCGGAATCTTGCCGGCGTTGATCAGGTCCGGGTCCACCTCGTCACCGTGCGCCTGGGGTCCCATGCCGAGCATGCCGTTCTCGGTGTGCAGGGTGATGTTCTGCTCCGGCTTCAAAAAGTCCGACACCAGGGTGGGCTGTCCGATGCCAAGGTTCACGAAGGACCCCGGGGCGATGTCCGCAGCTACAAGGGCTGCCAGGGCGTTTTTGTCCAGCTTTTCCGTGGTGCTCATGCTGCGGCCGGTGCTTTCTCCCGGTTCACGCGGACCAGGGTGTTGACGTAGATTCCCGGGGTCACGACGGTCTCGGGGTCTATCTGCCCGGTGTCCACTATCTCGCGGACCTGCACCATGGCGTGCTTCGCCGCCGCAGCCATGACCGGACCGAAGTTCCGTGCGGTCTTGCGGTACACGAGGTTGCCGGCGCGGTCCGCCCGCAGGGCCTTAACCAGGGCAAAGTCGGCATGAAGCGGCGTTTCGAAGACGTAGCCGCGGCCGTCGATCATCCGGGTTTCCTTGCCTTCGGCCAGCGGCGTGCCGAAGGCCGTGGGCGTGAAGAAACCGCCGATGCCGGCGCCGGCGGCCCGGATGCGTTCGGCCAGGTTGCCCTGCGGCACCAGTTCCAGTTCAATCTCCCCGGCCCGGTATCGGGCGTCGAAGATCTGCGAGTCGGACTGCCGGGGGAAGGAGCACACGATCTTCTTCACCCGCCCGGCGCCGATGAGCGCTGCCAGGCCCTGCTCCCCGTTGCCGGCGTTGTTGTTCACGACGGTCAGGTTGGCTGCTCCCTGGCGCAGCAGCGCTTCGATCAGTTCCACGGGCTGCCCGGCACGGCCGAACCCGCCAATCATCACGGTGGCGCCGTCGTGTATGGGCGCCACGGCCTCATCTGCGTCCTGGACTATCTTGAGCACGGTGTCTTCCTTATGGTTGAGCGGCGGGGCGGGTCAATTGGCGTTTTCCAGCACGACGGCGAGGCCTTGGCCGACGCCGATGCAGATGGCGGCCACGCCCCAGCGTTCCCCGGATCCCTGCAGCCGGCGGGCCAAGGTGCCCAGGATGCGGGCGCCGGAAGCCCCCAACGGGTGCCCGATCGCTACCGCACCGCCCCAGGCGTTGACGATCCCGGGGTCCACGTCCCACGCATCCAGGCATGCCAGGGACTGGGCGGCAAAGGCCTCGTTCAGTTCCACTGCCCCAACATCGCCCCAGCTGATGCCGGCGCGCTTCAGTGCGGTGTTGGCTGCTTCCACCGGTGCGTAGCCGAAGAACTGCGGTTCATTGGCGGCGGCGCCGCGGCCTGCGATGCGGGCCAGCGGCGCGAGCCCCAGGATCCCGGCCGCACTTTCGCTGCCCACCCAGGCCGCGGAGGCACCGTCGTTCAGGGGCGAGGCGTTGCCGGCGGTCACTGTGCCGCCGGACGCGTCATCGGACGCCGGGCGGAAGACAGTGCGCAGGGTGGCGAGCTTCTCCGTGGTGGACCCTGCGCGGATGCTTTCATCCCTGGCCAGATCCACGCCGTCGACGGCGACGGTCAGGTTCGCGTACTTGCCCTCGTCCCATGCCCGGGCCGCCGAGGCATGGGAGGCGGCGGCGAATTCGTCCTGCCGTTCGCGGGTGATGCCGTACTTCTCCCGAAGCTGCTCGGTGGCCTCGCCCAGGGACACCGTCCATTCCTTCGGCATGGCCGGGTTGACCAGGCGCCAGCCCAAGGTCGTAGAGGCAAGGGCGGCGTCACCGGCGGGATACGGCGACTCGTTCTTGGGCAACACCCAGGGGGCGCGGCTCATGGACTCCACGCCGCCGATGAGCATCAGGTCCGCCTCCGAGGTGTTGATCTGGCGGGAGGCAATCATTGCCGCATCCAGCGAGGACCCGCAGAGCCGGTTGACGCTGGTGCCCGGAATGGAGGTGGGCAGTCCCGCCAGCAGGGCCGCCATGCGCGCAACGTTGCGGTTTTCCTCACCCGCGCCGTTGGCATTGCCGAAGACCACTTCATCGATCCGTTCCGGGTCCAGTTCCGGTGCCCGAGAGACGGCTGCCCGGATCACCTGGGCGGCCAGGTCATCGGGGCGGACGCCGGCGAGGGCGCCGCCGAATTTCCCGAAAGGGGTACGAACTGCGTCGTAGATATATGCCTGGTTCACCGGTGCTCCTTTGAAACGTGCTGCGAAGAAACTGGAATCGGAACGTTCGGACTGTTGGGTCTGGCTCGTTGCGCGGCTACGCCTCGGCGTCGATGTCCCGGAACACGCCCTGCGCCGTCTTGAACGCCGAGTTGGCTGCCGGGACGCCGCAGTAGATGGCGGACTGCAGCACAATCTCCTTGATCTCGTCGCGGCTGAGGCCGTTGCGCAGGGCCGCCCTGACGTGCATGGCGAACTCCTCCAAGTGGCCGTGCGCGATCAGGGCGGTGAGGGTGACGGCGCTGCGCATAGTGCGCGGCAGGCCCGGCCGGGTCCAGATGGTGCCCCACGCGTACTGGGTGATCAGGTCCTGGAAGTCGGCGGTGAACCCGTCCTTGCCGGCGTTGGCACGGTCCACGTGCTCGGGGCCGAGGACTTCCCGTCGAACGGCCATGCCCTCGTTGTACACGTCCTGCCGGCTCTTGTCTCCGTCTGCGATCACGGGCTAGATCCCTTCCAGGTACTGGGCGCCGAAGAAGTCCTTCAGCAGCTGCGCGGTTTGGGCCGGCTGTTCGGCCGGGACCAGGTGGGCGGCCTCGTTGACGACGGCGGCTGTGCCGTTGGTGACACGGTCCGCGATCAGGTCCGCAAACGAGGGCGGCGTGACGGCGTCTTCGGCGCCGGCGACGGCGAGCACCGGCACGGTGATGTCCGGCAGGCGTTCGCGGACGTCAAAGTTGGCCAGAGCGGAGCAGCAGTAAGCGTAGGAGAACCGGTCAGCGTCCTGCAGCGAGTGCAGCAGGGCCGTGGCGGCGGCTGGTTCGCGCTCCATGAAGCCGGGGGCGAACCAGCGCTGTGCGGACCCCGTGATTTGCGTGGGGGTGCCCTGGGCGCGCACGGTGTCCGCACGCTCCTCCCAGCCCTCGGCATCGCCAATCTTGGCACCCGAACACAGCACGGCGAGCCCGTCGAACAGTTCGCCGTGGTCCAGGCCCAGCTGTAGTCCCACGGCGCCGCCCAGGGACACGCCGGCGTAAAACACCGGGACGCCGGCGGCAATGTCCCCGGAACGGCGGGCACCGCGGACGAGGTCCGCGACGGCCGCCGCCAGGTCGTCGATGCTGAAGCCGTCCTCTGCGGCGGGGCTGGCGCCGTGGCCGGGAAGATCCCAGCCGATAACCGTAAAGGTGTCAAGGGCTGCTGCCGCCCGGTTCCATAGCGGCAGGGCTGCCGTTCCCAGCGAAGGCCCGGCGATCAGCACGGGAGCACCGGGCCCGGTGAGGCGGGTTGCCTTGATGGCGGGGATGCTCATGCGCTCGGCTTTCCGGGGTAGGCGGCGGTGATCCGTTCAATCAGCGCTGCCGCCTCCCCAAGGTATTGGGCGGGGTCGAGGAGGGACAACAGGTCCGCGTCGGAGAGCACCTGCACCGGCACGACGCCGCGCAGCAGCTTTTCGAAGGGCTCCCCGGAGCTGAGCGAGGCGGCAACTGCCTCGGAGATCATCTCCTTGCCGCTTCCCGGCATGCCGTGGCGCTCCATGTGGTCATCGAGCAGCGGCGCCGCAACGGCCATGATCTTCTCGCTGACCACCAGCGGCCCGGCACTGTCCAGGTTCCGAGCCAGCGCCCCGGTGTGCACCTGCAGCCCCTCGGCCAGTTCAGCCAGGTGGGCGGCCGCTCCCCCGGCCAGGCGCAGCATGGAGCGCAGGGCCTGCCACTCCACGTGCCAGGACCCGCTGGGACGCTCGTCGTCTGCTGCCGCCGCGGCGGCCTGCAGCTGCACCCCGTGGCCAGGCGCGGCCAGCGCGGCGCTGCGGATCAGGACGGACAGGACCGGGTTCTGCTTCTGCGGCATGGCCGAGGAACCGCCGCGCCCGGCGGCACGGGGTTCGGATACCTCGCCGATCTCGGGGCGGCTGAGCAGCAGGACGTCGTTGGCCATTTTCCCGGCGGCAGCGGTGAAGTCCTGCAGGGCGTTGCCGAGGGCGGTGACGGGAAGCCGGTTGGTCTGCCACGGCGCCACGGGGTGGGACAGCCCGAGCGCGTCAGCGAGGCGTTCGGTGAGGTCGAAACTGCTGATCCGTCCACCTTCGGGCTGTGCGCCGGCAGCCGCCGTGGTGAGGGCAGCGAGGGTACCCGAGGCACCGCCCCACTGCAGGGGCAGGGCAGCGGCCGCGGTGCGCAGGCTCGTGGTGGCCTGCCCGACGCCGTGCAGCCACTGGGCGGCGCGCAGGCCGAAGGTTGACGGCGTCGAATGCTGGGTCAGGGTCCGGGCCACGCACAGCGTTGCGGCATGCTCCCGGGCCAGGTTTCCCAGCGCTGCGGCGGCGCGGTCCGCGTCGGATGCAATGACGTCCAGTGCGCGGCGGGACATCAGCATCAGCGCGGTGTCCATAACGTCCTGGCTGGTGGCGCCGCGGTGGACTGCGGCGGCCGCTGCAGCGCCCCCCGGCCCGGACCGCACCCGTGCGCGCAGGTCGGCCAGCAGCGGTATTACCGGGTTCCCGCCGCCCTGGGCACGCACGGCCAGGGACGCGGCGTCGTACTGGGACGCGTCACTTGCCTCGACCACCGCTTCGGGAGCGGAGGGGCCGGCCAGGCCGGCGGCGGCCAGCACCCGCACCCATTCCAGTTCAACATCCAGGAGGGTTTGGAGCAGCTGCCGGTCTCCGGTCAGCTCCGCCGCGGGCGTGCCTGCCCAGGCCGGCGCGAGCAGCCCGTAATCGGCGCTCTGTGCAGCATCCATGCCTAGGCTCCCGGGTAGGTCAGGAAAACGGTTTCATTCTCGCCCTGGAGGCTGACGTTCCAGCGCAGCCCGCCGTCCGCTTCACGGGTGGCAATGAGCGTACGCCGGCGCTCCTCGGGGAGCGAGGACAGCAGGGAGTCGCGGGCCAGGGCCGCTTCATCGTCCGGCAGGTACATCCGCGTGTGCAGCTTGTTCAGAAGGCCGCGGGCAAAAACGACAACGGAAATAAAGGGCGCGGAGCCTGTCTCGGCAGGACCGGGATTCACCGTGGTGAATGTGTAGTTTCCGGCATTGTCCACCGCCGTGCGTCCCCAGCCGGTGAAGGTGTACCCGTCACGGACGAGCGAACCTGCGCGCTGCGCAATGTTGCCCGCGGCGTCGGCCTGCCAGATTTCCAGCAGGGCGTCGGGAACGGGGTCCCCTGCGCCGTCCGTGACCGTGCCCTGCAGCCGCACGCTGCCGGGCATGCCCGGCGCCGCCAGCTGGTTGTCCTTCTCGAAAGGGAGGGCGTAGCCGTAGAACGGCCCGATAGTCTGCCCGGGCGTGGCCGTCAGCTTCTGCTCGCTCATGGTTGTGCATCCTCGTCTTCCATCCACGTGCGGTTGCTGCCGCTGAGCACAATGTCCCAGTTATAGCCGGTAGCCCATTCGTGGGCGGTGATGATGTGGTCATACGTTGCCACCAGCCGGTCCCGGGCCAACTGGTCGGTAATGGACTGGTAGATCGGGTCCAGCGCAAAGAGCGGATCGCCGGGGAAGTACATTTGGGTGATCATCCGCTGGGTGAAGTCGGTGCCGAAGAGCGAGAAATGGATGTGCGCCGGCCGCCAGGCGTTGTGGTGGTTTTTCCACGGGTAAGGTCCGGGCTTGATGGTGGTGAACTCGTAGAACCCGTCCTCCGTGGTGAGGCAGCGGCCCACACCGGTGAAGTTCGGATCCAGCGGCGCCGGGTGCTGGTCCCGTTTGTGGATGTAGCGTCCGGCGGAGTTGGCCTGCCATATTTCCACCAGCTGGTTCCGCACCGGCCGGCCGTCGCCGTCGAGGATGCGGCCGCGCACGATGATCCGCTCCCCCATGGGCTCGCCGTTGTGCTGGATGGTCAGGTCACTCTCCAGCGCGTGGACGTCCTGGTGCCCGAAGGCCGGGGACCACAGTTCAATGGTTTCCGGATCCACATGGCGGGGATCCTTGGTGGGGTGGCGCAGGAGGGAACTGCGGTAGGGAGAGAAGTCCACGCGGGGTTGGGTTTCCTCCGCGGCGCCGTCGTCCAGCGTTTTGCCGTAGGCCGCGTGGATGCTGCCGATCTCGGCCGAGATTTGGTCCTGGGTGGCCTCTGCAGCGTCCGGTTTTTCAACGACATGGCTGTTCGAGAAAAGATCCTCTTCCATTTCCATGGTTTTCCTTTCGGTGGAACGCACCGTCGCGCTCCGGCTATTCTCCAAGCATCCACGTGGTGGGCACCACACTACACTGCCTGTTCACTTCAAGTACAGGTGTTCGCAATGCGAACGGGTTAGGCGTTGGGCCAGCCGGTGTACGCCTCGGCGAGATAGGCGCTGCCGTGCCGGGAGCCGACGACGCCGCCCAGTTCACCGAGCGCACGCTTGCGTTCGAATGGGCCGGCGTCAGCCCGCGTGTGCAGCATGGACGTCATCCAGTAGCTGAAGTTCTGCGCCCGCCATACCCGCTGCAGGGCCTTGTCACTGTAGCCCTCCAGCAGATCCCGCGAACCGGTTGCGTAGAAGGAATCGACGGCTTCGAAGAGGACCCGGACATCGGCCAGGGCCAGGTTAAGCCCCTTGGCACCGGTGGGCGGGACAGTGTGTCCGGCGTCGCCGGCAAGGAAGAGGTTCCCGTACCGCAGCGGTTCGCAGACGTAGCTGCGGAACTTCAGCACGGACTTGTCGAAAATGGATCCGCGCTGCAGCCCAAAACCGTCCGGGCCGTCCACCCGTGCCTGCAGTTCATCCCAGATCTGCTCTTCGCTCCATGCCGCCGGATCCTCGTCCGGATCACACTGGAAATACATCCGCTGCACGGTGTCCGAACGCTGGCTGATCAACGCGAACCCGCGGTCGGAGTTGGCATAGACCAGCTCCGGGGCGCTGGGCGGAGCAGCGGTAAGGATTCCAAACCAGGCGAAGGGGTACTCGATGAAGTTGTCCGTGCGTGCCTCGGCGGGAATGGAGCGCCTGCAGATCCCGCCGGAGCCGTCGGAGCCAACCAGGATGTCGCAGTGGATCTCGTACCCGGTCCCCGCCGCATCGGTGAAGCGGATCTTGGGGACGTCCGTGGCCAGGTCCGCCACGGCGGTGTCAGAGACGCCGTACCGGACGTCGCCGTTGTCGCGGGCCCGGGCCGCCGCCAGGTCGGTGAAGACCTCGTTCTGCGGGTACAGCCAGACGGACTCCCCCACCAGGTCCTCGAAGTCGAGGCGGTGGCTTTCGCCGCCGAAGCGCAGGTCGATGCCCTCGTGCCGGGTGCCCTTATCCAAGACCCCGCTGCCCACGCCCGTCTCGGTAAGCATCCGGACGCTGCCGCGTTCCAGGATGCCGGCCCGGTGGGTGGTGCGGATGGTTTCGTGGTCCCGTTTCTCCACCACTATGGAGCCGATGCCGGAGGTGGAGAGCAGATGCGAGAGCATCAGCCCGGCCGGGCCTGCGCCCACTATGCCGACCTGCGTCTTGAGGATAGTGCGCCCTGCGCCCATTGATTACTCCCTTGGAATCTTGTAGCGGACACTACCTCCAAGTGTGGCTGCCGGCACACGGGAGAGCCAAAGTGGCTCCCCCGTACAGCGCAGCTCCGGGTTAAACGCGGCAGGTCCCGCACCCTTGAGGGTGCGGGACCTGCCGTTAGTGCGCGCTTTCCTTAGCGGAAGTCGCTGCCCATGTCGTAGTCATCCAGCGGGATGGCATGGAACTCGGGGCTCAGGCCGCCGTCGACTCCGGCGTAATCGAAGTCGCTGAAGGCGCTCGGGCCGGTGAACAGGTTGGCCTTTGCTTCTTCGGTCGGCTCGACAGTGACCTCGGTGTAACGGGGCAGGCCCGTTCCGGCCGGGATCAGCTTACCGATGATGACGTTCTCCTTGAGGCCGAGCAGCGGATCGCTCTTGCCTTCCATGGCGGCCTGCGTCAGGACGCGGGTCGTTTCCTGGAAGGAAGCTGCGGACAGCCAGGACTCGGTGGCCAGGGAGGCCTTGGTGATACCCATCAGTTCCGGACGGCCCGAAGCAGGCTTCTTGCCTTCCGAAACCACGCGGCGGTTCTCGCTTTCGAAGCGGCGGCGTTCGGTCAGCTCACCCGGGAGCAGATCGGAGTCGCCGGACTCGATCACGGTCACGCGGCGCAGCATCTGGCGGACAATGACCTCGACGTGCTTGTCGTGGATGCCCACACCCTGGCTGCGGTACACGCGCTGGACTTCGTCCACCAGGAACTCCTGTGCCTTGCGCGGGCCGAGGATACGGAGGATCTGCTTGGGATCCACCGCACCGAAGACCAGCTGCTGGCCAACCTCGACGTGGTCGCCGTCGGCAA
Source organism: Arthrobacter sp. zg-Y1143 (assembly GCF_030125565.1). Lineage (NCBI taxonomy): Bacteria > Bacillati > Actinomycetota > Actinomycetes > Micrococcales > Micrococcaceae > Arthrobacter > Arthrobacter sp. zg-Y1143. The sequence goes on along the minus strand of NZ_JASKLW010000004.1, from coordinate 142,919 downwards.
CCAGCAGGCGGGCACGGCGCAGGACCGGGTACGCGATTTCCTCGGAGCCGTCATCGGGAGTGACAACCAGACGCATCTGGCGGTCGGTCTCTTCGATGGTGACCCGGCCCGCGGTCTCGGAGATCGGAGCAACACCCTTGGGGGTACGTGCTTCGAAGAGCTCCTGGATACGGGGCAGACCCTGGGTGATGTCCTCAGCGGAAGCAACACCACCGGTGTGGAAGGTACGCATGGTCAGCTGGGTACCCGGCTCACCAATGGACTGTGCGGCGATGATGCCCACGGCCTCGCCGATGTCCACGGTCTTACCCGTGGCCAGGGAGCGGCCGTAGCAAAGGGCACAGGTACCGACGGCGGACTCACAGGTGAGTACGGAGCGGACCTTGATGTCGGTGACACCGGCTTCGAACAGCTTCGCGATCAGCACGTCGCCAACATCGTCGCCGCCCTTGGCCAGGACGTTGCCCTGGTCATCGGTGACGTCGGTGGCCAGCGTACGGGCGTAGGCCGAGTTCTCGACCTCTTCGTGCAGCTGCAGTTCGCCGTTGGCATCCGGAACCGCGATGGTCACGTTCAGGCCGCGCTCGGTACCGCAGTCTTCCTCGCGGACAATAACGTCCTGGGAAACGTCCACCAGGCGACGGGTCAGGTAACCCGAGTTGGCGGTACGAAGGGCGGTATCGGCAAGACCCTTACGGGCACCGTGGGTGGCGATGAAGTACTCCAGCACCGACAGGCCCTCACGGTAAGAGGACTTGATCGGGCGGGGGATGATCTCACCCTTAGGGTTAGCCACCAGGCCGCGGATACCGGCGATCTGCCGGACCTGCAGCCAGTTACCACGGGCACCGGAGGACACCATGCGGTTGATGTTGTTGAATTCGGGCATGTTCGCCCGCATTGCAGCAGCAACCTCGTTGGTGGCCTTGTTCCAGATGTCGATCAGTTCCTGGCGGCGCTCGTCTTCAGCGATCAGGCCCTTGCCGTACTGGCTTTCAACCTTGGCGGCCTGGGCTTCGTAGCCTTCCATAATGGCCGGCTTGTCGATCGGAGCCGCGATGTCGGAGATGGCGACGGTAACGCCCGAGCGGGTGGCCCAGTAGAAACCGGCGTCCTTCAGGTTGTCCAGCGTGGCAGCCGTGACGACCTTCGGGTACCGCTCGGCGAGATCGTTGACGATCGCGGAGAGCTGGCCCTTGTCCGCAACTTCCGGCACCCACGGGTAATCCGCAGGCAGCGTCTGGTTGAAGATGACCTGTCCGAGGGAGGTTTCGATGAGGGCAGGAGTGCCCTCTTCCCAACCTTCCGGAGCGGGCTGGCTTGCGCTGGGGACAAAGCCGTCAACACGCATCTTCACCAGCGAGTTCAGGTGCAGCTCGCCCATGTCGAAGGCCATGATGGCTTCCGACATTGAACCGAACACACGGCCTTCGCCAACAGCACCGGGGCGCTTGGTGGTGAGGTGGTGCAGGCCGATGATCATATCCTGCGAGGGCAGGGTGACCGGGCGGCCGTCGGACGGCTTCAGGATGTTGTTCGAGGACAGCATGAGGATGCGTGCTTCAGCCTGGGCTTCGGGGCTCAGCGGCAGGTGTACTGCCATCTGGTCACCGTCGAAGTCAGCGTTGAAGGCGCCGCAGACCAGCGGGTGCAGCTGAAGGGCCTTGCCTTCAACAAGCTGCGGCTCGAAGGCCTGGATGCCGAGGCGGTGCAGGGTGGGTGCACGGTTGAGCAGCACCGGGTGTTCGGTGATGATCTCTTCCAGTACGTCCCAGACCTGCGGACGGAAACGCTCGACCATGCGCTTGGCGCTCTTGATGTTCTGGGCGTGGTTGAGGTCAACCAGGCGCTTCATCACGAACGGCTTGAAGAGCTCCAGGGCCATCTGCTTGGGCAGACCGCACTGGTGCAGCTTCAGCTGCGGGCCAACCACGATGACGGAACGGCCGGAGTAGTCAACGCGCTTACCCAGCAGGTTCTGGCGGAAGCGGCCCTGCTTGCCCTTGAGCATGTCGGACAGCGACTTCAGCGGACGGTTGCCCGGTCCGGTGACCGGACGGCCGCGGCGGCCGTTGTCGAACAGGGAGTCAACAGCTTCCTGAAGCATGCGCTTTTCGTTGTTCACGATGATCTCGGGGGCACCGAGATCCAGCAGGCGCTTCAGGCGGTTGTTGCGGTTGATCACGCGGCGGTACAGGTCGTTGAGGTCGGACGTCGCGAAACGGCCGCCGTCGAGCTGGACCATCGGGCGCAGTTCCGGCGGGATGACCGGGACGGCGTCCAGGACCATGCCCAGCGGGCTGTTGGAGGTGGTCAGGAATGCGTTGACAACCTTCAGGCGCTTCAGGGCACGCGTCTTGCGCTGGCCCTTGCCGTTCTGGATGATGTCGCGCAGGTTCTCCGACTCGGCCTGCATGTCGAAGTCTTCAAGACGCTTCTTGATGGCTTCGGCACCCATGGAGCCTTCGAAGTACAGGCCGTAGCGGTCCCGCAGTTCGCGGTAGAGGCCTTCGTCGCCTTCCAGATCGCCGACCTTGAGGTTCTTGAACCGGTCCCAGACCTGCTCGAGGCGCTCGATGTTGTTGTCGGCATCGCGGCGGACCTTGGCCATCTGGCGGTCGGCGGAGTCGCGGGCCTTCTTCTTGTCGGCAGCCTTGGCGCCTTCGCCTTCCAGGCGGGCAAGCTCGCCTTCGAGGTCCTTGGCGATCGCAGCAATGTCGGAGTCGCGCTGGTCGACGAGGTGCTTGCGCTCCAGGTCGTGCTCGGCCTGCAGGTTCGGCAGTTCGGCGTGGCGGTTCTCTTCATCAACCGAGGTAATCATGTAGGCGGCGAAGTAGATGACCTTCTCGAGGTCCTTCGGTGCCAGGTCCAGCAGGTAGCCCAGGCGGGAGGGGACACCCTTGAAGTACCAGATGTGGGTCACGGGAGCGGCGAGCTCGATGTGGCCCATCCGCTCGCGGCGGACCTTGGCACGGGTTACCTCGACGCCGCAGCGCTCACAGATGATGCCCTTGAAGCGCACGCGCTTGTACTTGCCGCAGTAGCACTCCCAGTCACGGGACGGACCAAAGATCTTTTCGCAGAAAAGACCGTCCTTCTCCGGCTTCAGGGTTCGGTAGTTGATGGTTTCCGGCTTCTTGACTTCGCCGTAAGACCAGCCACGGATTTCATCCGCGGTGGCAAGGCCGATTCGCATGAGGCCGAACGTGGAATCGTTGGACATGGGTCCCTGTTCTCTCTTGTTCTCTAAATCTGAATGTCTCGGGTGCGGAAAAGACTGAAGGTGACCCACCCTGCGTCCGCCGGACGGTTCGGGTTAGGCGGCTTTAATATTCCTGCGAGCTCTGCGAGCAAGGAATTTCGTTGCCGCCGTTCCGAACCGCCCGACGGACTCCCGGGCGGATCTACCAGCTAAACCTCTTCGACGGAGCTGGGCTCTGCGCGGGACAGATCGATACCCAGTTCCTCCGCGGCCCGGAAGACTTCTTCATCCGAGTCACGCATTTCAATCGTGTTGCCTTCGGTGGAGAGGACTTCCACGTTCAAGCAGAGCGACTGCATTTCCTTGATCAGGACCTTGAACGATTCCGGAACACCGGGCTCCGGGATGTTTTCGCCCTTGACGATGGCTTCGTAGACCTTCACGCGGCCATGGATGTCATCGGACTTGATCGTGAGCAGTTCCTGCAGCGTGTAGGCGGCGCCGTACGCCTCCAGGGCCCAGACTTCCATTTCACCGAAGCGCTGGCCGCCGAACTGTGCCTTACCACCCAGCGGCTGCTGCGTGATCATGGAGTACGGCCCGGTGGAACGTGCGTGGATCTTGTCGTCCACCAGGTGGTGCAGCTTCAGGATGTACATGTAGCCGACCGAGATCGGGTCCGGGAACGGCTGGCCGGAGCGGCCGTCGTACATCCGGGCCTTGCCCGAGGCACCGATCAGGCGGTTGCCGTCACGGGTCACGTTGGTGGAGTCGAGCAGGTTGACGATCTCATCCTCGCTCGCGCCGTCGAACACCGGAGTGGCAACCGTGGTGGGGCCGGTCTCGCGGGGCAGGTTCGGCAGGTCCTTGACCCAGTCCGGCTCGCCCTCGATCTTCCAGCCCTGCTTGGCAGCCCAGCCCAGGTGGATTTCCAGGACCTGGCCAACGTTCATTCGACCCGGAACACCAAGCGGGTTCAGGATGATGTCGACCGGGGTTCCGTCTTCCATGAACGGCATGTCTTCGATCGGGAGGATCTTGGAGATGACGCCCTTGTTGCCGTGGCGGCCGGCCAGCTTGTCGCCGTCCGTGATCTTGCGCTTGTGCGCCACGTAGACGCGGACTAGCTGGTTCACGCCCGGGGGCAGCTCGTCGTCGTTGTCGCGGTCGAAGATACGCACGCCGATGACGGTTCCGGACTCGCCGTGGGGAACCTTCAGGGAGGTGTCGCGTACTTCGCGGCTCTTCTCGCCGAAGATGGCGCGCAGCAGGCGCTCTTCGGGGGTCAGTTCCGTTTCGCCCTTCGGGGTGACGCGGCCAACCAGGATGTCGCCGGCTTCAACCTCTGCACCGATGTGGATGATGCCGCGCTCGTCGAGCTGGGACAGCACCTCTTCGGAGACGTTGGGGATGTCGCGGGTGATTTCCTCGGCACCAAGCTTGGTGTCGCGGGCGTCAACCTCGTGCTCCTCAATGTGGATGGAGGTCAGGACATCGTCGGAGACCATGCGCTGGGACAGGATGATGGCATCTTCGTAGTTGTGGCCTTCCCATGACATGAATGCCACGAGCAGGTTCTTACCAAGGGCCAGTTCACCCTGGTCCGTTGCGGGACCGTCGGCGATGATGCTGTTGACCTCGACCCGGGCGCCTTCGGAGACCAGCACGCGCTGGTTGTAGGCGTTGCCCTGGTTGGAGCGCTCGAACTTCATGATCGGGTAGCTGGTCTCGGTGCCGTCGTCGTTCATGACGGTAACGAGGTCAGCGGAAACCTCGGTGACAACACCGGGCTTCTTGGCGGTCACGGAGTCGCCGGCGTCAACTGCGGTGTACTTCTCCATGCCGGTGCCCACAACGGGGCGCTCGGAACGGAGCAGCGGCACAGCCTGGCGCTGCATGTTCGCACCCATGAGGGCGCGGTTGGCGTCGTCGTGCTCCAGGAACGGAATCAGGGCCGTGGCCACCGACACCATCTGGCGCGGGGAGACGTCCATGTACTCGACCTCGTCGGGCTCGACCAGGACGGGCTCGCCGGAACCGCCGCGGGCACGGACGAGGACCAGGTCCTCTTCGAAGTGCTGATCGGCGCGCAGCGGAGCGTTTGCCTGGGCAATGGTGCGCTCAACTTCGTCATCGGCGGTCAGGTAGTCGACCTTGTCGGTGACGACGCCGTTCTCCACCTTGCGGTACGGAGTCTCGATGAAGCCGAAGGCGTTGATGCGGCCGTAGGAAGCCAGCGAACCGATCAGGCCGATGTTCGGGCCTTCAGGGGTTTCGATGGGGCACATGCGGCCGTAGTGGGACGGGTGGACGTCTCGGACTTCCATGCCTGCACGGTCACGGGACAGACCACCCGGGCCCAGCGCGGACAGGCGGCGCTTGTGCGTCAGTCCGGCAAGCGGGTTGTTCTGGTCCATGAACTGCGAGAGCTGGGACGTTCCGAAGAACTCCTTGATGGCAGCCACAACGGGACGGATGTTGATCAGGGTCTGCGGCGTGATGGCCTCGACGTCCTGGGTGGTCATCCGTTCGCGGACCACACGCTCCATGCGGGACAGGCCCGTACGGATCTGGTTCTCGATCAGTTCGCCGACGGCGCGGATGCGGCGGTTGCCGAAGTGGTCGATGTCGTCGACCTCCACGCGGATGTCGACGTCGCTGCCGTCGCGCTTGCCCGGAACGGTCTTCTCACCGGCGTGCAGTGCCACCAGGAACTTGATCATGGCGACAATGTCGTCATTGTTCAGGACCGATGCGTCGGAGTCCGTCAGGGGCTTGTCGATGCCCAGCTTGCGGTTGATCTTGTAACGGCCAACCTTGGCCAGGTCGTAGCGCTTCGGGTTGAAGTACAGGTTTTCCAGCAGCGTCTTTGCAGCCTCGACCGTGGGCGGCTCGCCCGGACGCAGCTTGCGGTAGATGTCCAGCAGGGCATCTTCCTGGGTTTCCGTGGGGTCCTTTTCCAGGGTGGCACGGATGGAGTCGTACTCGCCGAAGGTCTCGAGGATCTGGCCTTCGGTCCAGCCCAGCGCCTTGAGCAGCACGGTGACGGACTGCTTGCGCTTGCGGTCCAGGCGGACACCCACCTGGTCGCGCTTGTCGATTTCCAGTTCGAACCATGCACCGCGGGAAGGAATGATCTTCGCGGTGTAGATGTCCTTGTCACTGGTCTTGTCCGCGGTGCGCTCGAAGTAGGCACCCGGGGAACGGACCAGCTGGGAAACAACAACACGCTCGGTGCCGTTGATGACGAACGTTCCCTTGTCAGTCATGAGGGGGAAGTCGCCCATGAACACGGTCTGCTGCTTGATTTCGCCCGTGTTGTTGTTCATGAACTCGGCCTTCACGTACAGCGGAGCCGAGTACGTAGCGTCCCGGTCCTTGCACTCGGCCATGGTGTACTTCGGGTCGGCGAACTCCGGCTCCGAGAAGCTCAGGGACATGGTGCCCTGGAAGTCTTCGATCGGGGAGATTTCCTCGAAGATGTCAGCCAGACCGGAGGTGGTGGCAATACCCTGTTCGCCGGTCTCCCGTGCCTTTTCCACGCGCGCCTTCCAGCGCTCGTTGCCGACGAGCCAGTCAAAGCTGTCTGTCTGCAGGGCAAGAAGATTGGGAACGTCAAGCGGTTCGTGAATCTTTGCGAATGAAATCCGGGAAGCTGCGTTCTCCGGATTAGTAGCGGTTTCGTTATTAGAGGTGCTCGAGGCGACCAAGAGGGATCCTTCCACAGACCTTCAGGCGTGTTTCGCGCTTCCTCCCCTGCACTGCACGGACCGAGTCCGTGTGCGTCCCGGTGTCCGGCAAAGGGCACATCCGAGGGTTACGGATACTGCCCGGCACGGAACATAGCCCACCGCTATATGAAGGCTGAAGGTTAACAGGAGGAAGCAAATATCCACTATAGGGCATTATGGGCATACAAGTCTACCCGGTTTCGTCAAGCCCGCTGCACTCAACCCGTGTCGGATGGCACCGGGAGCGCAATCCCGGCTGCAACCTCGCGTAGGACCCCGCTTAGGATCCCGTGTATTCGGGGAGTAACAGGCAATAACCGTCCGGAACAGACCAATAGCAATCCAACAACAGTCGGTAACAGACAATCGGTAACAGACAAGACACCGGCGCACCGTTCACGCATCGGATACAGATACCTTACCGCAAGATTCCCCGAATGTGGTGGCCGGGGGTGCCTCCCGGCGCACCGGGGCGCCCGCCGGCACCAGGCGGGCGCCTAACCGTGTGAGATCCCTCTCCCCGGCCCCGGCGGTTGGCGTACCCTTGATCCAGCATTCGATGACGAATACAACACAAAGGACTGAACCAGCCATGAGCAACTCCGCAGCCCCCGGGGCAGCAGCCGTGACCGAAGTGGTAATCGTTGGTGGAGCGCGCACCCCGCAGGGCCGGCTCAACGGCCAGCTTGCCCCCTTTACCGCCGTTGAACTGGGCGCCTTCGCCATCGCCGGCGCGCTGGAGAAGTCCGGCGTCCCTGCTGCGGATGTGGACAGCGTCATCATGGGCCACGTGGTCCAGGCCGGCTGCGGGCAGAACCCTGCCCGCCAGTCCTCGATCAAGGCGGGCATCAGCTGGGACGTTCCCGCCGTTACCGTGAACAAGGTCTGCCTCTCCGGCCTGGCCGCCGTCATCGATGCCGCACGCCTGATCCGCGGCGGGGAGGCCGCCGTTGTGGTGGCCGGCGGCCAGGAATCCATGTCCCGCGGCCCGCACCTGCTGCCCGGTGCCCGGCAGGGCTGGAATTACGGGAACATTTCCGCGCTCGACTCCGTGGCCCACGACGGCCTGACCGATGCCTTCGACAACGACTCCATGGGAATCTCCACGGAGCGGGGCAACACCAAACTGGCGATTAAGCGGATGGAACAGGACGAAGTGGCCGCGGCCTCGCACCAACGGGCGGCGGCGGCCATGGAAGCGGGCATCTTCGACGCCGAGATCGTCCCCGTCACCGTCCCGCAGCGCAAGGGCGAGCCGCTGGTGCTGACCCTCGATGAAGGCGTACGCCCCGCCACCACCGTGGACACCCTCGCGAACCTGCGCCCGGCCTTTGACCCGGAGGGAACCATTACGGCCGGCAACTCCTCACCGCTTTCCGACGGCGCAGCGGCCCTGGTCCTAGCCACCCGCAGCTACGCCGAGGCGAACGGTTTGGAAATCCTCGCCTCCGTTGGACTGCCCGGCCAGGTCGCCGGACCGGACAACACCCTGCATTCACAGCCGTCCAATGCACTTTCCGCCGCGCTCGAACGGGCCGGATGGAGCGTCTCGGACCTGGACTTCATCGAGATCAACGAAGCCTTCGGCGCTGTGGCCGTTCAGTCCCTGAATGAACTGGGCATGGACCTGGAACAGTGCAACCTGCACGGCGGGGCGATTGCCCTGGGCCACCCGATCGGGGCGTCCGGTGCCCGGCTGGCCCTGACCGCCGCACACGAGCTGTTCCGGCGCGGTTCCGGCCGGGCCGGCGTCGCACTGTGCGGCGGCGGCGGGCAGGGTGAAGCCCTCCTGCTGTTCCGCGAAGAATCCTAGGCCGCCAGCGACAGGGCCGCCGTCGCCGCCGTCACGGTGACGACGGCGGCAACTGAGCTCGCTGCAATAAAGCGGCCCCAGCGTACGGCCACCCCCATGGAGCGCATCCGGTCATACCAGAGCAGGGTCGCCAGGGAACCCCAGGGCGTCACGATCGCCCCCATATTGACCCCCACCAGCAGCGCGGCGAGGCGGACGGGAGTGTCCGCCGCCGGTTCCAGCGCAAGGTAGGCCGGGAGGTTGTTCACCGCGTTGGACGCAACGGCACCCGCACCGGCCAGCTGCAGCAGATCGCCAAAGCCCTCCCCCGAGCCCGCGGCCTGCGCCAGGAGGGAGGCCAGCCCGTGGCTGTGGGCCGTCTGGACCAGGACGAACAGGCTCACGGCCAGGACCACCGGCATCACCGGAACCATGTCCCAGGCAAACGCGCTCCGCTGCCGGACCAGGAATCCCGCGGCCAGGATGATGGCCGCGGCGGAGGCGGGAATGGCTACGTGGATGCCGCTGACGAGAGCCGGCAGCAGCAGGGCCACTACTGCCCCGCTCAGCACGAGAAGCCCGCGGTCCGGCACCGTAACCGGCTCGGACGGGTCCGTGTACCTGCCGCGCAGGAAGCGCCGGAAGGCAAGCCACAGGAGCGCTGCGGGCACCAGGATGCCGGCGGCCGCCGGAGCCCAGACGGTCGCCGCGTATTCGAGGGGGTGCAGATCGGCCTTTTCCTGGGCCAGCAGGTTGGTGAGGTTCGAAACGGGCAGCAGCATGGACGCGGTGTTGGCCAGCCAGACCGTGCTGAGCGCGAAAACAATGGGAGGGAGCCTGGCCTCCACAGCCAGCCCCACGACCAGCGGAGTGATCAGCACAACGGCTGTGTCCAATGAGAGGAAGATGCTGGAGGCCGAGGTCAGGCCCAGGACCAGCACCCACAGGGCAAAGGTGCGGCCGCGCCCCAGCCGGGCAGTGAACCGGGTCAGCACCCGGAAGAGTCCTGCGGCGTCAGCGAGGTAGCTCACGACGGTCGCCGCCGTCACGAACACCATGATGGGACCGATACGGCCCATCAGCGCGCTGAACTCGGCAGGCGGCAACGCTCCGCTGAGCACACACGCCGCCGCGGCCGCAACCAGCGGTCCCAGGATCAGTAGCTGCCGCATTGGTAAGTGGTTCCCTTGCTTCGTGCCGCTTCCCGCGGCTGCTGGTAGGTGGACACCGGACATATGGACACTGGGGATGTGGACACTGGGGATGCAGAAAGACCCCGTCCGGAGGACGGGGTCTTTCTGTGTTTCACAGCCGAGGCTGCGATAAGGAAAACTACTTGACGGTGACGGTGGCGCCGGCAGCTTCGAGAGCTTCCTTGGCCTTGTCAGCGGCTTCCTTGTTGGCACCTTCGAGGATGGCCTTCGGAGCGCTGTCAACCAGGTCCTTGGCTTCCTTCAGACCCAGGGAAGTCAGGGCACGGACTTCCTTGATCACTGCGATCTTCTTGTCGCCGGCAGCTTCGAGGATGACGTCGAATTCAGTCTTCTCTTCAGCGGCCTCAGCGGCACCGGCGGCGGGGCCGGCAACGGCAACGGCAGCAGCGGTAACGTCGAAGGTCTCTTCGAAGAGCTTCACGAAGTCGGAGAGCTCGATGATGGACAGTTCCTTGAAGGCTTCAATGAGCTCTTCGTTGGTCAGCTTCGCCATGGTGTGGCGTCCTTCCTATAGTTGGTGCGCGCAGGCACCGGAGATTGGATGAGAAGAGGTTTTACTCTTCGGTGGCTGCTTCTGCGGCCGGAGCTTCTTCTGCAGCGGCCGGAGCCTCTTCTGCAGCGGGAGCAGCGGGAGTGCCGCTCTCCTCTTCGAGCTTCAGGCGCAGTGCATCAGCCGTGCGTGCCAGCATGGACATCGGTGCCTTGAGGACACCGGCGACGCGTGCAAGCTGGAACTCACGGGACTCAAGAGCAGCCAGTGCGGCTACACCGGAGGCATCCAGGGCATTGCCCTCGAAGATACCGGTCTTGATGATGAGCTGCGGGTTGGACTTGGCAAAATCCGTCAGGCTCTTAGCAGCTGCAACTGCGTCTCCCTTGATGAAGGCGATTGCAGTAGGTCCGGCAAGCTGGCCTTCGAACGCGTCGATGCCGGCTTCCTTGGCTGCAATGCCAGTCAGGGTGTTCTTAACGACCGAGTACTTGGTGTCCTGGCCGAGCGAACGACGCAGCTCCTTGAGCTGTGCAACGGTGAGCCCGCGGTATTCGGTTAGGACAGCAGCGGTCGATTCCTTGAAATCAGTGGTGATCTCCTCGACTGCTGACACCTTTGTTGGCGTTGCCATAACCCTCCTTCCGGGGAAATAGTGCCGGTGGATCGGGTCCCGAACATAAAAAACGCCCCGGGCAGATGCACGGGGCTTCACTCTACGGACTAATCCGGAGTGCAGTTCGTTCACCTGCGCAGGCCGCCCTTTAGGCAAGGGACTTTCGGATGTATTTCCAACCGTAGTCCACACGCAGAGAGCTGAAGGTTCAGCCTCACGGTGGGATTGAATGCACATCGACCGACGGTCTTTGGTAGTTCAAGAGTACGGGACATTCGGGCAGGGGACAAATCCCGGCGGATCAGGCGGAGGCCAGCTGTTTCTGCCACTCCCCCGCGTATCCGACGGCACGGAATCCCAGCTGCTCGTTAATGGAGAGCATGTACCGGTTTTCCTCGGCATTCCAGGTGTACACGCGCTCGGCCCCGGGAACGGCTTCCCGCAGGCGCGCCAGATTCGCGGCCTTCATCAGCATCCCCAGCCGGTGGCCCCGGTGGCCTTCCAGCACCAAGGTGTCGTCCTGGTAGGCCACGGAAAGGTTGTTCCGGAAGACCTCCAGGACGGTATGCCCGGCCAGCTCCCCGGAACCGGTGTGCCGGGCGGCGCAGACCAGCGACTCGTAATCCATCTCCACTTCCCGGGCCTCGGCCTCCCGCACCCGCGCCTCGTCCCAGGCCTCTTCGGCCAGATCCAGGCCGCCCTGGGGTGCATCTGTGCTCATCTTCTGCCGCAGCTGCGCGTACGCCCCGACGAGGTCCTGCGGGCAGGCGCCGCGCCAGAACACCAGTTCATAGCCGGCGCGCGCTGCCGCGGCGGCCTGCTCCTGCAACGCGTTTCCGCCGTCGTAATCCGAGAGGTCCAGGCGGCTGACACGGTCCACCAGTTCCAGCCGGAAGCCGAGCTTGGCGGCGAAGGAGGCCGCGGCGTCGTTCGGAATGAACCGTGCCGTATCGGTGCCCGCCAGGTCTTCACGGTCCGGGTCAACATCGGCTTTGCCGACCCCCGCGAGGTGCTCGGTCTCCGTCATCAGCATGCGGCGGCCGTTGGCGGCGGCCAGCTGCTCGGCGGCGAAATACAACTGCGTGCCCACCCCCTGCCGCCGGGCATCCGGGGCGACCACAACATTGACGTTTCCGGTGTGCAGGTTGTCGGTGAGCGGAAGGTTCAGCTGGACCACACCCAGAATTTCTCGCGATTCCACGGCCCGTGCGGCCAGGATCAAGCGCCGCCGGGTAGGAGTGCTGCTCCGGCCTGCCAGCTGGGACTGCGGCGTTCCGTAGAAATCATCATTGCCCCAAATCTCGCGCTGCTGGGTATTCATCAGGTCTGCGATGGCCAGGAAGTCCGCGCCGCCCGGCCCGTCCAGGCTTGCCGGGACCGCAACATGCTCGATGGAAATCTGTGTCATGGCCCACATCCTGCCGGAGAACGGCGCCGGTGCCAAAAACGCGGCCCCTGCCGGACAGCAAAAAGGCGGCCGCAGCGAAAAGCTGCGGCCGCCTCAAGCAGAAGGAAACCCTTCCGAAGATGCTCGAAGACTATGCGTCTGCGAGAACCTTGGTGACGTTGGGGTCAACGGCAATGCTCGGGCCGAACGTGGTGGACACGGTGGCCTTCTGGATGTAGCGGCCCTTGGCAGCCGACGGCTTCAGGCGCAGGACTTCTTCCAGGGCGGCTGCGTAGTTCTCAGCCAGCTTCTGGGAATCGAAGGACACCTTGCCGATGATGAAGTGCAGGTTGGAGTGCTTGTCGACGCGGAAGTCGATCTTGCCACCCTTGATGTCCGAAACGGCCTTGGCGACGTTCGGGGTTACCGTACCGGTCTTCGGGTTCGGCATGAGGTTACGCGGGCCGAGCACGCGGCCCAGGCGGCCGACCTTGCCCATCATGTCCGGGGTAGCCACTGCTGCGTCGAAGTCGGTCCAGCCTGCGGCGACCTTTTCGATCATGTCGTCGGAACCAACGAAGTCGGCGCCGGCAGCGATTGCCGCTTCAGCCTTCTCGCCGGTTGCGAAAACGAGGACGCGGGCCGTCTTGCCGGTGCCGTTGGGCAGGTTGACCGTGCCGCGGACCATCTGGTCAGCCTTGCGGGGGTCAACGCCCAGGCGGAAAGCCACCTCAACGGTTGCGTCGAACTTGGACGGGTTGGTGTCCTTGGCCAGCTCTACAGCCTCGACCGGTGCGTACAGCTTGTCCGCATCGATCTTGGCTGCAGCTGCTTCATATGCTTTGCTGCGCTTTGCCATCTGCTTTTTCTCCTTGTGCAGTTGTGGTCTGTCGGACCGCGCCCGGCCCTGCCACGCGCCGGTCCCGTTGGGGGCACCGGCATTTATGTGAAATTGAAACGCAGGGGGCTTTAGCCCTCTACGGTGATGCCCATCGAGCGGGCGGTGCCGGCGATGATCTTGGCTGCTGCCTGGACATCGTTGGCGTTGAGGTCTTCCATCTTCATGGTGGCGATCTCTTCGACCTGGGCCTGGGTCAGGTTGGCAACCTTGGCGGTGTGCGGGGTTGCGGAACCCTTGGCCACACCGGCGGCCTTCTTGATCAGCTGTGCAGCCGGAGGAGTCTTCGTGATGAAGGTGAAGGAACGGTCTTCGTAAACGGTGATTTCAACCGGGATAACGTTGCCGCGCTGGGATTCCGTTGCAGCGTTGTACGCCTTGCAGAATTCCATGATGTTGACACCGTGCTGGCCAAGTGCCGGACCGATCGGAGGAGCCGGGTTGGCGGCACCTGCGTTGATCTGCAGCTTGATGAGGCCGGTGACCTTTTTCTTGGGGGCCATGAAAGGGTCCTTCTCTAAATTATGTTCCCGAAGGACAGGAGCGTCCATCCGGGTTGGTGGCCGCCATGGCTTGGTGGCCGGACGCTGCCTGCAGGTTAAAGCGGACCTGCTGGCAGCGAAGTCTGAAAGCTACTGGAGCTTGGTGACCTGGCCGAAGCCAAGGGTCACAGGAGTCTCGCGCTCGAAGATGGTCACGAGGACCACCAGCTGCTGGGACTCGGGCTTGATCTCGGAGATCGTGGCCTGGAGGGTTTCGAACGGGCCCTCGTTGACCGTGACCGGCTCGCCGACCTCGAAGTCCACGGCAATGTTAGCCGACTGCTGGGCAGCGGGCTTGCCGGCTTCGGTCTTGGGCGAAACCACGGTGTGCTCGAGCATCGAGAACACTTCGTTCAGGCTCAGCGGCGTCGGGTTGTGGGCGTTGCCCACGAAGCCGGTGACGCCGGGGGTGTGGCGTACAACGCCCCACGATTCGTCGGTCAGGTTCATCCGGACCAGGACGTAGCCGGGAATGCGGACCCGGTTCACGATCTTCCGGGTGGTGTTCTTGATCTCGACGACTTCTTCCATCGGGACCTGGATTTCGAAGATATCCTCTTCCATGTCCAAGGTCTGGATGCGGGTCTCGAGGTTGGACTTCACGCGGTTTTCGTAGCCGGCGTAGGAGTGGATGACGTACCAGTCACCCTCCTGGCGGCGCAGCTTGGCCTTGAAGGCGTCGACCGGATCTTCCTCGGGCTCTTCTTCGGCCTCGGGGGCGGAAACCTCAGCGTCGGCTGCCTCTTCGGTAACGTCTGCTTCGTCTGCCGATGCATCAACAGCAGCAGGCGCCTCGTCGACGTCGGCTGCGGTCATTTCATCCTCGGTATCCAGATCAGCGGCATTGTCATTGACCTGTGATTCGAGTTCTTGCTCGGACACGTGGATTCCTGCTTTCTTCAGAGCATTATCGGTTTTGGCACTAGCTCATGGTCTCCGGTTCCGTATCCCGCAGGTGGAACGCAGGGTCTGGGACTAGCTTTCGCCGCCGCCCTCACCGAAGATCCACAGTGCGCCGGCACCAAAGACAAAGTCGAGAACCGTCACAATAACCATCATCACGACCACGAAGGCCAGGACCACGAGGGTGTACCTCAGCAGTTCCTTGCGGGTGGGGGTGACCACCTTCTTCAGCTCCGCAATGACCTGACGCAGGAAGAGCGCGATCGCCGCGAAGAAGCCGCGCTTCTTGGGCCCGCTGGAGGGGTGTCCCTTGGAGCTGCTGGCAGCTGTCTCGGTCACCTTCGCCTCACTCATCTGTGTAGGTACACGGCTGGCGCACAAACCTGGACTGTGCGCTTCCATGAAGGACTGCTGAGCTGCCGGATGACAGTTCTGCGCAGGGCAGACAGGACTCGAACCTGCAACCTGCGGTTTTGGAGACCGCTGCGCTACCAATTGCGCCACTACCCTATGGAGGAAATATCCCCACCGCCACTATTGTAGCCGCACCCGGCGACCGGATTATTCCAGGATAATCCCTGATCGGAATCCCGACCGGCATCCCGATCGTTGGGCACGAAACAGCGTGGTGAGGAGAACCACCGAGGAACCAGTCTACGCAAAGTTTGCGCCCACGTCGAACCGGCGCCCGCCGGAGGCCGGCGACACACACCGCAGCGGGCGGGCGGACCGCATAAACTGGGGAACGCCGCCGTCGCCCGGGACCACCGGACACGGCGCGAACGTAAGCTGCCGCCACACATCAGACGGGAATCCCATGTCTTCCACCGGCCGTATTTCAGAGCGCATCGCCTCCATTGCCGAGTCCGCAACACTCGCAGTGGACGCCAAGGCCAAGGCACTGGCGGCCGCCGGCCGCCCGGTTATCGGTTTCGGTGCCGGCGAACCGGACTTCCCCACCCCGGACTACATTGTCGACGCCGCCGTGGAAGCAGCCCGCCAGCCCCGGTTCCACCGCTACTCCCCCGCCGGCGGCCTCCCCGAGCTGAAGAAGGCCATTGCCGAGAAAACCCTGCGTGACTCCGGCTATGCCGTGGATCCGGCCCAGGTCCTGGTGACCAACGGCGGCAAGCAGGCCGTTTACGAGTCCTTCGCCACGCTGCTGAACCCCGGTGACGAAGTGCTGGTGCCCACGCCCTACTGGACCACCTATCCCGAAGCCATCCGGCTGGCCGGCGGCATCCCGGTAGAGGTTTTCGCAGGTCCGGAGCAGGGCTACCTGGTCACCGTCGACCAGCTCGAAGCAGCCCGCACCGACGCCACGAAGGTGCTGCTGTTCGTTTCCCCGTCCAACCCCACCGGCGCGGTCTACCCGCCGGAGCAGGTTGCCGCCATTGGCCGCTGGGCTGCTGCGAACGGCCTGTGGGTCATCACGGATGAAATCTACGAACACCTGACGTACGACGGCGTTCCCTTCACCTCCATCGCCACTGCCGCCCCGGAACTGGGCGACAAGGTGGTTGTGCTCAACGGCGTGGCCAAGACCTACGCCATGACCGGCTGGCGCGTGGGCTGGATGATCGCCGCGCCGGACGTCATCAAGGCTGCGACCAACCTGCAGTCCCACCTGTCCTCCAACGTCTCCAACGTGTCGCAGATGGCCGCCCTGGCCGCCGTTTCCGGCCCGCTGGCTGCGGTGGATGAGATGAAGCAGGCCTTCGACCGGCGCCGCCGCGCCATGGTTTCCGCGCTGAACTCGATTGACGGGGTGGAATGCCCCATGCCGGAAGGCGCCTTCTACGCCTACGCGGACGTCCGCGGACTGCTGGGCCGTGAATTCCCGGGCAAGGACGGCGCCGTGCGCCCCCAGACCTCGGCCGAGCTGGCCGCCCTCATCCTGGACACCGTGGAGGTGGCCGTAGTTCCCGGCGAGGCCTTTGGCCCTTCCGGCTACCTGCGGCTTTCCTACGCCCTGGGCGACGAGGACCTGGCCACCGGCATGGCACGGCTGCAGGAGTTCCTGGGCCGGGCAGCCGGCTAGCGCGGGAGCTAGAGCAGCCGGCGGTCCGCCGCCCAGCGGGTGAGTTCATGCCGGGAGGACAGCTGGAGCTTGCGCAGCACGGAGGAGACATGGGTTTCCACGGTCTTCACGGAAATGAACAGTTCGCGGGCTACCTCCTTGTAGCTGTAGCCGCGGGCGATCAGGCGCATGACTTCCAGCTCCCGCGCCGAGAGGCGGTCCAGTTCGTCGTCCACCGAGGCCACGCTCGCGGTGCCGAAGGCATCCAGTACAAACCCGGCCAGGCGGGGCGAGAACACGGCGTCGCCGCCGGCAACCCGCAGGACGGCGTCGGAAATCTCCGGACCGGAAATGGTCTTGGTGACGTATCCGCGTGCACCGGCCCTGATCACCGTGACCACGTCTTCCGCGGCGTCGGACACGCTCAGCGCCAGGAACCGGGTGGCCCCCAGCAGCCCGGCACAACCGGCCAGGACCTCGGCTCCGCCTCCCCCGCTGCCGCCGGGCAGGTGGACATCCAGCAGGACAACCGCCGGCCGCCGTGCAGTGATCACCTCGATGGCCGATTCCACGCTGTCGGCTTCGGCCACCACGTTGATCCGTGCATCGAGGTCGGCCCGGAGGCCGGAACGGAAAATGGCGTGGTCGTCAACAACGACGACGTCGATCGGCAGGTGCGGTTGGAGCGTCATTTACGTTGTGCTTCCTGGCGGGACGGTTGGTTGGGGAAGGAATCGAGCGGGCTGGCCGGGCTGAACCGGCTCACCGGCCGAGCGGGTGCGGCCGAGGCACCGTGAGCAGCGGGAGCGGGTTTGTGACCGGCAGCGGGAGCGGGTTTGTGACCGGCAGCGGGAGCGTTCGCGGCGGCCGCCGCCGCGACCCCGTCGACCGGAGGACTGTCGGCAGGAACGGTGTCGTCAAGAGGACTGCCAGCAGGAGCCGAACCGTGCTCCGGGTTCCCGTCCAGCGGAAGTACCAGCCGGACTTCGGTCCCGCCGGCGCTGCTGCGGATCCCCGCGCTGCCGCCGGCCCGCTCCATCCTGCCGATGATGGAACCGCGCACGCCAATCCGGTCCGGTGGAACCGCTGCCGGATCAAACCCGGGACCGCGGTCCCGGACAAAGACTTCAAGCTGCTCCGGCCGGCATTCGACGTAGACGGAAACGGTGCCGCCTGCATGCTGCGCCGCGTTAAGCAGCGCCGCGCGGGCGGCCTGCGCCAGCGCTTCGGTGCGCTCGTCCAACCGGGCATCGGAGACGGCCACCAACTCTATGGGGTGGCCGTAGGCATCCTCGATTTCAGCGGCGATGCGGCGCAGGCTCTGGACCAGATGGTCCTCGGCACGGGCCCGGTCGGTGTAGAGCCACTGCCGCAGTTCCCGCTCCTGGGCGCGGGCAAGCCGGACCACGTCCTGCTCGGAGCCGGCACGCTTCTGGATCAGGGCCAGGGTCTGCAGGACCGAGTCATGCAGATGGGCGGCAATTTCGGCGCGTTCCGTCTGCCGGATCCGGCCCGCACGTTCGGCTTCCAGATCCCGCCAGTGCTTGACGGCCCACGGGGTGAATACCAGTGCCACACCTGCCAGGACCGCTGCGGAAGCGAGCAGTCCGGCAACCAGCACGTCCCAGCTCACCGCTCCGGAAACCATCACCAGCACGCCGGCCACCACCAGCAGCAGCCCTGCGGCCAACCGGATCAGCCCGGAAGTCCGGTCTGCGCCGGCACTGTTCACGAGCCCGGCGCGGCGCCTTTCATCCAGCTGGCTCCAGGCCAGCACCGCACCGCCTGCAATGGCGCCGAGCGGCACGAACAGTCCCCAGTTGAGGTCGGCGCCCAACCGCTGGGCGATGAAGGCAGCGGCGACGAGCAGCAGGGCAAGCCCGGCAGCAACTTCGCGCTGCCCGGCTTTGCCCAGGGTTCCAGTCGGCCCCGCCCAGCCGCCGCCGTCGCGCAGGAGCCGGGCATAGTTGTCCGCAATACTGCGCGGGTTGGCCTGGACCTGTTCCTTCTTGTCCAGTTCTTCCCGGGTGGGAACCATGATCCACAGCCAGCCGTACAAGAGGAAGCCGCCGCCGGCCAGGCAGAACACCGCCATGAGGGCACGGGTCAGCTTCACCGGCCAGCCCAGGTGTGCCGCCAGTCCGGCGCAGACGCCGGCAATCATCCGGTCGCGGGGTCGCACCAGAGGTTCTCTCATGGCCCTATCAAAGCACGGCGCGGACCCCGGGAACCGTGCCCGGAGCCAAGTTCCGAAGTTCTTCAGGGGAGGTTCAGGGGCCGCTCAGGGTAGTCCCTGATGCTTCCCGCCGCCCCCGGCGGGAAGACTGGGGTCATGAACCCTTTCCCATCCTCTGCCGCCGATGAGCCGGCCCCCGCTTCGGAACAGCAGCCCTCCGGGGCCGGTTCCGCTTCCGCTGGAACCTCCGCTGCAGGCCACCGGCCGGACGGCATACACAGCGGCTTCTTTCAGTGGCTGCGGTCCCTTGGCGCGCAGCGCGGTCCGGACCGCTGGTTCGGCGGCGTAGCTTCCGGCCTCGCGGCGAAGACCGGACTGGATCCGGTGCTGATACGCGGACTGTTTGTGGTCCTGGGGGTTTTCGGGATCGGGTTCCTGGCCTATGGCCTGGCCTGGGCGCTGCTTCCGGAACCGGACGGCAGGATCCACGTGGAAGAAGCCCTCCGCGGCAGCTGGACCTCCGGAATGACCGGCGCGCTCGTGTTTACCATCGTGGGGATGGGCGGCCCCGGTGCTTCGGTCCTCGGCGGCGACTCGTGGTTCGGTGCCGTTGTGTGGACGCTGTTCTGGATCGGCTCCGGCATTGCAGCAATCTACTGGTTCTCCGGGCCCAAGGGCCGCGCATATTTCCAGGGCCATATGCCGCACGGCACATCCGCCCCTGCCGGCGGCCCGGAAGCGGCGGATGCCGGCACTACCGCCGCCGGCACTCCCGGTACCGCCCCGGTGTCGCTGGCCAAAACCGGCAGCCCCGAAACCCCGGCCCCCGCAGTCACGGCCCCCGCAGGCACGGCGGGCTTCGGAGACAGCCACGGCGCTCCTGCCGGCTGCACCGCCAAGGCCGCCAAGGTTCCCGGCGCCGGCGGACCCTTCCTGGCGGCCCTCTTCGGGGCAGCGCTGCTTGCCGGCGGCGCAATCCTCGGCTTGGACTATGCCGGCATCCTTCCCCTTGGCTCCCCGGTTTCCGTGGCCCTGGCTGCGGCGGCGGGGGTTTTTGGACTCGGTGTGGTCCTGCTGGGATTGTTGGGCCGGCAGTCCGGCGGCGCCGGCACGGCGGCGGTGGTGGCCCTTGCGGCGGCCCTGCTGGCCCAGGGAAACCTGGCCAACGCCAACCTCGTCGTCGCCAGCAATGCCGACTGGACACCGCAGGACTCGGCCCAGGCCGGCGGTGGCTACACCTCCGTCGCCGCCAACGGGACTGTGGACCTGCGCGGTACCGACCTTTCCGGGGACACCGATATTCCGGTCAGCGTGGCTGCCGGAAACCTGAACTTCCTGGTTCCCATTGATTCGCCGGTGACCGTGCGGTTCGGCATGGCGGCGGGCAACATCGAAGTCAATGACGGCGGTGACCACCACGAATACAGCGGCTTGTGGCAGTCCACCACCGAGCGCACGTTCAACCAAGACGCCGGCGGGGACCCCATCACCATTGATGTCCGGGGCCTGGCAGGCAATGTACTTGTGACAACTGAAGAAAGCGATCTTTAGCCATGGAGCAGGATAACGAGCGGGACTACCTCGGCCGGCCCTACACCGCCGGCAGCTACGAAACGGAGCCTCCCGGGCAGTACGGGCCGACCCCGCTGATGCCTGAATCCGGGGGCGCGCTTCCCTGCTCACCGTCCCCCGCAGGCCCGGCCCCCACGGACGCGGAGAACGACGGCGACGGCAGCGGAACGGACACCGCATCCGGCTTGGCACCGGGCCGGGGAATGCGGGTGGGCACGGTGGTGTGGGGCCTGGTCCTCACCGTCCTGGCTGTGCTCCTGCTGCTGGTGGACACCGTGAACCTCAGGGTGGACCCGGTACTGCTCCTGCTGTGCCTTACCCTCGGAGCGGGGCTGGCCCTGCTGGCAGGCGGCTTCCTGGCGGCCTTCCAGCGCAGCCGTTCCCGCTAGCCGCACAGGCAACACCGTCTGCATCACCAGCACCAAAGTTTCCCATTTTCCCCATCGTCAGACAGGCTTGATCCATGGATAAGTTCTTTCAGCTCCTCCGCTCCTCCCCCATCAAACGCCGCAAGGGCTGGGCCGGCGGCGTCTGCGCCGGAATCGCCGCAACCTTCGGCTGGGATGTATCCCTGGTCCGGATCGGCGTGCTCCTCAGTTTCCTGCTCCCGTTCATCGGCCTGGGCACATATCTGGTGGCCTGGCTGCTGCTGCCGAAGGCTGACGGAACCATCCTCCTGCAGCGCATGGTGAGCGCCTAGGCTTAGATGCTGCCGGAAGGCTGGCTAGAATCTAGAGCAGCATCACACCGGCGCCATCAGACCAGGGGTAAAAAACATGAAGATCGGTATTCTCACCAGCGGCGGCGACTGCCCCGGGCTGAACGCGGTGATCCGCGGCGCCGTGCTGAAGGGCATCAAGGAATACGATGGCATCGAATTTGTCGGATTCCGTGACGGCTGGCGCGGCGTGGTGGACGGCGACATCATGGATCTGCCCCGCGCCAGCGTCCGCGGCATTTCCAAGCAGGGCGGAACCATCCTCGGCACTTCCCGCACCAACCCCTTCGAAGGACCCAACGGCGGCCCGGTGAAGATCAAGGCCACGATGGACCGGCTGGGGATTGACGCCATCATCGCGATCGGCGGCGAGGGAACCCTCGCCGCCGCGCAGCGCCTGACCGACGCCGGGCTGCAGATTGTGGGCGTGCCGAAGACCGTGGACAACGACCTCGACGCCACGGATTACACGTTCGGTTTCGACACCGCGGTCCAGATCGCCACGGAAGCCTGCGACCGGCTGCGCACCACCGGCGAGTCCCACCACCGCTGCATGGTGGCCGAGGTAATGGGCCGGCACGTCGGCTGGATTGCGCTGCACTCCGGCATGGCCGCCGGTGCCCACGCCATCCTGATCCCCGAGCACCCGGTGAGCCTGGACCAGATCTCCCAGTGGGTCAACGAGGCCCACGAGCGCGGCCGGGCCCCGCTGGTGGTAGTTGCCGAAGGCTTCGTCACCACGGACATGGAGTCCCCGCACTCCGAACGCGGGCTGGACAGCTTTGGCCGGCCGCGGCTGGGCGGCATCGGTGAACTGCTCGCCCCGGAGATCGAGGCACGGACCGGGATCGAAACCCGGGCCACGGTGCTGGGCCACATCCAGCGCGGCGGCGTGCCGACGGCGTACGACAGGGTCCTCGCCACGCGTCTGGGCATGGCTGCAGTGGACTCGGTGGTGCAGGGCCTGTGGGGCACCATGGTGTCGCTGCACGGCACGGACATTGTCCACGTCGGTTTCGAGAAGGCCCTCGGGAACCTCAAGACCGTCCCGGAGCACCGTTACGACGAAGCGGCCATCCTTTTCGGCTAGGAAACACCGGCACCGCCACCCTCGACGGCCCGCAGCTGTTCCTGTGTATTCCATGAGGATTTGCTGTGGGTCGGCAAGGCGCCGGCCGGGGTGCCCGGGCAGCGGTGTAGGTTGAAACCCATGAACCTGGATTCAGGAACCATAGCGATTATCCAGCTTGCCTGGTCCCGCCACCTGGGGCTGGAGGACAACGCGCTGGCTGAGACGGACAGCGGTGAACGCATCTACAGTGTCAGCGAACGCGCCCAAACCCTGTGTTTCCTTCGTCTGTTCGGCACCGAAGTCTTCAGCGGACCGGAGTGGGCCGCTGATCGTGCGCGCAGCAAGAGCGCCCTTGAACTCACCCGCAATTCGGGCCTGGTGCAGATGTCCATGGAGCACGGCGGGCGGACCCTGGGCGCCGAACAGCTCTTTTTTGCCGATTCCTTCCCCACCGTGGCTCCGCTGGAGGAACTGGCCGTTGCCAATGACCCCGGCCTCGCGCTGGCACTGGAACGCCTGTGCCCGCCGGACGACGTCGCCGAAGCAGGATTGGCGGGCAAAGAGGACCTCTTTATCCTCGTGGACGACTCCCTTGACGAACCGCGCCCGGTGGCCGGCGCCGGGTACAGCATTACCGATGGAATCCTGGCGGACATGAGTGTCCTGACGGCGCCGCCGTACCGGCTGCAGGGGCTGGGCAGCTACATCAGCTCGGTTGCCCTGGAGGATGCCATGGCCGGCGGCCTGATCCCGCAGTGGCGGGCACCGCTGGACAACGTGGGTGCCGCGCGGACAGCGGTGGGCTCCGGCTTTATCCCGGCCGGCGTCAAGACATCCGTAGCCCTCTCGGCCTAGGCTGCGGCCGCACCGGTCCCGACGCTCAGCCCAGCAGTTCCAGCATCTCCTGGCGCTTAAAGAACGCCGCCGTGTCACGGGCGGTGGGTGAACCGCCGTCGGGATCTGCTCCGGCGTCCAGCAGGAGGCGGAATACCTCTGCGTAGCCCTTGAACGCGGCCCCGGCGAGCGGGGTCTGGCCCCGGTCATTGCGGGCGTTTACGTCTGCTCCGCGTTCCACCAGCAGCGCTGTCACTGCAGCGTGGCCGTGGTAGGAGGCCAGCATGACCAGGTTGTCACCGGCACTGTTCGTGAGGTTCACCGGCACCCCGGCATCGAGGTAACGGCGGATCCCTTCGGCGTCACCGGCCCGGGCAGCATCAAAGACCATACCGGCCAGCTCAATGATGTCGTCGTCAATTTCCGGGCGGGGTTCCGGGGTGGTCATGGATCTCCTCTTGTGATGGTTTGGTTGTCCGCCGGCTCGCGCCGGGCTAGACCCGCGGTGATTTCAGGAAGCCCGTGGCGCGTCCGACAACCGCTCCGGCGTCGGGGGCCACGATGGGTTCCTGGGCGGCGGCGTAAAGTTCGCCGCCGTCGTCCACCACCAACTGGGCGGCGGGATCGACCGACCGCTTCACCACTGCCAGGGCGACGGGGCCCATTTCATAGTGGGCGCCCACGGAGGTCAGTGTTCCGACTTTCCGCTCGCCGAGCATCACCGGACTGCCGGCTGCCGGGATGGTGTGCTGCGAGCCGTCCAGCTGCAGGAACACCAGGCGCCGCGGCGGGTGGCCCAGGTTGTGCACCCGGGCGACGGTTTCCTGGCCCTTGTAACAGCCCTTGGCCAGGTGCACGGCAGTGCGGATCAGGTCCAGCTCGTGCGGGAGGGTTTTATCGTCGGTTTCTGCGCCCAAACGGGGACGCCAGGCGGCAATGCGCAGGGCTTCGGACGCCATGGAACCGGCCAGGGTGCGGCCCGAGGCGTCAATGGCCTCCGCGAAGGAGTCCCTCGGAATCAGGTACTCATGCCAGGGCCGTTCCAGCCCCGGGTGGGCATCCTCCGGGACGGCGGTGTACGCGAAGCCGCCGCTGCCGATGTGCGGCCACGGATCGCTCCAGCGCAGGTACTGCTCCCATTCCGGAACCTCGGCCGTGGTGCCGGCAACCGCCCACTGGTCCGTGGCGTTGGTGACCTCTACCCGGAGCATGAACTTCATCCGCTCCAGCCATTCGGTCAGCCCGGCCGCTTCGGCTGCTTCCACGAGCAGCCACGCGGTTTCACCGTCGTCGATGATCCGGGCGTCGTAGTCGATCCGGCCCTGGACGCTGAGCAGCAGCAGTTCCGAGCTCACGCCGGGCTGCAGGGTGCCCACCTGCTGGGAGGACAGGGTGTTCAGCCAGCTCAGCCGGTCCGGCCCGCTGACGGTGACCACGCCGCGGTAGGAGAGGTCGACGACGGCGGTGCCGCGTGCCAGGGCGCGCTGTTCGCGCAGCGGATCACCGTAGTGGGAGGCGGTGCCGGCATCGAGGCCGCCGGCCGCTACGGCACCGTGGCGGGAAAGCAGGGGGCTGGAATACGTCATGGGAAGTGCAACGTCCTTGCCTTGCGGGGCTATTCCCCGGCTCAGGAGCTCTTGTTGAGGATGGCGGAGGCATGGGCTTTGAGGTTTTCACCCTCCGAGGCGACATCCCAGCGCCAGTACAGGTCTCCATTGACCAGGCCGAAGATGCGGGTGGCGGCCGTGTATTCCTTGGAATTCACGCCACGCATGACCAGGTCGGTGGCCAGCTGGATCTGCGGTCCCTTGATCTGCCCGTAGTACAGCTCGGCAATGCCGCCGGGATGCACAATGGTGGCGGTGATGTCGAAGCCGCCGTTTTCGTTGCGCAGCTCTTCGACCTCGTCGGCGCTGCGCAGGGCCGGAACAATGTCTGCGGGCACCAGCCCGGGGCCGCCGTCGGCGTCGTTCAGCGGACGGTCAAGGGACCAGAAGCCGGTCTCCACAGCCAGCGGACGCAGCCGGGTGCCCTGCTCGTCGGTGAGCCAGCTTTCCGCCGTGTACTGCAGGTAGGGCAGGCCGTTCTGGGTGAACGTTACCTTTTGGGCGAAGTGCTCCGAATCGGCTTCGCCTTCGCCAAGCCGCCCGGACCCTTCCCAGGTGCCGATCAGCCAGGAGAGGGGAACCAGTTCCGGCGTCAGGTCGGTGGGGATCTCCATTGGCATGGTGGAACCTGTCCTTCGATATCTAACGGGCCGGCGCAAACGCCGGCAGGCGACGGGTCCGGAGTTACAGGCCCGGGATTACCGGTTCGGTGCTACTTCTGGCCCTTGTACAGGCGGGAAACCACCAGGCCGGCGAATCCGGCCATACCCAGGCCGGTGAGACCCAGCAGTGCGATGAAGAAGATTTCGAGTGCAGTCATGGGTACATCCTAACGCGGGGAAGTGACGGTACAGCCATTCGATCATGCGGGACGGCCCGGACAAAACCGCACTGCGCCCGGGGAGTGCACACCGCCCTGCGGGTCATAGACCGATGAGGCGTCCGAGGAAATAGACCACCGGTCCCAGCACCAGGACCGGCGCCAATGCGAGTGCCAGCTGTCCGGCGGTGGTGGATTTGTCCGCACGGGATAGCACCAGGCGGCGGAAGGCCATAACGACGGCGGCAACCACCACGCCGGAGAACGCAGCCCACTGCCAGGACACTCCCGCGGCCAGCAGGACGGCAAGTGCGCCGCACAGTCCGCCGGCAACCAGTCCAAGGGGGGCCGCCATCCGGTCCGGCAGCGGGATCAGGGACACCGCTACGGCGGCCAGGGCCGCGGCGCCGGCCACGGCCAGCAGGGCCGGGTCCTCGCCGGCGTCGGCGAGCCTGTCGGCCGCCACCCAGCCTGAAGCCATGGCCGTTACCAGGACACCGGAGATGATGCCGACAATGGATTCCAGGCGGTGGGCCTGGCCGGTGCCGCGCAGCAGCTGGATCAGGAACACTGCCCCCACTCCGACGGCGACGGCGGCGGGCAGCCAGGTCAGCATGGCCGCGGGGGGCGCGTAGCAGGCCGCAGCGGTTGCGCCGGCTCCAACCAGGGCCAGCACGGCGCCCTGCGTCTTACGCGCCGGCACCCCGATCAGGTGCGGCCAGCACAGGCCGGTCAGCACGGCGGCTGCACCGGACACCAGCGCCACAGCGGGCACCGAGAGGTAGGAGGCACTTACGATACCGATAATGGCAAGCGCCGCCGGCACCGCTAAGCTCCATAGTTTCACCCTAGTTAT
This sequence comes from Arthrobacter sp. zg-Y1143, assembly GCF_030125565.1. Taxonomy (NCBI): domain Bacteria; kingdom Bacillati; phylum Actinomycetota; class Actinomycetes; order Micrococcales; family Micrococcaceae; genus Arthrobacter; species Arthrobacter sp. zg-Y1143. The sequence goes on along the minus strand of NZ_JASKLW010000004.1, from coordinate 116,469 downwards.
CCTGCCTTATTACGGCGTCCAGATGAAAAGCGACAGGCCCGCAAAGGCCGATGGGTATACTTTCGATCACTTCCAGCCAAGCGGATCGGCGAAGAATCTGTGCCCAACGGTGTGCGCCCAACATTCGGAGGACCTATGTCGCACATTCTGCTCCTGACCAACAGTTCAGGTGCCTCGGTGAATGTCCTGCCTGCCCTGGAGCTGCTAAACCACAAGGTCCATATTGTTCCGGCGGAGCCCACTGCCCTCCTGGACACCGAGCCCAGCGACGTCATCCTCATTGATGCCCGCAAGGACCTGGTGGGAGCCCGTTCCCTGACCCAGCTGCTCAAGGCCACGGGGCTTGGCACCCCGCTGATCCTGATCCTGACCGAGGGCGGCATGGCCGCCGTCGCCCCCAACTGGCTGTCCGACGACGTCATCCTGGATACCGCAGGACCTGCCGAGCTGGAAGCCCGGCTGCGGCTGGCGTCGGCCCGGGGCGGCAGCGGCGCGGAGGAAACCGTCACGGAGATCTCCGCCTCCGGCGTCGTGATTGACGAGGCAAGCTACACCGCACGTGTCAACGGCACGGCACTGAACCTGACCTACAAGGAATTCGAGCTGCTTAAGTACCTGGCACAGCACCCCGGGCGGGTCTTCACCCGCGACCAGCTGCTGCACGAGGTGTGGGGCTACGACTACTACGGCGGCACCCGCACCGTGGACGTGCATGTACGCCGACTGCGCGCCAAGCTCGGGCCGGACCACGAAACGCTGATCGGCACGGTCCGCAACGTCGGCTACCGGTTCACCCGCTCCCGTACGGAAACCGCCGCACCCGCCAGCCAGGATGCCTGAGCACCCGAACCCGCACCGCGCGGCCCGCTCACAGCCCCGGCCGCGCTAGGCTTTCGGCATGAGTGAAGAACCGCAGACAGCATGGCCCGTCGTCGAGACACGCGGAACCCCGGAACCCGCTGCCTTGGCAGACATCCTGGAACTGGCAGCGGCCGCCCGGGATTCCGACGGCAACCCTCCCCTGTCCGAGCAGACGCTCGTTGACCTGCGCTCGGCGGACGCGGACCCGGACACGCTGGCCGTCTTTACGACCTACGCCGACGACGCCGGTGCAGCTACCGGCGGCGGCCGCTGGCTGGCCGGCGTTGCCGTGCTGGTTGCCGAAGCCCCCGGCGCCCCCGGGGTCCTGGAACTGGTGGTGCACCCGAACTACCGCAACCAGGGTGTGGGCACTGCGCTGGCCCGGGCGGTTGCCGAGCGGACCGGCACGCACCGGCCCGCTGCCTGGTCGCACGGAAACCATGAAGCCGCCGTTGAGCTTGCTTCACGGTTTGGCTACCGGCCGGTCCGCGACCTGTGGAAGATGCGACTGAGCCGTTCCGCCCTGGCCGACACACTGCCGGAGGCACCGTTCCCGGAGGGTGTGACACTGCGTTCCTTCGAACCCGGCCGCGATGAACTTCCCTGGCTTGAAGCCAACGCCGCAGCGTTCTCGCACCACCCTGAACAGGGTTCGATGAGCCTGGCCGACCTGCAGGCCCGGATGGCCGAGGACTGGTTCGACCCGTCCGGGTTCCTCCTGGCCGTGGACCAGGACGGAAAAATCCTGGGCTTCCACTGGACCAAGGTGCATCCGGGTGCCGGCGGCCATCCGCCCATCGGCGAGGTGTACGTGGTGGGCGTCAGCCCCGACGCGCAGGGCAAGGGGCTGGGCAAGGCCCTCACGATTGCCGGGATCCGGCACCTGCATGCCGCCGGACTGGACGCGGTGATGCTGTACGTGGACGCGGACAATACCGCCGCCGTCGCGCTGTATCAACGGCTGGGCTTTGTCCGCTGGGACCAGGACGTCATGTACGCCCCCGCATAGATTCCGCAGCTTGTAATGTTATTCGGACAGGGCCGCCCGTCCACCGGCGCGGCTGCCCTGTCCCGCCGCCAGCACTTCAGGGAGACACTATGGATTTCGATACCGCCGCCGAGCCCCGCGCGACCTTCGGGTCGGCCGAGGCCATGTCGGCGCCCCGGGCCACCCAGGACCGCATCGACATCCCGGACTTCGGCCCTGCCCTGCTGCCCAGCGGGGATATCTCGCCGGCGCGCTTCCTGGACCGGGAAATCAGCTGGCTGCACTTCAATGCCCGCGTGCTGGAGCTGGCGGAGGACCCGGAGCTGTTCCTGCTGGAGCGGGTGAACTTCCTGTCCATCTTCGCCTCCAACCTGGACGAGTTCTTCATGGTCCGGGTGGCCGGGCTTAAGCGCCGGATTGCCACCGGACTGGCCGTCCCGTCCGCCGCGGGGATGAGCCCCATCGAACAGCTGGAGGAGATCGTGGCCGCCGGCTACCGCCTGCAGCAGCGCCACGCAAACGTATTCGCTCAGCAGATCCGCCCCGCCCTCGCCGAGGAACAGATCTACCTGGTCAGCTGGGACGAGCTCGACGACGCCGCCAAGGCGAACCTGCACAAACAGTTCGCGTCCAAGGTCTTCCCGATCCTGACGCCGCTGGCCGTTGATCCGGCCCACCCGTTCCCCTATATTTCCGGGCTGTCCCTGAACCTTGCCGTGGTGGTCCGCAACCCGGTCAGCGGCAAGGAGTTCTTTGCCCGCGTCAAGGTCCCGGACCAGCTGCCGCGGCTGATCTCCGTGGACGGACCCCGCGCCGGCAACGTGGCCGGGCGGATGGCCCGCTTCATTACGCTCGAAGACGTGATTGCCCAGCACCTGGACCAGCTCTTCCCGGGCATGGACGTCATTGAGCACTACACCTTCCGCGTGACCCGCAACGAGGATCTCGAGGTGGAAGAGGACGACGCCGAGAACCTGCTGCAGGCCCTGGAAAAGGAGCTGCTCCGCCGCCGCTTCGGGCCGCCGGTGCGCCTGGAAGTAACTCCGGAAATGAACCCGAACATCCGCGAACTGCTTGAACGCGAGCTGGGCGTGGAGTCGGACGAGGTCTACGTCCTGCCCGCCCCGCTGGACCTGCGCGGGCTGTCCGGGATCAGCCGCATCGACCGGACGGATCTGCACTATCCGAAGCAGGTACCGCATACCAACCGGCACCTGAAGGAGTCCGAAACCTCCAAGCCGGCCAACGTCTTTGCCGCCATGCGGCGCCGGGACATCCTCCTGCACCACCCGTACGATTCCTTCTCCACCTCCACCCAGGCCTTCCTGGAGCAGGCTGCTGCGGATCCCCGCGTCCAGGCCATCAAGCAGACCCTGTACCGCACCTCCGGGGACTCCCCCATTGTCGATGCCCTGATCGACGCCGCCGAGGCCGGCAAGCAGGTCCTGGCGCTGGTGGAAATCAAGGCACGTTTCGATGAGCAGGCCAACATTTCCTGGGCCCGCAAGCTGGAGCAGGCCGGGGTCCACGTGGTGTACGGCATCGTGGGGTTGAAAACCCACTGCAAGCTTTCGCTGGTGGTCCGGCAGGAAGTGGACGGGCTGCGCCGCTACTGCCACATCGGCACCGGCAACTACCACCCGCGCACCGCCCGCTACTACGAGGACCTGGGCCTGCTGACGGCCAATGAGCAGGTAGGCGAAGACCTTACGAAGCTGTTCAACCAGCTGTCCGGCTACGCGCCCAAATCCACGTTCAAGCGCCTGCTGGTGGCACCGCGCTCCGTCCGGTCAGGACTGATCGACCGGATTGAACGGGAGATCGCCAATAAGAAGGCCGGCCTCAACGCCCGTGTCATCATCAAGGTCAACTCGATGGTGGACGAGGCAATCATCGACTCCCTCTACCGGGCTTCCCAAGCCGGTGTGCAGGTGGACGTGATTGTCCGCGGCATCTGCTCGGTACGCCCCGGCGTGCCCGGGCTGAGCGAGAACATTACGGTCCGTTCCGTGCTGGGCCGCTTCCTGGAGCACTCCCGCGTGTTCGCCTTCGCCAACGGAGGCGATCCGGTGGTCTTCATCGGTTCAGCCGACATGATGCACCGCAACCTGGACCGCCGCGTCGAGGCCCTGGTCCAGCTGGCATCCAAGGACGACGTTGCGGAACTGGTGGCGCTGATGGACCGGTACATGGACCCCGGCACCGCCAGCTGGCACCTGGATGCGGAAGGGATCTGGAACCGCCACCATAAGGATGCAGAGGGCAACCCGCTGCAGGATGTCCAGTCCTGGCTGCTGGCCTCCCGTTCGCGCCAGCGCTCGGTGGCCCGCCGCTGATGGAAGCAACGGAGTCCCGGACGACGCCGGCCGCTGCCCTTGGGGACGCGCCGGTCAAGGTGGTTGCTGCCGGCGCCCTGTGCTGGCGGGAGCGCGAAGGCAAGCTGCAGGTCCTGATGATCCACCGTCCCCGCTATGACGACTGGTCCTGGCCCAAGGGGAAGCTGGACGACGGCGAGACCACGCCCGAATGCGCCGTGCGCGAGGTCCGCGAGGAAGTGGGCCTGCGGATCAGCTTGGGCATCCCGCTGCCGCCCACCGTCTACCCGGTGGCCTCCGGCATGAAGATTGTCCACTACTGGGCCTCTCACGTGGACTCAGGCAAGGCCCGTCCCGACGGCAAGGAGGTGGACGGGATCCGCTGGTGCAGCCCGGAGGAAGCTGCCGAGTCGCTGACCAATCCCACCGACAAGCTTCCGCTGCAGGAACTGGTCCTGGCCTATGACGAGCAGCGCCTGCTGACCTGGCCGCTCATTGTGGTGCGCCATGCCAAAGCCAAGCCCCGTTCCTCCTGGACCAGGGCCGAAGGGGACCGTCCGCTGGTTGCTACCGGCCTGCGCCAGGCCATGGCCGTCTCGCGGCTGCTGGTGGCCTGGCGGCCCAAACGGGTGGTCTCCAGCCCTTGGGTCCGCTGCGTGCAGACCGTCAAGCCGTATGTGAAGGCGGAAGGCGCCAAGTTCAAGACGGTGGACGCCCTCACCGAGCACAACGCCAAGCGGAAACCGGGCAAGGCCCGCGGCGCCGTGGAAGGCCTGTTCGACAAGGCCAAGTCCGCGGCCGTGTGCACGCACCGCCCGGTACTGCCGCTGGTCTTTGACGTGCTGGCCGCGCACATGCCCGAGGAGATGGCTGCCGGACTGCCCGTCAAGGACCCGTACCTGGCGCCCGGCGAGTCCGTGATCTGCCAGGTCAGCAGTGCCGATGAAGGCCGTATTGTTTCCCTGGAGAAGTACCGGGCGTTCGACGACTGACGTTTCACCGGCGCGAGGGGCGCCCACCATGACCGAAACCCACCGCGATACTTCACCGGGCGGCGTAACAGTCAGCGGTGCATCGGCCAGCGCCGTGCCGGGCCCGGCGTACGGCTGGTACGTCGCCGCCGCCGTCGTCGTCCTGGCTGCGGCAGGCGCCGGGGCAGTTTTCTACCCGGCCCTGCCGCAGTCCCTGCCGGTGCATTGGAACGGTGCGGGGCAAGCCGACAGCTATGCGCCCAAGACCATCTGGTCCGTCTTTGCTGCGCCGCTGATAGCCCTTGGAATGCTGCTCTTCCTGCTGGGGACTGCGGCGCTCATCCCGCGGCTGGCGGCCTTGTCCGGCCAGCTGCACGCCGGCGGCCCTGCGGCCCATACTGCCAACATCCGCGCCACGCAGTTCTTCCTCGGCGGCACCGCCTTCGCACTGAGCATGCTGTTCGCCTGGGTAGCCCTGCGGGGCTGGCTCCTGCCCCCGGACGGCAGCGCCCTGGAATTCGTGCTTCCCACGGTGGCCCTGTTCCTGGCCATGGCCGGCTTTGGGGTGGTGGCCCTGCGCCGGTACCGCAGGGAAGTTGCAGGGACGTCGGATGCGGCGGCAGAGGATGAGAGGGCAGAGGGCCCGGGAGATGAACCGGACGCCCCCGCAGCCGGCGCCGGTGATCCGGTGATCCGGTGGCGCAGCGCAGCAACTACCGTGCCGGCATCTACGTGAACCGCGCCGATCCCCGCCTGCTGGTCCCCAAACGACTGGGCGTTGGCTGGACGCTGAACGCCGGCCGTCCCGCCGGGCTGGCCTTTTACCTGCTGATCGGACTGGTCAGCGTGGCTGCCCTTGTGGCGGGCATCGCACTGCCCCTGCTGGCGCCCTGACCTGAACTAGACTGGCCCGGTGAGCATTCCAACCCCGTATGAAGACCTGCTGCGAGACGTTATGGCCAACGGCACGCAGAAGTCCGACCGCACCGGCACCGGCACGCGCAGCGTGTTCGGCCGCCAGATGCGCTTTGACCTCAGCGAGTCCTTTCCGCTGATCACCACCAAACGGGTGCACTTCAAATCCGTGGCCCTGGAACTCCTGTGGTTCCTGCGCGGCGATTCGAATGTGCGCTGGCTGCAGGAGCGCGGCGTCAGCATCTGGGACGAATGGGCCGACGACGACGGCGAACTGGGACCGGTCTACGGCGTCCAGTGGCGCTCGTGGCCCACCCCGGACGGCGGGCACATCGACCAGATCGCCAAACTGGTCGAAGGGATCCGGAAGAACCCTGACTCGCGCCGGCACATCGTCACCGCCTGGAACCCGGCCGAAGTGGAAAATATGGCCCTGCCGCCGTGCCACGCCCTGTTCCAGTTCTACGTTGCCGACGGGAAGCTTTCCTGCCAGCTTTACCAGCGCTCCGCGGACACCTTCCTGGGCGTCCCCTTCAACATTGCCTCGTACGCCCTGCTCACCATGATGGTTGCCCAGCAGACCGGTCTGGAGCCGGGCGAATTCGTGTGGAGCGGCGGCGACGTGCACATTTACGACAACCACGTGGAGCAGGTCCGCGAACAGCTGAGCCGCGAGCCTTTCCCCTACCCGAAACTGCATATCCGCCGTACGCCGGAGAGCATTTTCGACTACACGCTTGAGGACTTCGAAGTCCGGGACTACCAGCACCATCCCGGCATCAAAGCCCCCATCGCCGTTTGATCCGACCCCAACGGAAAAGGACACCATGACTGAGTCCGTACCCAACACGTCCGCTCCCGGCACCCGCTACTACCCGGTGGGCGGCGGTTCCGGCGAAGGAGCGGACCTGCACGAAGTGCTGCAGGAACTCGGCACCGTACCCGCCGGGGAACCGGTCATCGGCATGGTCTGGGCACAGACTGCCGGCGGCGTCATAGGACGCGACGGCGGGATGCCGTGGCACCTGCCCGAAGACCTGGCACATTTCAAGGCCACCACCGCCGGTCACCCGGTGATCATGGGCCGGCGCACCTGGGAGTCCTTCCCGGCGAAATACCGTCCCCTTCCGGACCGGACGAACATCATCATTTCTTCCAGCCCGGAACTGGCAGCCGAAGCGTCAGCCTCCGGCGCCGTCGTCACGGGTTCCCTCGAGCAGGCACTGGCCGCCGCTGCCGCCAGCCCCGGCAGCGAGGAGGTCTGGATCATCGGCGGCGCGCAGCTCTACGAGGCGGCCGTGGAAGTGGCCGACGCCGCGGTGGTGACCGTGATCGACAGCGAGACCGAGGGCGACACCTACGCCCCTCACCTTGGCCCGGAGTGGACCTTTACCGGGGTCAGCCCGGCCTCCGGCTGGTACACGTCCGCCAACGGCAGCCAGTACCGGATTGCCCTCTGGACACGTGATGCGCGTGGACAGTGACGTAAACAACCAAGACGGCAGCGGCCCAACGCCCTAAAGTGGAACCCATGACTTCTTCCTCCGTTCCCACTGCAGGTTTCATCGGCTGGCGCGGCATGGTTGGCTCCGTCCTGATGCAGCGCATGCAGGACGAAGGCGATTTTGCCCTGGTCAACCCCGTCTTCTTCTCCACCTCCAACGCGGGAGGAGACGCGCCGTCGTTCGCGGCCGGCGCGGGCCCGCTGCAGGACGCCTACGACGTCGAGGCGCTGGCCAAGCTGCCGATCATCGTGACGGCGCAGGGCGGGGACTACACCGCGGAGGTCTTCCCGAAGCTGCGTGCCGCCGGCTGGGACGGGATCTGGATTGATGCCGCCTCCACACTGCGGATGGATGACGACGCAATCATTGTGCTGGATCCGGTGAACCGCGACGTGATCGATGCCGGACTGGCCCGGGGCGTGAAGAACTTTGTCGGCGGCAACTGCACGGTCTCCTGCATGCTGATGGGCCTGGGCGGCCTGTTCCGCAACGGCTTGGTGGAATGGGGCACCTCCATGACCTACCAGGCAGCGTCCGGCGGCGGTGCCCGGCACATGCGCGAACTGCTGAACCAGTTCGGTGCGCTGCACGGTGCGGTGGCCCCGGAGCTGGCTGACCCGGCGTCGGCCATCCTCGCCATTGACCGGGCCGTGCTGGCTGCGCAGCAGGACCCGGCGCTGGATTCTTCCCGGTTCGGAGTGCCGCTGGCCGGTTCCGTGATCCCGTGGATTGACGCGGACCTGGGCAACGGCATGTCCAAGGAAGAGTGGAAGGGCGGCGCGGAAACCAATAAGATCCTCGGCCGCGGTGCTGGCGGACGCATCCCGTTTGACGGATTGTGCGTGCGCATCGGTGCCATGCGCTCCCACTCCCAGGCGCTGACCCTGAAGCTCACCGAGGACCTCTCCGTCGAAGAGATCGAGAAGATCATTGACGCGGACAACGAGTGGGCGAAGGTGGTGCCCAACACCAAGGAGGCCACCATGGCCGAGCTGACCCCCGTGGCGGTCACCGGCACGCTGCAGGTTCCGGTGGGACGTATCCGCAAGCTGGAAATGGGCCCGGAGTACATCAGCGCCTTCACCATCGGCGACCAGCTGCTCTGGGGTGCGGCCGAGCCGTTGCGCCGGATGCTGCGCATCGCCACCGGCAACCTGTAAGGGGCCCTGCACCGCTCCCGCGCAGCACCGGGGCGGGCAAGGCCAGGCCCGTACGCAAAACTGTCAGAGGCATGTGGCAGGTTGTTGCGCATGGAGCAGCAACCGGCCGCAGGGCACAACGCAGGGCATAACACAGGGCACAACGCAGGGCATCCTGCCCAACAGAGCATAGACGCCGTCCTGAGCAGTTTTTTTGCCTTCAGCTGCGCGGGCAAGCAGATACCCACGCATGCCCGCTACCTGCGGGTTGGCGTACAGCTGCGCGCCTATCTCGAGGCCGAAGGCGTCCGCATCCTCTCGGCGGAGGACACGGCGCTCCTGGAGCTGGAACGCGGTTTCGGTGAAGGGTCAGCCTTTGCCCGGCTGTTTGGCGCCGCAGAGCTCGCCTATGCCCTCACCGGCTTCCTGGACCCGGCGTGGCTGCTGCCTGACCTGCAGGACAGGCGCACCCAGGTCAGCATGACCCCGCGCCTGATCCAGTGGCTGTGCAACACGCATCTGCTGGATCCGCACCGGCACCGCCCGGCTATCCGCGGCGCCCGTGCGGCGGCGGCGGAGGCGCGGAAAGGCCCCGCCGGCAGGGAGGGTTCCCAGCGGCGCTGGGAGGGTTCCTAGAGGCTGCAGTTCACCAGGACGGGCTCGGGATGCAGCCGGATTCCGAAGGCCTGCTCCACTCCCTTCGCCACGGCGCGTGCCACCACCAGCAGGTCTTCCGCGGTTGCCTCTCCGCGGTTGGTCACCGCCAGGGTGTGCTTGGTGGACAGGGAAGCGCGGCCTCCGGTCCCGTCCGCCGGGTCCAACCCGAATCCCTTGCGGAAACCTGCGTGGCTGATCAGCCACGCGGCGCTGAGCTTTACGTGTCCGGGCTCCGTTACCGGATAGCGCGGGGCGTCCTCGGGCAGGTTTGCAGCCGTTGCCTCGTCCACAATGGGGTTGGTGAAGAAGGAGCCGGTGCTGTAGGTATCCGGGTCCGCTGCATCCAGGACCATGCCCTTGCCCGCCCGCAGGCGCAGTACCTCGCGGCGTACATCCACGGCATCGGTCCGCTCGCCCAGGTCCGTGCCCAGTGCACGGGCCAGCTCGGCGTAACGCACCGGGGCACTGGTATGGCCCTTGGCCAGGTTGAACTCGACGCTGAGCACAACGTAACGCGGGGAGCCGTTGACTGTGCTGCGCTTGAGTACCGAATCCCGGTAGCCGAAGCCCAGCTCCGCGTTGCTGAATTCCGCCACGCAGCGTTCGGTGCGGTCCCAGGCCCGCACAGACCGGATGTACTGGGACACATCTGCGCCGTAGGCACCCACGTTCTGCACCGGGGTTGCCCCGGCGAGCCCGGGAATGCCCGAGAGGGCTTCCAGTCCGGAATAGCCTTCGGCCAGGGTGTACGCCACCAGTTCGTCCCAGGGGTGGCCGGCTTCGGCACGCAGGACGGCGCCGCCGTCGTCGGCCGGTGTCATCCGCAGTCCGCGGGTGGCGATGCGGATGACCGCGCCGTCGAACCCCCGGTCCGAGATCAGCAGATTGGATCCGCCGCCAACGATCAGCAGCGGCTCCCCCGCCTCGTCCGCGGCGCGGACGGCGAGGATCAGTTCGTCTTCGGTTTCGGCTTCAAGGTAGCGGCGGGCGGGCCCGCCAACGCGTGCGGTAGTCAGCGATGCCAGCGGCATCCGGGTCAAAGCGGTCACCAGATCCGCACCACGGCCTGTGCCTTGACCAGCACCTTCTGTCCGTTGAAGGTCACCGTGAGGTCCACGCGCGCCGTGGAGTTATCCACGTCAATGGCGCCGATGGCCCCGGCAACCTCCACCACGGCTCCCGGAGCTCCGTCGAGGTCCTCCACCAGGACCGGGCGGGTAAAGCGGGTCTGGTAGTCGATGACCGCCCCGGGATCCCCCGTCCAGTCGCTGACCAGCTGCACGGCAGCACCCATGGTGAACATGCCGTGCGCAATAACGCCGGGCAGCTGAACCTCGCGGGCGAAGCGTTCATTCCAGTGGATGGGGTTGAAGTCGCCGGACGCGCCGGCATAGCGGACCAGATCGGCCCGGGAAATTTCGATGGTGGACGAGCCGATGGACGTCCCGGTGGAAAGTTCGCTCAGTGCAATGGACATCGGTTACTGTCCCTCTCCGCGGACGAGGATGGATGAAACGGTGGTGGCTACCTGTTCGCCTTCCACGGTGGAAATTTCCGCACGGGTGCTGATCAGGGCGCCGTCACCCATGGCACGCACGGAATCCACGTGCAGTTCGGCCACCAGTTCGTCGCCGGCCACAATGGGGCGGTGATGGGTGAAGCGCTGGTCGGCATGCACCACGCGGGAGAAGTCGATGCCCGCTTCGGGATCGGCCACCAGCAGGGCGTCTGCGCGCTGGGCCACGATAATGGCGAACGTGGGAGGCGCCACCAGGTCGCTGTACCCGAGCTCCTGCGCGCTGGCGACATCGAAGTGGGCCGGATTGGTGGCCTTGACGGCGGCGGCGAACTCGCGGATCTTCTCCCGCCCCACTGCGTAGGCCTCACCGGCGGGGTAGCTGCGGCCCTGCAGGCCGGGATTGATGCTCATTTCTTGCCTTCCATTCCCTTGATTCGGCGGCGGGTGTCACGGGCCCGCACCACCATGCCGCTCAGGTGGATACTCAAGCCCACCACTATCAGCGGTAGGGCGATGTACATCAGGACCTGGTTGTCCGTCACCGCGCCCAGCAGCACCAGCAGCACCCCGGCGCCGCTGATCGCCAAGGCACTTACTACCAGTTTCCGGTACAGGGGCGAGCCGGTTTCCCAAGGGGTGTTTAGCATGCCTTCAGAATACAGGGGCGGGCCGGGCGGACCGGAACCGTACCGTGCCTGCTGCCGGAACCGTGCTGCTAGAACAAGGCTGACTGCAACGCAGGCAGCGGTGTACGGTGACCGGCGCCGGTGAGCAGCCGCCGGCCCTTCAGCCGCGACAGGTCCGCAGCGAACAGGGTCTGTTCGCCGTCCACCCGGACCAGGGCGGTAGGTCCCAGCACGGCCACGATAACCATCCCGTGCTCTCCGGTTCCGGGGTCGCAGGGATACAGCTCACAGGCCGACTCCAGGACGGTGGCAAACTGCGCTGGCGGCTGCCAGCGTTCCTCGACGGTGGCGAAACCCTCAATCCCTGTACTGTCCAGCAGGTCCCGCACGTCCTGCGCGGCCTCCGTGTTGAGGGAATCCAGTTCCGCCGCAGCAAGCGGCCGGGCCAGTGCTGCTGCTTTGGCTCCGGCGCGGACAGCCTGGGGCAGGCCAAGCCGGGAGGTCACCGTATCTTCGAGCACACGGACGGTCAGGCCGTTCACGGCGCGGGCAACATAGGAGGCGCGGACGGCTCCCTGCTCGACCAGGCGCAAGTGCTTGCGCGGGTCGGCTGCCGTGCCGACTTTGGTGGAGCCGTCGGCGAAGGTGGCGACGTAGAGCCAGTGCGGCTGGTCCAGGTAGCGGCGCAGGGTTTCGGGAACACTGACGGTGCGGTGGCTGTTGTGCATGCCCCGCACCTCGTCACGGGCGAAGCACTGGCCGCACTGGTAGCCCCGTTCCGCCGCTGCCTGCGCCGGACACGGCGTGTGGGACTGGCCGCCGCCGTCGTTCACCTGCCACGATCCCAGGCAGAAGCGCGATGCGGCACCGGGGCCTTCCAGGACACGGAACCGCACTTCCGTTCCCGGCTCCAGGCGCAGCCGGTGCGGCATGCCGTTCGGCGTGTGCAGCGCAAGGGCGGGGCCGGAGGCATCCCAGGACGTGCCGGAGCAGAGGAACCGGCCGGCGTCTTCGTCTGGAACCGGCTCATCGGCATCTCGCTCATCTGCATTCACCGGATGATTCCTCCGTTAAAACGCCAAGGGGTGGGGCAACGTTTTCACGTTACTCCACCCCTTGGCGGTGATCCGGCAGGCGTCAGGCGTGCTGGCCCGCGTGTTCGCCTTCGGAGATTTCCTCCACGAGCTTGTCGTTGAAGGCGGGCAGATCGTCAGGGTTGCGGCTGGTGACGAAGCCCTGGTCCACCACCACTTCCTCATCGGTCCAGTTGGCGCCGGCGTTCTTCAGGTCCGTGGCGAGGGTGTGGTAGGAGGTCATGTCCCGTCCCTTGACCACACCGGCCTCAATCAGCAGCCAGGGGCCATGGCAGATGGACGCCACCGGCTTGTGGGCTTCGAAGAACGCCCGGGCAAAGTGCTGGGCGTCCTCGTTCACACGCAGGAAGTCGGCGTTTACGACGCCGCCGGGCAGCACCAGTGCGTCGAAGTCGTCCGCGTTGGCGTCGGCAACATCGAGGTCAACCGTGAAGGTCTCCCCCTTGTCCATGCCGTCGAAGCCCTGAATGGTGCCCTTCTTGGGGGAAACCAGGACCGGCTGTCCGCCGGCTTCCTTTACGGCCTCCCACGGGCTGGTCAGCTCGATCTGCTCCACCCCGTCGGTGAGGAGAAAAGCTACCTTCTTGCCCGAAATGTCGTGCTCTGCCATGGTGTCTCCGTTCATTCCCGCCGCTGCCCTGCAGGCGGCGGCATTGCGTCTACGGTCTTACCGCTGTTTCCGGAAACCCTTGGCTTCCGCTGGACCCAGCCTATGAACCTTTACGGATAATAAGCAACCTTATTTAGCTCTGCGAGAACGTCCGCCATCGGCGCCGGCAGGAAATCCCGGTTCTTACAGGCCCTCGGCCACTGCCGCCGCCGCAGCCAGCCAGGCCCGCTGGGCCGCGGGTTTCAGCGAGTCATAGCGGATCTGCCCCTTGCGCAGCGCCGGGTCATACGGAATGGTGACAGCGGCCCGTGCCAGCTGGCCAAAACCTTCAGCTACCCTGCGGGCCTGGCTGTCCGTTCCGTTGCGGTCCGACTGGCTCACAATGACGACGGCGTCCCGGGCCAGTTCCGCGTAGCGTCCGCCGCGCACCTGCAGTGCTTCCAGCAGCAGGGCCCCCGCCTCGGCGTGTTCTTCCACCGTGGTGGTGGCGATGACCAGCTGGTCCGTGTGATCGATCATGCGCAGCCACCGCTCGGCGCTCTCGTCGTTCCCCGAATCCACAATGTTCAGCCGGAAGTACTTGGAGGCGACCTCGTGCAGCGCGTCAAAGTCTTCGGCGGTGATCTTCTGCTCGGAGGCCAGTACATCCGGCTTGGAGCGCAGGACGTCGAATTTGTCTTCCACCTGGTGGTGCACGAACCGGGCCAGCAGTGCGGACTGCGCAGACGGGGAGAGCAGGTCCGCGGTCTGCGGCAGCAGGTCCATCACCGTGGACTCGTGCGGCCCCTGCTCGGTGCGCCAACCCAGGGTGCCCCGGGTTTCGTTGTTGTCCCAGGCCAGCACCGGCCCGCCGCCGTTACGCGCAAAAACTGCGGCCAACATCACCGTAGTGGGGGTCTTGTTGGCGCCGCCCTTGCCGTTGACAACGGAAACGGTCCGCGGGCCCGGCCAGTGCTGGCTCACGGCCCGCATGGCACGGCGTTCCTCCAGCTCCTGCGCGGAGGGCGCAAGGCGCAGGCCCAGCCCGGTGAGCAGTCCGCGGAAACCCTTCGACGCGGGGATGGACGCGGGCTGCTGGTCCAAAAACGACGCGCGGCGGCCGCCGTGCCGGCCGTGTTCAGCGCGGGCCTCGGCCCGGCTGCCGGGCTGGTCTTCCAAAGCAGCCCCGCCCAGCGGCTCCGCCCAGGTGTCCGGTTCTCCTCCGCCGAGCCGTTCCACCCAGCCGGCGGGCTCCGCCGGGGGTTCCGGCATGCTTACCGGCAGCGGGGGCAGTGGTGCGACCGCCGGTATGGCCCCTGCTGCAGGGCTGTCCCAGCTGCCGGCGTCCCACGTCCCGGCCACTGCGAAGTCCCCGCCTCCGCCCGCCGCGCCGTCGTCGTCAGCTGTCAGTGAGCCACCCATGCCGTGCGGATACTCATCCCAGGACTCACCCGGGACGGTTGCGCTGCTGCTTCCATTTAGAGCATTCCCGGTCACTCCCGCGCCCGCTTCGGCGCCTTGCGGCGGGGAGTTCCACCATTCCGCTTCGCTTCCGGGGACAGTGCCTGCCCGCCGGCGGCGGCGGGAGGGCAGGTCATCCGGGCGCTCGTTCGGATGGGGAAAATGCTCAGTCATGGAGTCGTCGTCTTTCGTTCCGTGGGGGTGGCGATTGATCTGGACGGGTCGGGTCTGGCCCTGTGATCCAACATATTGAATTGGGGTATCTGCGCCGGTGTTTACGCCGCAGGCGGCGCATCCGGGCAAAGAAAAAGGGCAGGTACGGAAGCTTCAAAACTTCCGGACCTGCCCTGATGTGTAGCGGTGGGGAGGCTCGATCTCCCGACCTCACGATTATGAGTCGTGCGCTCTAACCAACTGAGCTACACCGCCATAAATGAGTGAAGCCCGCGTCCCTAAATGGCCTCTGCAAAACAAACAGCCTTAGCAACGCGGGCCCTCCCATTGAGAGCCCCGACCGGGAATCGATCCCGGGACCTCCATCTTACCAAGATGGCGCTCTACCACTGAGCTATCGGGGCAACGACATAAAACTCTACCAGCACTTTTCGGGAACATGAAATCGAAAACGGCAAACGTGACAAGTGCCACTTTTTCCACTCCTGCACCGCGTTTTGGGCCGTCAGGGAGTAAAGTGCCAGCCCGTTTTGTCAGTATGCTTAGGCTACGAGAAAGCGAGGGCACGTGGACATAGTGCCAAACAACCTTTCAGACGGCCTCTTCCTTGGTGGAAGATATCGGCTGCTGAACCAAATCGGAGCCGGTGCCATGGGCACCGTACACCGGGCCCGGGACGAATTCCTGGGCCGCGACGTCGCGGTGAAGATCATCCGCCCGTCCGCCACCAGTGAGCTGGACCTGCGGCGCAGTGACGCCGAGGCCAAAATCCTGGCACGCCTGAACCACCACAGCTTGGTCACCCTGCTGGATGCCGGTTCGGATACCTCCAATCCCGACTACCCCTTGATCTATCTGGTCATGGAACTGGTCCAGGGCCTGGACCTGCGGGACCGGCTGAAGCAGGGCACCCTTACGCGCCGCCAGGCGGCGCTGGTCGGCTATGACCTGGCATTGGGCCTGGATTACATCCACGGCAACGGCGTGGTGCACCGCGACGTCAAGCCGGCCAACGTCATGCTGTTCGACTACGGCAGCGACGATGCCCGGATCAGGGCCAAGCTCACCGACTTCGGGGTTGCCATGGTCGCTAATGACCCGCAGTCCCAGCACGGGACCTTCTCCGGCACGGCGGCGTTTATGAGCCCCGAACAGGCCCGCGGCGAGGAGTCCGTTCCGGCCAGTGACGTATATTCACTGGGACTCGTCCTGCTCCAATGCCTCACCGGTTCCCCGGCATTCCCCGGGCCCGCACTGGAAAGCGCCCTGGCACGCCTTCTGCGCGATCCTGAAATCCCTGCGGCACTGGGAGAGGACTGGGTTTCCCTCCTCAAGGCGATGACGGCTCAGGAGGCCGCACAGCGCCCCAGCGCCCACGACGTTTCAATGGTGCTGTACGACATGGTTGTCCGCGCCCGTGGCCGGCACCGCGTAGACCCGGAACTGCTCCCGGACAATGAGGCCCAGCGGATGGACGCCGTGCGCCGATACGAACTGCTGGACACTCCCCCGGACGGCGCCTTTGACCGGGTCACAGCCCTGGCCTCCCGGGTCTTCAACGTCCCCGTGGCGATTGTCAGCGTGGTGGACACCGACCGCATCTGGTTCAAATCCCACCACGGCACGGACGTCACCGAAATCGGCCGTGACCCGGGCCTGTGCGCTTCCGCCATCCTGCAGGACGACGTCTATGTGGTGGGCAACGCCAGGCAGGACCCCCGGACCCTGGCCAACCCGCTGGTGGCCGGCGAATTCGGCCTGCAGTTCTATGCGGGCGTTCCGCTGGAAACCAGTGACGGATTCAACCTGGGAACGCTCTGCATCCTGGATACGCAGCCGCGCAGCTTCTCCGCAGAGGACGCCCAGACCCTTTCGGACATGGCCGCGATTGTGATGAATGATCTGGAGATGCGGCTGGAAAGCCGCCGCGCCTCCGCCTCGCACTCCGCCGGGTAACCACCGGCAGCGGATACACGACGTATACGGCAACACAAGGAAGGGCGCCTCCCGAAGCGGGAGGCGCCCTTCCTTGTGTTGCCCGGACCTAGTGCCCGGGCCGGCGCCGGAGTTCCGGCGCCGGGTGTTTCCTAGTCGCGGAAACGGGGCTTGCGGGCGCCGGTAGCGGCACTGTCCCGGAAGCCGCCTTCGCGCTTCTTGAACGGGCGGTCGCTGCCGCGGTCACCGAAGGACCGCTCGCCGTCGCGCTTCTTGAAATCCTTCTTGAAGCCGCCGCGGTCGGCACGGTCGTTGAAGCTGCCGCCTTCACGCTCGCGGGCCGGCTTGCGTCCCTTGTCCAGTTCCAGGTGGATCAGCTCGCCGCCGATCCGGGTGCGGGACAGGGCGCGCAGCTGGTCCTTGGACAGGTCTGCGGGCAGTTCCACCAGCGTGTGGTCGGCGCGGATGTCAATGCCGCCGATCTGTGCGGAGGACAGGCCGCCTTCGTTGGCGATGGCGCCGACGATGGAACCGGGAAGCACGCGCTGGCGGCGGCCGACGGCGATGCGGTACGTTGCATTGCCTTCGGTCAGCGGGCGCGTCGGGCCGCGGGAGCCGAAGCCGTCATTGCGGCCTTCGGAGCGCTCGCGCTGGCGGGCCGGGGCCACCGGGATTTCCTTCAGCAGCAGGTCGCGGCCGCCCTGGGCCATGACGGCCAGGGCTGCGGCAACGTCTTCGGCGGGAACGTCATGCTCGGCCAGGTACTTGGTCACCAAGCCGCGGAACACCGAGATGTCCTCGGAACCGAGGGTTTCGGTGATCTTTTCGGAGAACTTGGCCAGGCGCTTTTCGTTGACTACGTCAACGCTGGGCAGCTGCATGTGCTCAACCGGCTGGCGGGTGGCCTTTTCAATGGCCCGCAGCAGGTACTTCTCGCGCGGGGTCATGAACAGGATCGCGTCGCCGGTGCGGCCTGCACGGCCGGTACGGCCAATGCGGTGCACGTAGGACTCGGTGTCGTGCGGGATGTCGTAGTTGACGACGTGGCTGATGCGCTCGACGTCGAGGCCGCGGGCGGCAACATCCGTGGCAACCAGGATGTCGATCTTGCCGTCGCGCAGGGCCTCAACCGTACGCTCGCGCTGCTGCTGCGGGATGTCGCCGTTGATGGCGGCGGCGCTGTAGCCGCGGTCCTTCAGCTTGTCCGCCAGATCCTCCGTGGCAGCCTTGGTGCGGACGAACGCGATGACGCCGTCGAACTCTTCGGTTTCCAGGATGCGGGTCATGGCGTCCAGCTTGTGCGGGCCCATGACCTGCACGTAGCGCTGGCGGGTGTTGGCACCGGTGGTGGTCTTGGACTTGACCGTGACCTCGGCGGCGTTGTTCAGGTACTTCTTGGCAATCTTGCGGATGGCCGGCGGCATGGTGGCGGAGAAGAGGGCAACCTGCTTCTCGGCCGGAGTGGAGGAAAGGATCTGCTCCACATCTTCGGCGAAGCCCATGCGGAGCATTTCGTCGGCCTCGTCCAGCACCAGGTATTCCAGGTTGGACAGGTCCAGGGAACCCTTGGCGATGTGGTCGATAACGCGTCCCGGGGTACCTACGACAACCTGAGCGCCGCGGCGCAGGCCGGCCAGCTGGGGTCCGTAAGCGGATCCGCCGTAGACGGGCAGCACGGTGATGCCGTCCATGTGGACTGCGTAGGAGGTGAAGGCTTCAGCGGACTGCAGGGCCAGTTCACGGGTGGGGGCCAGGACCAGCACCTGGGTGTCCTTGGTGGCCGGGCGGCCGGCCAGCAGGGACAGGGCGGGGACGGCGAATGCGGCGGTCTTGCCGGTACCGGTCTGGGCCAGGCCCACAACGTCGCGGCCTTCAAGCAGCAGGGGGATGGTGGCTGCCTGGATGGGGGACGGCTTGACGTAGCCGACATCCTTCAGGGCTGACAGGACGCGCTCGTCCAGTCCGAAGTCACTGAACATCACTGTGTTCTCTTCGGCTTCGGGAGCGGCATTTTCAACGGTGCTGTTATCCAGCGGTGCTTCAGACAAGAGGGAATCCTCATTCAATCGGGGAACCACGCAACCAGGAGGCTGCAGGACGTAAGTCCGGCGCTGTTGCAATCCCAGGCAGGACTTTCCGTCACAGCTGTGGGCCGATTTCACTGGATTGTGTCTACGACCGGTGTGACGATTTCTTTGCCGGCGCTCCCCAAAAGATGAATCTGCCCGCAATTGAATGCGGGCCCCAACACAACGTACCTTGCGGTTTCGGTTCAAAACTCGATGATCCGCAGGAAAATAAGGGAATACCGGAGTGGGGGATGTTTTCCAGTGTACGGCATAACGGCTGCCGCTGCTTCGCAGGGGGCGGTGAGCTTGGGCACACGCTCCTGACGGAAGCTTTAGCCGCGCGGCTAGATAGCAGCCGGCACGGCCTGCACCCGATCCTTAGCTGCGGACTTCGCCGCCATGGTCCGCAGGACCTTCTGGATTTCGGGCGACAGTCTGATTTCACCTGCGATGCGGGAGGCCTCCAGCGCTTCAGCCTGCTGTTGGTCCAGGCCCCGGAAGACGTCCCGGACAGTGACGCCGTGCGCCGGCCTGGTCAGGACTTCGATCGGGTCTCCGGCGGCGATGCTGCCGCGGCGGCGGACCTGCAGGTATGTTCCCACCAGGCCTGCTTCGGTAAAGCGGTGCACCCAGTTAGGCACCTGCATGCGCTGCTGGAAATTCCGGCACGGGGTGCGGGGACAGGTTACTTCCACTTCCACGTCCGCACCGATCCGCCACCGTTCGCCAATCAGCGCGTCCGTGGCATCCAGTCCGGCGATGCGCAGGTTTTCCCCGAACAGCCCCGGCTCAATGCTGCGGCCCAGTTCCTGTTCCCAGTACTCGGCGTCGGCCTGCGAATAGGCGTAGAGGGCCTTCGACTCGCCGCCGTGGTGTTTCCTGCTGGCCTGCAGGTCCCCGGTCAGGCCCAGGGGATGGACCTTTACCGGCCCCTCCACGGCACGCTTGTCAATGGCGGTGACGCCGGTGGCGTCTTTAGTGGGCAGGAGGCCGTGCACCAGGCAAACGGCGAGCAGGGAACCGGTGGTCATGCCTGCAGTCTAGGGCTGCGGCTCCGTGGCACGCAGCAACTGCGGCGGGTCGTTGCGCCACCAGTTCCGGGACCGGCTCCCCCAGTAAGCGGCGAACCACCAGATCATCAGCCCCGCACCCCAGAACACGCCGGCGCTGGAAGCCATCAGCCACGGTTCCGGCAGTTGGGAATCCAGGTTGGGGGAATCAAAGAGCTCACCGATGGTTTTGGGTGAGTACACGAAGATCACCAGCGAGCTCACCAGCAGCATCACGCCCGTGACCCGCAGCTTCCGGTGCCCCGGCCCCAGGTCCAGCAGGTTCCGGCCCAAAACCGGAATGAAAAGTGCCACCCATACCCAGTGGTGGGACCAGGACACCGGGGACATCAGCAGCATCAGCAGTGCCGTGGCCGCCAGGGCCGTGAACGTCTGCCCGCGGTTGCCGGCCATGCGGATGATGACTGCCGCGGCAGCGACGGCCAGGAGGGTGAGGATCAGCCAGGGCAGGTCCACGGGGAAGTCCGGGCCGCCGAAGTGCAGGATGGCGCCCTTGATGGAGAGGTTGTCCACATAGCCGGCGCCGCCGATCCGGGAGGTATCCGGCAGCAGCTCCAGCCAATAGGTTTTGGATTCCCGGGGCAGAATGAGGAAGCCCAGGCCGAACGTTGCAAGGAAGCCGTAGGTCATGTTGCGCAGGCCCCGCCAGTCCCCACGAGCCAGGAAGTACAGGCCGAAGACCAGCGGGGTGAGCTTCAATCCGGCGGCCACGCCGGTCAGCAGCCCAGTGGGCCAGCCTTCCCGCTTGACCACGAAGTCGGCCATGATCAGCCCGAACAGAAGGATGTTGATCTGCCCGAAGGCCTGGGTTTCCCGCCAGGGACCGAGCAGCACGATGAACCCCGCCGCGAGCGTGGCAAGCGGACGCAGCCAGGGATGGCGCAGGACATCCATGGCGCCGGCCCGGTCGAAGACGTACCGGACGCCCCAGAGCGCGGTTGCCGCGGCTATGGCGATGGAGATGCCGGTAAAGATGTTCAGGCCGATGCCTTGCCCGAACGGAGCCAGCACCGCAAAAACCAGCGCCGCAAAAGGCGGATACGTAAAGAGGAGACTGCTGTC
Source organism: Arthrobacter sp. zg-Y1143 (assembly GCF_030125565.1). NCBI lineage: Bacteria > Bacillati > Actinomycetota > Actinomycetes > Micrococcales > Micrococcaceae > Arthrobacter > Arthrobacter sp. zg-Y1143. The sequence goes on along the minus strand of NZ_JASKLW010000004.1, from coordinate 95,519 downwards.
GGCGTCGTACTGCAGCGCCTTGGTGTACAGCTCGCCGCCGGCGTCCAGCACACTCTGTCCGCCGGTGAGGTAAACGCGGAAATCCAGTCCGTGGCGCGGCGACACATCAAAAGCTGTCCATACGAGCAGCCCGGCTAGTGCCAGCGCCCCCAGGGTCGCAACGGTCCGCACGAAGGCGGATCGGTGGATCTGGCCCATTGTTCTCCTGTAAGCACTGCCGTCCGCGCTCGTGGCGCCGCATAGCGATATGGCGATATTGACTTGTCCCAGTCTACCGGGCAACCCCTTCGGCCTGCCCCTGCCGGGGCAGGCGCTAGGCTGGCCGGAGAAGATTGAAGAGCGAAAGGTCCCCCATGTCTGACGCGTTGCTGGCCCTCACAAATGCCCATGTGGTACCGGTCACCGGGGATCCCTTTGACGGCACGGTGCTCGTTGAAGGCAGCCGGATCCGCGAGCTGGGCCCGGACGTCCGGGTGCCGGAGTCGGCGCAGGTGCTCGACGCCGGCGGGCAGTGGCTGCTGCCGGGGCTGGTGGACGCCCACACGCATCTGGGGGTCCACGAGGAGGGTGAAGGCTGGGCCGGCAATGACTCCAACGAAATGACGGACCCGGTGATGGCCGGCGTGCGCGCCCTCGATGCCGTGAACCCGTTCGACACCGGGTTCGACGACGCCCTGGCCGGCGGCGTGACCACCGCCAACATCAACCCCGGTTCGGGCAATCCGATCGGCGGGCAGGCCGTGGCCCTGCACACGCACGGGCGTTACCTGGAGGAAATGGTCCTGCGCGCGCCCAGCGGGTTGAAGTCCGCCCTGGGTGAGAACCCCAAGCGGATCTACAGCGAGAAGAAGCAGACCCCCTCTACGCGGCTGGGTACCGCCATGGTGATCCGGCAGGCGTTTATGGACGCGCAAAACTACATGGGCAAAGCGGACCCGGATGCCCGCGATCCGCACATGGAAGCCCTGGCCATGGTGCTCCGGAGGGAAATCCCGTGGCGGCAGCACGCGCACCGCGCCGACGATATCGGCACTGCCCTGCGGCTCGCGGACGAATTCGGCTACGACCTGGTGCTGGACCACGGAACGGAAGCGCATCTGCTGGCCGATGTCTTGGCCGGGCGCGGGGTGCCGGTGCTGATTGGTCCCCTGTTCACCACCAGGTCCAAGGTGGAGCTGCGCGGACGCAGCATGGCCAACCCGGGCAAGCTGGCCGCCGCCGGAGTGGAAATCTCCATCATCACCGACCACCCGGTGGTGCCCGTCAACTTCCTGATCTACCAGGCGGCGCTCGCGGTCAAGGAGGGGCTGGAGCGGAAGGAAGCACTGCGTTCGGTCACCATCAACCCCGCCCGGGTGCTTGGCCTGGCGGACCGGCTTGGCTCGCTGGAGCCCGGCAAGGACGCCGATCTGGTCCTCTGGAGCGGTGATCCGCTGGATGTGATGCAGCGTGCCATGCGAGTGTGGATTGGCGGCCGCGAGGTCTACCGCTACGATGCCGCAACCCGCGAACAGATTGTGGCGCCGCGCTGATGCGTCCCGGCAACACCCCTGCAGCGCCCGGCCCCTCCGGTGCATCACCCCGGACGCCCCCGCCGTCGATCATCCGCATTGCCGCCGCAGCCTGGCTGGGGGCGGCGGTCCTGCTGGCCGCGGCAGGGGTTTCCTTTGTTGTATCCGCCCGCACCCAGCACCAGGACAGCACGGCACTGACCATGCTGGGGATCCTTGTCCTGGCCCTGGCAGCGCTCAGCGCGTACAGCGTTCTCCGGCTGCGGGCAGGCAAGCGGAGCGCCCGTGAAACCCTCACCAGCATCGCTGCCATCGGCGGGTTCCCGCTGCTCTTCCGCGGCCCGGCTCTGGTGGCCGTGGGTCTGGTCCTGCTGACCTGCGCCGGGCTGCTCTGGCTGCCCGCCAGCAACCGTTTCTTCCGGCTCCGGGACCCGAAGAAGCGCGGGCCCAAAGGCCGCCGGCCCCGCACCTGACGCCGGGCAGCGGCTAACCCGGGCTGCGGCTACAGCCGCCCGAACGCCGAATCCAGGTCCGCGATGAGGTCCTCTGCGTCCTCGATGCCCACGGACAAACGCAGCAGGTTCTCCGGCACCGCCAGCTCGGTCCCCTTCACCGAGGCATGGGTCATTTCCGACGGGTAATTCATTAGGGATTCCACCCCGCCCAGCGACTCGGCCAGCAGGAACAGGCGCGTGGATTCGGCGACCGTCCGGGCGGCAGCCTCGCCGCCCTTGAAAGACACCGACACCATGCCGCCGAAGTCCTTCATCTGTGCCTTGGCCAGGTCATGCCCGGGATGTTCTTCGAGGCCCGGATACAGCACATTTTCCACCGCCGGCTGGTCCCGGAGCCATTTCGCCACGGCCATGGCGTTGGCGGAGTGCCGGTCCATGCGCACGGCCAGGGTCTTCAGCCCGCGCGTGGTCAGCCAGGCCTCCATGGGTGCGGACACCGCTCCAACGGCAAACTGGATGAACCCGACCTTCTCCGCCATCGCGTCGTCGTTGAGGACCACCGCGCCGCCTACGGCGTCGGAATGCCCGCCGATGTACTTGGTGGTGGAGTGCACCACGACGTCGGCGCCCAGCGAGAGCGGCTGCTGCAGATAGGGGGAGGCAAAAGTGTTGTCGACAACCAGCAGCGCCCCGGCGTCGTGCGCCGCCTGGGCGGTGGCGGCAATATCGGAAATCTTCATCATCGGGTTCGACGGCGTTTCCAGCCACACGATTTTCGTGTTGCCTGCGGCGACGGCGGCCTGCACGGCACCGGCGTCGGACATGTCCACTGCCGCACTGGTGATTCCCCAGGCCCCCAGCACCTTGGTGATCAGGCGGTAGGTGCCGCCGTAGGCGTCGTTGCCCAGCACAATGTGGTCCCCCGGAGCCAGCAGCCCCCGGATCAGGGCGTCCTCGGCGGCAAGGCCGGAGCTGAAGGAAAACGCGTGCTTCCCGCCCTCCAGCGCCGCCAGCTGCTCCTGCAGCGAGTCCCTGGTGGGGTTGGTGCCGCGGCCGTACTCATAACCGTTCCGCAGCCCCCCGATGCCGTCCTGGGCATAAGTGGTGCTCTGGTACAGCGGCGGAATGACTGCCCCCGTGGTGGGATCCGGGGCCTGCCCCGCATGGACGGCGCGGGTGCTGAAGCTGGTCATTGGTTCCTCCTGTGCCGGCATGCCGGCGGGTTGGTGCGGAAAACGGCCGTCCGGCGGCGGCCGGTCAGAGGCTCAGGTACGAAAGCAGGTCGTGCCGGGTCAGCATGCCGATGGCCGCGCCGTCGGACGTCACCATCACGGCGTCGTCGTCCTGCAATTTGGCGCGGGCCGAAGCCACGGAGTCTCCGGCGCCGACCAGGGCCGGGCGCGGACCCATGTGTTCGCTGATCCGGTCCGTGGGCTTGGCTTCACCGCGGAAGAGTTTCTCCGTCAGCGAGCGCTCGTCCACGGAGCCGAGGACCTCGCCGAGCACCACCGGCGGTTCCTGCGAAAGCACCGGCAGGCAGGAGACCGCGTACTCGTTGAGGATGGCAATCACGTCACGCACCGTCTCGTTCGGATGCGTGTGCACCAGGGCGGGCAGCGACCCGTCCTTCATCTCCATCATGTCCCGCACGGAGGCCTGCTCGCCGCCGTCCTGGAGGAAACCGTAGGAACGCATCCACTCATCGTTGAAGATCTTGCCCATGTAGCCCCGGCCGCTGTCCGGCAGCAGGACCACCACGACGTCGTCGGGTCCCAGGCCGCGGGCAGCCTGCAGTGCCGCGGTCACGGCCATGCCGGAGGACCCGCCCACCAGCAGGCCTTCCTCCCGGGCCAGGCGGCGGGTCATGGCGAAGGAGTCCGCGTCCGGCACGGCAATCACCTCATCGGGCACGGACCGGTCGTAGTTCGCCGGCCACATGTCCTCCCCCACCCCCTCCACGAAGTAGGGGCGTCCGCTGCCGCCGGAGTAGACCGACCCTTCCGGGTCTGCGGCGATCACGCGCACCGGGCCGGAGGGCCGGTCCGCCGAGATTTCCTTGAGGTAGCGCCCGGTGCCGGTGATGGTGCCGCCGGTGCCTGCGCCGGCCACGAAATGGGTGACCCGGCCCTCGGTGTCCGCCCATATTTCCGGCCCCGTGGATTCGAAGTGGCTGGCCGGGGCGGACGGGTTGGAGAACTGGTCCGGTTTGTACGCCCCGTCGATTTCGCGCACCAGGCGGTCCGAGACGCCGTAGTAGGAGTCTGGACTGTCCGGGGCCACCGACGTCGGGGTCACCACCACTTCGGCGCCGTACGCCCGCAGCACGTCCCGCTTCTCCACACCCACCTTGTCCGGGGTGACGAAGATGCACCGGTAGCCCTTTTGCTGCGCCACCAGCGCCAGCCCGACGCCGGTGTTGCCACTGGTGGGTTCGATCACCGTTCCGCCGGGGCGCAGCTTGCCCTCCTGCTCCGCGGTGTCGATCATCTTCACCGCAATCCGGTCCTTCACGGACCCGCCCGGATTCAGGTACTCCAGTTTCACCAGGACGGTGGCGCGGATCCCTTCGGTGACATTGTTCAGCTTCACCAGGGGCGTATTGCCGATCAGGTCCAGGACTGTGTTGGCGTACTTCATGTGACCCACGTTACTTCCAAACCTCCCGCTGTCCACCGGAGGCGAAACACGGCGCCGCAAAACCCGCACAACGGTTCCCGGCCGGACGCAGGGCACGCGGCCTAGTAGCTAACACCACACCACCGGGGCCACGGAAGCGGCACCGGAACGGGGGCGGTGCGTGCAACCATAGGGGCATGTCCTTCACTGCCGCTGCCGCGCCGCTGCAGTCGGTTCCCGCCGGCCCGGTGCGTTACTGGGACTCCCCCGCCCCGTACTGCCTGCATACCTCGCTGCGGATCCTGGTCCGGGGCAAGGGCGATCCCACCATCCGGCTCGCGCCCGGTGCGGCTTGGCTTGCGTTCCTCACCCCGGAGGGGCCGGCCACCCTGAACCTGCGCGAAGAACCCGCCCCCGCGCCGGGTGCACGCGTACGGGCCCAGGCCTGGGGCCCGGGCGCGGGATGGGCACTGGACTCGGTGCCCGCCCTGCTGGGCGAGCACGATGACTGGACGGAATTCGACGACGACGCCTTCTGCGCCACGCTGCCGCGCATGGTCACCGAGACCCGGCGCCGCAACCGCTCGCTGCGCCTGCCCAGCACCGGCCGCATCATGGACTCCCTGATCCCCGTGGTGCTGGAACAAAAAGTAACCGTGATCGAGGCTTACTACGCCTGGCGCTACCTGGTGAGCCGGTACGGCACCGACGCGCCCGGGCCGGCACCGGCCGGAATGAAGGCCGCCCCCGCACCCGAGACCTGGCGGCGGATCCCCAGCTGGGACTGGCACAAGGCCCGGGTGGATTTATCCCGCTCCAGCACCATCCTGCGCGCCTGCTCACTGGCCTCCGGACTGGAGCGGCTGGCCAATGCCCCGCTGGGCGATGACCTGACCGCAAGGCTCTGCTCGGTTCCGGGCGTCGGAGTGTGGAGCGCGGCGGAGATTACCCAGCGCACCCACGGAGCACCGGACTCGGTCTCCGTGGGCGACTACCATCTGGCCGCCTATGTGGGTGCCGCGCTGACGGGCCGCCGCACGGACGACGCCGGCATGCTGGAACTGCTCGAACCATGGCGCGGACACCGGCAGCGGGTGGTTCGGATGATCATGCTCAGCGGGTACCGCAAACCTACCTACGGCCCGAAGCTTGCCCCCATGGACCACCGCCGGCGCTAGCAAGTTCTGCCCGCTGCGAAGGCACCGCCTGCGCACCGGGCGCACGGCGCCGCGTCGGCTTAGGGTAGGGACATGACTGAAGCCAATGCCCCCATCAACCTCCGCGCCACCATGGTCCCCAATCCCGGTGAATACAACCGGGTGAAACTGGCGCTGGAGATCGCCATTGAGCAGGTCCGCACCGAACCGGGCTGCCTGCGCTACGAGATTGTTGAAGACTCCGAAGCGGCCATTGTGCTGGCCGAACAGTGGGCCACCCAGGAAGACCTGCAGCGCCACGCCCGCGGCGCCGCGCTGCAGGATCTGCAGGAATCCCTCAGCGCACTGCTGGCCGAGCCGCTGAAGGTGGAGCAGGTCTAGTACGGCGTGATGGCCAGCCGGTAGATCGAGTCCGGTTCAGCGCCGAAACGTTTCAGGACTGCCACCACCGCTTCTTCGTGCTCCTCGTCCACAGCCGCCTGCACCCGCATCCGGTCGGCGAAATCGATCCGCCGCTTCTCGCTGCGGAAGGCTTCGGTACGGACCTTCCCGGTGTAGACGGCGGCGTCGGAGAGCTCGAGGGAGCGGGCACCGGCCATCAGCAGCGCGTCCCGCAGGCCGTCGATCCGGTCGGTGCTCACCACCGCGCTCACCAGGTGGTTGGGTACGGACTTGCGGGCGTCGACGGCGTTGCCGCCGTTCGCTGCGGCCCGTCCGGCGGTTGTGGGCCGGGTCGTGATGCCGCTGAGCGAGTACCCCGAGGCACCCTGCTGGACGCGGTCCAGGTCCTCCTGCTCCGGCCCGGGCTCGCGCAGCCCCATGGTGCGCGAAATGACCGCGGCGATGATCCAGCTGAGCACAAACGAGAACAGCACCACGCATACAATCGCCACCACCTGGTGCCACAGCAGGTTCCCGCCTCCGCCGGAAAACACGCCGTCCACGCCTGCCGGGTTTACTGAGTTGTCCCCGAAGAAACCCAGCAGGACCGAGCCGAGCACACCGCCCACAAAATGCACGGCGATCACGTCCAAGGCGTCGTCGTAACGCAGCAGGCGCTTGAGTTGAACGGCGAGCGCGCAGACCAAGCCGGCAATCAGCCCGATCAGCAGGGCCGCCCCGGTGCCGACAAACCCGGCACAGGGGGTAATGGTCGCCAGACCGGCCACCGCGCCGGAGACGGCGCCCACCAAGGTGGAATGCCCGTCCCGCAGCCGTTCCACCACCAGCCAGGTCAGCATGGCCGCGGACCCGGCTATGTGTGTGTTCATCAGGGCCTGAGCGGCAACGTCATTTGCCTGCAAGCCGTCCCCGGCGTTGAAGCCGAACCAACCGAACCAGAGGATCCCGGCGCCCACCAGCATCAGGGGAAGGTTGTTGGGCGACGTTTTCAGGTTCGGCCACCCTCGCCTCCGGCCCACCACCAGCAGCACCGCGACGGCGGCAGCCCCGGCGGAAGAATGCACCACGATTCCGCCGGCCCAGTCCTGGGCACCGAGCTGGGCCAGCCAGCCCTTCGGGTGCCATAGCCACCGCGCCACCTGGGGGTAGACCAGGATGGACCATGCAGCCAGGAACACCACCCAGCCTGCAAAGCGCAGCCTGCCGGCGGTGGCACCGGTCAACAGCGCCGGCGTGATGATGGCAAACATCATCTGGTAGGCCACGAAGGCCAGCGCGGGAATGGTCACCCCCGCGGCCACCGTGTGGAACTGCGGAGTGTCGACGTCGATCAGCGCGAACGCATCAAACTCCCCCACGAGCGAATTGCCCTGGTTGCTGAACGCCAGGGTGTATCCCACCAGCACCCACGTGAGACTAATGACCCCGAGGGGGATGATGTTCTGCATCATCATGGTCAGGACGTTGCGCACCGGCACCATCCCGCCGTAGAACAGCGCCAGCCCGGGGGTCATAAACAGCACCAGCCCGGCGCAGATCAGCACCCAGGCGGTATCAGCCCCGTTCACGTCCGGCTCCGGGAGGAGGTGTTATTGAGGGTTCCTCTGCAACGGCACATGACATCTCCGCTTCCAACTCGTGTACAGCCGTGGGCAAATGCGAGTGGTGGGGACCGGTTCGGCGTGGTGCCGAACCCGGGGCCTTTGGACCAAACGAGCGTACCGCCGGGCAGGGAAGCACCAGAAGGGCAGGAGACGCAAAAAGGAGCCGGCAGGCCTAATTGGCGCTGCCGGTTCCTTTCCCCGGGCTGTAAGCCCGCCTTTGCCGTCCTCGACTAGCTGTGCGAGCCCACCATGCCATTGGGGTCGATGACGTACTTGCGGGCTGCACCGGAGTCGAACTCGCGGTAGGACTCCGGTGCCTGGTCCAGGCTGATGGGCGTGGCGTTGACCGCCTTGGCGATCTGGACCCTGTCATGGAGGATCGCCATCATCAGTTCCCGGTTGTACTTCATCACCGGACACTGCCCGGTGGTGAAGGACAGGGACTTGGCCCAGCCGGTGCCCAGGTCCAGGCTCAGGGACCCCTTCTGTGCCGCTTCGTCGATACCGCCCGGGTCACCGGTGACGTAGAGGCCTGGAATGCCCAGGGCACCGCCGGCCGCGGTGATGTCCATCAGGGCATTCAGGACGGTGGCCGGGGCTTCGGTGTCCGATCCGGAGCCGTGTCCGCGGGCTTCGAAGCCCACGGCATCCACGCCGCAGTCCACCTCCGGCACGCCGAGGATCTGCTCGATTTGGTCCTTGGGATCGCCCTGCGAAATATCCACCGTCTCGCAGCCGAAGCTGCGGGCCTGTGCCAGCCGCTCCTGGTTCAGGTCACCCACAATGACGGCCGCGGCTCCCAGCAGCTGGGCGGAGGCGGCAGCTGCCAGTCCCACCGGCCCGGCACCGGCAATGTATACGGTGGACCCAACCCCCACACCTGCGCTGACGGCACCGTGGTACCCGGTGGGGAAAATGTCCGAGAGCATGGTCAGGTCCATGATTTTCTCCATGGCCTGGTCCTTGTCCGGGAACCGCAGCAGGTTCCAGTCCGCGTAGGGAACCAGGGCGTACTCGGCCTGTCCGCCGACCCAGCCGCCCATGTCCACGTATCCATAGGCACTGCCGGGGCGCTCCGGGTTCACGTTCAGGCAGATCCCGGTCTTGCGTTCCTTGCAGTTGCGGCAGCGGCCGCAGGAAATATTGAACGGCACCGAGACCAGGTCTCCGACGTTGATGAATTCGACATCCGGTCCGGTTTCCACCACTTCGCCGGTGATCTCGTGGCCGAGAATAAGGTTGGGCGGAGCCGTGGTCCGGCCGCGGACCATGTGCTGGTCCGAGCCGCAGATGTTGGTGGTGACCACTTTCAGGATGGCCGCGTGCGGCAGTTTCCGGCCGATGTTGGCGGGATTCACCCCCGGCCCGTCTTTCAGTTCGAAGGTGGGATAGTCGATGTCCTGGACTTCCACTACCCCGGGTTCAATGTAGGCAACTCCCCGATTGGAACTCATGGCGGCCTCGCTGTCTTTCGTCGTCTCTGACTGGTTGCAGGACGTGCCTCCCCCGGGGCCTGCGCCCTTGGCAGCGAGGGTACAGCGGGCAGCACGACGGCGGTAGACAGTAGCAGTTGTGGATCTTTGCCTCAGGCTGCGGCGGGCGTTAAACGCTTAGCAGGCAGGCACCCTGACCGGGTACCTGCCTGCTGAAAACGGTGGGGACTAGCCCTGGGTGGGCTGCCCGTTGGAGCCAGCCGCTGCTTCGCGCTCCTGTGCGGCGATCTGCTCGTGCACGGCCTTCATGTCCAGGCCCTTCACGGCATCCACCAGTTCGCTGAACTGGCTCGCATTGAGTGCGCCGGGCTGGGAGAACACCAGCACCTTCTCGCGGAACGCCATAAGCGTGGGGATGGAGGTAATGCCTGCGGCGGCGGCCAGGCCCTGCTCCGCCTCGGTGTCCACCTTCGCAAAGGTAATGTCCTCGTGCTTCTGCGAAACCGAGTCGTACACGGGTGCAAACTGCTTGCACGGTCCGCACCAGTCCGCCCAGAAGTCCACGAAGACGATGTCGTTTTCCTCGATGGTTTCGGGGAAGGTTGCTTCGGTGATGTCGATAGTAGCCATACGCTCAACGCTAGCGGGGCGCTGGGACATTGTCTCTACTGTTCGCTGAACGGTGAAGGCCGTGGCTAGGCCCCGGGCAGTTTGCTCAGCCGCCGGATCACCGGCAGCGCTTGGGCCAGGGCGTTGCGTTCTTCCCCGCTGAGCTGCTCGAGGAGTGTTGCCATCAACGCGGTCCGGCTGCCGTTGGCTTCCCGCAGCTCCTTCGCTCCGACCGGGGTAAGGATGACCCGGACGCCGCGCGAATCGTGCGGGTCCGGGCTGCGCACCACCAGGCCCGCACCTTCAAGCCGGATGATCTGCTCCGTGGCGCTGGGCACCTTGACGCCCAGGTTCCGGGCAATTTCGCTCACCCGCAGGCCGTCACCGGCCGCCATTTTCAGGATGCTGACCTGCGTGGCGCTGAGGTTCGTCTCCGCATCCATGTTGCGGGCAATGTACAGTGCCAGCCGGAGGGACTCACGGAATTCGTCCGCAAGATCGTCCAGGGCGGGATCGGTCGTCATAGTTAGGTAGCCTAATATCTTGGGGAGCCGGATGCAAGGCCCGCCCCGTGGCACTGAGCATACAACGCTCACACACAGAAAAACCCGCCCCCACCGTGACGGTGAGGACGGGTTTGTCGGTGGCAGATGAGGGATTCGAACCCCCGTAGGCGTTGCCAGCTGATTTACAGTCAGCCCCCTTTGGCCGCTCGGGTAATCTGCCGAACGTCTTCAAGTGAAGACTTTGTCCGCAGTATCTGCGGGCAAGACAACTTTACCGAAGATTCTCCGAAGTTACGAATCGGGCCAAAAATGCCGCTGAAACAGGGCCCTGCGGCGGTTCCCGCCCCTCGGCTCACAGCTACAGTCCGCGCAGGATCCTGGCCTCGAGCTGTGCATAGAATCCGTCCGCCTGCGTCTGGGTCACCGACCCCCACTGCACTGCGTTGAGCAGGTCCGCACGGATGCCGGCCAAACGCTCCTGCGTTCCCTGCGCGTGTGCGGTCCGGGGGTTGCCGGCGTCGGGGGTGGTGACGGGACTGCTCTCCGCGGCCCGCGCGGGCGGGGCACCCGCCGTGCCGAGACCGGCAGCAGAAGCGGCCGCGAGGAAAGAGCCGGCCGCGGCGGTGCGGATCCGGACGGAGGCGGGACGGCGGAGGAACTGGCCGGAATAGGCCGTCGGTTTCTTTTCCACCCCCTCACCGTTCCGCACTTCAATGAGACAACACCGGGGATTGGCTGGATGATCGCTGGGAACCGAGCGCCCGAACCGCGGCGACCTACTACGCTAAGACACAGGAAAAGAGTCACCGACCCAAGGAGTTCCCATGGCAAGCGAGTCTACGTTCGACGTCGTCAGCAAGATCGATAAGCAGGAAGTGGCCAACGCGCTGAACCAGGCGCAGAAGGAAATTGTCCAGCGCTACGACTTCAAGGGCGTCGGCGCCGAGGTGGACTTCAGCGGTGAGAAGATCCTGATGAAGGCCAACTCCGAGGACCGCGTGAAGGCCGTCCTGGACGTGCTGCAGTCCAAGCTGGTCAAGCGCGGCATTTCGCTGAAGTCCCTGGACGCCGGAGAGCCCTTCGCCTCCGGCAAGGAGTACCGGATCGAGGCCTCCATGAAGGAAGGCATCGCCCAGGACCAGGCGAAGAAGATCAACAAGCTGATCCGCGACGAGGGCCCCAAGGGCGTCAAGTCGCAGATCCAGGGCGACGAGCTGCGCGTCAGCTCCAAGTCCCGCGATGATCTCCAGGCCACCATGGCGCTGCTCAAGGGCGCGGACCTCGACGTGGACCTGCAGTTCATCAACTTCCGCTAAAGCTCCAGGCAGTCCCGGTTCCGGCCGGCACAGCGACGGCGCCTCCCCCTCTGCGGGGACGGCGCCGTCTGCGTTCCAGGGCTCCTGTGTTCCAGAACTCCTGTGCCCCAGAGCCTTACGCCCGTGTTCTAGAGCCTTACGCCTGTGTTCTAGAGCCTTACGCCTGTGTTCTAGAGCCTTACGCCTGTGTTCTAGAGCCTTACGTCTTCGGCGGCAGGACCGTCGTCGCCGTAGTCCTCCACAGATTCCCCACCCACGGGCTCACCCATCCAGGTCAGCAGCTGCCACGGGCCCACGCCGCCGACGGTGGGCTCCGGCGCTTCCAGCACGGTGATGCCGGTGTTTCTCAGGGCGTTGCGGACAATAAAGTCCGGTCCCACGTTCTGCGCCCGGGCGGTGACCCACGTCCGGATCATCGCGCCGTGGCTGAAGATTACCGGCGCCCGCAGCCCGGCGGCGGCCAGTTCGTCGACGACGCCGTCAAAACGCGCCAAGGTGCCCGCGCCGTCCGGGCCGCCGGGCATCCGGGCCTCCGTCTCCCCGTTGACCCAGCGGTACACGGTTTTGAGGTAGGCGATGATCGAATCCCGGTCATTGCGCATCTCGAGGTCGCCGGCGGAGATTTCCCGCAGCCCGTCCCTGATCTCCACCGGCAGCCCCAGCGCGGCAGCCAGCGGCGCGGCGGTGAGCTGGGTCCGCACCAGGTTGGACGCGAAGACCCCGTCGATGGGCTCGTGCCCGAGCGCTTCCGGGAGCGCGGCGGCCTGCTCGAGCCCCAGCTCGGTGAGTCCGGGACCGGGGACGGCGGTGTCCAGGTAATGCTCCACATTGGACGGGGTCTGGCCGTGGCGGATCAGTATCAGGCGCATGCTCGAAGCCTACTTCGTCACTGGGTTGGGCTGGGCCGGGAGCCGGCAGGTTCAGGAACCGGCAGGTTCAGGAAGCCGACGGGCCGGGACCGGTCAGGAGCCCAGCGCGCGGCCGGCCATCCGTTCCAGGCGCTCAATCCGCTGATCCATCGGCGGATGCGTGGCCAGGAGGCCGCGGACGCCGGCGCGGAACGGGTTGGCAATCATCAGGTGGGCGGTGTTGGCCAGCTTCTGGTCATTGGCCGGCAACGGGGCGCGCTGGGTTCCGCTCTCCAGTTTGCGCAGGGCCGAGGCGAGCGCCAGCGGATCGTCCGTGAGCTTGGCACCGTCTTCGTCGGCGTCGTACTCCCTGGTCCGGCCGATGGCCATCTGGATCAGGGACGCGGCAAACGGGGCCAGAATGGCCATGGCGATGGCTGCCAGCGGGTTCGAGTTGCGGCGGTCGCCGCCGCCGAAGAAGAGCAGGAACTGGCCCAGCGAGGTGATGACGCCGGCAATCGCGGCGGCGACCGAGGAGGTGAGGATGTCGCGGTTGTAGACGTGCATCAGCTCGTGGCCGAGCACACCGCGCAGTTCACGCTCGTTCAGCAGGGCCAGGATGCCCTGGGTGCAGCACACCGCGGCGTGCTGCGGGTTGCGCCCGGTGGCAAAGGCGTTGGGCGCCATGGTCGGGGAAACATACAGCCGCGGCATGGGCTGGCCGGCCTTCGAGGAGAGCTCCCGGACAATCCGGTACATTTCCGGCGCCTGTGCCTCGGTCACCGGCACGGCGCGCATGGCCCGGATGGCGAGCTTGTCGCTGTTCCAATAGCTGTAGGCGGTGGTGGCCAGGCCGATGGCCAGGAAGATCCAGATGTACGCGGGGCTTCCCGTACCCGAGGACAGAATCGCCCCGATTCCCAGCAGCACGGCAAACAGCACACCGAACAGTGCGGCAGTCTTGAGGCCGTTGAAATGGTGATGCACGGGTACACAGTCCTTTCAACGCAGGCCGCTGCCGGCCTGCAGCTTCTACGGTAGGTCCGTTTAGTTCAACGCAGAACCATCCCGGACTGTTCCGCGCCGTTCTGCGTAGAACACGCCCCGGACACCGGGGCGGGAGGAGCCGGCTCAGGGCTCGGGATGCAGGGCGTCGTAGCGGGCAAACCGCGGCTGGGTACGGGCCAGCACCCCCACCAGCGCCAGGCAGATCAGCCCGCCGAGCACCGCGGCCCAGCCCTCCCCCAGGAAGGAAGCATCCACGCCGGCCACCAGGTCCCCCAGCCGGGGACCGCCGGCCACCACCACCACGAACACACCCTGCAGCCGTCCGCGCATCGCGTCTGGGGTGGCGGCCTGCAGGATGGTGGAGCGGAAGACGCTGCTGATCGAATCGGCTATCCCGGCGCACGCCATGGCAGCGGCCGCCGGGATCAGCCAGCGGGACGGGACCGCGCCGTCGTTGTGTCCGGCCAGGACCACCACGGCGCCGAAGGCCGATACGGACAGTGCCCACGCCGCCACGGACCACAGCACCGCCAGCCCCTGCCGGCGGACCAGCCCCAGCGGACCGGAGAACAAACCGGCCAGGAAGGCACCCACTGCCGTCGCGGCCAGCAGCACGCCCACCGTCGTCGCGCCGCCGCCGAGCGCCAACGCCCCGATGGCCGGCAGCAGGGCCCGCGGCTGCGAGAAGACCATGGCGCACAGGTCCACCACAAACGTCATCCGGATGTTGGGGCGGGTGCCCAGGAACCTGAATCCCTCCAGCACCGATTTCAGCCCGGCTTTTTGCACCTCGCCTACCGGCGGCATGGGCGGCAGCCGGTACAGCGCCCACATGGCGGCAGTGAAGGTGACCACGTCAATGGTGTAGGTCCAGCCGTAGCCGACCCTGGCCACCAGCACACCGGCCAGCAGCGGACCGGCGGTCATGGCCAGGCCGAAGGTAATCATGCTCAGCGCATTGGCGGCCGGCAGCAGCTCGGGGCGGACCAGCCGGGGAATGATGGCGCTGCGGGCAGGCTGGTTCAGTCCGCCGGCGCCGGCATTGACGGCCACCAGGAAGTACAGCAGCCAGACGTTGCCCACTCCGGCCCAGGCCTGCGCGGCAATGCCGATGGTGCTGCCCCAGAGCAGCAGGGAGGAAACCAGTGCGACTTTCCGGCGGTCGTACGCGTCCACCACCGACCCGCCGTACAGCCCGGCCAGGACCAGCGGAACCAGGCCCACCAATCCGAGCAGGCCTACGTAGAAACTGGATTCCGTCAGTGCGTAGACTTCCAGGCTCACCGCCACGAGGGTGAGCTGGGTGCCGACGGCGGACAGCGCCGTTCCGGCCCAGAGGCGGCGGTATTCCGGGCTTTCACGCAAGGGGGTGAGGTCGGCGAGGAGTCTTGGCACCCCAGCAGTCTAGGGGCGCACCGGACAGATCCCGGCCATCACCCGCCCACATGAATAGCAAGCATGCTTAGGATGGAGGCCAGTCCACCGTTTCCACCCCAAGGAGGAACCGCAGTGTTTACCCGCAGCGTCGCCGACGGCATCCACCGCATTGAACACGCCTACGTCAACGTGTACCTGGTTGAGGACGACAACGGGGTGGCGGTGATCGACGCGGGACTGCCCGGAATGTGGCCCCACCTCACCGGAGCCCTGGACGAGCTGGGCTACGGCCCCGGAGACATCCGCGCCCTGGTGCTCACGCATGCCCACTTCGACCATGTGGGCACGGCGGCCCGGCTCCGGCAGGAGTACCGCACCCCCATCCTGGTCCATGATGCCGACCGCTACATTGCCGCCCACCCCTACCGCTACGAGCACGAGAACAACCGGTTCATGTACCCGGTGCGCCATCCCAAGGCCGTTCCGGTGCTGGGCGCCATGACGCTTGCCGGAGCCCTGAACGTGCGCGGCGTTACCGATGTGCACAGCCTCACCCGGGACTCCGGCGACGCCCTGCCCGGCAAGCCCCGGATCATCTACACCCCGGGCCATACCGCCGGGCACGTGGCCCTGCACTATCCGGATCGCGGAACGCTCATCAGCGGCGATTCCCTAGTGACCCTGGACCCCTACACCGGCGCGCGCGGCCCGCAGATCGTCTCCGGCGCCGCGACGGCGGACAGCGCCCAGGCCCTGGCTTCCCTGTCCATGCTGGCCGACACCGACGCTCCGCTGATGCTGACCGGGCACGGGGAACCGTGGCGGGACGGATCGGCGGCAGCCGTGGAGCAGGCACTGGCCCGCGGGGCGTCCTGACTCCGTCCGGTTCCAGGTCCCGGGTTCAGCCCGGTTACGGGTTCCGTCCGGTTCCGGCACTACAGCAGGGCACGACGGCGCCGGGCTAGCTTCCGGCGTCGTCCAGCTCCTGCTCGAGTACCTCAAGGAGCCGAGAGTCCCCGATGGGCCGAAAATGCCCCATGGTTTCCAGCTGGATGTTGCGTGCTCCGGCGAGGTGGCTGCCGGCCGGAATGTGCGGGTCGAAGCCGCTGTATACCGAGGTGATCCTGCGGTTCACTTCCTGGTTGCGCAGCAGCTCCTGCAGGAACGGGTCCCGCGGGGAAAAGGCGCGGATGCTCGCCAGCGGAAACAGCCGGGCGTAAACGGATCCGGAGAACGGTGTGTTCACGGCGATCATCCGTTCCACCCTGCGGGCACCTTCGGGCAAGGTCATCAGGTGCTTGCCGATCAGCCCGCCCTTGCTGTGCGCCACCACCAGCACGCCGTGCAGGTCCTGTTCCACCAGGTAGCGCTCCACCAGCACGGCGGCGTCTTTGATGACACCGCGGTTGTAGCCCAGCGGGGCCACGGTGTGCACCGGATGCCCGCGCTCGAACAGATAGTCGGCCAAGGGGCGCAGGAACTGCCAGTTTTCGTAGACGCCCGGAATCAGCACCACCGGCACCTGCTGCGGTCCCTCGGGGTGCAGGTAGGCGGACGGGTCGCGGCGCAGGAAAAAGTTCCGGACCTGCCAGTAGGCCACGTAGGCGTAGTCCGAGGCCCAGCCTCCGGCTTCCCTGGCCCGGCGGAAGATCCGCCCCCGGCGCCGGGGGCGGACCCCGGCGCCGGGGTCCGCCCCTTCCAGCGTGGGCTCTGCACTGCCTTTTTCCCGCGGTTCCTGCGTCACCGGGAGGGAACCGCCGAGTGCAGCAGGGCGGCGGTCTCAACCGGACGGTTGTACATCATCACGTGCGGCTGGCCGGGCACTTCCGCCGTGCGGGTGCCGGGCCGGGCTGCGGCCAGCCGGGCCAGCCAGTCAGCACGGACCACCGGATCCTTGCCTCCGCGCACCAGCAGCACCGGCGGCTGCACGCCCCGAATCCGTTCCTCCATCCGGTGCCGGATCATCACGGGCAGCGTCTTGAGGTACCAGCGCGGGCCCGCCCGGAACAGGTAGTCAGTGACCAGGATGGCATTGACCGCCGGGGGTTCGCCCAGGCAGTCCTGCAGCAGCCGCAGCGCCTGCAGCGGCGCGGAACGTTCGGCGTCGTTGATGGTCGGACCCAGGAGCACCACCGATGACACGGCGTCGGGAGCGGCGAGCGCCATTTCGACCACCACCTGGCAGCCCATGGAGTGGCCCACCCACTGCGCGCCGCGGATACCGGCGGCCTCCAGCGCCTGAACGGCAATCCGGCCGAAATCCTCCATCTGCAGCTGCCGTTCAGGCTTGGGCGCTGTACCGAAGCCGGGCAGTTCCAGCGTATGGACCGTGGCCGTGCGTGCCAGCTCCCAGATCAGCGGTCCGAAGTACCGTTCGGAGGCACCGATTCCGTGCACCAGCACCACCTCTGAACCGGAGCCGGGCCACGCCGGCGTCCCGGCGTCGTCGTACCGGCGGTACGTGCGCAGGTCCACCCGCGCATCGCCCACCGCCACACGCTGGAATTGTGTTCGTGCATCTGCTGCAGGCACGCTGCCCCGCTTCCCTGTGACGTTCTTGAAGGTGCTGTTCCCTAGGGTGGTGTTCCCTCTGCCTAGGCCCAGCGTACCGGGGCCGGCACAAGTAAGGCGGGACTTATTATGAGTAGCTCAGAATAAGTGTGTACGATGAGTGCCATGACCGGGACAGCAGCAGCAGAGGAGACCACCGCCAAGTGGTCCGCTGAGCTGCGCGCACACGGCCGCCGGGTCACCAAACAGCGTCTGGCCGTACTCCGGGCTGTTGACTCCGCACCGCACACGGCAGCGGACGACGTCGCCGCAGCCGTCCGCGCGGAACTTCCGGACATCACGGTCCAGTCGGTGTACGTGGTCCTCGCGGACCTGGCCGAGACGGGACTGGTCCGGAAAATCGAACCGCCCAACTCACCCGCCCGGTACGAAACCCGCGTGAACGACAACCACCACCACGCGGTATGCACCGGCTGCGGACGCATCGAGGACGTGGACTGCGCCGTTGGCCACGCCCCCTGCCTCACCCCCGGGAATACCCACGGCATGACCATCCAGATTGCCGATGTGCTCTACCGCGGGCTGTGCACGGACTGCGCCGCCGCAGCGTCCTAGCCCGCACCCCCAACTTCCTCCCTTTTTTGCCAGCACCAGAGAAAGAACCAGCATGTCCAACTTCACCACCACGCAGACCGGCACCCCGGTTGCCAGCGACGCACACTCGCTGAGCACCGGTGCCGACGGCGCCATTGCCCTCCACGACCGTTACCTGGTCGAGAAGCTGGCCCAGTTCAACCGGGAGCGGATCCCGGAGCGCATCGTGCACGCCAAGGGCGGCGGCGCATTCGGTGAGTTCGTCGTCACTGAGGACGTCTCCAAGTACACCCGCGCGGCTGTCTTCGCCCCCGGCGCCGTCACCGAGACCGTCCAGCGGTTCTCCTCCGTGGCCGGCGAAATGGGCTCCCCCGACACCTGGCGCGACGTCCGCGGCTTCGCCATGCGTTTCTACACCACCGAGGGCAACTACGACATCGTCGGCAATAACACCCCGGTGTTCTTCATCCGCGACGGCATCAAGTTCCCGGACTTCATCCACTCGCAGAAGCGCCTGCCGGGCTCCGGCCTGCGCGATGCGGACATGCAGTGGGACTTCTGGACCAACTCCCCCGAGTCGGCCCACCAGGTCACCTACCTCATGGGCGACCGCGGCATTCCGACGTCGTGGCGTGAAATGCCCGGCTTCGGCTCGCACACCTACCAGTGGATCAACGCTGCGGGCGAGCGTTTCTGGGTGAAGTACCACTTCACGTCCAACCAGGGCAACCATGAGATCACCGGCGCCGAAGCCGAGCGCATTGCCGGCGCCGACGCCGACTACTACCGCCGCGACCTGTACGAGAACATTGCCGAGGGCAACTTCCCGTCCTGGGACCTGCACGTTCAGGTCATGCCGTACGAAGACGCCAAGACCTACCGGTTCAACCCGTTCGACCTGACCAAGGTCTGGCCGCACGCGGACTACCCGCTGATCAAGGTGGGCACCCACACCCTGAACCGCAACCCGGAGAACTTCTTCGCGCAGATCGAGCAGGTTGCCCTGTCCCCCGCGAACCTGGTTCCCGGCATCGACGCCAGCCCGGACAAGATGCTGATGGCCCGCATCTTCTCCTACCCGGATGCCCAGCGCTACCGCGTAGGTGCCAACTACAACCAGCTGCCGGTGAACGCACCCAAGGCTCCGGTGAACAACTACTCGCAGGACGGCGCCATGCGCTTCTCCTACAACAGCCCGGAAACCCCGGTCTACGCACCGAACACGCTCGGCGGCCCGGTGGCCGACGCCGCGCTGGCCGGCGCGGGCAGCTGGGAGAACGACGGCGCCCTGGTGCGTTCCGCGCAGACCCTGCACTCCGAGGACAGCGACTTCGTCCAGGCCGGTACCCTGTACCGCGAGGTCTACGACGACGCCGCCAAGGAACGCTTCCTGGAAACCATCACCGGTGCCATCTCCGGTGTGCAGCGCCCGCACATCCGCGAAGCAGCGATCCAGTACTGGACCAACGTTGACGCGACGCTTGGCGGGAAGCTGCGCCTGTCCCTGGCCCAGGGCGAAACCACGGCCAACGAAAAGGCCGAGTTTGTGGGCGTCGCGGAGTAACTGCTCCCTTCAGAAGCTGACGCCGGTTTCCGGCAGATCCGCGTAGACAGCAGCGGCCGGTCCCCTCGGGGGCCGGCCGCTTTTGCGTGTGCTGCTGCCTGCCGGGCTTCTAACCCGGCCGGGTTCTTACCGGCCGGGTTCTTACCGGCCGGGTTCTTACCGGCCGGGTTCTTACCGGCTGGGCCAGTACCAGATGATCAGCAGCGTCACCAGGAAACCGGTGAGGAAGTTCAGTTTCAGGAACCGCTTCCACCCGGCGTTGGCAGCGGCGGAGCCGGCATCGGTAATGCCCATGAACGGCAGCAGGTTGAGGATGTAGGGCACGGCCAGCAGCCCGCCCAGCAGCGCCGGCCATGGGGTCATCAGCATCAGCAGGCCCGCAGCCAAATACGCCGCTGCGGCAAGCCGCACCACGGGCCGGGCACCGAGCACGGTGGCGATGGACCCGATGCCGCCCTCCCGGTCCGGCACCACGTCCTGCACGGCGCCGAAGGCCTGGCTGGCCATTCCCCAGAGGAAGAAGGCACCCAGCACAGCCCACAGGCCGGGGGTGAACACAGCCCCGGCAAGCACCAGTCCGTACAGGGCCGGGCTGACGAAGTGGGTGCTGGAGGTCATGGAGTCCAGGAACGGGCGCTCCTTGAACCGGAGGCCGGGAGCGCTGTAGGCAATGACGGCGAACACGCTGACGGCCAGCACCAGCCAGGACAGCGGGCTGCCCAGCAGCACCAGGGCGGCGAGGAAGGGCACGTTGGTGGCCAGTGCCGCCCAGAGGGTGACGCGGTGGAAACTGCGGTCCAGGACCGCGCCCTCCACACCGCCCTTGCGTGGATTGTGCAGGTCCGACTCATAGTCGAAAACGTCGTTAATGCCGTACATCGCCAGGTTGTAGGGCACCAGGAAATACAGGGTTCCAATCACCCATGCAGCGTCAATCCGTCCCGTGGTCAACAGGTACGCGGCAGCAAACGGGTAGGCGGTGTTGACCCAGGACAGCGGCCGGGAGGACACCAGCAGCATCCGCAGGGTGCTGCCGGCCGTTCGGGTGGAGCCGGTGCTCACGGATTCTCCTTAGGGGCAGGATGTGCGGTGTCCGGCGTTGATACAGTGTCCGGCGTTGATGCAGTGCCCGGCCTTGGGGCGCCCGGTTCGGGGGCCCGGCCCGGCAAAAGGATCCACAGGGCCGGCAGCAATAGGACGGCCGCCAGCGGGTAGGCGAAGTCCTCGAGCGGAGCGGCACCCGCGAACGCGCCGGAAATGCGCTCGTTGTTGTACCAAAACAGGCCCACGCGGATCATCATGTTGTCGAAGACCGCCGTCAGGGCCAGCAGGACGGCGGCCGTAACGGCCGCTGCCGCGGCGTAGAAGCGCGGCCGGCGGCGCCTGGCCAGCAGTACTGCGGCGCATGCTCCGGCGGCCGGCAGCAGGAAAAACGCGTTGAGGGTCCAGTACGTCATGGCTGCGGCCGTTCCGTCGGTTTACGCACCGGCTTGCGCCCCGGTTGCCCTGGTTGGCCGGGGTGCCCAAGTTGCCCCGGCTGTCCGGGCGCGCGGGCCTGCATCCGTGCGGCCGCCCGGTTCGCGCCCCGTTCCGCAGCGAGTCCGGCGGCCAGCCGGACCAGGCCGAAAACCACCATGGTCAGATAGCAGAGGAAGGCCAGGAAGAAGATCTCCTCCACGGGAAGGTGCGGGGCCAGGGCGAGGCCGAGCATAAACGGGGTCTCTCCGCGGTAGAAGATATCCGCGCCGATGCCGGCCAGATCCCAAGCGGTAAAGAACAAGACCCCGAGGACCAGAACAATCCCGGCGCGGCGGGCATCGGCGAAAAAGAACAGCCGGAACCGGTGGTCCAGCAGGGCCATGCACCCCAGGGACAGCAGCAGGAAAAGCAGGTACAGCACTCCCATCAGGCGTCCTCCGCCCCAGATAGATCCAGTCCAGATGTTTCCAGTCCGGGGGAAGCATGTCCGGGGCCCGCAGCCGGCGCAGCAGCAGCAGCAGCAGCAGCAGCAGACCACGGTGCCGGCTCGGGCAGCGCCTCGGTGCCCGTCTCCCCGCGCAGCCGCTTGAGCACCAGTTCGGCGCTGATCAGGCACATCGGCAGGCCGATGCCGGGCAGCGTGGACCCGCCGGCGTACAGCAGCCCGTCCACCTTCCGGCTGGCGTTGGTGCCGCGGAAAAAGGCACTTTGCTTAAGGATGTGCGCCGGACCAAGCATGGTGCCGCGCCACGAGTTCAGGTCCGTCACGAAATCCTGCGGCCCCACCGTGCGGCGGATGATGATCCGCTCGGCCAGGTCGGGAATGCCGGCCCAGGCCGAAAGCTGGGCAATTACGGCGTCGGCCATTTTTTCGATCCGGGGGTCCCCGGCGCCGTCAATGCCGCCGGCGCCAAGTGACGGGTCGGACGGTACGGGGACCAGGACAAACAGGTTCTCGTGGCCGTCAGGGGCCGCATCCGGGTCCGTGGCGCTGGGCCGGCATACATACAGGGAGGCTGGATCCGGCACGGACGTTTCCTTGCCGAAGATCTTCCCGAAGTTCGCTTCCCAGTCCCTGGTGAACAGCAGGGTGTGGTGTTCCAGCTGCGGGAGCTTGCCCTGCACGCCCAGGTGCAGCAGCAGCCCGCCGGGACCGGGAACGCGGCGCTGCCAGTACCTCTCCGGGTAGGTCTGCAGTTCGGCCGGCAGCAGGGCGGTTTCGGTGTGGTGCAGATCCGCGGCCGAGACCACCAGGTCCGCGTCCAGGGACGCTTCGGCTCCCCCGGCGTCCCGGTAGCGGACACCGGCAACGCCCGGTTTGCGCCGGCCGGCGGCGGTGGTGCGGATACCGGTGACCTCTGCTCCGGTGAGGATCCGAACGCCCTCGGCGCGGGCCAGGTCGCCGATCACGGATACCATCCGGGAGAAGCCGCCCATGGGGTACAGCACCCCGTCAGCAAGGTCCAGCCGGCTCATCAGGTGGTACATGCTGGGCGTGGTGAACGGCGAGGAACCCAGGAACACAGCCGGGTAGCCCAGGATTTGCCGAATCCGCGGATCGGTGAAGCGTTTGGCCACGAAGGTGCTCAGCGGTTCGAGCAGCAGCCGGGCCAGCCGGGGTCCCCGGCGCAGCACGTCGGCGCGCAGCAGCGGGGCGAACGATGCGAACGTGGAGTAGAGGAACCGCTTTTTCGCCATCGCGTAGACCTCTTCGGCGGACTCGAGGTACTCCGCCAGGCGCGGTCCGGCGCCGGGTTCAAGGGATTCAAAGAGCGCAATGTTGGCCTCGCGGGTGGCAGCAATATCCACCGGTTCGGGCTCATCCTCGAACAGCACCCGGTAGCCGGGATCCAGCCGGACCAGGTCCAGCTGCGCTGCGGCGGAGGTCCCGAGCATCCGGAAGAAGTGGTCAAAGACTTCCGGCATCAAGTACCAGGACGGACCGGTGTCGAAGCGGAAGCCGCCGGTTTCCCAGCTGCCGGCACGGCCGCCGGTTTCGGGCTGCTTTTCCAGCACGGTCACCGAGAGGCCTTCGCGTGCCAGCAGCGCGGCAGTGGCCAGACCCGTGATGCCGCCGCCTATTACGACGGCGGTGCGCGGACTCGTGCTCATGGTTGCCTTCCGTTCGGGGCGGTTGGGGATACCGGCCGGGCGGCCACTTTGCGGGTCAGCAGCGCCCGGGCCGCTATCCGGGCCTTGACCGGATTGGGCACCCGGATGCGGGTGCTGCGCAGCTGCTCGGCCGGGGTGTCCCGGAGCCGGCGGGCGAGCTCGCTGAACAGGTCCTGGGCCAAAGCGACGGCGGCACGGCAGCCCGGCGGCAGCTGCGCCACCGCCGCGCCGGACACGATCAGGTCGGCGTCGATCCCGTCCAGGATCCGGTTCTTGTCCGCTTCGGTGAACGCCGCAACGGTAACGCCGGGGAAATAGCTGCGGCCCAGGGCCTCGAAGTCCTGCGCCAGGTCCCGGAGGAAGTTGACCTTCTGGAATGCCGCGCCCAGCCGCTGGGCGCCTTCCCGCAGCCGTTTGGCCTGGTCCTCGGGCAGGGAGATCCCGTACAGGAAGCACTGCAGGCACATCAGTCCTATGACTTCGGCCGAGCCGTAGACGTAGTCATTGAAGCTGGCCGCGGTGTGCTCTGCCTGGTCCAGGTCCGCCCGCATGGAGGCAAAGAAGGGGCGCGTGAGGTCCGTGCCGATGCCGGTCCCGCGGGCGGTCAGCGCGAAGGCGTGGACCACCAGGTTGGTGCTGTAACCGGTCCGGAGCGCACGTTCGGTGTCCGCTTCGAGTTCATCGAGCAGCACCCCGATCTCTGCGCGCGGAATGTGGGCCGCCGCAGCCACGCCGTCGACGATTTCATCGGCCAGCCGCACCAGCGCGTAGATGGTTTCGATTTGCATCCGGGTACGCGCGGAGAGCAGCCGGGAAGCCAGCCCGAAGGATGTTGAATAGTTCCGGATCAGGACGGCCGAGGTCTGCCGGGACACAGTGTTGTAGAGGGCCAGCCCCTGCTCTGCTGCCACGTCCTAGCGTCCCCGGTTCACGGCGTCGTCAACGACGGCGGACAACGCGGCGCGCAGTCCAGGCGTCACGGCCGGGCAGTCCAGGTGCTGCCGTGCCCGGTCTGCGTATTCCTGCATCAACTCGCGGGCGTGGTCCCGGGCGCCGGAGGATACGAGCAGTTCGCGGGCACGGGCGGCATCGCGGACGGTGAGGTCGGGGTTGCCGATCAGCCCGGACAGTTCGGCCCATTCCGGCTTATCCGCCACATAGGAGACCAGCACGGTGCGCTTACCCTCGCGCAGGTCGGAGAAACTGGATTTGCCGGTGGCGCTTTCGGCGCCGAACACGCCCAGCAGGTCATCCACGACTTGGTAGGCGATACCGATGTCCTGTCCGTACAGGCCCAGAGTGGACACAACGTCGTCGGACGCCCCGGCAAGCACGGCGCCGGCCTGCAGCGGCGCCTCGAAGGAGTACACGGCGGTCTTCAGGCGTTCCATGTGCAGGATTTCGGAAATGGGCGGGGCACCGGGGTGGAAGGAAAAGTCGACGTCGATCAGCTCGCCTCCGGCGGAGGCAAAGACGGCGTCATCGAGGATTTCCGCCAATCGGAGCCGCAGGTCCGTGTCCACTCCGGCACTGTCCAGCAGCCGGAACGCACCGGTCAGGGCCAGGTCTCCGGCAATAACCCCGGCGGACAGGCCGCGGTGCCGTGCAGCGCCCTCCCCCGCGCCCGCTGATGCAGCCAGGTCCCGGTACACACCGGAAACATTGGAGTGGCCCCGGCGGGAGAAATCCAGGTCAATGACGTCATCGTGCACAATCAACGCCGTATGCAGCAGCTCGAAAGCGGCACCTACGTGCGCAGCGGCGCGGATGTCCGTCCCGCCAAGGTGCAGATAGGCGGTCAGCAGGCTGCGCGGACGCACCCGCTTCCCCCCGGCCGTGGAATCCTCCAAGGCCTGCCACAGGGACAGGTAGCTGGAGCCGAGCTTGACTGCCCGTTCCTTGGCCTGTTCGAAGAACCGGTTCAGGACTGCCTCTACCTGCTCCTGGCCGGTGTTCAGCTCGAGCGGGGGGTGCGTCTGCATAGGTAAAGTAAACACGTATGGGACGAGTGGAAGAAATGACAGGCCGCGCAGAACTGGTGGTTCTGGTTGACAATGACGGCCATGCGTTGGGCACCCGGGACAAGGCCGGGGTGCACACCACCGACACTCCACTGCATCTGGCGTTCTCCACGCACGTGTTCAACACCCGCGGCCAGCTGCTGGTGACCCGGCGCGCTCTGTCCAAGCTGACCTGGCCGGGAGTGTGGACCAATTCGTTCTGCGGCCACCCCGGCCCCGGCGAACCAAACGAGGACGCGGTCCGCCGGCGGGCGGAGCGCGAACTGGGCCTTCAGGTCCGCGATCTGACCCTGCGCCTGCCGGATTTCCGCTACCGCGCCGTGGACGCCTCCGGGATTGTGGAGCATGAAATCTGCCCGGTCTACACCGCGGTTGCCGACGCGGATCCGGTGCCGGCGGAGGACGAGGTCATGGACTGGCAGTGGGTTGACCCCGTGCCGCTGGTTGATGCGGTGCGGCTGACCCCCTGGGCGTTCAGCCCGTGGCTCGTGCTGCAGCTGCCCCTGCTCTACCCCTAGACGGGATTCCCCGGGCCTGCGGGCCAGGCACGGCGGCAACGGACTTCCGCGCTTCGCAGGGCACTCAAACCGTCTTCCTCCGTGCCCTTTCAGCCCCGGGCAACGCGCCTGCCCCAGCGCACCCACGGATATTCCGGCGGCCAGTGGGAGACGAGAGTGTGGAAGGCCCGGCGGAACCGCAGGGCCAGGTTGGCCCTGGTCTGTACGGCCCGCGGTGCCATCCCGACAACAAGGCTCCGGTCCCGCCTGCAGCGGCGGCCCTGACCCAAGTGGAAGCTCAGGCATACGTCGTCGTGCATCTGCGCATCCTCACGGTGCACCTGCCCGCTGACGTCCTGCCAGGTGCGTGCCCGCAGAGCCAGGTTGGACCCGAAAAACGGCCAGTGGGCCAGGGCCGATCCCATGGCCAGGTAGTAGGAGCCCAGATACAGGCGGGAAACCAGCCGTCCGGTGCGCGGGGACATTCCGTAGAACACCCCGGGCCCGCTGAGCACTTCCAAAGCCGGGTCCGCGGCGAACGATTCAGCTATTCTCTGAACCCAATCCCGGGGAAGCACGCAATCGGCGTCACATCGGGCAATAATCAGGTCCGGTTCCGGGACCGTCGCCGGGCCGGCTGCGGCACCTGCCGCAACTGTGTCCGCGCCGAGCGGGCCGGACGCGGCGTCGTACCCGGCGCTTGCCGCGGCCGGAATACCGGGCACCGGCTCAAAGACCACCCGGGCGCCGAAACGGCGCGCCGTTTCAGCGCTGGCATCGGTGCTGTTGTTATCCACCACCACGATTTCCCGCGGCGCGAGGCTCTGTCCGGCCAGTGACTGCAGGCAGGCTTCCAGCAGCGCGGCATCATTGCGGCATGGGATCACCACGGTAACGGGCGGAAGCACAGTGGACATGCGCCGAGTTTAGCGTGGGGCGGCTGTGGTCCCCGGTTCGCGGATCCCCGCGCCCCCTCCTGCCGCAGCCGCGGCCGGGCTACCGTATGAGGATGATCGATGCACTGCTCCGGCCGCCGGAGACCCGCGGGGAAGTCATTGCGGACGTGGTGCGTGTGCTGGGCATCCTCAGCGTGGCCGGCGCACTCCTGCTGCTGGGACCGGTGGAAACCGCCCTGTTCCTGCTGGTGCTGCTGGGGCTGCTGGTTGCCCGCAGCCTGGACGTGATTCCGGGATTCGACACGGCGTACGGCCTGGTGCTGCTGCTGGCGGCATGGAGCAGCGTGGCAAACCTGTATGCCCGCATCTCCTGGTGGGACCTGGCCATCCATTGCGCGGCCACGGGTGTTCTTGCCGCCATGTCTTACTTCCTGCTGGTCCAGTTCAACGCGGTCCCGGCCGTACGCCGTCCGCACCGCCCCTCGCGCTCCCTGCCGTTGGTTGTGCCCGTGCTGGTGCTCTCCCTGGGACTGGCGCTGAGTGTCCTATGGGAGATGGGCGAATGGTGGGGCAACGCCTTTGTCGACGGGAGTATCAACGTGGGCTACGGGGACACCATGGGGGACCTGGCCGCGGGCGGGCTTGGCGGACTGGTGTCCGGAGTCTGCCTGGGGATGGCGGTCCGCCGGGCGGGTGGACGGATGGCGACGGCAGGCAGCATCCCGCGGCTGCACCGCCAGGAAACGGACCGCTAGGAAACGGACCGTCAGGGAAGGCTGAACCGGACCGGAAGTGCCGCCGGGAAGCCCCGGAGCCTTGCAGAAGCCCCGGAGCCTTGCGGAAACCCCGGAGCCTTGCGGAAACCCCGGGAAGCCGCACAACAACGCCCGGGCAGCGGTGTCGCTGCCCGGGCGTTGTTGCCGTCCAGGCGGGTTGGGCCGGGACTGGTGCTGTTTCCTAGCGGGAGAGGTAGCGCTCGTGCTCGCTGTGAGCGCGGGCCACGGTTTCGCGGATCTCCCCGATGTCCTTGACCTTGTCGCGGTACTTGAGGTCCATCTTCAGGATGTCCTGCTCTTCGTCGCACAGTGCCTTGTACACCCGCTCGCGCTCGGCCGGATCGGCAGTGTAGGACAGGTCCAGGTAGGCGTCGGCATGGCGGCGGGCGTTGTTGACCGCCGTCATGGCCTTGCCTGCCGGGCTGACCAGGGAACCGATGACGGTGACCACCAGCACGCCGATGATGACGGAAAGGGACAGTGTGGTGGTGATTTCAATGACCGGTACATGCTCGCCGCCGTTGATGAACGGCAGGGTGTTTTCATGCAGGGCGTGCAGGACAAGCTTGACGCCGATGAAGGCCAGGATGGCGGCCAGGCCGTAGGTCAGGTAGATCAGGCGGTCCAGCAGGCCGTCGATCAGGAAGTACAGCTGGCGAAGGCCCATCAGGGAGAACGCGGTGGCGGTGAAGACAATGTAGACGTTCTGGGTCAGGCCGAAGATGGCCGGAATGGAGTCCAGCGCGAAGAGGATGTCGGTACCGCCGATGGCCACCATGACCAGCAGCATGGGCGTCAGGACGCGCTTGCCGTTCTCCATGGTGAACAGCTTGTCGCCGTCGTAGGAGTCCGAGGTGTGGAAGATCTTCCGGGCCAGCCGGATGATGAAGTTGTTGGCTTCGTCGTCGCCCTCGGTGCTTTCGGGCTTGAGCAGGTTTCCGGCGGTGATCAGCAGGATCAGGCCGAAGAGGTAGAAGATCCAGGAGAAGGAATTGATCAGTGCTGCGCCGAGGAAGATGAAGGCGGTGCGGGCAATCAGCGAGAAGACAATGCCGAAGAGCAGGACCTTCTGCTGGTCCTCACGCGGCACCCGGAAACTCGCCATGATGATCAGGAAGACAAACAGGTTGTCCACCGACAGGGCCTTTTCGGTGATGTACCCGGCGAAGTACTCCGTACCCATCTGGCTGCCGCCAAGGACAAACACGATGATGCCGAAGACTATCGCCACGCCCACGTAGATGGAGGACCAGATGGCCGCTTCCTTGAGGGTGGGAATGTGCGCCTTGCGGATGTGGAAGAAGTAATCAAAGGCCAGAAGGGCCAGAATGACCACAATGGTCACTCCCCAGACCATGGGGGAAACAGTCATGAGATGTCTGCTTTCGTAGGGTATGCCAAAGGAGCATAGGTCTCTCCCGCCGACCCTGGCGGGCGGCCGCGG
Source organism: Arthrobacter sp. zg-Y1143 (assembly GCF_030125565.1). Lineage (NCBI taxonomy): Bacteria > Bacillati > Actinomycetota > Actinomycetes > Micrococcales > Micrococcaceae > Arthrobacter > Arthrobacter sp. zg-Y1143. Next base: position 66,783 of record NZ_JASKLW010000004.1, on the reverse strand, counting down.
AATCCGGCGGAGCGTCGGTGCTCCACGTGTTGACGGATATCTGCGTTTCGGGATACTCCCCTACGAAGTTTTCAGTCTAACAGGACAAGGTCCGCTTCGCTGTCTACGTCCCGCCCGTCGGCCAGGTCCGAGCAGTCAATTAAGTCCATCAGGTCCGGATGGGCGGCCAGGAAGTGCCGAGCTCCGGTATCGCCTGCATCGCCGTCATCAGCGGCTTCACCGGGTTCAAGGCTTCGGGCCGCCAGCGCCGCATCGAACAGCACCGGATGGCCGCGCCGCAGCCGGTCCGATCCCGGATCACGGTAACCCGCGGCGGTGATCCGGCCTGGCCTCCCGGCGGCCAGGAGCCGGGCGACGACGGCGGCGGTCAGGCCCGGCTGATCCACCAGGGCCACCAGCACCGCCCCCGGACACAGTGCCAGGGCTGCCGCAACGCCGCTGCGGTAGCTGGTACCCATGCCGCGCTGCCAGTCGGGGTTGAGCACCGGGCGGGCGTCCTGCAGTCTGGCCGCGGCCAGGATGTCTCCCCTGCCGGCGCCGAGCACGGCCAGTACCGTGGCGCACCCGCCGTCCCGCAGCACCCGCACCTGGTGTTCAATCAGGGGTCGGCCACGGAACGGCAGCATCGCCTTCGGCCCCAGCCCCAAACGGGTGCCGGCACCCGCGGCAAGCAGCACCGCCGTCGTCGTTCCTGTCATTACCCGGCCACCCCCTTTCCAACACGCGGTTAAAGCAGGCAGCCGCCGGACCGGAGGAGGTGCGGCGGCAGGGAGAAGGCGCTTAGCCCTCGCAATCCTTGCAGTAGGCCAGGCCGTTCTTTTCCACGGCCAGCTGGGAGCGGTGACGGACAAGGAAACAGGAGTTGCACGTGAACTCGTCTTCCTGGGGCGGCACTACCCGCACCAGCAGTTCTTCGCCGGAGAGGTCAGCGCCGGGCAGTTCGAATCCTTCGGCCGCTTCGGCTTCATCGACGTCAACTACGGCAGACTGCTTGTCGGTTCGCCGGGCCTGGAGTTCCTCGATGGAGGAGGTAGTGCCGGCATCTTCCTCAGTCTTGCGCGGTGCGTCGTAATCTGTAGCCATTTTCTCGGCTCACACTCCAAATCCGTTGTTGTGTTCTTTCCGGGCACTCGATACTAGCCGAACATAACGGACGTACCGTTGCGCGCTATTCCCATTTCCGGTTCCGCAGCGCAATTTTCGCTGGCGGCTGACGGTTCCGAGGATCCGCACGCGTCCCACGCCTACCCAACGTGCCCGGCACCCTGCGGGTTCCGGAATACACAAAACGCAACGGACAGGCAGACTTTCGTCCGCCCATCCGTTGCGTTGTGCTGCGTTTGGAGCTGAGCCTAGGCCTCCGGCTGCGGCTCGGCCGGCGACATCTTGTGCTCGCCGCCGTTGGTGAAGGAACCGTTGGCTCCGGCCGCAGAGGACCCTGCTGCGGAGCCGGTGCTGCTGGTTCCGGTACTGCTGGAGCTGCTGCCGGCAGTGGATCCGGACCCGCTCGAGGAGCCCTTGACCTTGGAAGCAGCGTCCTTAGCGGCGCCCGTGACCTTGTCCTGCAGGCCCGGGGCCTTCTCCTTGGCCCAGTCGGTGCCGTGGGACACGGTGTCCTGAACCTTGGGATCGTTCCAGAGCTTCATCAGCTTCTCGCGGCCGCCCTTGGAGCCGGCCAGGTAGCCTGCACCCAAGCCGGCCAGGAATACAAACTTCTTAACCATGGTCTTCCTCTTCTCCCGCCCTCACTGGGCCTCGATAAGTACCGTCCATCTGCACCCTACCGTGCGAAACGGCAGGTTCAACAGCCAGCTTACTATTTGCCGGCTAGCTGAACAGACGGGACCGGATGAGGAACCGTTTACCTTCGGGGGCCTCCACGGAGAATCCGCTGCCGCGCCCGGACACCACATCCACGGTCAGGTGGGTGTGTTTCCAGTATTCGAACTGTTCCCGCGACATCCAGAACTCCAGTTCGTCCCCGTCCAGATCGAAGACTCCCAGCAGCACGTCAGCGTCCCCGGTAAGGAACTCCCCTTTCGGGTAACACATGGGCGAGGAGCCGTCGCAGCAGCCGCCGGACTGGTGGAACATCAGCGGACCGTGCTGTTGCCGGAGGACGCGCAGCAGTTCCTGCGCTGACGGGGTGAGCGCCACCCGGGAGAAATCTTCCCCGGGCAGCGCCGCCGCGTCCAGAGTGGAGACAGGTGCGGAATCCATCAGTACCCGATCACCACCCGGCCATCGACACTGCCTGCACCCAGCTGGTTCACTACTGCTGCTTGCATGCTGGCCATTCAATCCTCAATCCGATCGGAGGTAGGGCGTAACCCAGCCTAGGCGGGCCGGCAGGTTCCTAGAAGAAGCCCTGCTTGTTTTCGGCGTAGCTGACCAGCAGGTTTTTGGTCTGCTGGTAGTGGTCCAGCATCATGGCGTGGTTTTCACGCCCAATGCCGGAGGACTTGTAGCCGCCGAAGGCCGCGTGGGCGGGATAGGCGTGGTAGTTGTTTACCCAGACCCGGCCGGCCTGGATATCCCGGCCCGCCCGGTAGGCAGTATTCCCGTCCCGGGACCACACACCGGCACCCAGGCCGTACAGCGTGTCGTTGGCGATGGCCAGCGCTTCCCCGTAGTCGGAGAAACGGGTCACCGACACCACCGGGCCGAAGATCTCCTCCTGGAAGATCCGCATGCTGTTGCTGCCCTCGAAGACCGTGGGCTCAACGTAGAAACCGTCGGCCAGGTCGCCGTCGAGGATCCGCCGGGAGCCGCCAGCCAGGACCTTCGCGCCCTCCTGCCGGCCGATGTCCAGGTAGGAGAGGATCTTCTCCAGCTGGTCATTGGAGGCCTGCGCGCCGACCATGGTGTTGGTGTCCAGCGGGTTGCCCTGCACCATCTGGGCAGTGCGGGCCAGGGCGTCGGCCATGAAGGAGTCGTACATGGAGTCCTGGACCAGCGCCCGCGAGGGGCAGGTGCAGACCTCGCCCTGGTTCAGGGCGAACATGTTGAAGCCCTCCAGCGCCTTGTCGTAGAAAGCATCATCGGCTGCCGCGACGTCGGAGAAGAAAATGTTCGGGCTCTTGCCGCCCAGTTCCAAGGTGACCGGAATGAGGTTCTGGCTGGCGTACTGCATGATCAGCCGGCCGGTGGTGGTCTCGCCCGTGAAGGCGATTTTGCGGATCCGGTTCGAGGAAGCCAGCGGCTTGCCCGCTTCCACGCCGAAACCGTTGACCACGTTCAGCACCCCTGCCGGCAGCAGGTCCGCAATAAGTTCCATCAGCACCATGATCGACGCCGGGGTCTGTTCCGCGGGCTTGAGAACGACGGCGTTGCCGGCGGCAAGCGCCGGAGCCAGCTTCCAGGTGGCCATCAGGATGGGGAAATTCCAGGGGATGATCTGGCCCACCACACCGAGGGGCTCATGGAAATGGTAAGCGGTGGTGTTGTCGTCGATCTGCGAGATCGAGCCTTCCTGGGCCCGGATGGCGCCGGCAAAGTAGCGGAAGTGGTCCACCGCCAGCGGCAGGTCCGCCGCCAGGGTTTCCCGGACGGGCTTCCCGTTGTCCCAGGTTTCGGCCACGGCCAGCATTTCCAGGTTGGCTTCGATCCGGTCAGCAATCCGGTTCAGGACCAGCGCGCGCTCGGCCACCGCCGTCTTGCCCCATGCCCCGGCGGCCTTGTGCGCCGCATCCAGGGCCAAATCGATGTCCTCCGAGGTTCCCCGAGCCACTTCGCAGAACGGCTTGCCGGTGACCGGTGAAACGTTTTCGAAGTACTGGCCTTTGACCGGGGCCACCCATTCCCCGCCGATCCAGTTCTCGTAGCGCGGTTTGAAGGTGACTTTGGCGCCTTCGGTGCCTGGCTGGGCATAAACACTCATCGTTGAGCTCCCTCTTCCGTGCGGTCAACCGTTGGACGGCGGCCGCGTGCTGGTCACAGGGGCGTAGCGGGCCGCCTGCGGATATTTTGAGGGTAGGCAGCACAACGTTGCATGTACGTTGCATAGGCGCGCTTCCAGTTACGTTCGGGCCTGGTATTGCCGGGCTGACGAGCCTGCGGATCTCCCCCATGGCCGGCCCCCAAGCGGGCCCGGCCGGGGAACGCCCCGTTCACGGTTCAGCCCCGGCTCACGGTTCATCCCCAGTTCACGGTCCAGCCCCAGTTCACGGTCCAGGCGCTCCAAGCGGGCGACGACGGCGGCCCTCCGCGGAGAGTCCGGCGGCAGCAGGCGCAGCAGAACAGCCCAGCCCTCGACGTCGTCCTCCGCTTCCTCCAGCTTGAGGTACTGGGCAAGCAGGTCCGGAGATGCGTCCGAAAGCATGGTTTCCCGCAGGACCGACGACACTTCGGCCCGGAGGCCGGACACAGCCGGAGCTTCGGAGCGCGGCAGCACCGGACCGGCATAAATGTTCAGCGCCAGGCGGTGGGCACCGTGTTCGAGGTAGCTGAGTACCTGCCGGGCATCTACCACCAGCTCCCGGGGCAGGCGGTAGGGCCGGGACTGGGGCACGAGCCCCTGCGGACCGTCCGCGAACCGCGCCAGCATGGCGCGCAGGCGCAGCATCTCGGCCCGGACCGTGGCTGGCGCTGCGGTCTCCGGATACGCCATGGCGGCCAACTCGTCGGCGGTGAGCCCCTGCGGGTTCAGCGCGAGCAGGGTCAGCAGTTCTGCGTGCCGGCCGCTGAGCTGCAGTGACGCTCCGCCCACGTTCAGGAGGGCATGGTCGCGGCCCAGGATCTGCAGGCTGTCACGGTACAACCCAGCGCGGACCGTTTCGAGCCGGCGCAGCCGCCGCCCGCTGCGGCTGCGCTCACGGGCTTCCAGCCGCTCGATCCGCAGGTGCGACTGGGCCGCGTCCACAGCGGCCTCAATCAGGGACAGGGTGTGCGGTGCTACGGCGGCCACGCCCCCGGTAATATCCACGACGCCGATTACCGTCCCCGAGTCCGGGTCCCGGACCGGAACGGCAGTGCAGTTAAAGGAATGGACCCTGCGGTTGAAGTGCTCGGCCCCGGCAATCTGGATGCCCGTTCCGCCGGCTAGTGCCGCGCCCGGGGCGCTGGTACCAATGGACGGCTCGGACCAGTCGGTGCCCGGCATGAAGTACATGCCCTCCGCGCGGCGGCGCAGGTCCTCGTCCCCCTCCACCCACAGCAGGCGGCCGTGCTGGTCCCCCACCGCCACCAGGAGCCCGCTGTCCGCTGCAGGCTGCACCAAGAGCCGCTGGATTACGGGCATCACCACGTGCAGCGGGTGAACCTTCCGGTACTCCCGCAGTTCGTCCGGTTCAAAGGCCAGGACAGGAGTGTCGACATCGGGGTTGCGGGAATAGCCGAGCGAACGCTGCCATGACTCGCGGACTGGCTCGCGCAGGAGGCTGGGTACCGGGCGGCCCGGGCTCAGCTGCTCGTGGGCGTGCAGGGCGGACTCCTGCCCGGTGACGCCAGCCGAAGTATCCACCGCTCCGCCTATCCACTCTGATTGGGAGAACCGCCGCAGGAAACCCGCGGGCCGGATGGTGGCAAGAGTACCTTCTGGGCCCGGCGGGCTCCACTGGTTTCCACCGCGTAACTTATTCCTGTGCTCCGGCCGGTCGCCGTGGGTCCAACGTCGCCGTGGGTCGGGCGGGGATGCGGGGCCGTCGCCGGCGTCGTCGTCGCCGTCGGGAGCCGGCGGGTTGGCCGGCGTCGCCGTCGTCGTCGTCTGGCAGTGCACAGGGACGCGCATAGACAAAGGAGGGCCGCAGTCCGGCTGGACTGCGGCCCTCCTTTGCGGCCGGCTGGGCCGGCGATTCGCTTATTCGCCGCGGGAGATGCGGGTCATTTCCTCGCGGTCAACCACCTTGACGCGCTCGCGGACGAGTTCGGCAGCAGCCGAATCCGGGTGGATGTAGGAGGCGCCGAGGCTGCGCTCGTAGGCATCCAGCTTCAGCCAGCCCTCCCAGGTGGTGTACTTGACGCCCCGTTCCTCCAGCAGCTCGATGATGGAGGAGGGATCCGGGTGCGAGGCGGCGGGAAGGTTCAGCCGGTCCTCGAGCAGGAAGCCGATGGTCTCCAGCGCATCACCCTTGGTATGCCCGATCAGGCCCACCGGGCCGCGCTTGATCCAACCCGTGGTGTAGATGCCCGGGACGGGGGTGCCGTCTTCGTTGATGACGCGGCCGCCCTCGTTCGGGATCACGCCGCGGCGCTCGTCGTAGCCCACCTCGGGCAGCTCGGAGCCAAAGTAGCCGATGGCCCGGTAGACGGCCTGGACGGGGTAGTCGACCATCTCGCCGGTGCCGCGTACGTTGCCGGTTCCGTCCAGTTCCGTACGTTCGAACTTCATGCCCGCAACCTTGCCCGGGTTCGCGGCGTCGTCGTAAATCTCCACGGGGCTGTGCAGGAAGTGCAGGTGCAGGCGGCGGGAGGCGCCGGTGTCCTGCTCCTCCACCAACCAGTTGGTCAGGGTGTTGACCATGGTTTTGGTCTGGTTGTTCGTGCGGATCTGCTCATCAGAGCCCTCGTCGAATTCAAAGTCCTCGGGGTAGAGCACAATGTCGACGTCGCGTGAGTGCGAAAGCTCGCGCAGTTCCAGGGGCGTGAACTTCACCTGCGCCGGGCCGCGGCGTCCGAAGATGTGCACATCCGTCACCGGGGACTTCTTCAGGCCCTCGTAGACGTTCGCCGGGATCTCCGTGGTGAGCAGGTCATCGGCGTGCTTGGAAAGGATGCGCGCGACGTCGAGGGCTACGTTGCCGTTGCCAATCACGGCAACTTCCTTCGCGTCCAGCGGCCATTCACGCGGAACGTCCGGGTGCCCGTCATACCAGGAGACGAAGTCGGCTCCGCCGAAGGAGCCTTCCAGCTCGACGCCGGGCACGTTCAGGGGTGCGTCCTTGATGGCGCCGGTGGCGAAGATGATGGCGTCATAGAAGTGCCGGAAGTCCGTCAGCGTCAGGTCGCGTCCGTAGTTGACGTTGCCGAGGAAGCGGATGTCGCCGCGGTCCAGCACCTTGTGCAGGGCGTTGACGATGCCCTTGATCCGCGGGTGGTCGGGTGCCACCCCGTAGCGGATCAGGCCGTAAGGGGCGGGGTACTGGTCGAAAAGGTCAATGCTGACCTCAAAGTCCCGCTCGGCCTTGGTAAGGATGTCGGCGGCGTAAACACCGGCGGGGCCTGCACCGATAATGGCGACCCTCAAGGGACGCTGGGGGCTCTCCGCGGCTGGGTTAGTCACTGATAGTCCTTCTTCTCTTCGAAAGATCCGTAGGTGCGCAATTAACACACAGTTATTTATTCTAAATGCCGGGTTCCCCGCCGTCTAAACGGTTGCCCAAAGGCAGGCGGGAATAGGATCCGGGACTGGTGTGTTGATGCCCACGTGCCTTTCTCCAAGCCTGTCCCCGCCCTCCGCGGCGTGCGTAACGCCGAGCCCGACGCCGCACCCGCCCGCACTAACGTTTCTGCCGGTTCCTCAGGTTCTGCCGGGACTGGCCGCGAGAATCTTCCCGGCATCCTGTTTGGTGTTGCCGCCTATGGCCTCTGGGGGCTGCTTCCCCTGTACTTCATGGTGCTCAAGCCCGCCGGAGCGGTGGAGATCGTGGCCAACCGCGTGGTGTGGTCACTGGTGTTCTGCGCCATCCTGCTGACCGTGATGCGGGCATGGAAGCCCATGCTCGCCGCCGGCCGCAACCCGCGCATCGTGGGCACCCTGGGTGGAGCTGCCCTGCTGATTGCCGTGAATTGGCTGACCTATTCCTGGGCCGTCCTGAATGAACACGCCGTTGAAGCGGCACTGGGCTACTTCATCAACCCGCTGGTTTCGGTACTGCTGGGTGTCCTGGTGCTCAAGGAAAAGCTCCGCCCTCTGCAGTGGGCGGCCATGGGCGTGGGCTTCATTGCCGTCCTGGTGCTTGCCTTGGCCTACGGAAACATGCCTTGGATCGCCCTGGCCCTGGCGTTCAGCTTCGGGTTCTACGGACTGGTCAAGAAAGGCATCGGCTCCCGGGTCGACGCCGTTTCCAGCCTCACCATTGAAACCGCCGTGCTGACCCCGATTGCCGCCGCCGTCATGGTCTGGCTCGGGGTATCCGGCGCCGCCACGCTGACCACCAACGGGCCGGCTCATATGTGGCTGCTGATCGCTTCCGGCGTCATCACCGCCGTCCCCCTGATCTTCTTCGGCGCCGCTGCCCGCCGGCTGCCGCTTTCCACCGTAGGACTGCTGCAGTATCTGGCCCCCACGCTGCAGTTCATCCTCGCGCTAACCGTATTTAAGGAAGCCATGCCGCCGGAGCGGTGGGCCGGCTTCGGGCTGGTGTGGCTGGCACTCGTGATGCTGACCGTCGACATGATCGGCGGACCCCGGCGCAACCGCAAGCTGCGGGCTGCGGCGGCTGCCGCGTAGGAAGGCTGCGGCCGTTGCCGTGTGTGGGAAGGCTGCGGCCGCTGCCGCGTAGGAAGGCTGCGGCCGTTGCCGTGTGTGGGAAGTTGGCTGCGGCCGCTGCCGCGTAGGAAGGCTGTCTGGGCGGGCTCCGAAGACAGGCCGCGTGCAGGACCACTGGTCCGCCCGCAGGACCACAGGTCCGCCCGGCCGGCGACTAATCCTCCACAGGGGGGCGTTCTGTTCCGGGGCCGGGAACTTCGTTCCCACCGCCAGAGGACCGTGGTGTGTGCTGTGCCGCTTTAGGAGAGGCTGGTTCCATGACGGCGGAACCGGTGGAGCAGGCGGTGCGAGTGGCGCACTCCTCCACGGTGCACGGGACGGAGCTGGTTTCTGACGCCGAGGCGCTGCTCGAGGCGGCTCGCGGGCTGAGCGAGTCAATGGCCAATGACTGGAAGCTTGTGGACCTCGAGGAGGCCGTCGAAGCTGCTTCCGTCATTGAAGACCTGTCACGCATCACGCAGTACCTGCAGGTCGTCGTGGCCGGCACGGTCGACCGGCACCGTCCGGCCGACACCTATGGTGTCTCTTCGGACGAGCAAGCCGCGAGCGGAAAAGGCACCAACATTAGACGCCGCTTCCGCGAATTCCGCAGTACCGCCGATTTCCTTCGGGCCCGGCTGCGGATCTCGCGGGCCGAAGCGAAGCGCCGGCTGGGTCTCGCCGCTGCGATTCTGCCCACGAACACTCTCACGGGCCGTTCCCTGCCACCTTCCTTTCCAAGAGTCGCCGAGTCATGTGCCGATGGTGTCCTGTCTGCAGCAGGTGTCGAACTCATCGTTCAGTCCCTGGAAGAGGCGCAACCACGGTTGCAGCCGGATCTGCTCGATTCCATGGAGAAGCAGTTAGTCGAGGTCGGGGCCCAGCAGGATCATGACTTTCTGCTCCGCACTGCACGGCATTGGCTCGCTCTCATCGACCAGGAAACCCCGCCCGGGGAGGAAGAACTCGCACGGTTCCAAGGGATTTTCGCTGGCCGTCGAAGGAACGGCCTAAACCATCTGCACGTCTACTGCACGGACGAACAGCATGAGGCCCTCACAACCGCGATGAACGGCGGCGCGAACCCCCGCGTCGCTGCCCGCGAAGTTCCTTCGGCCGGCATTACGCCGTCGGATACTTCCTCGCGGCCGCCGGAACCAAGCCGCCCTCAGCAACTGCTGGAAGGACTTTTGGGGGCAATCCGAGCTGGCCTCGCTACCGGCGGGATGCCCGCTTCAGGCGGTCTGCGCCCGCAGGTGATGGTGACTATCAGCCATGACGCACTGGTGGCAGGACTAGCTACCCGTTCCGAGGAAGGCACCCCTCCGTCCGATGGCACCTACAAATCCTTCCCAATCCCTGGAGCAGCAGCCTTCTCCGGCCCAATCCGCACAGAAGAGGTACGCAGGCTTGCGTGCGATGCCGATCTGATCCCCGCAGTGTTGGGGTCGGCGGGCCAGGTGCTGGACTTAGGCAGAGCGACACGGTTGTTCCCTCCGCACCTGCGCAAAGCCCTGCATGCGCGCGACCGCGGCTGTACGTTCCCGGGGTGTACTGTCCCCGGGCCTTGGACGGAGGCACACCACGTCACCTTCTGGGAGCGCGGCGGGGGTACCAGTATCCATAACGGAGCATTGCTGTGCTCGTTCCACCACCACCTGATTCATCAGGGGAACTGGCAGGTGTCGATGCAATCCGGCATTCCCTGGTTTCGGCCTCCGGCCTATGTGGATCCGGACCGGGAGCAGCTGAGGAACACCTACTTCCACCCGGAGGCAGGTTCCCAACCCGGTTCGGTAAATAAACGCCGGGTTCGGTGAATAGACCCCGGGTTCGGTGCATAAACTTCGGTGAATAAACACAGGAACGCCGCAACCGGGGGGAGTTGCGACGTTCCTGCGGACTGTGGGAGTTCCAGAGGAACTTTACGAAAGTTCCGCCGGAACCGGTTCAGCGACTCCCTTTCGCAGTGTTTCACCGCGGAAGAACCCCGGATTGGCCTTGTACATGATGAGCATCAGCACCGCTCCGAGAAGGATTACGCCCATGCCCAGGACGAATACCAGCCCAACCCCGGCCACGGAGGACCCGGAGCCGTAGGAGGCGTCCATGGAGTCACTCGCGGTCTTGAAAAACATGACGAACAGGATCACTCCTCCCAGCAGCGGGGACAGGAATTTCAGCAGGAAGCTGCGCACCGAGCTGAAGGCCTCGGCGCGGAAGAACCAGACGCAGGCGAGCGCCGTGATGCCGTAGTAGAAGCAGATCATCAGGCCCAGGGCGGTGATGGTGTCCCATAGTGCGTTCTCGGAGACCACCCGCGTGAAGGCATAGAACCCTGCTGCTGCCAGCGCGGCCACCACCGTGGCATACCCCGGAGACTTGTGCGCCGGGCTGATCCTGGCGAACTTGCCGGGAAGCGCCCGGTAGTGCCCCATCGCGAGCAGCGTCCGGGCCGGTGAGACGAAGGTGGACTGCAGCGACGCAGCGGAGCTGCTGAGAATGGACAGGGACATCAATATGGCAAACGGCCCCATGACCGGACCGGCCAGGACGGCAAAGATGCTCTCTTGGTTGTCCGGATTGCCGGCCCCGAGTTCCCCCTCCCCCACCCCCGCGAAGGCAAGGGTTGCCAGGGCAACCATCATGTAGATCAGGACAATCACGAACACAGTCACGGTGGCTGCCCGCCCCGGGGTTTTGTCCGGGTTGCGGGTCTCCTCGTTCATGGTCAGCGTCACGTCCCAGCCCCAGTACACAAAGATGGACAGCGATACTCCGGCAGCGAATGCGGAAAAGGACTCCACGGCGAAGGGGTTGAACCAGTCGGCGGTAATGGCGGTGGCATCAAAGGCCGTTCCGTTAGCCACGTGGATGAACGCCGCCACGGAGAACCATCCCAGGACCAGCAACTGGAAACCCACCAGCACGTATTGGAAGGCCTTGGTGGTTTCGATCCCCCGGTAGGAGATCCAGCAGGCACCGGCAATAAACAGGCAGGTGGTGAGGATGTTCAGCGGCAGATTGGTGGTCAGGTCCGCCAGGGAGTCGTTCCCCGTGACCTGTGCGACCAGCAGATAGAAGAAGTCCACCGCCACGGCCGCCAGGTTGGACAGCACAATGATCGTTGCTGCGATCAGACCCCAGCCGCCCATCCAGCCCACCCATGGCCCGAACGCCCGGGTGGCCCAGGTGAAGGACGTGCCTGAGTCCGGCATCGCGTTGTTTAGTTCGCGGTAGCCCAAGGCCACCAGGATCATGGGGATGAACCCGACCAGGAAGATCGCAGGGAGCTGGACACCCACCTCGGACACCGTGGGGCCCAGGCCGGCGGTGAGCGTGTAGGCGGGGGCTATGCAAGAGATGCCGATGACGACGGCGCCCAGCAGGCCCACGGAGCCGGATTTCAAGCCCTTGCGGCTCAGGCCATTTCCGCCTTCGTCTCCGCGGGCGGGCACTACTGCACTGCTGGAGCTCATTGGATCTCCTCTGTTGTGTGTTGTGGACCGCCGGCAGGATGGGCCCCGTCGTCGCGGGGGATAACCACCATGGGTACGGGAAGGCTGCGAAGTACCTTGCTGGCCGTAGTGCCCAGGAACAGCCGGTGGTTCTGGGCCAGCCGGCTGGAGCCGATAAGCATGATTTCGCCCTTGTCGAAATCCAGTTCGTCAATAGCGTTTTCGATGGTCCTCCCGTGGGCTACCACTGCGCTGACGGGACAGCGGCCGCCCGCGAGCGCTTCCGCTTTGGCCTGGACGGCCTTGGCATGGCGCGACGCTTCCGCCATGGCTTCGTCTTTCCCGGCCGGCGCGTCCAGCGCCACCAGTGACACCAGCCGCAGCGGCAGCGAACTGCGTGCGGCTGCCTCCACCGCGGCGTCGAGCACGTCCTGCGCTCCGGGACGGCTGCCGATGCCGCAGGTGATCCGGGTCAGCGGCGCAGTACGGCTGTACCCCTTCGGGGCCAACGCGACCGGTACGGAGGAAGCATGGAGGAGGGCATTCGCGACGCTGCCGACAGTGAAGCGCTGGAAGATGCTGTTGCCGGCGGCACCCACCACTATGAGTCCGGCATCGAGATCCTCCGCAGCGTCCATGAGGCCCTGAGCGTCAGAGTCAGCCCGCCGGATCTCTGCATCTGCGTGGACATCCGCAGGCACCAAACCCAGGGCCTCGGTGCGCCAGGCCTCCAGCTGCTCGTCGAGCAGGTCGGTGTAGCCGCGTTCCGGGGGATAGACGGCGGTATAGGGCGAGGGTTCAGGCGCAACCAGAACCAGGTCCAGTCCGGCGTGCTGGGTTCGGGCCAGCACACCCGCGAGGTTCAGCGCATCCCGGCCCTGTTCATTGGCCGTGTATCCGACGACGTAGCGCACGGTGGTACCCCTTTCAGCCTTGACCGTCTACGGCCAGGATTTTGTGTGCCGTTCCCTGGCCCATTCGCACCGCGCCGTCTACGTGCTGGTAGCCCTCGGCTGCGAGGTCGGAGCAGGACCAGTAGATAGGGCCCACCGGGGTGAGCTGGTCTTTCCCGTAGCGGTGAAGGCCGCCCAAGTCGTAGCTGGCCGCGTAGGCGCCCCGTGTCCATTCCTCCGAGCCCCAGTCGGACTCGTAGTAGACCTCCGGCTCCAGTGCCTCCTCGCCCAGGAACGCGGCGATGGAGGAAAGAATCGCCCGGCGGCGGTCCTGGGCTGACAGTTCAAACATTCGGTCCGCCTTTTCATCGGAAACAAAACCGACGAGGGTGCCGCGCGGGTCCTGGTGGTTGGTGTTGTCGTAGACCTCCTGCACCAGTTCGCCCGCTCCGAAGCAGGTGCCGGAGAGCCCTTTGTCCCGCCAGAACGGAGTGCGGTATACGGCGTGGACCTTGATGACCAGGCCCAGGGACTGGTGCTGGTGCATCTGGTGCTGCCGGCGCGGCAACGGCGGTTCAAAGGAGACCCGGGAATAGAGGTTCGGAGGCACGGCCATCACGGCATACCGGGCGTGGACAGTGACAGATTCGGCAACTGCTGTCACAGCCGTCGTGCGAATCGGGTCCGTAATCGCCGTCGTGCCCGTTTCGCCGTCCTGCATTGTGCCAGTTCCGCCCTCGTGCGCACCCCCGGCCGTGCCGCTGCTTTCACCGGGCCAGCGCAGGAAACGCACCGGGTTGGACAGGAACACGTCCCCGGCCAGGTCCTCTGCCATCCGTTCGGATACCTGCTGCATGCCTCCGGCGACGCGGCGGTCCAGGATGAAGTCCTCATCCACCAGGTTCGAGAAGGAACCGGCTGACGCTGCCATGAGTACTGCCTGCAGAGCGGAGAAAGCGTGGGCCGGTTTCGTCAGCATTCCCCCCGCTACGAACAACCCGATGTTGTTGCAGGCCTCTTCATCCGCGGACTGCGCCCGGAGCCAGTGGTGGAAGGAAACGGTGTCGAGTTCCCGTGCTCTGGGATGATTCCACGGTGCGGCGGGGTCGGTTTCCGCGGCCAGCGCATCCAGGATCTCGATCAGGCGGAGCATTTCCTTTTCGGTCTGCTCCCCCACCGGAAACATATCCCCGGTGTAGGTGCGCCTGGTTCCGTCCGCCGAAATGTAGACCGATTCGCCCTCGCGGTAGCGTTCAAAGGTTCCCAGGCCCAGCTCTTCCACCAGCGCGGACAGGGCGGTTTGGTCCGGGGAAATCCACTGGCCGCCGATTTCGAGCATCGCCCCGTCGATGGTGTCCGTCCAAGTCCGGCCGCCCACACGGTCACGCGCCTCAAGGACTGCCACACTGAGCCCGCCGGCCTTCAGGGCCCGAGCAGCGGACAGTCCGGACGGTCCGGCCCCAATGATCACAACGTCGCGTTCCAGCGTTTGCACAGATTCCTTTCCCTGCGGCCGGGAGCGGCCGCGTACCGCCGCGTGCAGCAACGGATGCGGAGCTGCACGGGTGCGGTAAATGAATGGTGTTCATTTATTGAATGGAACTGTAGCGTCCGTCACACCGAAGGGGAAGAGGTTGTGTGAATATTAAGGGTCGGAGTTTGCGGCGCAGCCGGTCGTCCGGCAGGCAGGCAGGCAGGCACAGTTGCATGCGGCACGGCAGTGCAGAACATTGCACGGCACGGCATTTCTTGGGGAAGGACGGAACGGGAGCGGATGACAGGGCAGGTACCCGCACGGCGCGGAGCGGGACGTCCCGCCAACCGCGTGCTGACGCCCGGGAAAATTACAGCCGCGGCCTTGGCCGTCATCCGCGCCAAGGGCTATGACGGGTTGACAATGTCTGCCCTGGCCAGGCGCCTGAGTGTGGCCCCCTCGGCCCTGTACAACCATGTGGAATCCAAGGCTGAAGTCCTGCAGTGGATCCAGGACTACGTGATGTCGGGGGTGGACACATCCTGCTTCAGCGAGCTTCCCTGGGAGGAGGCGGTCCGGACCTGGGCACGTTCCTACCGCGATGTGTTCGCCCGGCACACACCGCTGATTCCGGTGATCGCCGTCCTGCAGGTCCGCGGCGCGCCCCGGACCCTGGCAATGTACGAAGTCGTCACCGAGGGTTTCCTCCGTGCGGGCTGGCCGCAGGAACACATCGTGCCCGCCATTGTGGCACTTGAGTCCTTTATCTACGGCTCGGCGTACGACGCCGTGGCGCCGCAGGACATCTTCGACACCGGTGCCCTCGCTCCGGACAGTCCGCTGTTCACGTCCGCGGTGCAGGAGCAGTTGGGCCGGGAAGAAGGCCGTGCCGCCGATACGGCGTTCGACGCCGGGCTGGATGCCCTGGTGACAGGGCTCAGCCGGCAGGCCGGTGTGGCCTGCCGGCAAGACCGCTAAAGGGTCAACCTTGCGCGCGGACCGCTGCCTCCAGTACGTCGAGGCCGTCAAGCAGCAGTTCGTCGCCGATGGTCAGCGGCGGCAGCAACCGGATGACGTTGCCGTAGGTACCGCAGGTCAGCACAATGACGCCCTCGCGCAGGCAGGCCGCAGCCACCGCTTTGGCGGCAGCGGCGTCGGGCTCCATGGTCCCCGGGATGACGAGCTCCACGGCAAGCATGGCCCCGCGGCCGCGAACGTCTCCGACCGCGCCGGACTCCGCGGCCAGCGCCCGCAGCCGGGGCAGCACCAGCTCCTCGATGTGCTTCGCCCGGCCGGCAAGGTCCTGGGCCACCATGGTGTCCATGGCGGCCAGCGCGGCGGCGCAGGCCACCGGATTGCCGCCGTACGTCCCGCCGAGGCCGCCGGGATGCACGGCGTCGAGCAGCTCCGCGCGGCCGGTCACGGCGGATAGCGGCATGCCGCCGGCAATGCCCTTGGCCATGGTGATCAGATCCGGAACCACGCCCTCGTGCTGGACGGCGAACCACTCACCCGTCCGGCAGAAACCGGACTGCACCTCGTCGGCAATAAAGACCACGCCGTTGGCACGCGCCCACTCTGCCAGCCGGGGCAGGAAGCCTTCCGCCGGGACGATGAACCCGCCCTCGCCCTGGATCGGTTCAATCAGCAGGGCGGCGAGCTGGTCGGCGCCGATTTGCTTCTCGATGGCGAGGATCGCCCGGTCCGCGGCTTCGACGCCGGTGATGGCAGGGTTTTCCTCCCGGTACGGGTAGCTCATCGGCATCCGGTAAATTTCCGGGGCGAACGGACCGAAACCGGTTTTGTACGGCATGGCCTTCGCGGTCAGCCCCATGGTGAGGTTGGTGCGCCCGTGGTAGGCATGGTCGAAGGCCACTATGGCGTTGCGTCCGGTGGCGGACCGGGCAATCTTCACCGCGTTCTCCACCGCTTCGGCACCCGAGTTGAACAGCACGGTGCGCTTTTCGAAGTCCCCAGGCGTCACTTCGGCCAGCCGTTCGGCTACGGCTACGTAGCCCTCGTACGGGGTGACCATAAAGCAGGTGTGCGTGAAGTGCGCGGCCTGCTCTTGCACGGCAGCGACGACGGCGGGATCGGACGCACCGACGCTGGTCACGGCAATGCCGGAACCGAGGTCGGTGAAGGCGTTGCCGTCCACGTCCACGATGATCCCGCCGTCGGCGTCGGCTGCGTACACGGGGACGCTGGAGGCAACCCCCTTGGCCACCACTGCGGCACGGCGTGCCTCCAGGGCAGCGGACTTCGGGCCCGGGAAGGAACCGCTGATCCGGCGTTTCTGTTCCAGCCGGTAGCTGGGGGCGGTGACGGAAGTGCTCATGATGCTGCCTTTCAAAAATGTGCCGTAGGGGTTGGAGGCGCGGGACTCAGGCGTCCAAGGCGGTCATCACGTGCTTGATCCGGGTGTAATCCTCCACCCCGTACATGGACAGGTCCTTGCCGTAGCCGGAGCTCTTGAAGCCGCCGTGCGGCATTTCGGCGGTGAGCAGGATGTGGGTGTTGATCCAGACCGCACCGAAGTCAAGGTCCCGGGACAGGCGCATGGCCCGGCCGTGGTTGGTGGTCCAGACGCTGGAGGCGAGCGCATATTCGACACCGTTGGCCATTTCCACGGCCTCGTCTTCGCTGCCGAACCGCTGCACGGTGATGACCGGGCCGAAGGTTTCCTTCTGCACAATGTCATCGTCCTGGCGGGCACCGCTGATGACAGTGGGCTCGAAGAAGAACCCCTTCGCCCCGGCCCGGCGTCCTCCGGTTTCCACCTTGCAGTGCGCCGGAAGCGCATCAATGACCGCGTTCACGGCGTTGAAGTGGTTGATGTTGTTCAGCGGCCCGAAGTAGTTGTCTTCGTCGTTGTCGCTGCCGGTTTTCAACCCGCGGGCCGCTGCCACCAGCTTCTCCACCAGGGCGTCATGGGCGGAATCTTCCACGAGCACGCGAGTGATGGCTGTGCAGTCCTGCCCGGCGTTGAAGAAGGCGAACTCGGCCACTGCCTGCGCGGTGCGGTCCAGGTCGGCGTCGGCGAAGACCACGGCCGGTGCCTTGCCACCCAGTTCAAGATGCGCGCGTTTCAGGCCCTTGGCCGCACCGGAGGCCACGGCAATGCCGGCCCGCACCGAGCCGGTGATGGAAACCAGTCCGGGTACGGGGTGCTCGACCATCAGGGCGCCCGTTTCCCCGGTGCCCAGGACCACATTCAGCACACCGGCAGGGAAGATGTCCTGGGCCAGCCGGGCGAGGACCAGCGTGGATTCCGGCGTGGTGTCGGAGGGCTTGAGCACCACGGTGTTTCCGGCGGCCAGAGCGGGGCCGATCTTCCAGACGGCCATCAGCAGCGGATAGTTCCACGGGGCCACCTGCGCGACGACGCCGATGGGTTCACGCCGGACAAAGGAAGTGTGCCCCTCAAGGTATTCCCCGGCGGACTTGCCCTCCAGCAGCCGGGCGGCACCGGCGAAGAACCGGAGCTGGTCCGCCCCCACGGCCACTTCCTCCGCGGCAATCAGCGAGCGGACCTGCCCGGTGTTGCGGTGCTGGGCTTCCACCAGCTCCTCGGAATTGGCTTCCAGGGCGTCGGCCAGGCGCAGCAACAGGAGCTGGCGCTCGCTGGGCGTGGTGCGCTTCCAGGTCCGGAACGCAGTTGCGGCGGCATTCATGGCGGCATCGACGTCGGCCTCCACCGACACCGGCGACACAGCCACCACCTCGCCGTTGGTGGGGTTCACGATGTCCAGCACCTCCGTTCCGCGGGAGGCGACGAATTCGCCGTTGATGAAGTTCTGCAGTGTCTGCGCCATGCCGGGGTCCTTTCGGAAACGTGCCGGGCGTGCACCCGGGATACCCCAAACGTACTGTGCGGTCCGGATCACATCCAGAGCCATCCGCACAGACAGACTCCGGCGTAACGGTGCAGTTGCCCAACGGCTTCGCTCCTATAGTGGAGCCATGTCGATCACTCTTCCGGGTCTGCTGGCCGCCGGCGGACTGAACCTCACCCGCCACGGTTCCGCACCGTTGTCGGACCGGCCCATCCAATGGGTGGCGGTGACCGAACTCGAGGACCCCTCCCCGTTCCTTGGCGGAGGCGAAGTAGTGCTAACCACCGGACTGCGGCACAGCAGCGCGGCTGCCCAGCGGCGTTTTGTGCAGAGCGTGGATAAGGCCGGCGCCCTGGGCATCGGCTTCGGTACGGGGCTGAGCCACGGCACGGTGCCCGGTCCGTTGCTGGCGGAAGCGGACCGCAGAGACCTGCCCGTTTTCGAAGTGCCTTACGACACCCCCTTTATGGCGCTGGGGAAGCTGGTGGCCGATTCGCTTTCGGCCGAGCATGTGGCCCACCTGCACCAACTGCTTTCCGCACACCAGGTGCTGGCCGAAGCGCTGCTCAGCGGCAAAGGGCTTCCCCGGCTGCTCACCGAGCTGTCCCGCCTGGTGGGGGCCGAGGTGGCCCTGTTCCAATACGGAGCACCGGTCTTTGCCGCCGCGCAGCCGGACTCGTCCTGGCGCCGGATACCCGTTTCCACCGGGATGCGCGACCGCTGCACCCTGGCCATCGCGGAACCCTTTGTGCAGCCCGACGTCGTGGCCTACGCCTCCAGCCTGATTGGTGTGGAACTTAGCAACCAGGCAGCACGCCGGGCCAGCAGCCGAAAGGTCACCGGGCAGCTCCTGGGCGACGTAGTGGACGGGAGGCTGGCCGGGGCGGACGCCGCCGTCCGGCTCCGGTCCGCCGGCATCGACACGTCGCAGAGGCTGTTGATCCTGCTGGTGGAGGCCGCCTCGGGACAGGTCCGCGGCCTGCCGGCCCTGCCGCTGCCGGCAGCGTTCGACGGCGCCCCCACCGGCGTGTACGGCAAGCGCCTGGCAGTGGTGGTTCCGGCTTCTGACGGGCCCCGGCTGGCCGAGGCGCTCAGCTCCTTCCTTTTTGGCGCCGGACTCACGGCCAAGGTGGGAGTGGGAGGCGCGTACACGGAACCGGGAGGACTGCGCTGGAGTTACTACGAGGCCCGCGAGGCGCTGCAGCGCGGCGCGGCCGTCAACGAACCGGAGCGCCTCAGCCTCACGTCCCTGCTGATGGCAGGCCGGGATGTTCCGCTGGCCGATCTGGCCGCGGAAGCACTGGGCCCGCTGGAAGCCTTCGACAACCGGCACGGAGCCCAGCTGCTCCCTACCCTGGACACCTATCTGGCCCTCAACGGATCCGTGGCCGCTGTAGCCGCGGATCTGAACCTGCACCGCAACACTGTGCGCTACCGGCTGGCACAGATCGCGGAACTCACCGGCTACGACCCGGCCGTCACTGCCGACCGCGTCCACCTCTTCCTGGCCCTGAGCGTCCGGCGGCTGGGCGGCTGAAGCTGGCCCGCTGATTCCAGGCAACCGGGTCGGCAGCCTGATTCCGGGCAGGTAGGCTCGCACGGTTAACCTGTAGGGATGACTTTAACCGCGCAGGCCAGGACTATCCGCTGGCAGGGACTGGATGATCCGGAGCGCACGGACACAGCTGTGGTGTCCTTCCGGGAGCGGGAACTTGCTGCCGCCGGGACCTCGGTGACCCCCGGGTACACGGTTACCTGGACGCTTTCCACCGTCCCGGGTTGGGTGACCCGGCATCTGTCGGTCGGTGTGAAGGGCAACGGCTGGGCCCGGACGCTGCTGCTCGAACGCAGCACCGAGGGCCGGTGGACAGCGGAAACCACGGCCTCCGGCAACACCGGCCTGCCCGCTCCGGGGCTGGAGGATCCGCGCAGCTTGGACGAGGCCCAGGACGCCGATCTGGGACTGTGCCCGCTGACCAACACCATGCCCATCCTCCGGCTGGACCTGCTGAACGGGTCCGCTCCCCCGGATGAAACGCAGCTGACCATGGCGTGGGTGGAGATCCCCAGTCTGCGGGTGCTGCCCAGCCGGCAGGTCTATTCACAGGTGAGGCCCTATTCACCGGAGTCCGGGCGCGCCGTCGTGCTCTACAGTTCCGATACCGGCGGGTTCACCGCCGAACTCGAGGTGGACGCGGACGGCGCAGTGCTCGACTACCCGGGCCTGGCGGCCCGCCTGCCCTAGCGCGGTGGTGCACAGCCGCCGCCGCGTCCCCGCTAGGATTGGAATACATCCACTCACCGCACGCTTGGAGACCACATGAGTGAAATTTTCCTTGATCGATTCCGCGCCCTGGTCCCCAAGTACCTGGAGGACAACTGGCGTGAAGAGGACGGCATCCCCGAGCACGAACTCGATGCCATGCTCGCCGCCCATGATTTCAACATCCCGCTGGTGCTGCGCGAGTTCTACCTCGCCGTGGGCGGGTGCGAGGACCTCATGGAGGCATTCCACTTCTTCTGGGATCCGGATGAGCTGGAAATCGAAGACGGGTACCTGCTGTTCCTCGAAGACGAGGATGAGAAGTTCGTCTGGGGCATCCGCGAGGACCAGCTGGACGTTCCCGATCCCATTGTGTGGCGCCGCAACAACGCCCGCGGGGACTGGCAGAGCGAAGAAGGCACCCTGAGCGAATATGTCCTGGACATGTTCGAGTGGATTTTCGAAGAGGACGAAGACGAGGACTGAGGCTTTAATGAAGGAACTGTCGAGCGAAACCGCCTGGACCAGCCACGCACCTGAGGGCTATGAATGCCCCTTCTGCGACATGGCCTCCGGGGAGTTCCGGTTTCCCGGCAACCTCTGCGAGCCCGGGGACCTCGTCTACTCGGATGATCTGGTGCTGGCCTTCATCGCCTCCCACGGTTTCGACCCGGAGCCCGGCCATGTCCTGGTCACTCCCCGCGCCCATTACGAGCTGCTGTATGAACTGCCCGACGACGTCGCGGCCCGGATCATGTTGGTGACCCGCGACATGGCGGTCGCCATCAAGAAGGCCTGGCACCCGGACGGCGTCACCACCCGGCAGCACAACGAGCCCGCCGGCAGCCAGCACGTGTGGCACTACCACCAGCATGTGCTGCCGCGTTGGACCAATGACGGGCTGTATTTCACCCCCAAGCGGCCCATCGTGCCGCCGGCCGTCCGTGCCCGGAAAGCCGCGGAGCTGCGCGCCGTCCTGTAGGGAAGGCTGTCCTAGTAGGGGCGCCGGCTTTTGGGGGCCGTCCTACCTGCCCGAAATCTTCGCCACAGTGTCCCGTGCCGTCGCGCCGACGCCGATGAGCGTGGCTGAGGCAGGTCCGGTCCAATCCCCGTATCCCAGGAAGAACAGATCGGGGCCGTCGACTGAGCGGGTGCGCAGCTGGGCATCCGTAGCCGGAACACCGTTGCGGATAGCCAGGCCGAGGGGCCTCAGGTGCTGCAGATCCGGCCGGAAGCCGGTGCACCAAATAACCGCATCAGCGCGGAGCTTCTCCCCGTCCTCCCATTGCACCCCCTCCGGGACAAGGCGGAAGAACATCGGCCGGGCCTTCAGCAGGCCGGCGTCGCGGGCTTTCCGCACCGCGGGAACGGCAACAATGTCACCTATGTCGGCGATACCGGCTGGTGCAGGCTCTCGCGCCGAGAGGGCTTTGCTGCGGCGTGTGGCGATAGAGAACAATGCCCGGCCGTCGACGTCGTCGGGCAGGTAGCGCGGCGGATGCCGCGTCACCCAAGTCACCGACGACGTTGGGGCGAGATCCGCGGCGATCTGCGCCCCCGAGTTGCCGCCGCCCACCACCACTACGTTTTGTTCGGCGAAAGGCTCCGGTCCCCGGTAGCCGGCGGTGTGCAGCTGCCGGCCGGTGAACTGCTCGCTGCCGGGCACCGCAGGGATGTACGGGGTAGCCCAGCTGCCGGTGGCGTTGATGATCGCCCGGCTGGCCCACTGCCCGTGGTCGGTGTCAGTGAGGTAGGCGCCGTCAGTGAGGTAGCCGCCGCCGTCGATCCTCCGCACAGCGTCGACCCGGACGGGCCGGTACACCGGCAGGTCATAGCGGGCCTCGTAAGTGCGCAGATACTGCGCAACATGCTCCGCCGAGGGGTTGCCTTCACCCGTCCAGGCGGGCATCTGGTAGCCGGGCAGGGAGCTGTAGGCAGCCGGGGAGAACAGTTCCAGGCTCTTCCAGTAGTGCTGCCAGGCACCGCCGGGCTGTCGGTTGGCGTCGAGGACGGCGAAGGTGGGCGCTGGCCCGGACCGGCCGGTGGCCTCGTCCCGCCGCAGGCGGTTCAGGTAGTAGCCTGCAGCGAGACCGGCCTGGCCTCCCCCGATCACCAGGACATCGACATCCCGGGACTGGTTATCAGTCATAGGGGCTCAGGCGCCCTCGGCACCGGTGAGGTCGCGGTGCAGCTCACGGACCCTGCGCTGGATGTCGTCGCGGACCAGGCGCATCCTGTCCATTCCTTCGATGCCGCGTTCGGAGGGTTCGTCGGTGTCCCAGGTCTCGTATCGGGTGCCGGCCGGCACGGTCACGGCTGCTTCGCGGCCAAGGGTCACGACGACGTCGGCCGCCCGCATCGCCTCGTCCGTCACGGCTTTCGGAGTCTCGGCGCTGATGTCGATACCGAGTTCGGCCAGCGATTCCGCTGACCGGGCGTTCAGCGCCGTACCGGGTTTGGTCCCGGCCGAGCGCACGTCCACGGTTTCACCGGCAAGGTCCTTCATCAGCCCTGCCGCCATCTGCGACTTGCCTGCGTTTTTCACGCAGATGAACAAGACGCTCGGTGTACCCGGCATTCAGTCCCCCTGTTCCGCGGAGCGGCCGTGCTCCAGTCCGGTGGGAATACCCAGGAACGCCGGTTCGGGCGTGCAGCAGCAGGAGGATGCCGCCGGTGCGGTTTCCTCTGCTGCCGCAATGCCGGCATCCGTCCCGCAGCACGACGCCGAGGAAGACGCCGCGGGGGCCGCGGGGGCCGGTTCCGGTGCCCCGCAGCAGGACGACGCCGCTTCCGTGGCCGGCACAGGCTCCGGCGCGGCTCCGCAGCAGGAAACGGACACGACTGAACCCGCAACGGCCGGTGCATCACAGCTTGACGCTGTGTCGCAGCTGCCGCCGAGATCGGTGGAGCAGACTCCGGTTTCGGGCAGGACCAGCTGCACGTCGTCGGCAGCCTGCTGGTCTCCTGCCAACGCCGCCGCAATGGAGCGGACCTGCTCGTAACCGGTGGCCATCAGGAACGTGGGTGCCCGGCCGTAGGACTTCATGCCCGCAACGTAGAAATCCTTCTCCGGGTGGGACAGCAGCTGGGCGCCGTGCGGTGCCACGGTGCCGCAGCTGTGGAACTCGGGATCGATCAGCGGCCCGAGCCCCCGCGGGGCCTCAACCGACGGGTCCAGGTCCAGCCGGATTTCGCGCAGCATCTCCAGATCCGGGCGGAAACCGGTGGCCGGAACCAGCAGGTCCACGTCAAGCTGCTTCCCGCCGTACGGCGTAGTGCCAACTACCGACAAGGTGTCTGAGGTTTTGAAGCCGGTGATGGTGAAGGCCGTGTGCAGCTCGATTCGTCCGTCCGCCACGAGGGTACGCAGCCGGCTGCCGAGCGCCCCGCGGGCGGGCAGGCCATCCAGGTCGCCGCCGCCGTAGACATTGGCAGCGGAGGCGCTGCGGATGGCCCAGCTGATCCGGGTTCCCGGTTCCTGCTCGGCCAGTTCCCCCAGTGCCAGCAGGGTATTCGCAGCCGAGTGGCCGGCGCCCACCACCAGGACATGCTTTCCGGCGAACCGGGAACGGTCGCGGCCAACGACGTCGGGCAGCGGGCGTGTGATCAGCCCTGCCGCGACGGCGTCCGCTTCCCCGACAGCCGGCAGTCCGGCCTGACCCAGCGGGTTCGGCGTCTGCCAGGTGCCGGAGGCGTCAATGACGGCGCGGGCCCGGAAGTCGGTGACGGTTCCCTCGGCATCTTCGACCCGGAGAAGGAACGGGGTGTCCTCCCGGCCGCTGCTGCGGGTCCTGTCCAGGCCTTCCCGGCTCACAGCCACAACCCGGGTGGAGGTGTGCAGCGAAGCCGCAATCCCGGGGACAGCGGCAAGCGGCCGCAGGTACTGCTCCTCCAGTTCGGCACCCGTGGGCAAGGCCTCGGCATCCGGCTCCTGCCACCCGGTACCGGCGAGCAGACGGCGGGCGGCGGCGTCGACGTCGTACCGCCACGGCGAGAACAGCCGGATGTGCGCCCAGGACGCAACCGCAGCCGCAGGCGTTGCACCGGCCTCGAAGATGACCGGCGTCAGTCCGCGCTCAATCAGGTGCGCGGCAGCTGCAAGGCCCACGGGGCCTGCACCGATCACGGCGACGGGAAGTTCGGACATCTCAGTGTTGTCAGTGTTCTCAGTGGTGTCAGGCACGGGTGTTTCCTCTTCGGTGCGGGTGGTTACTTCGCGTGGAGCAAGTCTTCGATCAGGGCGGAGATCCGGGCCTTGATTTCGTCCCGGATGGGCCGGACCGCCTCAACGCCCCGTCCGGCAGGGTCCTCGAGTTTCCAGTCCTCGTACCGTTTACCCGGGAAGATCGGGCAGGCATCGCCGCAGCCCATGGTGATCACGACGTCGGAGGCCTGCACAGCCTCGGTAGTCAGGACCTTGGGCAGCTCGGCGGCCATGTCGATCCCGTCTTCGGCCATGGCCTCCACGGCTGCGGGGTTGACCGAATCGGCGGGTGCTGAGCCGGCAGAGCGGACCTCGATCCGGCCCTTCCCCAATGTGCGGAGGTAAGCGGCGGCCATCTGCGAGCGGCCGGCGTTGTGCACGCATACGAACAGGACAGAGAGCTTGGTTTCGGTGGCTTTGGGGGTGCTCATCGGTTCGTCATTTCTTGAGATGCGGTGACTGGAGAGCCAGCGGCAGGCCAGTATTTCTTCTGCGCCCGGAGCGCGGCGTAGACCAGGGCAACCAGGACGGGAACTTCAATCAGGGGCCCGACGACGCCGGCCAGCGCCTGCCCGGAGGTCACCCCGTAGGTGCCGACTGCCACGGCGATGGCCAGTTCGAAGTTGTTTCCGGCGGCTGTGAACGCCAGCGTAGTGGTGCGCGGGTAGCCCAGCTTCAGGATCTTGCCCAGCAGCATGCCCACACTGAAAACCACCACAAAATAAACCAGCAGCGGCAGGGCAATCCTGGCCACGTCCAGCGGATGGGAGGTGATTCCATCGCCCTGCAGGGCGAACAGCAGCACGATGGTGAACAACAGGCCGTACAGGGCCCACGGTCCGAGCTTCGGCAGGAAGGTGCCTTCGTACCAGTCCCTGCCCCGGGCCCTTTCGCCCAGGGTGCGGGTGAGGAAACCGGCCAGCAGCGGGATGCCGAGGAAGATCAGGACACTGAGTGTGATGGCCCAGAAGGAGAACCCGACGCTGGTGGTTTCCAGGCCGAGCCAGCCGGGCAGCACCTGAAGGTAGAACCAGCCCAGGGCGCCGAACGCGAGGACCTGGAACACGGAATTGATGGCCACCAGCACGGCGGCGGCTTCGCGGTCCCCGCAGGCCAGGTCATTCCAGATCATCACCATGGCGATGCAGCGCGCCAGGCCCACAATGATGAGGCCGGTCCGGTACTCGGGCAGGTCCGGCAGGAAGATCCAGGCCAGCGCAAACATAAACGCCGGTGCGGCCACCCAGTTAAGGATCAGCGAGGTGACCATCAGCTTCCGGTCCGCCACTACCTTGGAGGTTTCGTTGTATCGGACCTTGGCCAGCACCGGATACATCATCACCAGCAGGCCGACGGCGATCGGCAGGGACACGTTGGAAACCTTCACCGAGTCCAGTGCCGGGCCGATGCCTGGAACCAGCCGGCCCAAGAGCAGTCCGGCTGCCATCGCGGCGAGGATCCACACGGGCAGGAAGCGGTCCAGCATCGACAGCCGGGCGGTGACCGGGCCGGTTTGGGGTGGTGCGGCGGGGGTGCTCACGAAACTCCTCAGAGATTTGGGGCGACACACATCGAGCAGTATCGATGGGTATCGATTTCGAGTATTCCCGCAGGCATCGACGAATGTCAATCCGAGTGCATAATGGACGGGTGACCACTGTTCAGACCGCTTTCACCCCTGCGTCCGATGTGTTCGAAGCGTCCGCTGTGTCCGATGTGCCCGATGTGTCTGAAGCCTGCTGCACGCCGCTGACCAAAGAGGCGCTCAGCGCCGAGGACGCCCAGCGGTTTGCCCAACTGCTCAAGGCTGTTGCCGAACCGACGCGGCTGCGTCTGGTCTCACTGATTGCGGCGCAGGAGAACAAGGAAGCGTGTGTCTGCGACCTGACTGAGCCGATCGGCCTGGGCCAGCCGACCATTTCCCACCACCTGAAGATTCTGGTGGATGCCGGAATCCTGCGCCGGGAAAAGCGCGGCGTCTGGGCTTACTACTCCATCATTCCCGGCGCGCTCGAACGGGCGGCTGCCGTTCTCGCTCCACGGTAGGCATAATGCCGTCCGGACCCGGTGCCGAACCCGGTGCCGTTACCCTCCGGGGCCTCACGGTGCAGGACTGGCCAGCGGTGCGCGGGATCTATGCGGAAGCAATTGCCGCCGGCCGGGCCACCTTCGAACGCCGGCCGCCGGACTGGAAAACCTTCAATTCCACCCATCTGACCGAACACAGGATTCTCGCGTGTGCCGGAGAAGAGATCGTGGGGTGGGCGGCAGCCGCACCCACCTCCACCCGCGCCGTCTACCGGGGAGTGGTTGAGCACTCCGTCTACGTCTGCCCTGCGGCGCAGGGGCGCGGCGTGGGCCGCCAACTGCTGCGCGCACTGGTTTCCTCCACCGAAAAAGCCGGCATTTGGACCCTGCAGTGCAGCATTTTTCCCGAAAACACCGCCAGTCTCGCCCTGCACAGGTCAGAGGGGTTCCGCGTCGTCGGCCGGCGGGAACGGATTGCGAAGATGACCCACGGACCGCAAACCGGCCAGTGGCGGGACACCCTGCTCCTGGAACGGCGCAGCGGCAGTGCCGGCGCAGACGCCGGCTAAGCCCCGTGGTTCACTTACACCTCGCGGTTCACCACTGCACGGGCAAACGAGACCAGGGCTTCCTTCACCACGGAGTCGGGCAGCGGAGCGAGGGCCGCCACGGCGTCTTCGGACCAGCTGCGGGCCACGGCCCAGGACTCTTCCGTCACCGGGCTGTTGCGCAGGGCGGCCACGGCTTCGGCCAGGGCCTCGTCCGAGGACAGGTCCCGCTCCACCAGGGCCAGCGCTGCTGCGGCATCGGCATCGCCGGCAGCCGCTGCACGGCGCAGCAGCAGGACGGGAAGCGTGGGCACGCCCTCGCGCAGATCGGTACCCGGGGTCTTCCCGGACTTTTCCTGCATACCGGTCACGTCAATCACGTCATCGGCCAACTGGAAGGCAATGCCCACCTTTTCGCCGTATTCGACCATGATGTCAATGACGTCCTGGCCGGCTCCTGAGAACAGCGCACCGAACTGCCCGGAAGCGGCGATCAGCGAACCGGTCTTGTCCGCGATCACGGACAGGTAGTGCTCCAACGGGTCCTGGCCCTCGGCCGGGCCCATGGTTTCATGCAGCTGCCCCATGCACAGCCGTTCGAATGTGTGAGCCTGGATAGCCAGGGCCGGTCCGCCAAGCGCGGAAACCAGGCTGGAAGCACGGGCAAAGATCAGGTCGCCGGTCAGCACCGCCACGGAGTTGCCCCAGATCTCATGTGCTGTGGGGGCGCCGCGGCGGTAGGGAGCCTCGTCCATCACGTCATCGTGGTAGAGCGTGGCCAGATGCGTCAGTTCCACGACGACGGCGGACTGGATGACCTTGTCCCCGGCTTCCTCCCGGCCGAGGTGGGAGGCCAGCAAGGTCAGCAGGGGCCGGATCCGCTTGCCGCCGGCTTCCACCAAGTGCCGGGAGGTGGTGTCGGCGAACGGATCAGAGTTCGCAACGGCCTCGCGCAGCCGCACCTCCACCTGTTCCAGGGAGGCGACCATGGAAGGCCCAAGCCTGGGATCCTCCGCCAGCAGCGCGAACCCCGGGGGCAGTGTGGAAGTGCTCGACCCGGACTCCGGGCTGGTGTTGGTGGATTCAGTCACTGTTCAAGACTAACTATTCGTCGGAACGGGTGGGCAAAGAGGCGAAACGTCAGGGGCGCCGGGGTGACAAACGGGAAGGTTCTCCCTGGTTGCCTGCCGCCGGAACGAGCATTTCCAGTAAGGCAATCACTCTATCCTCAATGCCCTTGGAGTTGCGGTCCGTGAGGTTGGCCAGCATCCGCACCACAAAGCGCATCAGCACGGGGATGGGCATTCCGGTGCGCAAAGCCAGCTTCATGACCGCAGGTTTTCCGATCATCGAGGCAAAAATGCGGCCCAGGGTGAAGTGGCTGCCCCACTCGTCCCGGACGTGCCCTGCGTAGGCCTGGAGTTCGACGTCGAACGCGGCCCGTGAGGAGAGCAGCCCGGGATCCAGGGATGCCCCCTGGCCTTCGATGATGTGTTCGGCCGCGAAGCGGGCGGATTCCATGGCGTAGGAAATGCCCTCACCATTGAACGGGCTGACCATCCCGCCGGCGTCACCCAGCAGCAGCAGTCCGGGTGAATAGTGCGGAGTTCGGTTGAAGCCCATCGGCAGGGCAGCGCCGCGGATTTCTCCCACCTGGTTCTCCGGGGTGAATCCCCACTCGGCGGGCATGCCCGCGGTCCAGTCGCGCAGGACCTTGCGGTAGTCCAGTTTCCCGAATTCCTTCGAGGAGTTCAGGATGCCCAGGCCCACATTGGAGGTGCCGTCCCCCACGCCGAAGACCCAGCCGTAGCCGGGCAGCGGGTTGCCGGCAGCGTCGGGCAGCTCCAGCCAGCCTTCCATCCAGTCATCGTTGGTGCGTGGGCTCTCGAAGTAGGTGCGGACGGCCACGCCCATGGGCCGGTCGTCCCGCTTTTCGATCCCGAGGCTCAGCGCGGTGCGGGTGGAGTTTCCGTCAGCGGCCAGCACGACGTCGGCCAGGAACGTACGCTCCTCACCGGTGCGCCGGCCGTTCCCGTCCAGGACGTTGGCGACAACGCCTTCCACGCGTCCGTCCTCGCCGCGGACGGCTGACGTGACGGAGTGGTGTTCAAGGATTTTTGCGCCGGCTGCCTGCGCGTGCCGGGCCAGGGCTTCGTCGAAGCCGAGGCGGGTGCGGATCAGCCCGTAGTCGGGGAAATCCGAAAGCGCCGGCCAGGGCAGCTCAATCGTCCGGCCGCCGGCAATCAGCCGCAGGCCCTTGTTCCGGCGCCAGCCCTCGGCTTCCTCATGCGGCAGGCCGAGCAGTTGGATTTCACGTACGGCCCTGGGCGTCAGCCCGTCGCCGCAGACCTTTTCGCGCGGAAAGGCAGTCTTCTCAAGCACGGTGACATCCACCCCGGCCGAGGCGAGGTAGTAGGCGGCCGTGGAGCCGGCGGGGCCGGCTCCGACAATCAGGACCTTCACTTCGCCGGAGATTCCCCGGACTTGGCAGCGGGCTTCACGGCGCGGTGCACAGCCACAATGCCGCCTGTGAGGTTGCGGTAGGCCACATCCTCCCAGCCGGTCTCGGCTATCCAGGCCGCCAGTCCGTCCTGGTTCGGCCAGGCCCGGATGGATTCGGCCAGATAGACGTACGCGT
This sequence comes from Arthrobacter sp. zg-Y1143, assembly GCF_030125565.1. Classification (NCBI taxonomy): domain Bacteria; kingdom Bacillati; phylum Actinomycetota; class Actinomycetes; order Micrococcales; family Micrococcaceae; genus Arthrobacter; species Arthrobacter sp. zg-Y1143. The sequence continues at coordinate 37,034 of NZ_JASKLW010000004.1, read as the reverse complement.
CCGGGTTGGAGGCCACCTTGCGGGCGATCGAAGGCAGTGCCCGCATGAGGTATTCGGTGTACATGGTCCGCCATACCGGGATGACCGGGGAGGAGAACTCCGCAATCACCAGGCGGCCGCCGGGCTTGGTCACGCGGAGCATTTCGCTCAGGGCCTTCTTCGGCTCATTCACGTTCCGCAGCCCGAAGGAGATGGTGGCGGCGTCGAAGGAGTTGTCCTCGAACGGGAGGTCGGTGGCGTCGCCGGCCACGAACTCGATATCGGGGCGGCGGCGCTTGCCAACCGTGAGCATGCCGATCGAGAAGTCGCAGGCCACGACGTCGATCCCGGCGTCGGCGTAGGGCTCGCTGGAGGTGCCGGTGCCGGCGGCCAGGTCAAGGACCCGCTGTCCGGGCACGGCGCCGACGGCGTCCACCACGATTTTGCGCCAACGGCGCGTCTGTCCAAGGGACAGCACGTCATTGACGACGTCGTATTTAGGTGCCACGTCATCAAACATGGCAGCAACTTCATCCGGGCGTTTTTCCAACGATGCGCGGTTCACCCTGTCATTGTCTCAAAGAATAGGGATGCCGCCGAACCGCCCCGCGGCAGTGTCTCCTTGCTCTCCCCTGCGGGCCGCCGGTAACGGGCGCGACCCGGCGGCGGAGTAATGTGGAATCACTATGACCACCCTGCGTTCTGTGACAGTGCCTGTCGGTGAGCTTTCCGCCACCATCGGCCTCCTTGAGTATCTGGTTCTTGACGAGCAGCTGTGCTGGATCCGGCAGCAGGAAGGACTGGTCGGCTTCGGCGAAGCTGCCCGTTTCACCTCCACCGGCCCGGAACGCTTCAGCCTGGCCGAGCATTGGTGGCGCTCCGTCCTGGCCTCCGCAGACGTCGAGAATCCGCTGTCGTTTGCGGGCACCGGACTCGTGGCCTTCGGCTCCTTCGCCTTCTCCAAGCGCTCCCCCTTCCAGTCCCGGCTGATCGTTCCCGAGGTGGTTGTGGGGCTGCGCGACAACGAGTCATGGGTGACCTATACAACCGCGGACCCCGACGCCGAGCTGTCCGAGGAGACGGCGAAGGCCGCCCTGGCCCGCTACCTCGAAGACCTGCCGCTGTACCGCGAACATGATCCGGCGGACCGGATTGTGCCCGGAATGCTCAGCGAGTCCGAGTGGAAAAACGCCGTGGCCCGGTCCGTGGCCCACATTGCCGCCGGAGACCTGAGCAAGATTGTCCTGGCCCGGGACATTGCCGTGGAACTGGGCAGCCCCCTGGTGGCGTCCCAGGTGCTGCGCGAACTCGCCGTCCGGTACCGCGACTGCTGGACCTACTCTGTGGACGGGCTAATCGGCTCCACGCCGGAGATGCTGATCCGGGTGCAGGACGGCACAGCGCAGGCACGCGTCCTGGCCGGAACCCTGGACCGGGCCACCGCCCCTGCCGGAGACCCGGATTACGCCACGCGGGTACTGGCCGGATCCGACAAGCAGCAGCACGAGCACCAGATCGCCATTGACTCCCTGACCCGGGCACTGGAGCCGTTCACGTCCTCCATGACCTCCCACACCGAGCCGTTCGTACTGGAACTGCCCAACGTATGGCACCTCGCCTCCGATGTCAGCGCCGAACTGGCGGCCGACGGTTCCGGCATGGTCCCCACTCCGCTGACACTGGTGGAGGCAGTGCACCCCACGGCAGCAGTCTGCGGATTCCCCACCAGTGTGGCCGGAGAGTTAATCAGTGAGCTTGAACACATGGACCGCGGTCCGTACGCGGGCCCGGTCGGCTGGATGGACGGGGCCGGAAACGGTGAATTCGGGATTGCCCTGCGCGGAGCCGTTATTGAAAACCCCACCCGGGTCCGGCTTTATGCAGGCTGCGGAATCGTTGCAGGATCCAATCCTGCCGCGGAACTGGAGGAAACCTGGAGTAAATTCCGGCCCATGCTCGAGGCCCTCAGCTTGGACCGCCCGCGAGCTGTTGCGCAGCGAAGCGGCGACCTGGCAGCTGCTCCCGCAGCATCCTGAACCGGCCCGGCAGCACCTTTGAACCATCCCCGGGTGGGGCATTGCATAACCGTTTGGTTCGTTGCATAAATTTGCATTGGGTAGAATAGAAACTCGGAAGCTGCCGTTGTGCCTGTTTCCACCTGCTGCCGCTTCCGGAGACGGTTAGTTTCCCCCTGCGGCTTCAACCCACGACCAAAGGTTTCCAATCGCCATGCTGCACAAAGCCCGCACCGCCGTCGTCGCCGTCCTGGCCGCCGGCGCGCTGTCCCTGACCGCCTGCGGCGGGGGGACCGAAGAAGAATCCGGTCTCGGCCTGGTCAACGAAGGCTCCCTGACGGTCTGCTCCAACGTCCCGTTCGAGCCGTTTGAATACGTGGTCGACGGCGAGTACACCGGATTCGACATTGACCTCACCCGCGAAATCGCCACCGGAATGGGCCTGGACTACCAGGTGCAGAACGTCGGCTTCGACGGACTGCAGAGCGGCACCGTCCTGGCCGCCCGCCAGTGCGACATGATCGCCGCCGCCATGACCGTCACCGAGGAGCGCGCGGACAAACTGGCCTTCTCCGACCCGTATTACGACTCCCTGCAGTCGCTGCTGGTGAAGTCCGGCTCCTCCATCGCGTCCGTGGCTGACCTCGACGGCAAGAAGGTGGGCGTCCAGCAGGGCACCACCGGTGAGTCCTACGCACGGGACAACGCTCCCGAGGGCGCCGAGATCATGTCCTTCCAGACGGACGCCGAACTGTTCCAGTCCCTGCAGGCCGGCGGCGTTGACGCCGTGCTGCAGGACCTGCCGGTCAACCAGGACCACACCGAGGACGGCAAGTTCACCGTCAGCGCCACCTTCGAAACCGGTGAGGTCTACGGCTTCGCAATGAAGAAGAAGGGCACCGAAGAGCTGACCGCCGAGGTCAACAAGCAGCTCTCAACCCTGCGGGAGAACGGTAAGTACCAGGAGCTCTACGACAAGTACTTCGCGCAGTAGCTCCACTTCCGCACCGCAAGGGCCCGGCGGCAAAGTAGCCGACATGTTACCGAAATATGCGGTACGTACGCTCTAGACTGCATCCCAATACCAGCAAAGGGTGAGCCGGGCCACACAGGCCCGGCTCACACCGTCCGACGTAAGGTTGTAACTCATGTTGCGTAACACCCGCACTGCTGCCCTGGCCTTCCTGGCCGTGGGTGCCCTCTCGCTGACCGCCTGCGGCGGCGGTTCCAATGACGATGCCGGGTCCTCCGACGCCGGCAACGAGTTCAACCTCGTGTCCGACGGCGCGCTGACGGTCTGCTCGGATATCCCCTATGCACCCTTCGAGTACGAAGAAAACGGGGAGTACACCGGGTTCGACATGGACCTGATCCGCGAGATCGCCACCGGTATGGGGCTGGAACTGGAAGTTCAGGACGTGGGTTTCGACGGCCTGCAGAGCGGCACGGTCCTGGCGGCCGGCCAGTGTGACCTGGGTGCCAGCGCCATGACCATCACCCCGGAACGTGAAGAAAAGCTCGGTTTCTCCGAGCCGTACTACGACTCACTGCAGTCCCTGCTGGTTCCGGCCGATTCGGACACCAAGGCACTGGAGGACATGTCCGGCAAGAAGCTGGGTGTCCAGCAGGGCACCACCGGCGAGGCCTACGCCCGCGACAACATCCCCGACGACGTCGAAATTGTTTCCTTCCCCAGCGACGCGGAACTGTTCCCCGCCCTCCAGTCCGGCAACGTGGACGCCGTCCTGCAGGACCTGCCGGTGAACCTCGGCCACACCGACGACGGTGCCTTCACCATTGCCGAGAAGTTCCAGACGGACGAGTCCTACGGTTTCGCGATGGAGAAGGAGAACACCGAACTCATCTCCGCGGTGAACGAGCAGCTGTCCGAACTGCGCGAAAATGGTAAATACCAGGAGATCTACGACAAGTACTTCACCGAATAAGCCCAGAACCATCAATGCTGTGCCGTCCCGGGCGCCAAGGCCCGGGACGGCCCGTTTTCTCTTCTCCGGAAGGCTCCACCCTTGAAACCCTCCACCCGCAGACGCCTGGTCCAAGGCGTCCTGTACGCCGTCTTTGTCCTCGCGCTGGCAGCCGTTGTGCTGCTGGCCGACTGGGAGGCCATCGGCGAGAACTTCTTCGACCCCGAGGTGGCCCGCGAGGCCTTCCCGACCATCATCACGGTCGCCGTGAAGAACACCATCATCTACACGGTGATCGCGTTTGCCGGCGGCCTGCTGCTGGGCCTGGTTTTGGCCCTGATGAAGCTCTCCCCCGTAGCCCCCTACCGTTGGGCCGCCACGGTGTACATCGAGCTTTTCCGTGGCCTTCCGGCGCTGCTGGTGATTTTCGGTTTCGCCTTCGCCGTACCCATTGCCTTTGACTGGCGGCCCCCGGGCGGCAGTGCCGGCGCCGGTCTGCTGGCCCTCATCATCGTTTCGGGCGCGTACATCGCCGAAACCATCCGCGCCGGTATCCAGGCGGTTCCCGCCGGGCAGGCTGAAGCGGCCCGCTCGCTGGGCATGAGCCCGGCCTGGACCATGGTGTCCGTGACCCTGCCCCAGGCTTTCCGGATCATCACGCCGCCGCTGACCAATGAACTGGTCATCCTGATCAAGGACACTTCCCTGCTGTTCATTGCCGGCATGGCCCTGCAGGACCGTGAGCTGACCACCTTCGCCCGCGACTCCGTTTCCCAGACGGCCAACGCGACGCCGCTGGTCCTGGCCGCCCTGATGTACCTGATCATTACGCTGCCGCTCACCCAGCTGGTAGCAAAGCTTGAACGACACAACCAGAGAGGCAGGTAGCAGCCATGAGCGTCGAGAAGAACAGCGCCGTCGATAAAAACAGTGCCCCTGCCATCGAGGTCCGCAACCTTCACAAGTCCTTCGGCAGCAACGAGGTCCTCAAGGGCATCGACTTCCACGTGGACCAGGGCGAGGTGGTCTGCGTGATTGGCCCGTCCGGTTCCGGCAAGTCCACCCTCCTGCGGTGCGTGAACCGCCTGGAGGATCCCACCAGCGGCACCATCATGGTGGAAGGGGTAGACATCACCGACCCCGACACGGACCTGGACAAGGTCCGCACCCGGATCGGCATGGTCTTCCAGCAGTTCAACCTCTTCCCGCACCTGAACGTGCTGCGCAACCTTACCCTGGCCCAGCGCCGGGCCAAGCGCCGCGGCAAGTCCGAAGCCGAGCAGGTGGCCAAGCGGAATTTGGCCAAGGTGGGACTGGCGGACCGTGAAGGCGCCTTCCCCGGCCAGCTTTCCGGCGGACAGCAGCAGCGCGTAGCCATTGCCCGCGCACTGTCCATGGATCCGGACATGATGCTCTTTGACGAGCCGACGTCCGCCCTGGACCCCGAACTGGTGGGCGACGTGCTGGGCGTTATGCGTCAGCTCGCCGAAGAAGGCATGACCATGATGGTCGTGACGCACGAAATGGGCTTCGCCCGCGAGGTTGGCGACCGCGTGGTCTTTATGGACGGCGGCGTCGTGGTGGAGCAGGGACGCCCCGAGGATGTCCTGGGCAACCCGCAGCACGAACGCACCCGTGCCTTCCTCTCGAAGGTCCTCTAGGACTTAAGGGCCTCTAGGACCTAAGGGCCTCTAGGACTTGGGGGCCTCTGGGACTTCTCCAGAGCTTCCACTCAGCAGCATCGAACGGCCCGCACCTGGAGGTGCGGGCCGTTCTTTTTTGTCTCAGGAGCAGGTCAGTTTGTTCTCAGGAGCAGGTCAGCGGCGCAGGGACGCCGTGACCGCGTCTTGGACCCGGGCGTGCAGGTTCCGGAGCATGTCCCGGGCCACGCGCACTTCCAGCACGGACCGGCCGGCCACCGGCGCCGACAGCGCCGCTTCGAGCTCAGCGGCTGATTGGAGCAGCTGGTGCCGCACCCCGTAGCCGGCGCACAGTGCGGCCAGGTCTGCCCGGTGCGGGGTGCCGAAGAAACGCTCCACCAAGGCGGTATATTTCGGGTCCTCGCCCAGCGCGCCGTGTTCGAGAACCGAGAAGATGCCGCCGCCGCCGTCGTTGAGCACCACTATCTGCAGGTCCGGCTCATCCTCCCCCGTCCCCAGGAGCAGCGCACCGGCGTCATGCAGGAAGGTCAGGTCCCCCACCAGCAGGCGGGTCGGGATGCCGCCCGCCAGCGCAATACCGGTGGCCGTGGAAATGGTCCCGTCGATGCCGGCCAGCCCCCGGTTGGCGTACACGTCCAGCGGATGCCAGTCCGGGGCAGCAACCAGGTCCATGTCCCGGATGACGTTGGAGGAGCCGAGCACCAGGTTCGCGTCCGCGGCGTCCCAGACCAAATCGGCCACCTGCAGACCGGTCAGTTCAGCCTGCCCCTCCAGCATGTTGGTGATGGTGTTACGCGCCGCTTCCGATGCTGTCTGCCAGGCCTCGAGCCAGCCGGGTGCTCCGGCGCCGGCAAATTCGAAGAGCCCGGGAATGTCGTTGATGATCGTTTCAGGCCGCCGTCCCGGCGTGAACCAGTTCACCGGGCGGGGCAGGTACAGCGCCTTCTCCACGTCGGTGCGGGCCAGCAGGGCAGCCACCGGCCGGGACAGGGTGGGGCGGCCGAAGACCACCACGCGTTCGATCTGCGGCCCAAGCTCGGCGAGCAACAGCCGGTACGCGGAAACGGCGTTGGGCCCAAAGCGCGCGTTGGAAGACGGTTCGGCGAGCAGCGGCAGCCCGGCACGCAGGGCAAAGACGGCGGCGAGTTCCCCCGCGCCGTCGCCGGCCACCACTACGGTGCGGTGCGTCCCCGGAACGGGCGGATCGGTGGCGGGAACACGGTCCTCCGCCGGGACGGGAGCTACGACGGGCAGCGTTTCCGGGACATCCGGGGCGTTGAGGAACAGCGGGTCGGTGTCGCGGGGGGTCAGCGGGTCGCGGAACTGCAGGTTGATGTGCACCGGTCCCACCGGGATGCCGGCCCCCAGCCGGGCCAGGGCGGCCGAAATGGCTCCGGCCGGGTCTGTGCCGGCTTCCACATCCTGAGCTGCCACGGGGAAGCCGGCAAAGATGCCCGGCTGTACCGTGGTCTGGTTGGCGCCGGTGCCGTGCAGTTCGGCAGGCCGGTCCGCTGAGAGCACCACCAGCGGGACACCTGCGTGGTGGGCCTCCATCACGGCCGGAACCAGTTCACCCACAGCGGTGCCCGAGGTGGTCACTACGGCTGCGGGGCGGTGTCCGCCGCGCGCCAGGCCAAGGGCCGTGAAACCGGCAACCCGCTCGTCGATCCGCACGTGCACGTGCATCCGGCCCTGCAACTGCGCTTCGGCCAAGGCGTAAGCCAGCGGTGCGCTGCGTGATCCCGGGGCAATCACGACGTCGTGCACCCCGGCGGCCGCGAGGGCGGCGACGGCGGAGCGGGCGGCCTGCAGGGAACTCAACCCATTTCCGGCAATCGGTTCGGGACTGCTGGCTGCGGGCTCAGGGCGGTGCGAAGATCCGGTCACCCTTCCATCCTAGGGTTCGGCGTCACCGGATGCGGTGCGGGCCGTCCACCGTTGACGCACAGCCCGGCCGTTCTTAGGCTGTCGGGCAAGCCGGAGCGGCGCCGAACTTAAGCTGCCTCGGGCGTTTTCCGCAGCTGCCCGCGAAGGGGACCCATGCCGCTCTACTCCTACCGCTGCCCGGACTGTTGGGAATTTGATGTCTTCCTCGCGATGGGCGAAGCCACCGGCTTCATCCCCTGTCCCACCTGCGGACACGCGGCTCAGCGCCGGTTCACGGGCCCGCATCTGTCGCATGCCTCCGGCAGCGCCTACCGCCTGCTCGAAAAAACGGAGCGCTCGGCCTCGGAGCCCGGCGTCGTCGCCGTGCCCGGGACCGAAGCTGCCGCCCCACGCGCCACAACGTCCGCGAACCCGCTGCACCGCAAACTTCCCCGGCCCGATTAGCTGCACCCGCCCACCCCAAGGAGAGACCATGCCAAAGACCGTCTTTTCCCTCGATTCCACCAGGACGTTCGAAGACCAGGAGAGACTCGGCCACAACCGCTGGCATCCCGAAATTCCCCCGGTCGCGGTGGTGCGGCCCGGCGATTCCTTCCGTGTGGATTGCCGGGAATGGTTCGACGGCGCCATTCACAACGACGACTCAGCCGAGGACATCCTCAACGCTCCGCTGCTCGCCGTCCATAAGCTCAGCGGCCCGTTTGCCGTCGAGGGCGCCAGGCCCGGCGACCTGCTGGTGGTGGACATCCTCGACGTCGGGCCCATCCCGCAGGAGGACAACGGCCCGCTGGCCGGACAGGGCTGGGGCTATACCGGGATTTTCGCCCGGGAAAACGGCGGCGGGTTTCTTACCGACCAGTTCCCCGACGCATACAAGGCCATCTGGGACTTCACCGGCCAGCGCGCCACCTCCCGGCACGTGCCCGGAGTGTCCTTTACCGGGCTGATCCACCCCGGCCTGATGGGCACCGCTCCCTCGGCGGCGCTGCTGCAACGGTGGAACCAGCGCGAGGGCGCACTGATCCAGACCGACCCGTACCGGGTGCCGCCGCTGGCGCTGCCGCCGGAGGCCGGGCACGCAGTGCTTGGCGGACTGCCCCAAAGCGAATGGGACAGGGTGGGGGCGGAGGCTGCCCGGACTGCGCCGCCGCGGGAGAACGGCGGGAACCAGGACATCAAGAACCTCTCCAAGGGCAGCAGGATCTTCTATCCCGTATTTGTGGACGGCTCCAATCTGTCCGTCGGGGACCTGCATTTTTCGCAGGGCGACGGCGAAATCACCTTCTGCGGGGCCATCGAGATGGGCGGCTTCATAGACCTGCGGGTGGACCTGATCCGGGGCGGGATGGACACCTACGGAGTGGGCGAGAATGCCATCTTTATGCCCGGCACCGTGGAGCCTCGGTTCTCCGAATGGCTCGCGTTCTCCGGCACTTCGGTAACGCTCGACGGAGAGCAGCGCTACCTCGATTCTCACCTGTCCTACCAGCGCGCCTGCCTGCACGCGATCGACTACCTGACCAAGTTCGGATACTCCCCCGAGCAGGCGTACCTACTGCTGGGCGCCGCCCCGATCGAGGGCCGGCTCTCCGGCGTCGTGGACATCCCCAACTCCTGCGCCACGGTCTACCTACCCACCGCGATCTTCGACTTCGACGTGCGGCCCTCCGCTGCCGGCCCGGTCCGGATCGACCCGGGCATCGGCGCGCCGCATGCGGCCAACCCGTGACGCGCGGCCTGTCTGGCAGGATGATGGGGTGCGATTAGCGCGGCCCCACGGGGGCCTTCCGCACGAAGTGAATCAGGATGCTTCCATGACCCTTCCTGCCCCCGCTCCTTCAGTGGAGCTGCACGTGCTCACCGGCAACTACGTGATTGCCAGGCTTTCCCCCGCCGCGGAGGCGCCCGCCGGTCTCCTGGCTGCGGCGCCCCCCGACGGATTCGTTTCGATCACCCGGACGCCGCAGGAGCTTTCGATTGTCTGCCCCGCGGCGCTGGCTCCGGCAGATGCCGAAATTGATGGAACCTGGGCCGCTCTTTATGCCTCAGGCCCCATTCCCTTCGGCTTGACCGGAGTGGTGACCTCCCTGGTTGCGCCGCTTTCGGCCGCCGGCTGCCCGGTGTTTGTGGTCTCGACCTTCGACGGCGACATCCTCATGGTTCCCTCACCGCAGTTCGATCAGGCCCGCGACCTGCTGCGGGCAGCAGGTCATACGCTTCCCTAGGCCCCGGCCCCGCCGTCGACCGGGATTATTGCCCCGGTAACGTAGGACGCCCGGTCGCTGAGCAGCCAGGCGGCGACCTCGGCAATCTCCTCCGGTTCGGCCAGCCGGCCGAGCGGAACCGATGCCACTATCGACTTGACGACCCCGGGAGCAGCCTCCTCCCACGTATCGATCATTTCCGTGGCCGTACCCCCCGGGGTGATCCCGTTGACCCGGATCCGCTCGGGGGCCAGGTTCACGGCGGCAGTCTCCGTCAGGCTGTTCAGCGCCCGCTTCATGGCGCCGTAGGCGGGGAGGGTGGGGTTCGCCCGCCGGCTGCCGATGCTCGATGTGTTCACGACTGCTCCGCCGCCGCTTTTCCGCATGAGCGCGGCTTCAGCGTTCAGGGCAATCCAATGTGCCCGGAAATTTACCGTGTACTGCTCCTCAAGGTCCTCATCGGTGATGGTTTCCACGCTGCCGGGCGGCTGGATGGCGGCACCGTTGTTGAAGGCGCCGTCCAGCCGCCCATGCAGTTCCCCGACGTGGTCCAGCGCGGCACGGATGCTTGCCGGGTCCGCCAGATCCATCCGAACGGCGTCCGCCACGCCGCCGTCGCGCCGGATACCGGCCACAATGCGGTCCAGGGCTCCGGTGCTGCGGGCAGCGAGCACGACGGCGGCGCCTTCCCGGGCGAAGAGGCGTGCGGCCGCGGCTCCGATACCCCGGCTGGCACCAGAGACGAAGACGACCTTGCCGGCAAGCAGTCCGAGGGATGGGGCTTCAATGGTTTTTGTTTGTGTCATGTCCACAGCGTTCCGCAGGCCCGGAGCCGGAAACAGGCACAGACTGTACTACTCTCCACCGGCGTCGGACGGGCACACTTAGGGGCATGGATAAGCAGGAGCTTGGAGCATTCCTCCGCAGCCGCCGGGAGCGGCTCCGCCCGGAAGACCGCGGCCTTCCCCCAGGTCCCCGCCGGCGCGCCCCCGGGCTGCGCCGGGAGGAGGTCGCGGTGCTTGCACACATCTCCACCGAGTATTACGCGCGCTTGGAACAGGGGCGGGCGCCCCGGCCATCGGCCGAGGTCCTGGCCGGGATCGCCGGGGCACTTGGACTGACGGATGCAGAATCCATGCACCTGCACGCCCTCGCCGGCACGGCACCCCTGCATCGCGGGATGCACCGCCGGGACGTCCGCCCCAGCATCCTGGCGCTCCTCGACCGGCTTCCCCAGACGGCCGGGTTCGTGGTCTCCGCGGCGTTTGAGGTCCTCGCCTGGAACGACCTCGCAGCCGCCCTGATGGAGGACTACGCCAAACTCGATCCCGCGGACCGCAACCTTGCGAGGAAGGCGTTCCTTCGTCCCCGGACAGAGGAGGACCTATACGGCATCAGCGACGGTGCCGAATTCCGGCAGACCGCGGTTCGGCGGCTCCGTTCGGCTCTGACCCGGTATCCGTCCGATCCGTCAGTCAGGGACCTGGTCCGGGACCTGCAGGAGGGCAGCCCCGAGTTTGCCCGGTTGTGGGACCGGCACGACGTCCAGTATGTGCCCACCCTGCGGAAAACCTTCCGCACCGCCATCGGGGATATCACCGTCGACTGCGACAGCTTGGATATGGCGGACCGTGACCAACAGCTGGTGCTCTACAGCGCCCCGGCGGGGTCCCGGGATGCGGACAATCTTGCCCTTTTGGGCTTGATCGAAGACCCCCAGCTCCCGGCCCCCGGGATGCAACGGGAAGGGTAACGGCACGAGCCGGACCTGCGTGCGGGCACTATCGGTCCGGTGATCCTGTCGGTACACGCCCCGGCTGTCAGAGGCGGCCGGGCAGAAGAATCGCCACCTAGGCGCGTCGGGCCAGCAGCCTGTGCACCCGCTCCAACCGGTCCAGCCACCACCGGGTGCGTTCCGCAGGGGCTGCATAGCGTTCCAGCAGTTCCTCGGACACCGTCACGTCCCGCACGGCCAGGGCGCCGCCGTCGGGCAGCAGGGATTCCCCGGTGACGTCGCCGGCCATCAGCGAAAGGGTGCCCAGCCCGCAGGCGTAGGGCAGCTCGGGCAGCGCGGCGGCCAGGGCGACGCCGGTGCGGATGCCCACTGAGGTGTCGATGGCGGAACTCACCACGGCGGGGAGCCCGGCCTGCCGGACTATATCCACAGCCCGGCGCACCCCGCCCAGCGGCGCGGCCTTGATGACGATCAGGTCCGCGGCGTCTTCGCGGGCAACCTTCAGCGGGTCCGTTTCCTTGCGGACACTTTCATCAGCGGCAATAAGCACCGGCACCTCACGGCGGCGCAGCTCGGTCCGCACCGCACGCAGCCCGTCAATCCCGGCTACGGGCTGTTCGGCATATTCCAGCCCGGCCTCGGCCAGCCGGGTCAAGGTTGCGACGGCGGTGGGAATGTCCCAGCCGGCGTTGGCGTCCACGCGGATTCCGGCGTCGGGCAGCAGCCGCCGCACCTCGGCCACGCGGGCCAGGTCCTCTTCCGGGGACTGGCCTGCCTCCGCCACTTTCACCTTCACGGCGGATACCGTGCCGAAGCGGGCCAGCACGGCCTCCACCTGGTCCACAGGCACTGCGGGAACGGTTCCGTTTACCGGCACCGAGTTCCGCACGGGTTCCGGGTAACCCAGCTCGGCGGCTTCCAGGGCCGAGGCCAGCCACGGCACGGCTTCGGCATCCGCGTACTCCGGGAAGGGGGAGAATTCGCCCCAGCCTGCGGGCCCCTGCAGCAGCAGGGCCTCACGGTGCAGGATGCCGCGGAACTTTACCCGCATGGGAATGGAGACCACACGCGCACCGGCGCGCAGGGCAGGGAAATCGGTACTCATCCAGTTCGGCACCATGCCAGCCTACGCTTGTGGAGTTTTAGGCCGCCGCGGTGAAGGCAGGCTCAGGCAACGTTCACGATGATGTGGCAATCTGGAAGCAATGGATACTCGCAACTTGCTGGCACAGCGCTCCCGTGCCCAACGTCCGGCTGCGCATAATCCGGCGCTCTTCCTTTTTGCCGCCCTTGTATGTGCCGCCGGCGTTGCCGCCACCTACTGGTTCTTCGTCCGCACCACCACCGGCCAACTGGCCGACGAATCCGCGTTCAAGGAAGCCGAACTGATCGCCCTGGGCAACCATCTGCCGGTCATCTCGTTCCTGGACAACCTGCCGCTCATCTCGGTTTTCATCGCGGTGATAGTGGTGGTTTTCGTGACCATCCTGCGGCATCGGATTTCCCCTGCCGTGATTGCCCTGGGTACGTTCGCTGCAGCCAACATCAGCAGCCAGCTACTCAAACGCACCGTGCTGGACCGTCCCGACCGGGGCGTGGTGACCCTTGATTTCAACTCGCTTCCTTCCGGCCACACCACCCTTGCCGCCTCCGCCGCGGCGGCGGTCTTCCTGCTGGCCTCCCCGCGCTGGCGCCCGCTCGCGGCGCTCTTCGGCGGCAGCTACGCCATCTTGGCGGGGGCAGCCACGTTCCTGAACCTCTGGCACCGCCCGTCCGACGTCGTCGCCTCCCTGCTGGTGGTGGCGGCCTGGACGCTGGTGGGCGGCCTGGTCATGATGCGCACCAACCCGGAATGGAACTGCTGGCCGGCCACCGGCCCGGCCCAGGGGCAGGCGAAGGTCATTGCCCTGCTGTGCGCCGTGCCCGGCGTCCTGGCCACCGCCGTGAGCCTGGGCCTGTACTTCTACGCCCGGTGGGATTCGGCCCCCGTGGCCACTGCCGCGCCGCTGTATTTCTGGGCAGGTCTGGCGCTGATTGTCGGAGTCGGTTTCCTGATCAGTGCCCTGGCCTGCTGGCTGTTCAGCCAGCAGGCGGGGGACCCTGCCCGACGCTAGCGGCTGCCCGGGCCTTGCGCCCGGGCACCCAGCGCCACAGCACCGCCGCTCCCAGCAGCCCAAGTACGGCGGTAGCCCCGATTCCCGCCGACAGCGAGACAAGGGCGGTTACGGCCGCGAGCAGTCCCGGCCCGCCCATGGTTCCAAGGTCCGCGAGCAGCCGCCAGATGCCCAGGAACTGCGGGCGTCCCGGCGAGGGCGAAAAGTCGGCGCCAAGGGTCATCACAATGCCGGAGCCTATACCGTTGCCAAATCCGATCAGCAGGGCCGCCAGCAGCAGCCCGGTGGGTCCGCCGGCCAGCGGCAGCAGGCCCAGCCCCGCGCCCATGATCAGCATGCACGGCACAGCCACCGAGCGCCTGCCCCAGGTATCCATGGCCTTGCCCGCGGGATAAAATATCAGCATGTCGATGGCGCCCGATAGCCCGTAAATCAGTGCCGTGGCGGTGGGATCCAGTCCAATGTGCTGGGCCCACAACGGAATCACTGCCTGTCTGGTGGCCCGGACCGCGGCGATCAGCAGCACCCCGATGCCGATGGTCCGGAACACCCGGGCATGGCTGCGCAGGATGCCAAGGACCGTGGGTGCAGGGGCATCTTCCGGTCCGCGGCCAGCCGGCCCGCCCGACCCTCCGGACCCGCTGGAACCGCTTGAACGGAGGGCCAGATCCGGGACCTGGAAACTGAGGATGCCTGCCCCGACGGCGGCCACGGCACCCACCCAATAGGCGCCCTGGGTGCCCAGGAAGTGGATGGCCCCGGCAGCGGCAAACGGACCAATAAAAACGCCGATCCGGTTGACGCCGCCCAGGGTGGACAGCGCCCGGGCACGGAAATACAGGGGCACCGCCTCGGTGAGATAGCTCTGCCGGGCCAGGCCGAACACCGAGCCGGCCATCCCGACCATAAACACGGCCACGGCAAAACCCACAACACCGGTACGGCTGCTGCCAGGACCATGGCCAGTGCGCACCAGGCCGAGGCAGCCACAAGCGCCCATTTCTCACCGAACCGCGTGGTGACCAGGGTGGCAGGCACATTGGTCAGCAGCGAGCCGACCCCGGTAAGGGTGATGAGCAGGGCAGCCAGGGCAACGGTGGCGCCGAGGCCGCGGGCGGTGATCGCCACCACCGGCAGGATGGCGCCGGTTGCCAGCCCGTAAAGCAGGGTGGGGCCGTAGGCAGGAACGGCTATGGTTCGAAGGCTGAAATCATCCGCTGGCACGGCCCCAGACTATCCCCGCACCGGCTGCCGGACAGTGCTGTTACTTCTTCAGCCACTTCCACCGGGCAAGGGTCCGAAGCCGCGTCAGCAGCGCCCGCGACTGTTCGGGCCCGTACGGAAGGATGGGGATGGCCTTGGTCATGTCCACCGATGCCTGGTCCATGGCGCTGCGGGTCACGGCGACGGCGGTGCGCATCTTGTTCATCTGGGTGGTCACGAAATCCACCGTGACCGGTGAGCCGTGACCGGGAATGAACACCGTGTACAGGTCTTCCAGGGCGGTGATCTTGCCCAGCGTGCGGATCCAGTCCTTGGGGAAGGAATCCTCGAACTGCGGGTCCGCTCCCTGCTCCACGAGATCTCCGGTGAACAGGACGTCGCCGGCTCCGACCAGCAGGTCGTGGTCCGTGTGTCCACGGCCCAGGTGGAACAGGGTGACGGAGATGCCGCCCAGATCCAGGTCCACGGGGGCCTCATCCACCAGCTTTGTGGGCTCGGCGATTTCCGTGTGTTCACCCATCCCGGCAGCCATCTCGGGCTCGGCGTCGGCCGCCTGGGACCGGTGGGTGTTGCCGTTTTCGCGAACGCTCGCGGCGCAGCCGGCGGTGGCCCAAATGTCCTCCACACCGTTGGCCAGCATCAGGGCGTTGCCGAAGTAGTGGTCGAAGTGCGCATGCGTGTTCACCGCCGTCAGCGGCAGGTCCGTCAGCTGCCGGGCGGCGTCATAAATTTCCTGTGCCATGCCGGGGCCGGCTCCGGTGTCAATGAGCAGGGCCCGCTCGTCGCCCACCACCAGTCCGGTGTTGACGCTGTAAGCGGTGTTGCTGCGCACCCAGATGCGGGGCGCAACCTCCTGCCAGCCCAGCTGGCCGGTTAGATGCTGCTGCGGTGTTTCGGTCATGTCAGGGATCCCTTCGCCGGCCCTACCAACCTATCGCGGACGGGTTGTGCGCGGCACGTATTACGGGGCAGTGGTTACAGGCCAGTCGTTACAGGTCAGTCGTTACAGGTCAGTCGTTTCGGATTGGCAGCTACAGGTCGGCCAGCACCCGGGCCGGGTTTTCGACGGCGTCGGCCACGTACCGCAGGAACCCGCCGGCAGTGCCGCCGTCGCAGACCCGGTGGTCAAAGACCAGGGTCAGCTCCGTCATTTTGCGTACAGCCAGCCGGCCGTCAACCACCCACGGTTTGTCGATAATGCGGCCCACGCCGAGGATGGCCGATTCGGGGTAATTGATGATGGCGGCGCTGCCGTCCACGCCGAACACCCCGTAGTTGTTCAAGGTGAAGGTGCCCGAGGTCAATTCGGCAGCGGTGGCGCGTCCCTCCTGTGCCGCAGCGGTCAGCCGGCGGATTTCGGTGTCCAGCTCGCGCGTTGACAGCGAATCGGCGCGCCGTACCGCGGGCACCATGAGCCCCCGCGGAGCCTGCACCGCTATGCCCAGATTCACTCCGTCGAAGGCCTCGACCGCCGCTTCGGCTCCCCCGCGGAACGCTGTCCCTGAGGCTGCGCCCGGGCGGGTGCCGGACTGTCCACCGGGACGGGCGCCGGCGCCTGCAGGTTCCGCAGCCGCTTCCCCGGCCGGAACGTAGCGGGTATTCAGCTCCGGGTAGCGGGCCAGCCCGGCCAGGGTGAACCGGGCCAGGAAGGACAGCAGCGACGGAACGCCCTGGCCGTCCCGCGCCAGGTCGGCACGCAGTTCCACCAGTGCGGTCGCGTCCACGTCCACCCAGACCGTGGCCTCGGGGATCTCGGCGCGGCTCCGGCTGAGGGTCGCGGCTGCCGTGCGGCGCAGACCCCGTAGAGGGGTGCGGCTGGTGATGGCCAGTCCGGTCCGGGGATCCCGGGGTCCGGCCGGTATTGTGGCCGCCGTGCCAGCCGCAGGGGCCAGCGCCGGGGCCGGGGCAGGGGCCAGAGCAACCGCCGCCGGGGCAGGGGCCGCCGGGGCAGCAACCGCCGCCGGGGCAGGGGCCACGGGCACTGTGGCGATGATGCCCGCGACAGGACCGTTGGCCGGCATCCCGCCCGGAACAGACTTGGCTGCCATGGCCGATTGGACGTCGCGTCGCAGGATCAGGCCGTCCGGTCCCGTCCCGGTGAGACCCGTCAACCGCAGACCTGCGTCCCGGGCCATTCGGCGCACCAGCGGCGAGATGCAGCGCGGAGCTTCAGCGCCGGGATGCTGCTGCGCCGATCCGCCGGCGGCGCCGCGCTCCGCAGGGTTCGGCCCACCGGCTCGACGCTTGGGTGCGCGGGTACGCCGCGGCGCCCGGTCTGCTGCCGGGGTGCCGTAGCCGATCAGCACGTTTCCGGAACCGGCCTTTTCCTCCTGCCGGTAGGCCTCCCCCGCCGCGGAAGCCGCCGCTTCCGCAGTTCCCACCGCCGCAGCGGTTTCCAGTCCGGCAGCAGGCGCTGTTCCCAGTCCGGCAGCAGGCGCTGTTTCCAGCCCGGCTGAAGCGGCATTCGCCGAGTCCCCCTGCGACGGCTCGGCGGCCAACGGCCCCGCAGGCGCGGTATCCACCGAAATCAGGGGACGGCCGACGTCGACGCTCTCTCCCGCGCTGCCGTGCAGCTGCGCCACCCGCCCGGCGAACGGGGACGGAACCTCCACCAGGGACTTGGCTGTCTCCACCTCCGCCACCGGCTGGTCCACCGCCACGGTGTCGCCAACCGCAACGAGCCAGTTGACCAGCTCAGCTTCGGTAAGGCCCTCGCCCAGGTCCGGCAGCAGGAAAGTACGCACACTCATCGCGGCCCTCCCGCCTCTGCGCGGGTTTCCGTCTCGACGGCCCCCGCATCACCGGCGTCCCCCTCGTCCCACTGCAGCTCGTCCACGGCCTCCAGGATCCGGTCCACGCCGGGCAGGAACCAGTGCTCCAGCTTCGGCGCAGGGTAGGGCACGTCGAAACCGGTCACCCGCAGCACCGGGGCGGCAAGGGAGTGGAAGCAGCGTTCCTGCACGCGCGCCGCAATTTCGGAGGCGACAGACGCGAACCCCGGTGCTTCGGCAATCACCACGGCCCGCCCCGTCCTGCGCACCGAGGCATCCACGGTGGCGTCGTCATACGGGACGATGGAGCGCAGGTCGATCACTTCCAAGGACCGCCCTTCCGCTTCAGCGGCAGCTGCGGCGGCCAGGGCTGTGGAGACCGACGGCCCGTAGGCAATCAGGGTGGCGTCCGTTCCGGAACGTGCAACGGCGGCCGTGCCGATGCCGCCGGCTGCCTCGGTCCCGGTCCGCACGGCATCATCGGCGGCGCGGCGCAGTGCCGGCAGATCAACGGTTTCCTTCGCCCAGTAGAGCTTTTTGGGTTCCAGGAAGACCACCGGGTCGTTGAGCCGCACCGCGGCGCGCAGCAGCGAATACGCGTCCGCGACGGTGGCCGGGGCCACCACGGTGAGGCCCGGGGTGTGCGCATAGTAGGACTCGGAGGAATCGCAGTGGTGTTCCACTCCGCCGATTCCGCCGGCGTAGGGAATCCGGATCACCAGCGGCAGCTTTACCTTGCCGCGGGTGCGGTTGGACATTTTGGCCGCATGGCTGACCACCTGCTCAAACGCCGGGTAGGCAAAGGCGTCAAACTGCATTTCCACCACCGGCCGCAATCCGTTCATCGCCATGCCCACGGCCATGCCCATAATGCCGGATTCGGCCAACGGGGTGTCGAAGCAGCGGTCGGTGCCGAAGCGGGCCGTCAGGCCGTCGGTGATCCGGAAGACCCCGCCCAACGGACCCACGTCCTCCCCGAAGACCACCACCGCGGGATCGGCGGCCATCTCGTCCGCGAGCGCCGCGTTGAGCGCCTTCGCAAAGGTCAGGGGGCCGCCGTCGGTCTCCGGTGCAGGCACCCCTGCGGGCCGGGCCTGCGTGCTGGTTGCTGCCATGGTGTGCGCCTTTCGGTCAGCCGCGGTCAAGTTCGCTGCGCAGCAGCCGGGCCTGCTCGGCCAGTTGCGGGGTGCGCCGGGTATACACGTGTTCGAACAGCTCCTGCGGGTCGGGAACGACGTCGGCGTTCAGGCCGTCGCGCATGGCGGCGGCAACCGCTTCGGCGTCGGCCGCGAGCTCGGTTTCCCGTGCATCGTCCAACAGCCCCAGTCCGCGCAGGTAGGTCCGGGTCCGGGCCAGCGGGTCCCGGGGCACCCAGTCCTGCACTTCTTCCGCGGTTCGGTACCGGGTGGCGTCGTCAGCATTGGTGTGCGGCTGCATCCGGTAGGTATGCGCTTCCACCAGGGCCGGGCCGCCGCCTTCCCGCGCCCGCTCCACCGCTGCGCCCAGGACGGCAAGGAGGGCCGCGACGTCGTTGCCGTCCACCCGCTCCCCCGGCATCCCGTACCCCACGGCTTTGTGCGCCAGGGACGGGGCCACGGACTGGTTCCGCAGCGGCACCGAGATGGCGTACTGGTTGTTCTGGATAAAGAAGACCACGGGGAGGTGGAATACGGCGGCGAAGTTCAGGGCCTCGTGGAAGTCCCCCTCGCTGGTGGCGCCGTCTCCGCACAGCGCCAGGACCACAGTGTCCTCGCCCTTCAGCTTGGCTGCGTGGGCAACACCGACGGCGTGCAGCAGCTGCGTGGCGAGCGGGGTGGCCTGCGGCGCCACCCGGTGTTCATACGGGTCGTAACCGCTGTGCCAGTCCCCGCGCAGCAGGGTCAGCACCTGCAGCGGGTCAACGCCTCGGGACATGACGGCGACGCTGTCACGGTACGTGGGAAAGAGCCAGTCCTGGTCCCGAAGCACCGCGGCGGCGGCAACCTGGCATGCTTCCTGCCCGTGCGATGAGGGGTAGACGGCCATCCGCCCCTGGCGCACCAGCGCGTTGGCCTGGTCATTGATCCGCCGTCCGGTCACCAGCTGCGCGTACGCGTCCAGCAGGGCGTCTCCGGCGGGCAGAAGGTAGCTCGGGTGCACAGAGGCAGTGCCGTTGGCATCGATCAGCTGCACCGGGGTGTCCGACGGGAGCAGGTTCTGCACAGCGGCGCCGGATGCGGCGTCGGGCACGCCGTTGGAGGAGGGGGCCGCCTGGGGCGGACGTCCGGGAGAGATGGTCATTACGAGCCTCCGTCCTTCAGTGCCCGCGGCGTCATTGCACGCGGGAACTTCTGTCTTGCCAGTATGCTGACCGGCGCGCAGGCATAGCCAGCATCCGCGCAAATCTTGGACGCATTGGACGGCCGGGAGTAATCTGATGGACACCTTGCAAATGTGACGCAGATTACTTGGGGAGAGCGTGGACATTATGGCAGCTACACCGGCAACCACAGCAACACCGAAGCCAACACAGGTGCTGGACGATATTGACCGGAAGATCCTGGCCGTCCTGAGGTCCGACGGCCGGGCGTCTTTTACCGCCGTGGCCCAGGCCGTGCACATTTCCCGGGCGCACGCCTATTCGCGGATCGCACGGCTCACCGACACCGGTGTCCTCAGCCGATTTACCGCCCTGGTGGATCCGGAAAAGGCCGGACTGGGCTCCTCCGCCTATGTCACCCTGAAGGTCCGCCAGCATGCCTGGCGGGAATTGAAGGACCGGCTCGTCGATATCCCGGAAATCCACCACATCGCGCTGGTGGGCGGTTCCTTCGACGTCATTGTGCTGGTCCGGGCCGAGGACAACGTCCACCTGCGGCGGGTCATCTTCGACCAGCTGCAGTCCATGCCCGGGGTCCTGGATACCCAGACGTTCCTGGTCTTCGAGGAACGCGACACCCGCTAGGACAAACGGCCCGCCGCCGGGACGCCTTACGCTGGGCGGATGACTTCCGCTGCCGTACCGTCCGCTGTCCCGTCCTCCGCTGTCCTGTCCTCCGCTTTCCCGTCCTCCGCTTTCCCGTTGTCCGGACGGACCGCCGTCGTCACAGGTGTCAGCAGGCGCAGGGGCATTGGCTACGCCATTGCATCCCGGCTGGCCGCCATGGGTGCCAACCTGTTCGTGCAGCACTATGCCCCCAACGACGAGGCCCAGCCGTGGGGTGCCGATTCGATCGACGACCTGCTGCGGGAGCTGCGCGGAAAACTGGTCGGTGATGCCCGGCTCGACCATGCGGGGATGGACCTGGCCCCGGCCGACGGCGCCCGGCAGCTCGTCGACGCTGCCCGGGACGCATTCGGACACGTGGACATCCTGGTCTGCAACCATGCAATGAGCGGCAGCGACGGGCGCCTGCTGGAGATGACGCCGGAGAAGCTGGACGCGCACTGGCAGGTGAACACGCGCTCCACCCTGCTGGCCACGCGGTACTTCGCCGAACAGCATGACGGACGCCCCGGCGGGCGGGTGATCTGGCTGACCTCGGGACAGTCCAAGGGGCCCATGCCTGCGGAAATCGCCTACGCGACGTCGAAGGGGGCACTGGCCGGGATCACGGCCTCGGTGGCTGACGACTTGATTGGCCGCGGCATAGTCCTCAACACCGTCAATCCGGGACCGGTCAACACCGGCTACCTCGACGACGCCACCAGGGACCGGCCCTCGGAGGAACTGGAGGCCGTGCTGGCCCACTTCCCGGGCGGCCGGTTCGGGGAACCCGACGATCCGGCGCGGCTCGTCGCCTGGCTGGTGAGCGACGAAGGCCGGTGGATGGTCGGCCAGGTACTGAACACCGAAGGCGGCTTCCGCCGCTGGTAAATGTTGCGCTCAAACCTAGACGGGCTGGCGCCCGGCAATGAGCCATCCGGCACCGGGGCGGAACGGCGGCACGGGCGCCTCCGGGTGCCGTTCCACCAGTTCAAGCCGGCCTGAAACGGCCCGGTCTACGAGAGGGTGGAGGCAAACATGGCCGCGGCATACGACGGCGCCCGCAGCAACTGCTGCAGGCGCCGTGGTGCCGCGGGGGTCGGGGTCAGTTCTCGTCGTGGCCCTGATCAGTGCTCATCTGGTCTTCTGCGGGAGGGGTTTCTCCCGGGGGAACACCGCCGCCGGGCTCCAACCCGGTGATGTTGCCATCCAGGGGATCCGGGTTGGTGCTACCGGCTTTTGCCTCGCTGTGCTCATGGTTGCCGGTGCCCTCCTGGGTCCCGGCGCCCTTTTGCGCGTCCTTGGGCTTATCCGGATTAGCCGGATCGTTGTTCGGATTGTAGCTGTCGGCCATGTTCCGCCTCCTGGTCTGTTTCCTGGTCCCGGCAAGCACGGTTGTAAGCATGCTTACGAGTTCTCTTCCAACCTAGCCCGGTGCGTGCCGCATCACAAGCCGGGACGCAATCCCCGGTGCTTCCGTGCGCTTCCGGACGGGATCCGGGACGCCGCTCAGCGCCGGAACACCGGCTTGCGCTTCTCCTTGAATGCTGCGAATCCCTCAGCGTAATCCGGTGTCCTGCTCAACCGCTCCTGCACCTCGTTTTCGGCATCGAGCGCCTCCCAGAAGCCCAGCCGCCGGTCCCGGATCTCCGCCACCAGCGCCTTGGAGGCCAGCAGCGCCCGGGCGGGACCGGCCGCTGCCCGCGCTGCGGCTTCCCGGGTTTGTGCGAGCAGGCCGGCAGGTTCCAGGGCGCGGCTGAACAGGCCGCCCGCCACTGCTTCGGCGCCGCTCATCAACTCGGCGGTGTAAATCAGGTCCAGGGTGCGGTGCGGGCCGAGCCGTTCGGTGAAGAGCCAGTGCCCGCCCGAATCCAGGGCCGCCCCAAGGTTCGCGAACGGCGAGCCGATCTTCGCGTCGGCGGCTACGTAGACGACGTCGGTGGCCGCGAGCAAACCCAGGCCAACCCCGAGGCAGGCGCCCTGCGCGGCAGCGAAGGTTGGCGCCGGGAAAGCGGACATTTTCCGCAGCAGCGGTTTTACGCCCTCCACCAGGTAACCCCGCGCATCATCATCCGCAGGGTTTACCCCCGAGACGTCCCGGCCGGCACAGAAACTGCGACCCGCCCCGAGCAGCAGCAGTGCGCGCACACCGGCCGCCGCGGCGTCGTCGTAGGCCCGTCCCAGCTCACCCAGTGCTTCGAAATCCAAGGCGTTGAGTTTCTGCGGGGCGTTCAGCAAGACCTCGGCCACCCCGTCCCTGATGCTCAGCTCGATCATCGGTGCCTCCTAGGCGTCGTAGTCCACGTTGACTTCGGTGCTGGTGGGCCGGCTCTGGCAGGTGAGCACGTAACCGGCTGCAAGCTCTTCCGGTTCCAGCGCGTAGTTCTCTTCCATCTCCACGGTGCCGGCCACAAGCTTGGCGCGGCAGGTCCCGCAGACGCCGCCGGCACAGGCGAACGGCACGTCCGGGCGCACCCGAAGGGCCGCATTCAGGATCGATTCCCGGGCATGGACCGGACTGGAGACCGACCCCTGCAGCCCGTCCAGCCGGAAGGTGATGCCGTAGTTTTCGCCCGAGCTGTCCGGCACAACGGGACGGCCGGATGAGCCTTCCGGCCGGTCCGGACGGCCGGTGGTGAACAGCTCGAACCGGACTTTGGCCGGATCGACTCCGCGTGCGGACAAGGCATCGCGGCACAGCTGAACCAGCTCGAACGGCCCGCAGAGGAACCATTCGTCCACAGCATCGGCCGGCAGGACCGTACCGATGAGTGCCGTGAGTTTCGCGGCGTCGATCCGGCCGGAGAGCAGCGGAGAAATGCGCTGTTCACGCGACAGCACGTGGTGCAGCGCGAACCGGGACGGGTAGCGGTCCTTCAGGTCCGCCAGCTCTTCGAGGAACATCACGTCCATGGCGGCCTTGTTCGCATAGACCAGGTCAAAGCGGGTGGTGTCCGAAGAGGCCAGGATGGTCCGGGCAATGGCAATGACCGGGGTGATGCCGGAGCCGGCGGCCACGGCGGCAAACACCTGCCCCTCAACCTGCTGGTGTGCCGGCATGCCGGCGGGGCCCCCGCTGTATGCGTCGGAAAGGGCGGCGGGCAGGGAGCGCGAAGTGAAGCTGCCGGCCGGGCTCATCACGTCCAGCGCATCCCCGGCCAACAGGTGCTCGTTGGCCCAGGAGGAGAACAGTCCGCCCAGGTCCCGTTTGATTGCCACCCGCAGCTCCCCCGGGCGTGGCTCGGCGCAGATGGAGTAGCTGCGCCGCAGTTCAATGCCGTCCAAAACCTTGCGCAGGGCAACATACTGCCCGGGCAGGTAGTGGTACGAATCCACCAGGTCCGGCGGCACCGCGAAAGTGACCTCGACGGCGTCTTCGGTCAGCCGGCGCACTGCGGCAACGGTCAGCGGATGGAAAACGGCACGCCGGACGGGGGCCGCGGGAAGGACGGACATCTTTAGAGCACCTTGAAGTAGTCGAACGGTTCACGGCAGTCGCCGCAGACCCACAGCGCCTTGCACGAGGTGGACCCGAAGCGGGTCAGTTCGCGGGTATTCAGCGAGGCGCACTGCGGACACTTCACGCTCAGGCCCACCCGGACGGGGCCGGCCGCGGCGCGTCCCGACGGCGGGGCGATGCCGTAGGCGTCCAGCTTCGCCTTGCCGGCACTGCTCATCCAGTCGCTGGTCCACGCCGGGGCCAGCTCCAACCGGACCTGCACTCCGGTGTATCCGGCCCGGTGCAGGGCTGCGGTGACGTCCTCGGTGATGGCGTCCATGGCCGGGCAGCCGGAATAGGTGGGGGTGATGGCCACCTGGACCCCGGCCCCGGAAACCTCCACCCGGCGCAGGACCCCCAGGTCCTCGATGGTCAGCACGGGAATCTCCGGATCACACACCGTGGCGGCCACATCCCAGGCCGCCGCTGCGGCGGGGTCTGCCGGGCGCAGGGCGGATTCCATCACGCTCACCACGTGGCACCCGGGTGTTCACGGGCCAGGACCTGCATTTCCGCGAGCATATAGCCGAGATGCTCGCTGTGCCGGCCCTGCCGTCCGCCGCCGGGCGCGGGCTGGACCATGGGCACCTCCAGCTCGGCCTCCCGGAGCACGGCGGAAATGTTGCGTTCGAAGGCCGGTTTGAGGGTGGACGGCAGCACGGCCCGGTCCCCCAGGGCGGTAACCAGGGCGTCGTCGTCGAACAGTTCACCCACGTAGGGCCAGGTCAGTTCCAGCGCCCGGATCATCCGGCGACGGGACTCGTCGGTGCCCAGCCCCAGCCGCAGCACCCACTGGGCACTGTGGTCGCGGTGGTAGTCCACTTCCTTGACCGCCTTCGCTGCGATGGCGGCCAGGGTTGCGTCAGCACAGTGCTGCAGGGCGCTGTACAGCTCGAACTGGTAGAAGGAGACGGCGAACTGCCGGGCAATGGTCCGGGCGAAGTCACCGTTGGGCTGCTCCATCAAGTGCGCAGAGCGGAACCCGGATTCCCCGCGCCAATAGGCCAGGTCATCCTCGGTCCGCCCGTCGGCGCTGCCGGCGTAGGTCAGGAAGGAGCGGGCATGGCCCATCAGGTCCAGGGCTATGTTGCCCAGCGCCACGTCCTCCTCAAGTTCCGGGGCACGGGAAATCCACCAGCCGAGCCGCTGGGCCAGCACCAGCGCGTCGTCGCCCAGCCGCAGCGCATATTCGGCCACATCGGCGGGTGCACGGGTTCCGGCGGCGGCAATGTCTTCCGGGCGCAGGGCGTTGCCCGGGGTAATCCGGGTGGCGCTGTCCGAGCTCACAGGTGCTTCACCCCTTCGGACTCCGTGTAATAGGTGGCGTGCCGGTAGTCCTTGCCCTGCGGGGACTCGAAGAACTGCCCCTTCGCGTCCGGGTCGCTGGCAATGATGGCCGACGCCGGGACCACCCAAAGCGAGACGCCCTCGTTTCGCCGGGTGTAAAGATCGCGGGCGTTCCTCACGGCCATCTGGGCATCGGGGGCGTGCAGGGACCCGGCATGGACGTGAGACAGGCCGCGGGAGGAACGGACAAAGACTTCCCAGAGCGGCCACGCACCGGCCGGGACGGCAGGCTGCGGGGCAACTGGAGCCGCGGCGGCGGCAGTCTCAGTCGCGGGGGCCGCCTGAGTCTCCGGGGCCGCCTGAGCGGCGGGACGGGAGCCGTCGTCGCCGGTTGTAGATCCACCCGTCATGGCTATGCCGCTCCTTCCCGGGACTGCCGGGCCGACTGCCGGGCGGCGTAGGCCGCAGCGGCCTCACGGACCCAGGCGCCGTCTTCGTGCGCTTCGCGGCGGCGTGCCAGCCGCTGGGAGTTGCAGGGGCCGCGGCCGGCGAGGACCTCACGGAACTCGTCCCAGTCCAACGGTCCGTGCTCCCATTTGCCGCTTTCGTCATTGAAGCGGATGTCCGGGTCCGGCAGCGTCAGGCCCAGCACCTTGACCTGTTCCACGATCATGCCCACGAACCTGGAGCGCAGTTCGTCGTTGGAGAAGCGCTTGATGTTCCAGGCCATGGACTGGCGCGAGTTGGGGGAATCGTCGTCGGGCGGGCCGAACATCATCAGCGATGGGGCATACCACCGGTTGATCGCATCCTGGGCCATTTCCCGCTGGGGCTCGGTGCCGCGGGCAAGTTCCAGCAGGATCTCGAAACCCTGCCGCTGATGGAAGGATTCTTCCTTGCAGATCCGAACCATCGCCCGGCCGTACGGTCCGTAGGAGGCGCGGCATAGCGGGACCTGGTTGCAGATGGCCGCTCCGTCCACCAGCCAGCCGATTGCCCCCATGTCCGCCCAGGTCAGAGCGGGATAGTTGAAGATCGACGAGTAGCGGGCCTTGCCGGCAATGAGGTCTTCGGTCATCTGTTCCCTCGGCGTGCCCAGGGTTTCAGCTGCGGAATACAGGTACAGTCCGTGTCCGGCTTCGTCCTGGACCTTGGCCATCAGGATGGCCTTGCGCTTGAGCGAGGGCGCCCGGGAAATCCAGTTCCCTTCCGGCTGCATCCCAATGATTTCCGAGTGTGCGTGCTGGGAGATTTGCCGCACGAGGGTTTTCCGGTATGCATCCGGCATCCAGTCCCGCGGTTCCACCCGTGTGTCGGCGGCGATCAGCCCATCAAAGTGTTCTTGCCCGCCGGAACCGCTTCCGGTCTCCGCACTGAGAGCTGTCCGGCCCATATTTTCCCCGCTCATCATCCCGACCCCGCTCATCCCAACCGCACTCGTCCCAACCGCGTTCGTCCCAACCGCACCCGGTGCAACGCGCCGCAGGCATTGAATCCCCGCCTCAGTGGACGGCAGTATTGCTACCGACCGTATTATTTACCGACCGTTCGTTCAGAATATGGAGAGTGGATACGAGGGTCAAGACCCTATGGAAAACTGAACACAGAGAGTTCAACGCGGAGAGGATTGCCATGGGTACCCCCGAACCCGATGCCGGGCGCCGGATACCGGGCGCCCCTGCAGGTGCTGCTCCGGGCGGGGCTGACCCTGCCGGTGCTGACCTTGCCGGGGCTGACCCTGCCGGTGTTGGTCCGTCCGGTGCTGCCCTTGCCGGGGCTGACCCTGCCGGTGTTGGTCCGTCCGGTGCTGCCCTTCCCGGACCGCGGCCCGAGGACCGGGAGGAACGGGCGGCCGTTCGTTCGGCAGCGGTGGTCATTGTGCCAACGCTCCTGGGACTGCTGGGCTTTTTCGCCGTGGCGGCTGCGGTGACCTCCGATGCCGCTACCGTCAACGTCACTGCGCCGGGCCTGCTGCTGGCCTTCACCGCCCTGGTTGTTGCCGGGGTCAGCCCGCTCTACGCACGCAATCCCACCTGGCGTTCCCTGCGGCGTCCGGCCCTTCTCCTCGCAGCCTGCCTGGTGGTGGAAGCCGTCCTCCTGCTGGCTGCACCGCACTTGGTCCTATTCTCGCTGCCGGCACTTCCGCTGGCCCTGGCAGGGGGCACCGTCCTGCTGGGCACCAGCCTCTGGGGGCAGTTCCGCAAGGGCCCGGCGCCGGAACCGGTACTGCTCCCCCACCGCGAGATGCCGCCGCGGCCCTTCACCTCGACCCTCCTGGTCGTGGCGGTGAACTGGCTGCTTTTCCTCAGCGTGGGAGCGCTGTGCGCTTGGTTGCTGCTGGGCGACTAGCCCCCGGGCAGGAACAGGTCTTCAATATGCCGGCCCAACACGCGGGCCAGGCTAAAGGCCAGCGGCAGGGACGGATCAAATTTGCCCTTCTCGATGGAAATCACCGTCTGCCGGGAGACCCCCAGGCGTTCGGCCAACTGCACCTGTGATAGTCCCAGGCGCAGCCGCTCCTGGGCCACGCGGTTCTCCATGCCTAAGAATTCCGGTGCCGGGCAACGGCATAACGCAGTGTCCAAGCCCCCAGCCCGGCCGCACAGTACAGCGGCAGCGGCGCGGCCCAACCTGCCACTGCCTGCACCACCACTCCGGCGGCCAGCAGCACTATCAGGTCCGTGAATGCCGCAGCTGCGGCATCCCGCGTCCAGGAGCGTTCGACGTCGGCGGCCGAGGCCGTGTCCAGCCGGCGGGTTTCCCCGGCGTTCAGCACCAGCATCCAGAACGCCGCCGCCGCCACCGGGCCCACCGCCGCGGCGAAGACCGGCACATACAGCGCCGGGTCCCCACCGGTCCGCAGCGCCGCGGCCCAGCCAAGGAGCGCACCGGCGGCCGCACCACTTGCTGCGGCCGCACAAATCGTCAGGAGGCGGGTGCGGCCGCCCTTCGTCTCGGAAGTCATGGCCTGGAGCATGCCATGCCGACTCCGGAGATGTAAAGCGTGCTTTACATCCCCGCCCGCTGACGCCGGGGGTCCGCGGGCTAAGCCGCGAGCATAACGCCAGCGCGGTCCTTCGACGCCGCGGCCCGGATGGATATATTCGAAGCATGACTACTCCCCAGCCCCCGGTTGCCAAGAAAGTCCCGACTGAACGCACCCACCACGGTGACACCTTCATCGACAACTATGAGTGGCTGCGGGAGAAGGAAAACCCCGAGGTGGTTGCCCACCTGACCGCGGAGAATGCGTACGCCGCCGAGATCACGGCCGATCAGGAGCCGTTGCGCGAGGAGATCTTCAACGAGATCAAGAACCGCACTGAGGAGACGGACCTCTCCGTTCCGGCCCGCAAGAAGGGCTGGTGGTATTACACCCGCACCGAAGAGGGCAAGCAGTACGCCATCCACTGCCGCACCGCCGCCCAAGACACCGGGGACCTCGACGCCGACTGGACGCCGCCCGCCGTCCTGCCGGGCGTCCCGGTGGAAGGCGAACAGATCCTCGTGGACGGGAACGTGGAAGCCGAAGGCAAGCCGTTCTTCTCCCTGGGCGGACTGGCCGTGACCGAGGACGGCAACCTGCTCGCCTACTCCGAGGACAACGCCGGCGACGAGCGTTTCACCCTGCGGATCAAGGACCTGCGCACCGGGGAGCTGCTCCCGGACATCATTGCCAACGTTTTCTATTCGCTGGCCTTCGCCCCGGACGGCACCCGCGTCTTCTACACCGTGGTGGATGATTCCTGGCGGCCGTACCAGATCAAGGCGCATACCCTGGGCACCCCGGTCGAGGACGACGTCGTGATCTACCAGGAAGACGACATTGCCATGTGGACCGGC
The DNA here is from genome assembly GCF_030125565.1 of Arthrobacter sp. zg-Y1143. Classification (NCBI taxonomy): domain Bacteria; kingdom Bacillati; phylum Actinomycetota; class Actinomycetes; order Micrococcales; family Micrococcaceae; genus Arthrobacter; species Arthrobacter sp. zg-Y1143. Next base: position 7,925 of record NZ_JASKLW010000004.1, on the reverse strand, counting down.
TTCGACCTCTCCGCAGACCGCAGGCAGCTGCTGATCGGCATTAGCAGCTCCGAATACAGCGAATACCGCGTGCTGGACTTCGCCGATCCCACGGACACGGTCCGCACCCTGATTCCCCGCAGCGCACACATCCTTTACGAGGCCGAGCCGCTGACCCTTGACGGCCGCCGCCAGTACCTCCTCACGCACAACCGCGGGGCGCTGAACTCCATGCTTTCGCTGGTGGACGAGGCCGAATTCGACAAGCCCCTGGACGAGCAGCAGTGGCGCACCGTGATCGCCCACGACGACACCGTGCGGGTCAACGGCGCAGCCGTCACCGCCACGCATGTGCTCGTTTCGGTCCGGAAGGACACCACCGAGCGGGTCCAGATCCTCCCGGTTGACGGCCTGGGCACCGGCGCGCAGGGTTCCCCGGTGGAACCGGCCTTCGACGAGGAGCTCTACACCGCTAACCTGGCCAACGCAGAGTTCGACTCCCCGATCATGCGGCTCAGCTACACCTCCTTCCTTACCCCGCCGCGGGTCTACGACTACGTGCTGGCCACCGGCGAATTGGAGCTGCGTAAGGAAACCCCGGTGAAGGGCGGCTACCGGTCCGAGGACTACGTAGCCGAACGTGATTGGGCGACGGCGGCGGACGGCACCCGCATTCCGCTCTCCGTCATCCGGCGGGCGGACCTGCAGCGGGACGGCAGCAACCCGGCCCTGGTCTACGCCTACGGCAGCTACGAAATGAGCATGGACCCGGGGTTCAACGTAGCCCGGCTCTCGCTCCTGGACCGCGGAGTGCTGTACGTGGTGGCGCATGTGCGCGGTGGCGGAGAAATGGGCCGCTCCTGGTATGACAACGGCAAGAAGCTGCACAAGAAGAACACCTTCACCGACTTCGTGGATGCCACGGACGCGGTGGCGGCGTCCGGGTGGGCGGATCCGGACCGAATCGCGGCCATGGGCGGCTCGGCCGGCGGCCTGCTGATGGGCGCCGTCGCGAACCTGGCGCCGCAGAAGTACCGCGCCATCGTGGCGCAGGTGCCGTTTGTGGACGCGCTGACCAGCATCCTTGACCCTGATCTGCCGCTCTCGGCCCTGGAATGGGAGGAATGGGGCAATCCCATCACCGACCCCGAGGTTTACCGGTACATGAAGGAATACACGCCCTACGAGAACATCCGGGCCGTGGACTATCCCAAAATCGCCGCCGTCACCAGCTTCAATGACACCCGTGTGCTGTACGTGGAACCGGCCAAGTGGGTGGCCCAGCTGCGCGAAACCACCACCGGCAGCGAGCCTATTGTGCTCAAGATCGAAATGGACGGCGGCCACGGCGGGGCTTCCGGGCGGTACGAGGCCTGGAAGGACCGCGCCTGGGACTACGCATTCATCCTGGCCGCCCTGGGCGCCCGGGACCTGCTGCCGGCGGCCAAACGGGAGAACGCCGCCTAGGCGGACTGCCGGATGACCAGTTCCGGCGGGTAGATAGCCGGTTCCAGGCGCGATCCGGGCTCCTCGATTTCGCGCAGCAGCATTTCGGAGGCGCGCCGTGCCATCTCGACCATCGGGTTCACCACCGTGGTCAGCCCGGGCTTGCTCGAGGCGGCCAGCTGGTGGTTGTCATACCCCACCAGCGCCACGTCCCCGGGAACCGACAAGCCCCGCTCGCGCAGGACGGTCAGCACACCCAGGGCCATGAGGTCCGACGCCGCGAAGATGGCGTCAATCCCCGGATCGGCGTCCAGCAGCCGGGCCGCTGCCGCTGCGCCGCCTTCGGTGGTGAAGTGCCCGGACTCCGCCCCGGCAGAGACCAGCCCTGCCTCAGCGAGCCCGGCACGCCAGCCCTCCGTGCGGTCCTGCGCAGCGGTCATGTCCGCCGGTCCGGTCACCGTGGCGATCCGGCGGTAACCGCGGCCGGCAAGGTGCCGCGCCGCGAGCAGTCCGCCGGTGTAGTTGTCCGTATCCACGAACACCAGTCCCTGGCGGCCATGCCACGGCCGGCCGATGAACACGGCCGGCAGCGGCGCGTCCGCCAGTTCAATTTCCAGGGCGTCCGCCTTGTGGTGCGAAACCACAATGGCGCCGTCCACGTGGCCGCTGCGCAGGTACCGGATGATCTGGCCCGCTTTCTCCCCCTGCCGGGCAATCAGCAGCACCAGCTGCACCTCGGTATCAGCCAGCGACTCGGTGATCCCATTGAGGGTCATGGCGAAGAAGGGATCCACCAGGACCCGGCCGTCCGGTTCGGGAATCACCAGGGCAATGGAGTCGGCACGGCTGGTGGCCAGCGACCGGGCTGCCCTGTTGGGGGTGAAGCCCAGCTCTCCGATAGCGGCGTCAATGGCCGCCTGCGTCCGGGCGCTGACCCGGGCCCCGCCGTTGATCGCCCGCGACACGGTGGAGCGGGAGACGCCGGAAAGCGCCGCCACGTCTTCCAGTGTGGGACTGCTGCGGCGGGGCTTGACCTGCGTTCCGCGGGTGCCCTGGTTGAGGGAGCTCACTGAATCGACGATACGACATCCGGTGCGGCCGCGGAGGACCTTTCCGGCAAGGCATTGGTACGTGCGGTTTCGGCGAACCACCGGGCGCTGGCCTTCGGTGTGCGGACCTGGGTCTGGTAGTCCACATGGACAATGCCGAACCGCTTGGCGTAGCCCCAGGCCCATTCAAAGTTATCCATGAGCGACCAGGCAAAGTAGCCGCGGACGTCGACGCCGTCTGCTGCCGCATCGCGGACAGCCTGCAGGTGCGCTTCGATGAACCCCAGCCGGTCCTCGTCCTGGACCACGCCGTCCACCACAACGTCGTCGTCGAACGCGGCGCCGTTTTCCGTGATGTACAGCGGGACCCCGGCGGGCCCGGTGTAGTCGCGCTGCAGCCGGAGCAGGAGGCGGTGCAGGCCCTCGGGCTGGATTTCCCACCCCATGTTCGTCACCGGCAGTCCGCGGGGCACGGAGTAGACCCCGTCCGCGGCGGGATACGGGCTGGCCGACGGCCGCGAAACGGGCGCCTCGGTGCTCCGCAGTGTGGCCGGACGCGTCTTGGTGACGGCCTCGCCGTGGTAATAGTTCACGCCCAGGAAATCGACCGGTGTGCTGATAACCGCCATATCCCCTTCGCCGATGTGCTGTCCCAAACCGTATGGGGCCAGATCAGCGAGGACGTCCTCGGGATAACTGCCGCGGAAAACCGGGTCGGCGAACACCCGGTTGAACTGCCCGTCGATCCGGCGGGCGGCGTCCACGTCGTCGGGGTTCTCGGGATCCAGCGGATCCGCGACGGTGAAGTTCAGGGTCAGGCCCACGTCCAGGGACGCATCGCGGGCCTTCAGCTCCTGCGCGGCAAGTCCGTGGCCGAGCAGCAGGTGGTGGTTCGCGGCCACGGCCAGGGACCGGTCCTGCAGCCCGGGTGCGTGCTCGCCGCTTGCGTAGCCGAGATAGGCGGAGCACCAGGGCTCGTTCAATGTGGTCCATGCCTTCACCCGGTCCCCCAGGGCGTCGTGGACGCTCAGGGCGTACTCGGCAAAGCGGTAGGCAGTGTCGCGGTTGGCCCAGCCCCCGGCGTCCTGCAGCGCCTGCGGCAGGTCCCAGTGGTAAAGGGTCAGCCAGGGCTTTATTCCGGCGTCGAGCAGTTTGTCAGTGAGCCGGCTGTAGAAGTCCAGGCCGGCCGGGTTCACTGCGCCGCCGTCGGGCCGGATCCTCGCCCACGAGGTGGAGAAGCGGTAGGAAGCCAGGTTCAGCGACTTCATCAGGGCCACGTCTTCATCAAGGCGGTGGTAGTGGTCGCAGGCGACGTCGCCGTTCTCGGCGTTGACCACTGCGCCCGGGACCCGGCTGAAGGTGTCCCAGATGGAGGCCTTGCGGCCGTCTTCCCACGCGCCACCCTCGATCTGGTAGGCGGCGGTGGCCGCCCCCCACAGGAATCCCGTGGGGAAGTTTCCGTTGGTGTGCTGCGTCATCCCTTAACCGCTCCCTGCATAATTCCTGCAACCAGGTGCCGTCCTGCGACGGCGAAAACAATAAACAGCGGAATGGTGGAGAGCACCACTCCGGCAAGGACCACCGAGTAGTCCACGAAACGCGCCGACTGCAGTTGCGCCAAGGCCACCGGCAGCGTCGGGTTCTGCGCGTTGAGCACAATCAGGGGCCAGAAGAAGTTGGTCCACGTGGCCACGAAAGTGAACAGTGCCAGCATGGCGGCAGCCGGGCGGGCGGCCGGCAGGGCCACGTGCCAGAACGACTGCCACATGTTCGCGCCGTCCATCCGGACGGCTTCAATCAATTCGTCCGGCAGGGCGTCCTGGAGGTACTGGGTCATCCAGAACACGCCGAACGCGGTGACGAGCCCGGGAATGATGACGGCGCCCATGGTGCCGGTCCAGCCGAGCTTGGACATCACGATGAACAGCGGAATGACGCCGAGCTGCGTGGGAACGGCCATGGTGGCCACCACGAAGACCAGCAGCGCCTTCGAACCCTTGAAGCGCAGCTTGGCGAAGGCGAAGCCGGCCAGGGAGGAGAAGATCACCACGGAGGCGGCGGTCACTGTGGAGACCAGGACGCTGTTGCCCAGGGCCCGCCAGAACGGGATGCTGTCGAGCACTGTTGCGGCATTGGCAAAGAAGTTACCGCCGGGGATCAGCGGCACTCCCTTGGCAATTGCGGTGCTGTCGTGGCTGGCGACCAGGACGGACCAGAGGATCGGCAGGGCCGAGCCCAGGATCACTGCTCCGAGCAGCCCGTAGGTGAGGAAGCCGGGCCGCTTGTTGTATCCGCCCGTCTTCGCCGCCCGGACATGGACGCGTCCCGGACGCTGGTCCTGTCCGCCGCGGTCACGGCGTCGCTTGGCTGCTTCGGCGGCCTTGCGGCCGGCGGTCTGTTCGACCATGGGTACGGAAGTCATTTCCGTCCTCCCTGGGTGGCGATGCGTCGGGTGATGAAGAAGTTCAGTGCGGCAATGACCACGATGATGACGAACAGCAGCCAGGCCACTGCAGAAGCACGTCCCAGGTTGCGCTGGCCCCAACCCAGTTCCCAGATGTAGATCGTCAGGGTCTGCCATTGGCGGTCTGCACCGCCGAGCCCGTACGTGTCGAAGACGCGGGCCTCGTCGAAGATCTGCAGTCCGCCGATGGTGGCGGTGATGACAACGAAAATCACGGTCGGGCGCAGCATGGGCACGGTGATGGAGATGAACTGCCGCCAGCGGCTGGCACCGTCGATAATCGCGGCCTCGTACATGTCCCGCGGGATCGCCTGCATGGCGGCCAGGAAGATCAGCGCGTTGTAGCCGGTCCAGCGGAAGTCCACCATGGTCGCAATCGCGACGTGGCTGGCCAGGGAGTTGGCATGCCAGGGAATGGCCGGGAGTCCGATGGAAGTCAGCGCACCGTTGATGGCACCCGACTGGTCAGCGAAGAGGTTGCCGAAAATCAGGCCCACGGCTACGGGGGCAACGATGTAGGGCAAGAGCACGCCCATGCGCCAGAAGGTCTTGGCACGCAGGTTGGCATCCAGCACGGCGGCGATGGCAATGGCAAGAATGATTTGGGGCACTGCGGAGATCAGGAAGATGCTGAAGGTGTTGCCCACCGCATTCCAGAAATACGGCTGGGAGAGCACAAAGGTGAAGTTCTCGGTGCCGGTGAAGCCCTGGTTGCCGCCAATCAGGTTCCAGTTATGCAGGGAAACCCATCCGGTGTAAATCAGCGGGAAGAGGCCGACGATGGCGAAGATGATGAAGAACGGCGAAATGTAAAGGTACGGGGAGACTTTGACGTCCCAGCGGGCCAGCCGGCTGCTGAACCCTAACCGCCGTACCGGCGTCCGCGCTGCCGGCGGCTTGACGGTGACAGCCATGGCTGACTTCCTAACGTTCAAGGGGGAAGAAGTTGGGTCCGGTGCCTGCAGCGCCATCCTGCGGACTACACACAGTGGCAGCCACAGGCACCGGAGGTTAGGGGGCTACTGGAGGGCGTCGACGCTGGCGACGAACTTCTCCCAGGAGGAGTTGGCGTCATCGGTCTTGAGGACATCCACCCGGTTCAGTGCCTGGGCCATGTTGGTGTTGATGGTGAAGTAGTTCGGACCCTTGAACGGAGTCATGGTGACCGCGTTGGCCCGGTCCACGAGGATTTTGCCGACCGGCGCATTGTTGAAGAACTCGTTGGTGGAGTTCAGCAGGGTGTCGGACTCGTAGGCCTCGGTTTGGCTGGGGAAGGTGCCCTTGGATTCGAAGGCCTTGATCTGCTGCTCAGGGGCGGTGAGCCACTGGGCCAGCTTGATGGCTTCTTCCTGGTTCTTGCCCTGGCTGGGAACGGTCAGGTAGGATCCGCCCCAGTTTCCGCCGCCGCCCGGGAACACGTTGGCAATGTCCCAGCCTTCAACGCCGGTTGCGTTGCCTTCGATGCTGCCCAGCATCCAGCCCGGGCAGAGGGTGGTGGCAAAGGCGCCGCTCTGGAAGCCCGCCGTGTAGTCATCGGACCACTGCTCCAGGTGCGCCGAGAGGTCCTTGTCCACGGAGTTCTCGAGGACCTTGGTGTAGATCTCCTTCACTTCCGGGTTCTCGGTGGCAATGACTGTGCCGTCATTTTCCTCGTAGGCGTTCTTCACCTGGTTGATCTGGCCCTGGTAGACGGCCATGGCCGAGTCGTACCACGCGGCGTCGGACTTGGCGGTGAACTGCTCGCCAACCTCAAAGTAGTGGTCCCAGTCGCCCTCGAGCAGCTTGGCGACTTCCTCGCGGTCGGTCGGCAGGCCGGCTGCGGCGAAGAGGTCCGCCCGGTAGCAGACGCCTTCGGGACCGACGTCGGTGCCGTAGCCGATCAGCTTGCCGTCAACTGTGGCGTCTTCTTCCTTCCAATCCAGCCAGCGCCCTTCAACTTCCGGGCTGGAAAGGTCCGCGAACTGGTCCGCATACTGCTTCAGCTCCGGCAGCCAGTCCACTTCGATGCCTTCGATGTCCGACAGGCCCGACCCGGCTGCCAGCTTGGTGTTCAGGTTGTCGTGCGCGTTGTCAGAAGTGGCCTTCTTGTCGTGCACGATCTTCACGTTCGGGTTGGCTGCCTCGTACTCCTTGAAGAGATCCTCGTAGCCGAACTCGTTGAACGTGCTGACGCTGAGCGTCACCTGTCCGTCTTCTCCTGATGCTCCGTCGTCGCCGCCTCCGCAGGCGGTGAGCAGAAGGGCTGCGGCTGCGACCGATGCGGCAACCGCGGGACCCCGGCGGCGTGCGCGGCCTGCCGATATGGGTTTGGTACTCATTGCTGACTCCTTTGTCGATTACGAGTGCACGAGTGCGTGGCGGGTGTTTACGCGCCTGCCGTGCGGTTGCCAAACGGATGCGCCCGGGTGCCTGGCCCGGCGGTGATGCCGGCGGTGTGGGAGCGCTCCCACAAGCGATGCCTAAATGCTGATGTGCGGTGCATCACATGTCAAGTGGGAGCGCTCCCACGTTTCGCAGAAACTCGCGGCAGCGGGATAGAACCACAGGTCAGGGGCGCATAAGGCGTGGTCGGGTTACCGGATTGTTATCTGGATCCGGCTCCTGCCATGCCCGGAAGTTAGCACTCCGCCCGCACCACGTCTTGATCGAGCTTCCGCAAAGATCCCACGTAGTGGTACGGATGTTCCCGCTGGGGTCCCACGCGCCCCTCCAGTCCCCGTGCGTGGGAACTTCTGCGGCCTGGCGCCGGTGCGTGGGAACTTCTGCGACCGCGGGGGCCGGTGGGCCCGTTTGGCCGGACATCCCTCCCGACCGCGCGGTCCCTACCAGCGCGCCCATTTCCCCGGCCCTGACGCCGTGGCGGCCCGAAACTGCCGGGACGCACGGGCACAACGCCGGCACCATGGCGGCCGTTTAGCTCAGCTGCCCCGGACGCGGCGGCAGGGCCGGCCCGGCGGGGGGGCGCGGCCGGGCCCAAGTCAGGGGGG
>NZ_JASKLW010000003.1:0-99435 GCF_030125565.1 Arthrobacter sp. zg-Y1143 | reverse complement strand
CCCCGAACCCGCGGGGACCCACGGCAAAACCCCCGCCCCCTGGGCGGCCGTTTAGCTCAGCTGCCCCGGACGCGCAGAAGGCCCGGACCTGGGGTCCGGGCCTTCTGCGAAACTCTGCGGGCGGGACTGCTATCCCAGCCTGCGGGCAGTGCGGTTAGGAGCCGCTGCCTTCGGCATCCGCTTTCGGTGCGGAGAAGCGTCCGCCGTCGGCTGCGGCGTGCCGGGCCGGACGGGCAGCGGACTCTTCCGCCTGCCGGGCCCGGGCAGCATCCCCGGTGGCCGGACGGGCAGCGGACTCTTCCGCCTGCCGGGCCAGGGCAGCATCGCCGGCGGCCGGACGGGCAGCGGGGGTTTGTGCGGAGGCAGCGGTGGCTTGGCCTGATGCTGGGCCGGATTCCTCGGCGTCTCCGGCAGGGCCGCCGTCGTCGTGCTTGGTGCTGGCCTTACGGGACTGGCGCAGTACCTCGATAACGATCGGAATCACCGAAAGCACTACTACGCCCACGAAGATCAGGTCCAGGTTTTCCCGGACAAACGGCACGCGGTCGCCGAGCACATAACCCAGCAGGGTAACGCCCACGCCCCAGAAGAAGGCGCCGATGACGTTGAAGGTAACGAAGGTTTTGTAGTTCATCTTTGCGACGCCAGCCACCACGGGCGTGAAGGTCCGCACCACCGGAACAAAGCGTGCCAGGATCACGGCCTTGCCGCCGTGGCGCTCGAAGAACACTTCGGCCCGGTGCACGTTTTCCTGTTTAAACAGCCGGCTGTTCTCCCGTTTGAAGATAGCCGGGCCGGTCTTTTTGCCGATGTAATAACCGGTCTGGTCGCCTACGAACGCGCTGACAAAGACCAGCAGGCCCAGCAGCCACACATTGATGTGGATGGTGCCCGTGGCCACCAGCAGGCCCGCGGTGAAAAGCAGGGAGTCACCGGGCAGGAAGAACCCGATGAGCAGCCCGGTCTCGGCAAAAACAATGCCGCAGACGAGCAGGACAACCCAAGGTCCCAGGGCAGGATTGGCCAGGAATACCTGAGGGTCCAGCCACTCGGGCAAAAGGGCAGATGTGGGAGGCCTTACGGGCCCGGAAACGGCAGCGGCCGCGGTAAGAGTCACCTCCCTAGGGTACGCCATGACCTGCTGCACCCTCTGGGAACACCGGCAGGCCCGCGGGTGCCCGGGTCCTTGACAGCCATCCTCCTGCCGGGATTACCTAATGAACATTCGGTAAATAAAAAGGAGGGTCCCATGGCTGGCACCGGCGTCACCCCGGGCAAATCCCCCGCCCATCCCCTTCTGGTTTTCGATGCCGCCTCGCAGTGGCTGGGCATCGAAGTCCTGGAGCTCCGGGACGGCGCAGCGCGCATCTCCATGTTGCTGCGCCGGGAAATGCTCAACGGTTTCGGCATTGCGCACGGCGGCATGGTTTTTGCCTTCGCCGACACCGCCTTTGCGCTGGCCTGCAACCCGGAAGCCGGTGGACCGGCCCGGCAGCGGACCGAAGTTACCGTAGCTGCGGGGGCAGACATCACCTTCCTGGCGTCGGCGCACGCGGGTGACATCCTCACCGCCCACGCCGAGCACCGGGCGGGCAGCGGCCGCAGCGGTGTTTATGACATTGAGGTGCGGGCCGACCGCCCCGACGGTACATCCGACGTCGTCGCCCTTTTCCGCGGACGCTCACGCACCATCCGCGGCCCGCTCCCGGACCCGCTCTCCCGTCCCGACACCGGCCGGGAGCCGGCCCCGTTCCCGACAGGAAACAGCGCATGAAGACTTCCCCCGCCAACTCCGCCGCCGTGAATCCCGCCGCCCTGGATCCCGCTTCCCTGGATCCCGAGGAGCGGATGAGCCGGGACGAACTGGAGGACCTGCAGCTGCGGCGCCTGCAGCAGACGCTGGCCTACGCCTACGAGCGGGTTCCGCTCTACCGGACCAAGTTCGACGACGCCGGCGTGCACCCCTCGGATTTGCGCGAGCTGGGCGACCTGCGGCTTTTCCCGTACACCACTAAGGAGGACCTGCGTTCAACGTACCCCTTCGGCATGTTCGCGGTACCGCAGCACCAGGTCTCGCGCATCCACGCGTCCTCGGGAACCACGGGGCGGCCCACGGTGGTCGGCTACACCTCCGGAGACCTGGACCGCTGGGCCGCCCTGGTGGCACGTTCGCTGCGTGCGTCCGGGGTGCGGCCGGGCGACAAGGTGCACAATGCGTACGGCTACGGGCTGTTTACCGGCGGGCTGGGCGCACACTTCGGAGCGGAGAAACTGGGCTGCACCGTCATACCGATCTCCGGCGGGCAGACCGAACGCCAGATCCAGCTGATTCTGGACTTCGAGCCGGACACCATCCTCTGCACCCCCACCTATCTGCTGGCGATCGCCGACGCGATGGCTGCCGCCGGCATTGATCCCCGGTCCACGTCGCTTCGAACCGCGGTACTGGGTGCCGAACCATGGACAGAGGAAATGCGGCATGAACTCGAAACCCTGATGGACCTGGATGCCTGCGACATTTACGGCCTCTCCGAGGTGATGGGCCCCGGCGTGGCCGGCGAGTGCGTGGAGAGCAAGGACGGTGCACACATCTGGGAGGACCACTTCCGCCCCGAGATCATCGATCCCTTTGATGACACCCGGGTGCACAACGACGGCGAGCCCGGGGAACTGGTCTTCACCTCCCTGACCAAGGAAGCGCTGCCGATCATCCGCTACCGGACCCATGACCTGACCCGACTGCTGCCCGGCACGGCGCGGCCGTCCATGCGCCGGATGGGCAGGATCACCGGCCGGAGCGACGACATGGTCATCCTGCGCGGTGTGAATCTCTTCCCCACCCAGGTCGAGGAAATCGCGCTGCGCCTGCCGGCCCTCAGCCCGCACTTCCAACTGGAAATCACGCGGCCGGAGCGGATGGATGAACTCACCGTGCGGATCGAGCGGCGGGAAGAGACCTCCGCACCGGAGGCCGCCACCGCCGCCGTCGAGTTGGCAGCGCAGATCAAGGTCCATGTCGGCTCCTCCTGCACGGTGGAGGTGGTGGAACCGGGCACGCTGGCACGCTCCAGCGGCAAGCTGCGCCGGATCTACGATCTGCGCCGGCAGCCCGGCGCCGCGCCGTCGTGATGAACGGCCCGACGCCGGTGCGCCCCGGCGTGGGAAAATGGCGCCATGCCTGATGCCGCCCCCGATCCCGCTGCTGCCCCCGATGCACCTGCTGCTGCCGTTCCCGGCCGCCGCGGCCGCCCCGGCTATGACCAGCAGAGTGTGCTGAACGTGGCCGTGGACGTGTTCAACCGGCACGGGTACGAAGCCACGTCCATGGGCATCCTCGCCGAGAACCTGGGCATCACCAAGTCAGCCATTTACCATCACGTCCCCTCCAAGGGCGAGCTGCTCCGCATGGCCCTCGACCATGCCCTGGACGGGCTGGAGGCGGTGCTGGATGACCCGCGGGCCTCCGACGGTGCGGCCGACGTCCGGCTCGAATTCGTGCTGCGCGGCACCATTGAGGTGCTGACCGAGCGGCTGCCGTTTGTGACCCTGCTGCTGCGCCTGCGCGGCAACACCGAGATTGAGCGCACCGCGCTGGCCCGCCGCCGCGAGTTCGACCACCGGGTGGCGGACCTGGTGGACGCGGCGCGGCGTGAAGGCTCGGTGCGCAGCGACATTGATCCGCGGACCACCACCCGGCTGCTTTTCGGCACCATCAACTCGATTGTCGAGTGGTATCGGCCGGGCGGTCCGCTGCCCGCGCAGAAGCTCGCGGACAACATCATCACCATGGTTTTCGACGGGCTGCATACCCGCCTGGGTCCAGGCTCGGCCTGATGGGGAAGCGCCGGCTGCTGTGGGCGGCCCTGGCAGTTGCAGGGCTCGTCCTGGCCGCTTACGGCGTGGTGGTGGTCAGCGACGTCCTGAGCCCGGACACCGTCTGCGACTGGGCAGTACGCCGCAGCAGCTGCCCGTAACCCAGCGTCCCCCGGCAGCTATTTGGCCACCAGGGTCAGCACGTCGTAGGTGGCTACCAGCTCATCGTCCTGGTTGGTGAGCACCGCGTCCCACGCCACTTCGCCGTAGTCGTCGGTCTCCCGCGGCGTGATTTTCTTGGCGGTCAGCGTGACCCGGATGGCGTCGCCCGCAGCCACCGGAGTGATGAAGCGCAGGTTCTCCAGCCCGTAGTTCGCCAGTACCGGACCGGGTGCCGGGTCCACGAACAGGCCCGCACCCCAGGACAGCAGCAGGTAGCCGTGCGCCACAATGCCCGGGAAAAACGGATTGGCCTCGGCCGCGGCCTGGTCGGTGTGGGCGTAGAACGTGTCGCCGGTGGTCTCGGCGAAGGCACTGATGTCCGCCAGGGTCACCGTGCGCAGCCCGGAGCGCACGGCGTCGCCCACCCGCAGCTCGCTCAGCGGCTTGCGGAAGGGATGGCCGGCGTCGAACCGCTGGTCCGCACCCGTGTGCCAGATGCTGGTGAGGGCGGTGAGCATGTTCGGCGAGCCCTGCACGGCGGTGCGCTGCATGTAATGCAGCACCGCGCGGATGCCGCCCAGCTCCTCTCCCCCGCCCGCCCGCCCGGGACCGCCGTGGACCAGGTGCGGCACCGGGGAGCCGTGGCCGGTGGAACTCGCCGCATCCTCCCGGTTCAGGATCAGCACCCGCCCATGGTGCCCGGCAATGCCGGCGAGCACTTCGGCGGCCACCTGCGGATCATTGGTGCAGACGGTGGCCACGAGCGACCCGCCCCCGCGGGCAGCCAGCCGAACGGCGTCGGCCACACTGTCATAGCCGACCACCGACGCAACGGGTCCGAAGGCCTCCACACTGTGCAGTGCGTCCGCGTCCTTGTTGTCCCAGGTCAGCAGCACCGGTTCCATAAAGGCGCCCGACGGCGCCGGGCCGGTACTGCCGTCGGCAAGTACGACGTCGGGTGCCTCCAGCGAGCCGAGCGCCAGCGTCCCGCCGGCGGCAAGCAGTTCACGGACGGCACCGCGGACACCGTCGAGCTGCTCGGTGGACGCCAGCGCCCCCATGGTCACCTGCGCGGCCCGTGGATCACCCAGCACCACCCGCTCCCGGATGCGGTCCGCGGCGGCGGCTACGACGTCGTCCACCAGTTCCCGCGGCACCAGGGCCCGGCGGATGCTGGTGCATTTCTGGCCGGCCTTGACCGTCACCTCGGTGACCAGCGATTCGATGTAGGCCTCGAACTCGGGTGTGCCGGGCACGGCGTCGGCTCCCAGGATGGCGGCATTGAGTGAATCCGTTTCGGCCGTGAAACGAACGCCTCCCACCGTCACATTGGGATGCGCACGCAGCTTTTCGGCGGTGGACGCCGAGCCGGTGAAGGAGACCAGGTCCCGGTAGTCCAGGTGGTCCAGCAGGTCCCGCGCCGGGCCGGAGATCAGCTGCAGCGACCCGGGAGGCAGGATCCCGGACTCCACGATCAGCCGCACGGCTGCGGCGGCCAGGTAGCCGGTGGGGGTGGCGGGTTTGACGATGCTCGGCAGCCCCGCGAGGAAGGCCGGCGCCAGTTTTTCCAGCAGGCCCCATACCGGGAAGTTGAAGGCGTTGATCTGCACGGCCGTGCCGGGCAGGCGGGTGTAGATGTGTTCGCCAAGGAAAGACCCGTCCCGGGACAGCCGTTCCGCTGCGCCGTCGGTGATGACCGTGGCGTTGGGCAGCTCGCGGCGCCCCTTGGACCCGTAGGCGAAGAGCACTCCGATGCCGCCGTCAATGTCCACCAGGGAGTCCTTGCGGGTGGCCCCGGAGCGGGCGGACACCTCGTACAGTTCCTCCCGGCGGGCGTTGAGGAAACCGGCCAGTTCCTTGAGCAGCAGGGCCCGCTGGTGGAAGGTGTACTTCCCCAGTTCGGCTTGGCCTGTGCTGCGGGCATGTTCGACGGCGGCAGCCGTGTCCAGTCCGTCCGTACTGACCCGGGCCAGCAGTTCGCCGGTGCTGGCATCCCGCACCTCGGTGCCCGCTCCGCCGTCGCCGGGAGACCACCAGGCGTCCCGGACGTAGCTGGGTACGTAGTCAACGTCGAGGGCTGTTGCCGTCATGGGAAAACCTTTCGCACGGGACGCGTCCTGCCGGGCACCGTTGCCCGGACCGCCGGGCACCGTAATGGCCGGCGATTACTGACCATACGGTCGGTATCTCGCCAGCGTAGCGCAGAGCGCGTTGCGCCACACCCCTCCGGGCAGCATTCCGGCCGCTCATGCTGCCCGGGTTGTCGATGGAAAACCTGCCGCCAGGGAACCGGATACGGGATTGGCGATTGCCGCATGCCCTGCGCTGGGAAAGACTGTCCGCCTTGGAGCCGTTGATTCCGCTGCCCGAAGGAGTGCAAAGATGAGCCCTCGCCCAGGTCTTTACCGCCGTTCACCCGGTGTCCCTTTCCGCAGTCCGTTCCGCCTCCCGTTCCGCCGTTCATTCCGCGGCGGGAGGCTCGGTGTCCTGGCCCTGGCTGCGGCGGCGCTCCTAGCCGGCGGTGCGTCGTCCGCCGCGGCAGACGGTCCGGCAGGCGGCTCCCCGGGCAACTTCGGCGGGGACTCCGTGCAGCACCGGGGCGGAGACGGCCACGGGCATGGCTGGGGCCACGGCGGCGGGCATGGTGGCGGGCACGGCTGGGGCCGCGACGTCGACTATGTGGCCTTCGGAGACTCCTATGCCGCCGGCTACGGCGGCGGTCCCGTGCTGGATGCCTGCGGCCGCACGGAACAGGGCTATCCCGCGCTGCTGGACGCCCGGCGGCGCGTGGATCTGGAAGCCGATGCCACCTGCGCCGGCGCCACCACCCTGACCACCCCGGCTGACGCACCGGTGGACCTGCCCGAACAGATCAGCAACGCGGCGGCCAGCGGCACGCTCAACGACCGGACCGACGTCGTGACCGTGACCATCGGCGGCAACGACGTCCGGTTCGGCACCGTGGTGGCCGCCTGCGCCGGGACCCAACTTCCGGCCACCTGCGCACCGGCCATCGAGCAGGCCAGCACCTACGCCTCGACGGTCCTGGCTCCCCAGCTGGCGGCGGAATTCGCCCGGATAGCCGAGGCAGCCCCGCGCGCCACCCTGGTGGTCACCGGATACCCGCACCTGTTCGAAACCGGTGCGCCGGGCCCGCTCAGCGCGGAGGCGCAGGCCCTGTTCAACGCCGGAACCGACGCCCTGAATGCGGTCATCGCCGGACAGGTTCCCGAGGACGGCGTCTTTGTGGACGTGGTGGACGAATTCGCCGGACACGGAGTGGGATCCGCCGATTCCTGGATTCGCTTCGAAGGCGGCCCGTTCGACCTGCATCCCACCGAGACCGGTTACCGGGACGGCTACACCGCGGCCATCCTGGCGGATGCCGGCAGCGAATTCCGGACCGGGTGCCGGGGCCGCGGCTAGTCTTCGCAGCTAGCTGCCCAGCACGTCCGCCAGGTCGAACTTCACGGGTTCCTCCAGCTGGGCGTAGGTGCAGGACTCCGGCGAGCGGTCAGGCCGCCAGCGCACGAAGCTCGCCACATGCCGGAACCGATTCCCTTCCATGTGGTCGTACTTCACCTCCACCACCCGCTCCGGACGCAGCGGCACAAAGGAGAGGTCCTTCTTGCCGCTCCAGCGGCTGCCTTCCGAGTTGCGGGGCGTGCGGGTGCCGGCCTCCTGCTCCTCCGACGCCCAGGGGTGCCCTTCTTCGCCCGCCACCAGCGGCTGGAGCTCCTGGAACAGCTCCCGGCGCCGGTCCATGGAGAAGGCTCCGGCAACGCCCACGTTGGTGAGCTCGCCGTCGTCGTTGTAAATGCCCAGCAGCAGCGAACCGATGAGGTCCGGGCCGGACTTGTGCACCCGGTAGCCGGCCAGCACGCAGTCAGCGGTGCGCTCATGCTTGAGCTTGGCCATGGTGCGCTTGTTCGGGGCATACGCAGCATCCAGCGGCTTGGCAACCACTCCGTCCAGCCCGGCACCTTCGAACCGGTCAAACCAGTCCCGCGCCTGCTCCGGATCATCCGTTGCGGCGGTGACGGACACCGGTGCCTGCGCCGTTTTCAGCGCCTGGACCAGGGCCTCGCGGCGTTCGGCGAACGGTTTGTCCGTGTAATCCGTGTCGCCCAGGGCCAGCAGGTCGAAGGCCACGAACCGGACCGGGGTCTGCTGCGCAAGCAGTTTCACGCGGCTGGCGGCCGGGTGGATACGCTGCTGCAGCAGCTCGAAGTCCAACCGTTTACCGTCCGGCGCCACCATCACAATTTCCCCGTCCACCACGCACCGCTCGGGCAGGTTGGCCTTGAGTGCCGCCACCAGTTCGGGGAAGTAGCGCGTCATCGGCTTCTCGTTGCGGGAGCCGATCTCGACGTCGTCGCCGTCCCGGAAAATGATGGACCGGAACCCGTCCCATTTGGGCTCGTAGAGGTACTCGCCTTCGGGCAGGGAGCTGGCGGCTTTGGCCAGCATGGGCGCAATGGGAGGCATCACCGGAAGTTGCATGTGCCCATTCTTATCCGATTGCGGCCCGTTCCCCCAGCCCCGCGGTGAACGCGGTGAGCAAATCCCGGCCCTGTTCCCAGTAGCCGACGCCGCTCTTTTCGTTGATGTGCGCCAGCTCGCCGGCATTGATGAATGGCAGTTTCCAGGCCGCTGCAATGACCTCTGCCGCCGGCAGCGCGCAGTACGGGTCGCTCTCACTGGCGATCAGCAGGCCCGGAACAGGCAGTTCCTGCAAGCGCGGGTTCCGGAACGTCCCGGCCGGCTGCGGGAAGGAGGCGGCTACGGGATCCGGCGGGCTGACCAGGAAGACCCCGCGGGCGCCGACGGGGTTGCGCAGCAGCCATTCCGCCGCGGCCAGGCAGCCCAGGCTGTGCGCCACGAGCACGGTGTTCCCGTGCTGTGCCCCGGCGGCTTTGTCCAGCGCGGACATCCAGTCCTCCAGCTCCGGCTCGTCCCACGACGACGGCGCGATGCGGGTGACGTCGGGCAGGTCGGCTTCCCACCGGCTCTGCCACTGCTCCGGCGGTGAGCCCTGATAGCCCGGGACCAAGGTGATGTGCACTGTTCCTGCTTCCTTCCGCTGCGTTTCCACGTGCCCGGCCCGGAAGTCCGGGGAGGACGGGAATACGGCCGAACCTTACGGCGCTGAGGCTGATATGAAACGAATAGGGTTCCTGTCCTTCGGACATTACCGGAATGCGCTCGGCTCACGGACCCCCAGCGCACGTGACGCATTGCTGCAGCAGGTGGAGCTGGCCGTCGCAGCCGAGGAAATCGGCGTCGACGGCGCGTACCTGCGGGTGCACCACTTCGCCCCGCAGTTCTCCGCCCCCTTCCCGATGCTCGCAGCCATGGCCGCGCGGACCAGCAGGATTGAGCTGGGCACCGGCGTGATCGACATGCGCTATATGAATCCGCTTTCAATGGCCGAGGATGCCGCGGCCACGGACCTGATCAGCGGAGGCAGGCTGCAGCTGGGCATCAGCCGGGGATCCCCCGAGCCGGCCCTGCGCGGATATGAGTCCTTCGGTTACGTGCCGGGGCCGGAATCCACCGACGCCGACATGGCCCGGCAGCACACCGAAGTGTTCCGGGCCGCGATTGCCGGTGCCGGCGTCGCCCAGGCGGATCCGGCCATGACCGGCAGCACCGGAGCCATGCCCATCGATCCGCTGTCCCCCGGCCTGCCCGAGCGCATCTGGTGGGGATCCGGCACCCGGGCCACAGCCAAGTGGACGGGCGAGCAGGGCATGAACCTGATGAGCTCCACCCTGCTGACCGAGGACACCGGTGTCCCGTTCGACCAGCTGCAGGCCGAGCAGATTGCCGTGTACCGGCAGGCCTGGGCCGACGCCGGCCACCAGGGCACCCCGCGGGTCTCCGTCAGCCGCAGCATCATCCCATTGGTCACCGGGGAGGACCGGCATTATTTCGGGCTCCGTGCGCAGGCCGAGGGACGGGACCAGGTGGGCCATCTCGACGGCGGTTTGGCGCGGTTCGGCAAGAGCTACATCGGCGAACCGGATGTCATCGCTGCTGAACTGGCCGCCGACGCCGCCGTGCAGGAAGCCGATACCGTGCTGATTACCGTACCGAACCAGCTGGGCGTGGACTACAACGCGCAGCTGCTGGAAAGCGTCGTGAAGCTGGTGGCGCCGGGGGCCGGCTGGCGGTAAGTTTCCCGCGCCTGCGTCACTCCGACACTGGCCCTGGCACCTACGGGGCCTGGCTCCGGCGGCAACGAAATTCCCCGCTCGCAGAGCTCGCGGGGAATATTAAAGCCGCCTCCGCCAGGCCCCTTCGTTGTGTCCGGTACCTACTGCGCTCGATGCGGCTTCCCTTTGGTACGCGGCCGGGGCTTTCGGCGCGCGCAGTTACACTTTGGAGGCTGCCGGACATTAACAGGGCATGAGTGTACAAAGCTTCCGGAAGGAACAACGGGACGTGGACAGGGAGAAGTGTTTCCTGGCCGCCCACGCCGCCGGACATGACCGCATCTACCGCTACTTCCGGCGTCGAACCGAAAACGCCGCCACCGCCGAGGATCTGTGTGCCGAGGTCTTCCGGATCGCCTGGGAAAAGACCGGGCAAGAGGAAAGCCTTTCGGTCATGGTGCTGTTCGGGATCGCGAAAAACGTCCTCCGCAACCATGACCGGTCCGCCTCCCGGTCCGTGAACCTCCTCGGAGCCCTCCAGCTTGAACGCGACCACGAGCGGAACGACGACGACTCCCGTATCCACGAAGCGCTCGCCCGGCTCGGGCCCGATGACCGGGAGGTCCTCCTCCTGACGTACTGGGACGGTTTCAGTTCCAGCGAAGTCTCGGACCTGCTCGACACCAGTGCCACCGCCGTCAGGATGCGCCTGCACCGGGCACGCAAGGCGCTCGGCCGCCTGCTGGACACGGAATCACTTTCAGAGGGAGCGAAACGATGAGCCATACCAATAAGCCCGGCGGCCTTGACCGCGCACTTGCATCCGCTGACCCCGCACGTTGGGTTCACGAGACGGAGCTGGCCGGCAGCCGCGCCAGGTCGCTGGCCGTGATGGACGCCCCGCAGGCGGCACAAAGCACCTCGCCCTCCCGCCTGCACGCTGTTCCTCCGCTAAACGCCCGCCGCGCCGGAGGCCCGAGGACCACGGCGCCCCGCGCCCGACGCCGTCTCTTGCTTGCATCCGCCGCTGCAGCTCTGCTGGTGGGAGGCATAGTGGTGGCCGACGTCGTCCGGCCCGGCAGTCCCGGCGCCACCGCTGAGGCAGCAGAAGTCCTGAACGCCGCGGCTGACGCCACTATCCGCACCTCTGATCCCTTGGTGGGGCCCGGCCAGTACCTGAAGATCGACACAACCGAGCTGACCTGGGGCGGCAAGCAGATGGCCGACGGCAGCGACCTTTCCTGGCAGGAAACCGTCAGCGATCAGCTCTACATACCGGCAGACAGGAACGGTGAATGGGTCTGGGACCGCGGAGAGCGGATTCCCCTCGAGTCCTCGTCCGACGCCGCCAAGAAGGCGGCCGCCGAGATCGCCCAGCTGCCGCCGAAGGGCGGGGTGCCGAACCCGACGGTCGGAATCCAGCGCGGCCCGGGCGGAGCTTTCTACGGGCAGGCGCCGATGGTCATCATCGGCACCTCCCTCGACGAAGCCGGAAGCCTGCCCCGGGATCCCCGGGAACTGCTGGACCTCATTTACGAGCGCACCGAGGGAGCCGGCAAAACGCCGGAAACCGAGGCCTTTGTAACCATCGCTGACGGTTTGCGCACCGGGGCCGTCCCCGCCGACCTGCGCGCAACCATGTATCGGGCCGCTGCACTGATCCCCGGCGTGGTCATAAGCGACAAGCAGGCAACAGTGGACGGTAGGACAGGCATCGCCATCGGAATCCCCCACCCAGGAGGAACGTCGCGGACCGACATCATCATCGATCCTGACTCGGGACTCGTCATCGGCGAACAGGACGTACTGCTGCAGGACTTCCCCAACGCTCCTGCCGGCACCGTTCAGGCATGGACTTCGATTAGAACCTCCGTGGTGGATTCCGCCCCGTAGGGCTCTCCTTTCCGCCGCCTTTCGGGGCGGCGCACCGGGCCGCGGGCCGGGTCGGGCGGTGCGGCACCAGGGCCGGCCGGGCCGGGTAGGGCGGTGCGGCACCAGGGCACCGAACAGGCCGGGTCAGGCGGTGCGGCACCAAGGCCGGCCGGGCCGGGTCGGGCGGTGCGGCACCAGGGCACCGGACGGGCCGGGTAGGGCGGTGCGGCACCAGGCCACCGGACGGGCCGAGTCAGGCGCGGTGCGGCACCAGGGCACCGGACGGGCCGAGTCAGGCGCGGTGCGGCACCAGGGCACCGGACGGGCCGAGTCAGGCGCGGTGCGGCACCAGGGCACCGGACGGGCCGGGTTAGGCGGCTTTAATAACTTTCGCGAGCTCTGCGAGCGGAAGTTTTCGTTGCCGCCGTTCCGGCCCGCCCGGCGCCCCGCCCGGCCCCCCCCCGGCGCCCGGCCCGGGACCCGAGAACAAGAGCCCCTGTCGAAATGTCGGCGCCCTCCGCTACAGTAGTTTTCAGCTTCACGAGATGTGGCCTTCGCCCGGTTCGCCGGGCATAAAAGCTCCGACTGGCCCCACACCAACCCCACTGTTCGGCGGGTGGTTCGGATGACGAAGCGGCCTGCTTCATCCGCTGCAGGCAAGGACAACCTGAAAAGGAACCCACTGTGAGCATTTCCAGTGTCAGCAACTCCGGCTTCAACAACCCCGACTTCAGCAGTTCCTCCCCGAGCAACTGCACCGGTTTCGCTCCGGGCCACAACATCCATTGGATCCACGGCCGCCGGCTTCAGGGCTGGGAGCACTGGGCCGACGTCGACGTCACCGCGGATCCGCAGCTGGACCTCATCTACCTGGTTATCGACGGCCAGCAGCAGTTGATGTGGTTCCACAATGTCGGTGCGGTCGCAACCGCATTGGAAGCCGCCGTCGACACGCCCCAGTGGTGCCAGCGGTATTCCACGCTGATGGTGCCCGGCGGGTTTGGCTCCGAAGCCCGGAGCTCTTTTTTCTACTTGGCCCGGCCGGAGCGGGTGCTGCCGTGCAACGGCTCTCCGGTCCGGGCACCCGAAAGTGAGCGGCTCGAGAAGCCCGGCTCCTAGCTTGCGGACGGTAGCTGGCCGCAATTCAGTGCCGACGGTGGCGCTGCCCTCCTAGGCTCTGGGCCATGACGAACATACAGATCTGCGTAGACTGCACCGATGCCCACGCTCAGGCCGATTGGTGGGCGGAAACCTTGGGCTGGACGTTGGAGCCCACGGACCAGGGCTTCATCTCGTCCTTGCTGGACCAGGGCTTCGCAAAACCCGAGGACGTGATTGAGCACAACGGTGTCCGGGTCTGGCGTGACGGCGCAGCTATCTGCCCTGCCGATCAGGTGGGACAGGAGGACCGGCTGCGCATCCTGTTCCAGCCCGTCCCCGAGCCCAAGACCGTCAAGGATCGAATCCACCTGGATGTGCGGCTGGAGGGCAGGGACAAGGACGAAGCCCGGGCCGCATTGGAAGGTCGAGGTGCATCCTTCCTGTACGAGGCCAGTCAGGGCCCGCACTCCTGGTACACGATGGCCGATCCCGAGGGCAACGAGTTCTGCATCAGCTGACGCGCACCTGCTCTTCCAGCTTCTGTACAGCTGATGCGGCGTGGAAGGGCCAATACCCGCATCAGCTGTGCAGAGGGCGTCCGCGGATCCTCTAAAACAGCCGTGAGACCCTACTGCTGCAGCAGCTCCGGCGGCACGGCGTAGATGATCACCACGCTAAGCAGGTTCTTCGCGGCATGCACCCCGTAGGACAGCATGAAGTTGTTCCCGGCCCAGACGTACATGCCCACCAGCACGGCGCCGGTGGCCAGATAGGGCATGAGTACCGGCAGGGACAGCGACTCCTTGCCCACAATGTGGATGGAGGCGAACAGCAGGACCGACAGGATGCAGCAAGCCCAGGTGTTCCAGTAGCGGCTGAGCTTGCCGATCAGCAGGTGGCGGAAAATGTACTCCTCCACGAAGGGCGCCAGCACCACCACCAGGGGCACCACAAGCCAGGGCGACATCTGCGTAACCAGGCCCTGCACGGCCTCCTGGTTCACGGCGGTCTCCGCCTCGCCGGTGATGATCAGGCCCACCATGGAAGCGATGATGGTCAGGATCACGCCGATCGGAATCAGCGCCGCTGAAAGGACCGGCCGGGTAGCGAGGATCCTTGCTTCCCGTGCCACATAGGCCCGGGCTGCGATGAGGGCCAGGACGCCGCCCACCGCGTAGAAGGCCAGGTTGATCACATATGCGGCCACCAGCGGATCCGGGATCAGCGCGGACAGGCCCGGAATGTCGATCGGCACAAAGCTGAGCAACAGCAGGAACAGGACGTAGTAGCCCGCCGCCACGGCATCACTGCGGGTGAAGCGGTACGCCAGCCAGGGGATTTGCGCCGGCGGGCGGCCGGACGGGGCCCGGTATTCGTTAGCTGTCATCAGTTAAGGATAGGAGCCCGAAGCGGCACCGGGCAGCCTGCTCCCCCTAGTTCAGCTCCGCGATCACCGGGGGCATGGCCTCCAGCAGCTCGCGCGCCAGGAAACTGAGCGGGCCGCGCGACGCCGAGAGCCGGTCCCCCGACACGGCGTGCAGGTAGGTGCCCCAGCATGCGGCCTGCTCCGGCGTGGCACCGCGGGCCAGGAAACCGCCCACCGCACCGGCCAGGACATCACCGGAACCGGACGTACCCAGGCCGGGATTCCCGGCGGGCACTTCCCAGCTGGAGCCGTCCGGTGCCGTGACGAGGTTCTGTGCGGTGACTACGGCCGAATACTTGCTGGCCACCTCGGCCGAGGCTTCGGCCAGGTCAAGGGACTCCTCGTCCGCGTCTTCATCCCCCAGCAGGTGCAGGATCTCGGTGCGGTTAGGGGTCAGGACCAGCCGTCCGGCCAGTGCCTCCGCGAGCTTCGGCTGGCCGGGCAGCACACCCAGCGCGTAGGCATCCAGCACCACCTGGGTCTTCTCCCCCAACAGCGGCACCACGGACTGCAGCAGGGCCGCAGTCTGTTCGGCGTCGGCCATTCCCGGGCCAATCACCACCGCAGCTGCAGACTCCAGGTCCGCAGCGAGAAGTCCGCCGGCAGCACCGCCGTCTATGCCGCCGTCGGCTTCCGCGAGTCCCACCACGCCGGATTCGGGAATGGCAACGGCTACGGCCACGGCAACGGAGTCCGCCACGCCCATGGTCAGCCGGCCGGCGCCCACGCGCAGGCCCGCAAGGCCGGTCAGCATCACGGCTCCGGGGGTGCGGCGTTCGCCGCCGATTACCACTACGGTGCCGCGCTCCTCCTTCCCGGCAGTGTCGGTGGAGAGCTGCCAGTCGCGCAGCAGTGCGGGGGTAACGAGTTTAGCGGGGGTGGACGTCATGCTCATCTCCAGAGTGTTCGGTGACGGGTGCTCCGCTGTCCTGCAGGTGGAGCACACTGTTGAAGGTGTGCGCTTTCCACGGTCCGGTTCCGGACGGCCGCACCAGGCGGGTGACCGAGCCGTTGCGAACGCTGTTGGCCGCAGCGAGATCCAGCAGTTCCTGCTCGCTCAGCCGTTCGCAGATGTAGCGGATCAGCATAATCACTGCGTCGTGGCAGACCACTGCCACCCGCTTGCCGTCCTCCTCGTCGTCGAGGTCGCGGAAGACGGAACGCAACCGCAGGGCGACGTCGGCCCAGGACTCCCCGCCCGGCGGCCGGTACACGAATTTCCCCAGCCAGGCCCGGCGCTCGGCTTCCTCCGGGTAGCGGGCGGCGACGCCGGCGCTGGTCAGCAGGTCCAACACGCCCAGTTCACGGTCGCGGAGGCGTTCGTCGAGGCGCATCGGCCCGGCGAGTCCAGGCAGTCCGGCCAGTTCTGCGGTCTGCTGTGCGCGCAGGTACGGCGAGCACCACACCGAATCCGGCAAGTCCCCGGCAGGCAGCTCGGCGAACCAGCGGCCCAGCGCCGCGGCCTGCTCCTCGCCGTCGGGACTGAGCGGGACGTCCGGGTCCCGCCAGGCAATGTCAATACGTTCGGCACCAACACGTCCGGCGCGGGTGGCGGCTACGTTGCCCGCGCTCTCACCGTGGCGGATCAGGATCAGTTCGGTTGCACCCATGCACCCGACTGTACGCCCGCCGCCGGCCGGACACCGGTTTTCAGGTACGCGTCCGTTCATCCACCCGCCCGCCGTTGCGCACCGTAAAGGTCAGCAGGAACGCGACGGCGGCAAAAGCGGCCAGCAGCAGCAGCCCCACAAAGTAACTGCGGCTTTCCGGATCATAGGTGGCCCCCATAACCAGTGGCGGGAAGTATCCGCCAAGCCCGCCGGCGGCGGCAATGATCCCGCCAATGGTGCCGACGTCCTGCGCCGGGGCGGCACGCCCTACCCACGCAAACACGCCGCCGGTGCCCAGCCCCAGGAAAAGCGCCATCAGGATGAACGCGGTACCGTACACCCGTTCCTCCTCCGGCCGCAGCGCCACGATCACGGCCAGCACCACCGTTCCGGCGAGGGAGGCCAGGGTGACCAGCTTCGGCCCCACCTTGTCCGCCATAGTCCCGCCAATGGGCCGGGCAATGACGGCGGCCACCGCAAACCCGGCGGTCCGGGTCCCGGCCGCGGTTGCGTCATAGTCGTACACGTTGCCCAGATACGTGGGCAGGTAGTTCGAGAACGCCACGAAAGCCCCGAACACCACCCCGTACAGGAAGCACAGCTGCCAGGTGACCCGCAGCGTGAAGGCGTGGGTGATCTTGGGCAGCACCGGTTCCGTGGGGGCGGACCAGGCCGGGGACTCGCGCAGGACCAGCCAGCTGATCACGGCCATGACGGCCACCACGACGGCGATGGTGATGTGCGCGCCCATGTAGCCGACGGCGTCGACCAGCCTTGGGGTAAAGAAGGCGGACACCGCGGTGCCCACCATCCCGGCGCCGAAAACACCGGTGGCGAAACCCTTTCGGCTGCGGTCATACCAGGCCGAGCAGAACGGGATACCGATGGCGAACACCGTCCCGGCAATGCCCAGGAAGAAGGCGATGACCACCAGGAACGGGAAGTTGCCCAGCCGTCCCACTATTCCGGTCAGCAGCACCAGGGGCGCGGTGACACCCAGGATGACGGTGAACATGATCCGCCCGCCGTACCGGTCCGTCAGGGCACCCACCGGGATGCGGGCCACCGAACCGACGAGGATGGGCATGGCCACCAGGACGGAGGTCTGGCCTGCGCCCAGGTCCATGTCGGCGGCGTAACGGCTGGAGAGCGGCCCGATGATGGTCCAGGCCCAGAAGCCGACTGTGGAGGCAATGGTCGCGACTATCAGGTTCCGCAGCTGGCCGGATTTCAGGTCCGCCCCTGCGGCCGGCGAGGTAGATGCTGTAGACATGGGTGCCTGCCTTCAGGAGGGAGTACTCAGTTCCGCGGAACGCCGCGGCGGTCGCGGTCCGGGGTGCCCACCGGCGCCCAGCCGCGGGGCGGAGGCGCAGCACCGGGAAGAGGCCGCTTCCCCCGGGAGCGGTAGACAATGTAGGGCCGGAACAGGTACTGCAGCGGTGCGGTGAACGCGTGCACCAGCCGGGTGAACGGCCAGAGGGAAAACAGCACCAGGCCGAACAGGGTGTGGATCTTGAAGGACACCGAGGCCGCGGTCATGCCCAGGATGTCCGGCTGAAGGATGAAGATCGACCGGAACCAGGGCGACACAGTGTCCCGGTAATTCACGATGTTCGTGTCGAAGACGGAGAAGACGGTGGTGGCCAGCCCGGTGAGGATTGCGGCGAGCAGGAAGATGTACATCAGCTTGTCGTTGCGGGTGGTGGCCATAAACACCGGACCGGTGGTGCGGCGCCGGTAGATCAGCAGCACGATTCCCACCAGGGTGGCTACGCCGGCCAGGGTCCCGACGCTGAGGGCGAAGAAATGGTAGGTGTCCTCGTTCAACCCGATGGCGTCCATCCAGGTCTTGGGAATCACCAGTCCCACAAAGTGACCCACAATCACCGCGAGGATGCCGAAGTGGAACAGCGGCGAGGCAATGCGCAGCAGCCGGGATTCATACAGCTGGGAGGACCGGGTGGTCCAGCCGAACTTGTCATACCGGTAGCGCCAGATGGAGCCCAGGATCAGGACGGCGAGCACCAGATAGGGCAGCACTCCCCAGAGCATCACGTCGTCCAGGCCCACCTGCACATTCCCCGGCGGCGGCACGTCCAGCGGCACGGTTGCTTCCGGCACGGTTGCTTCCGGCACGGTTGCCTGCGGCATTTCCGCCCGTAGATCCACTGCGATCATGGGCTGTTCCTTTCACTCACCGGCAGCAGCCGCGAACTGTAGGGTTCCAGGCCCACGGTTTCGGTGGGCGGCCCGTAGCCCGCGGTACGCATCACCGCAGCGGCATCCTCGGGAGAGACACCGGGCAGCGTGGTGCACAGCAGGGTCAGCACACCCTCATGGGGCAGCCCGTCATCGCGGAGGGCCAGGCGCAGCAGTTCCACGGACGGCCGGTAGCGCTGGAGCATCTCGTAGCCGTCCTGCGGTGAGACTTTGGCGGCGAACTCGAGCACCAGCGGCAGGTAGTCCGGGAGCTCGGTGCCCTCGGGCAGGACTCCGTGCAAGCGGTAGATCTCCTTGAAGGCTGCGAGCGCTTCACCGCGGCGCCGGGTGTCGCCGTCGGTCCAGTAGGTCAGGTGCAGGCTGTGCCGCTTGGAGAGGTCGAATTCCTGCACGTAGGCCGACTGCACGTCCCGCAGGGGCGTGTCGGCGAACCAGCCAAACAGCGGGTCCAGCTCGCTGCTGCCGGCGCCGGCTTCGGCCAGGGCCGAGCGGATGGCTGGCACCAGGTCCAGCAGCTGCCGGTCCGGATACTCCAGCAGCAGGGCAGCTGCCTGCCGAATGGCCCGGCTGCGCGCGGGGTGCTGGTCGGCGTACGGCTCGGGGGCCAGCGTGCCCTTGCCCGGTTTGCCCAGCAGCTTCTCCAGCAGGCTCACGGGCGGACCCCCGGTCCGGAGGAGGGTGGCTCGGGACGGTTCCGCCCGCCGGAGTCCGACGCCGGTCCGTCGCCTTCGGCGGAGTCGTACCCCGCGCCTTTGCCCTCGGCGGCGTCTGCATCCGCTGCCCCGCGGTTGTTGTTGGCGGGGAACAGTCCGCGCGGTGTTCCCCGCCCGTCCCAGTTGAGCAGGTTCACCCGGCCGCCCAGGTTGCCGTTTCCGGTGGGGTCCTCCCCGCGCTGCCGCGCCTGCAGCGCGTCGAAGTTTTCCACCGCCACCGGCGTCGGCCGGCCGGAGGCTTCACCGAATACCCCGGTCTGTCCCATGCCCGGCCCGCCCTCCACATCCAGCGAGCAGCCGATTTCCTCGAGGTTGTGGGCGTCCTCCAGGTGCGCAGTGGGGATGACATACCGCTCCTCGTACTTGGCCACGGCCATCAGCCGGTACATAGCCACAATCTGCTCACCTGTCATCCCGACGTCGGCCGCAATCCGCTCGTCGGGAGCGTCACCGAGGGTGATGTCGCGCATGTAGGCGCGCATGGCAGCGAGCTTGCGCAGCACCCCGGTCACCAGGTCGGTGTCCCCGGCGGTGAACAGTTCGGCCAGGTATTCCACCGGGATCCGCAGCGCCTCGATGGCGCCGAAAAGATTGTCCGCACTCTCGCCGTCGTGCCCCTGCTCGTTGAGCACGTCCACAATCGGGGACAGCGGCGGTACGTACCAGACCATGGGCATGGTCCGGTATTCCGGATGCAGCGGCAGCGCCACCCGGAACGTCTTGGCCATGGCGTAGACCGGCGAGCGCCGGGCCGCGTCAATCCAGTCCTCCGGGATCCCCTCTGCCCGGGCGCCGGCAACCACTTCCGGATCATTGGGGTCCATCATCAGGTCCAACTGTGCCTCGTACAGGTCTTGAACGTTGGGGGTGGAGGCGGCCTCAGTAACCTTGTCGGCGTCATACAGGAAAATCCCGATGTACCGCAACCGGCCCACACAGGTTTCCGCGCAGACCGTGGGGATACCAACCTCGATGCGCGGATAGCAGAAGGTGCACTTCTCGGCCTTGCCGGAGCGGTGGTTGAAGTACATCTTTTTGTACGGGCAGCCGGTGACGCACTGCCGCCAGCCGCGGCAGCGGTCCTGGTCCACCAGCACTATGCCGTCCTCTTCGCGCTTGTAAATGGCTCCGGACGGGCAGGAGGCCATGCAGGAGGGGTTCAGGCAGTGCTCGCAGATCCGCGGCAGGTAGAACATAAACGTGTTGTCGAAGTCCGCCTTGACCTTCTCCTCGGCCTCGCTGCGCAGCTTCTGCAGCACCGGGTCCTGCCGGTTGGTGCGCTCCGAACCGCCCAGGTCGTCATCCCAATTGGCGGACCAGCGGATATTCATGTTCTCGCCGGTGATCAGGGACTTGGGCCGGGCCACCGGGAAGTCCTTGCCGGCCGGGGCGTTGATCAGGTTCTCGTAGTCGTAGGTCCAGGGCTCGTAGTAGTCATTCAGCTCCGGCTGGACCGGGCTGGCGAAGATGCCGAAGAGTTTGGCCAGCCGTCCGCCGGCCTTCAGCTTCAGCTTCCCGCGGCTGTTCAGTTCCCAGCCGCCTTTCCACCGTTCCTGGTCCTCGTACCGGCGGGGATACCCCTGCCCGGGACGGGTTTCCACGTTGTTGAACCACACGTATTCGGTGCCGGCGCGGTTGGTCCACGCCTGCTTGCAGGTCACCGAACACGTATGGCAGCCAATGCACTTATCCAATGCCATCACCATTGCGGTCTGGGCCATGATGCGCATCAGTAGGCCACCTCCTGGGAACGCTTGCGGACAACGGAGACGATGTCGCGCTGGTTGCCCGTGGGGCCGAGATAGTTGAAGGCCCAGGACAGCTGCGCGTAGCCGCCGATCATGTGTGTGGGTTTGACCAAGATCCTGGTCACCGAATTGTGGATGCCGCCGCGCCTGCCGGTGGCTTCGGACTTGGGCACGTCAATGATCCGTTCCTGTGCGTGGTAGACGTACAAGACCCCCGCGGGCATTCGGCTACTCACGATGGCCCGGCCCACCAGGACACCGTTGGTGTTTACACATTCCACCCAGTCGTTGTCGGAGACCTCGATAAGGGCGGCGTCCTCCTCGCTCATCCACACCGAGGTGCCGCCGCGGGAAAGGGAGAGCATCAGCAGGTTGTCCTGGTACTCGGAGTGAATTGACCACTTGTTGTGCGGCGTCAGGTACCGTACGGCCACGGATAACTCGCCGCGGGTACCCAGGGCGGGCTCGCCGAACAGCCGGTGCATGTCCAGCGGCGGCCGGTACACAGGCAGCGCCTCACCCATGTCTTGGATCCAGTCGTGGTCCAGGAAGAAGTGCATCCGTCCGGTCAGTGTGTGGAAAGGCTTGAGCCGTTCGATGTTGATGGTGAACGGGGCGTATCTCCGGCCGCCGGTCTCCGAACCGGACCACTCCGGGGAGGTAATGACCGGTGTGGGCCGGTCCTGCGTGTCCCGGAAGGTGATCTGCCGGTCCTCCGCGCCTTCGGCCAGGTCCGCCAGGGCAATCCCGGTCCGTTTTTCGAGGGTCCGGAAGCCCTGCACCGCCAGTTCCCCGTTGGTGGTGCCGGAAAGCAGCAGGATCGCTTCGGCCATCCGGGCATCGGTATCCACTGCCGGCCTGCCCGCTGCCGCTCCCCGGTCAAAGACGCCGTGCTTACGGGCCAGCTGGACCAGCGGCCGGGAGACATCGTATTTGACGTACTTGGTGGTGAAGCCCAGCTTTTCAGCCAGCGGGCCGACAGCGGTGAACTTCTCCCCGATGGCGGTGTAGTCCCGTTCAACCACCGCGAGCGAGGGCAGATTCTGCCCCGGGACCGCCGGGATGTCCGTGCCTTTCCAATCCGGCGCGTGCCCGCCGGGCTGGGCGATTTCCCCGGGGGTGTCATGGGTGAGTGCCGTGGCTACCATGTCCTTGCGCACCCCCAGGTGCGTGGCCGCCTGGCGGGAGAATTCCTCGGCGAGCAACCGGAACAGGTCGTAGTCCGTTTTCGCTTCCCAGGGCGGGGCGATGGCCGGGGTGAAGGCGTGGACGTACGGGTGCATGTCGGTGGAGGACAGATCGTACTTTTCGTACCAGGTGGCGGCGGGGAACACGACGTCGGAAAGCAGCGTGGAGCTGGTCATCCGGAAGTCCGCGGACACCAGCAGGTCCAACTTCCCCTGCGGGGCGTCCTGGCGCCACACCACGTCTTTGGGCCGGGCGTCGGCGTGGTCCTTGCCCATGACGTTGTTCAGCGTGCCCAGCAGGTGCTTCTGGAAGTATTCCTCGCCCTTGGCCGAGGAGCCCAGGAGGTTCGAACGCCACAGGATCAGGGTGCGCGGCCAGTTCCCCGGGGCGTCCACATCCTCCACGGCAAACCGCAGTTTTTCCTCCTTCAGCTGCCGCGCAACCCACCCCGCTTCGGTATCCGCTTCACCGCGCGCAACGGCGGCGGCGGCGTCGTCGGCAACGTCCAGGGAGTTCCGGGCATCGAACTGCGGGAAGAACGGCATCCAGCCCATCCGGGTGGACTTCGCAATGACGTCGGCGGTGTGCATTCCGCGCAGGTGCCCGGAGGCGAGCGGGGACTGCATGGCGTCCGAAGAATACCCGTCGGAACGGAACTGGTCCGTATGCATGTACCAGAACGCGGTGCCGACCATGAACCGTGGCGGCCGGTTCCAGTCCCCCGCAGAGGCCATGGCCGCCCACCCCGTGATGGGCCGGCACTTCTCCTGTCCCACATAGTGGGCCCAGCCGCCGCCGTTCCGGCCCTGGCATCCGCACAGCATCAGCATGGCCAGGATGGCACGGTAGGTGACGTCGCCGTGGTACCACTGGCAGATGCCCGCGCCGAGGATGATCATGGACCGGCCATTGGATTTCTCCGCGTTGGCCGCGAAGTCCCGGGCAGTGCGGATGACGGCTTCGGCACCCACATTGGTGATTTCCTGCTGCCAGGCCGGGGTGTACGCAGTGGCGGCGTCCTGGTAGCCGGCGGCCCACTGGCCGGGCAGCCCGTCCCTGCCTACCCCGTACTGCGCCAGCATCAGATCGAAAACGGTGGTGACGGTCCGGCCGGCCACTTCCAGCACGGGCACTCCGCGCTGCACCACCGATCCGACACCGGACGGATCGGTGAAGGCGGGCAGGTCCACGCGGCTAACCTGCTGGCTGTAGGAGGAGGCATCCACCACCGACAGGGCCGGCACCACGCCCTGCAGGTCGAGGTTCCATTTGCCGGCGTCGGCCTCGTTGTAGCGGAAACCCACGGAGCCGTTGGGCACCACCGGGGTGCCGGCATCACGGTCCAGCAGCACGATCTTGAAAGCGGCGTCCGAGACCTTCTTCTGGCTGCGGCCCAGATCCGCCGCGGTCAGGAACTTTCCCGGCACCACCGTCCCGTCATCCCGTTCCTCCAGGTGAACCAGGAACGGCAGGTCCGTGTACTGCACCACGTAGTCCTCGAAGAACGGAACCCTCCGGTCCACGAAGTTTTCCTTGAGGATCACATGCCCCATCGCCATGGCGAGCGCCGCGTCGGAACCGGCGGCGGCCGGCAGCCATTCATCGGCGAACTTGGTGTTGTCCGCATAATCCGGGCTGACGGAAACCACCTTGGTGCCCCGGTATCGGCCCTCCACCATCCAGTGCGCGTCCGGGGTACGGGTCACCGGGATGTTCGAGCCCCAC
This sequence comes from Arthrobacter sp. zg-Y1143, assembly GCF_030125565.1. Classification (NCBI taxonomy): domain Bacteria; kingdom Bacillati; phylum Actinomycetota; class Actinomycetes; order Micrococcales; family Micrococcaceae; genus Arthrobacter; species Arthrobacter sp. zg-Y1143. Next base: position 75,699 of record NZ_JASKLW010000003.1, on the reverse strand, counting down.
ATCATCAGGTAGGTGGCATCCCACCAGTCGCCGGATTCCGGGACGTCCGTCTGGTCGCCGAAAACCTGCGGGCTGGCCACCGGCAGGTCCGCGTACCAGTCGTAGAAGCTGTTCATCACCCCGCCGATCAGGTTGATGAACCGGGCCCCGGCGGCGTGCGAGACCATGGACATGGCAGGGATGGGTGAGAACCCGGTGCAGCGGTCCGGCCCGTAATTTTTGATGGTGGAGACGTGCGCGGCGGCAGTCATCTCCAGGGCCTCGGCCCAACTGGAGCGCACCAGCCCGCCCTTGCCGCGGGCCTGCTGGTAGGTTCGGCGGCGCTCGGGGTCGTTGATGATCTCTTCCCACGCCAGCACCGGATCCTTTGTGCGGGCCTTGGCGTCCCGGTACATTTCCAGCAGCACTCCGCGGATGTACGGGAACCGGACCCGGGTGGGGGAATACGTGTACCAGGAGAAGGCCGCACCGCGCGGACAGCCGCGGGGTTCGTATTCGGGGCGGTCCGGGCCCACCGAGGGGTAGTCGGTCTCCTGCGCTTCCCAGGTGATGATCCCGTCCTTGACGTAGACCTTCCAGGAGCAGGAGCCCGTGCAGTTCACCCCGTGGGTGGACCGCACCACCTTGTCGTGGCTCCAACGGTTGCGGTAGAAGGCGTCCCCCTCCCGGCCGCCCTCGCGGAAAACCGCCCGGCCGTCATCGGTTTCATCCCATCGGGTGAAGAACCGGCCAAACTTGAGCATTGCATCTGATGCGGGGCCATCTATCCCCGGAACGGAGCCAGCCATAGCTACTACCTTGGAGCAGGATGCCCTGCAGAGAACAGGGGTGCGGCGGATTAAGCGGCTGCGGCCGGCAACACAGCCCGGGGCACGGGAGGGTTGCGGTGCGTTCCGGGCTGCCCGGGTTGTCGGGAACGAACCGCGCCGGGCGATAAACTCGGTTTGTGAGCACAGAACTTCCAGCACAGGTGTCCGATATTTTCGACCCGCAGCAGTGGCGTCTTGTATCCGGCTTCGAAGACCTGCAGGACATGACCTACCACCGGCAGGTGGAGCGCGACGCCGACGGCGCCGTCCTGCGCGACCTGCCGGCCGTGCGGATTGCCTTCAACCGGCCCGAGGTACGCAATGCCTTCCGCCCCGGCACCGTGGACGAACTGTACCGGGCCATGGACCACGCCCGGATGACCCCCGACGTCGCCACCGTCCTGCTCACCGGCAACGGCCCCTCCCCCAAGGACGGCGGCCACTCGTTCTGCTCCGGCGGCGACCAGCGGATCCGCGGCCGTGACGGCTACCGCTATGCAGAAGGGGAAACCAAGGAGACCATTGACCCGGCACGCGCGGGGCGGCTGCACATCCTGGAAGTCCAGCGGCTCATCCGCACCATGCCCAAGGTGGTTATTGCCGTGGTGAACGGCTGGGCCGCCGGCGGCGGGCACAGCCTCCACGTGGTTGCCGATTTGACCATCGCTTCCCGCCAGCACGGAAAATTCAAGCAGACCGACGCCACAGTGGGCAGCTTCGACGCCGGATACGGCTCGGCCCTGCTCGCCCGGCAGATCGGCCAGAAAAAAGCCCGCGAAATCTTCTTCCTCGCCCGTGAATACTCCGCCGAGGACATGGTGGCCATGGGTGCGGTCAATGAAGCCGTGGACCACGAGGACCTCGAAAAAACGGCGTTGGAGTACGCTGCCGATATAGCCCGGCAGTCCCCGCAGGCCATCCGGATGCTGAAGTTCGCCTTTAACCTGGCCGACGACGGCTTGGCCGGGCAGCAGGTCTTCGCCGGCGAAGCCACCCGGTTGGCCTATATGACGGACGAGGCGGTGGAGGGCAAGGAAGCATTCCTGGCCAAACGCGACCCGGACTGGTCCTCATTCCCCTACTACTTCTAGGACCGCATTGGAACTGCTCCCAGTCCTCATCAGGCCCGGCTTCGACGCCGGCATGCTGCTTGCCCCGCTGGCCGACGCGCTGGCCGGGGAAGGCCCCGCCGTCGCGCCGCACACCGACCCGGGCCAGGCGTTCGAGGGCGAGCTGCCCAATGACGACATTGCCCTGGTGATCAGCACCTCCGGGTCCACCGGCACCCCCAAGCAGACCATGCTCAGCAGCGATGCCCTGGCCGCCTCCTCCATGGCCACTGCGGTGGCGCTGGAAGCGGACGGCCAGTGGCTGGCGGCCCTGCCGGTGAACTACATTGCCGGCATCCAAGTCCTGGTGCGGTCCCTCTACGCCGGGACACAGCCGGTCTTTATGGACCTGTCCGTCCCGTTCACCGCGGAGGTCTTCACCCGCGCCGCCGAAGACATGACGGACCGCAACCGCTTCACCTCGCTGGTGCCCACCCAGCTGCACCGGTTGCTGCAGGATCCTGCCCCGGAGACGCTGCGCGTGCTGCGGCGTTTCAATGCGATCCTGCTCGGCGGAGCTCCGGCCGGTGCTGCGCTGCTGGAAAAGGCCGGCAGCCTTGGGCTGAACGTGGTCACCACCTACGGCATGAGCGAAACCTGCGGCGGCTGCGTCTACAACGGGCTTCCGCTGCCCGGCGTCGACGTGATCCGCGAAGACGGCCGGCTGTGGATAGCCGGTGACGTGCTCGCCGATGGGTACATGGGCCGTCCGGAGCTTACCCGGGACCGTTTCCGGTTCAACTCCGGCCGACGCTGGTTCCGCACGGATGACACAGGGACGGTCGACGGCGAGGGACGGGTCAGCGTATCCGGCCGGCTGGATGACGTAATTGTCAGCGGCGGCGTCAAGGTTTCCGCGCAGGTGGTGGCCGAAGCGGTCGAAACCGTGGCCGGGGTGGAACAGGCCTTTGTCCTGGGCCTCGAGGACGCCGAGTGGGGCGCCCGGGTGGGCGCCGCCGTCGTTGGCAGTGTTGACCCTGAACTGGTCCGTGAGGCCGTCCGCGCCCGGCTGGGCGCTGCGGCAGTGCCGAAGGTGGTCCTGCTGCTGGAATCCCTGCCCCTGCTGCCCAACGGCAAGGCGGACCGGATGACCCTGCTGCGGTTGCTCGCCGCCGCACGGCACTGAACCGCCGGGTATAACTCTCCAAAACCGAAGAAAAATTAAGGATTACAACTGTGGCTACAGCCGCCCAATGGATAGAAGGCGCCCGGCCCCGGACGCTGCCGATGGCAGTCGCGCCGGTGATTATCGGCTCCGCCGCCGCCTATGACCTCGGAGCCTTCTCGCCCCTGCGTGCCGTACTGGCTGCGCTGGTTGCCGTCCTGCTGCAGATAGGCGTCAACTACGCCAATGACTATTCCGACGGCATCCGCGGCACCGACGACAACCGGGTGGGACCGCTTCGCCTGACCGGCTCCCGGCTGGCGACCCCCAAGCAGGTCAAGTACGCGGCCTTCGGGTGCTTCGGCGCAGCAATGGTCGCCGGTCTGGGCCTGGTGGTGCTCTCCTCCACGTGGTTCCTGATCCTGGTCGGGATCGGCTGCGTGGCGGCGGCCTGGGGCTACACCGGCGGTAAAAACCCTTACGGCTACATGGGCTTGGGCGACGTGTTCGTCTTTGTGTTCTTCGGCCTGGTGGCCACGCTGGGCACCACCTACACCCAGGCACTGGAAATCAACGCTGCCGCCGTGCTGGGCGCCGTAGGCACCGGACTGATTGCCGTGGCACTGCTGATGGCCAACAACGTCCGGGACATTCCCACGGACCGGGTGGCCGGCAAGCGCACCCTGGCAGTCCGGCTGGGCGACGGTCCGGCCCGGATCAGCTACGTCATGATGCTGGCGGTGGCCCTGCTGCTGCCGCTGTTTATTGTCGGCAGTTACCCCTGGCTCCTGCTGGTGCTGCTGCTGGTGCCGGCCTGCATCCTGCCGGCCGGGCTGATGCTCACCGGCAAGACCGGCCGCAGCCTGGTTCCGGTGCTGAAACACACGGGTTTGATCAACCTGGGCTTCAGCGTGCTTTACGCCGCGGGACTGGTGATCACCCGCATCCTGGCCTAGGCCGGGGCAGGACGGTGCAGCCTAAGCCGTTGCGGGGCTAGGCGTCGCGGCGGCGGTCCGCGTCGGTTTCGACGCCGGGACGGTCCGCCACCATGCCGTCCTCCGCCGCGGCGTCGTCAAGTTCGCCGCGGTTGCGCTTGGGTGCGCGTTCCTGGGTGAACCGGCGCTGTACCGTGCGTGCGGCTTCGTCGCGCATGTTGCGTGCAAACAGATAGGTCACGCACCAGGCGATAACCGCGGCCGCCAGCGCCGAGGGCACAATGCCCAGCCCCAGCCACATGCTGATCGCAAAGAAAACGGCCACCAAACCAAGGCGGAGTGCAGTAAATTTCCAGAAAGCCACGCCTTCATTCTAGGCGCTGGGTACCCCTGCTGTTCCTTTCGCCGCCAAAGGACCGGGCAGGCGCCCCTCCTCTACACTGTTGGTATGCCCCGTCTTGTGTTGTTCGGCGTCATTATTGTCGCTGCCGTGATCATCTACGCCGTCATCGAGTGCATCATGTCCCGCTCGAACGAAGTGCGCAGCATCTCCAAGGTTTCCTGGCTGTTCGCCATCATTCTGGTCCCGGTCCTCGGAGCCCTGCTGTGGTTCCTGTTCGGCCGTCCCACCGGCGGGGGTTCCGGGCCCAGGGAGCCGCGCCGTCCTGCCGCCCCCGACGACGACCCGGACTTCCTGCGCAACTTGGAGAGCCGCCGCCGCCAGGCCCAGAAAGAGGCCGCGCGCCGCGAAGCGGAGCTGAAAGCACGCGAGGAAGGCAGCGGAAAGCAGAATGACAGCGGCAAGCAGAACGACGACGGCCTGCCGGGCGCCTAGGCTGCACGCCCCTTTTCAGCCGCAGCACCCCGGCAATGCCGGAACCCTGTAACGCAGAAGGCCCCGCCCCGGAGATCCGGGACGGGGCCTTCCGCGTTGGTGCGTTATTGACCGTTGGTGCGTTAGGGCTTCAGTGCCTTACAGGCCGGAGTAGCTGTGCAGGCCGGAGAAGAACACGTTGACGATTCCGAAGTTGAAGATCACGCACAGGTAGCCGACGATCGACAGCCAGGCAGCGCGGGTTCCGGTCCAGCCGCGGGTGGCGCGTGCGTGCAGGTAGCCGGCGTAGACCACCCAGATCACGAAGGTCCACACTTCCTTGGTGTCCCAGCCCCAGTACCGGCCCCAGGCCTGCTCGGCCCAGATGGCCCCGGCCATCAGCGTGAAGGTCCACAGCACAAAGGCCACGGCGTTGATGCGGTAGGACAGGTTCTCCAGGCTCTGCGCGGACGGAACAATGCGCATGAACGCCATCCGTGCGGGCCGGCCGGAGCGGATACGGGATTCACGGTCCGCCTGCAGCAGCTGCAGTACGGACATGGCGAACGTCAGGGTGAAGAGCGACGAAGCCAGCACGGCCACCGACACGTGGATGATCAGCCAGTAGCTCTGCAGGGCGGGTACCAGGTGCGCCACCGGGGTGGGGAAACCGATGGTGGCGGCCATCATCATGACCAGGACCAGCCCCAGCACGAAGGTGCCCAGGAAGCGCAGGTCGCGGCGGGTGATCACCAGCAGGAAGACCACGGCCACCACCAGGGCGCCGGTGGTGCAGAACTCGTACATGTTGCCCCACGGCACGCGGTGGGCCGCCATGCCGCGGCACAGGACGGCGGCAGCGTGGATGGCGGCAGCCAGCACGGTCAGGGCAACGCCCACCCGTGCGGCGTTGCGCCGCGGACCGCCGTAGCCCATGCCTGCGTCTGCGGTCTGCGAACCCCGGCTTGCCTCGGCATCCCAGTCCCGGGCGTTGCCGTTGCCGGCGGGAACTGTTTCACGCACTGCGTTCTTCTGCTCCACCCGGTTCTCCACCGTCTGGATGATCTTGCTGCTCTTGGCCAGGTCCCACGCAAAGGCCAGGAAGGCGACCGTGTAGGTGAAGGCCGCAAGCAGCATAAACAACTCGCTGTAGCGCGCGAGGTCGTAATCGATGGGGTCCATTACCGGTCCTTACCTGGTTCATCATTCGATGCGGGGGGTGCGGGGTTCCCGGCCTCGTGGCCGGACTCCGCCGCCGTGTTTGCGGATACGTCGGCCCGCTCAACATTTTGTCCTTCCGTGCCCTGCGGCACCAGCCACTTTTCGGCCAACAGGCCACGGATAGCAGCTGCTTCACCGGTCAGCCGGGGATCCTCGCCGCGGGCAAGCAACCCGTACTCGACCATGGTACGGCCGTCCGGGTGTGCTCCCGCGCGAACCCATACCCGCCGCCGCGCCAGGAACAGCGAAGCGGCCAGGCCGGAAAGGGACAGCACCGAGAACACCAGTGCCCCGGTCTTTCCCGGATCGTAGTGGATATCCAGGGCGGCGTAGCGCTTGAGCCCGTCGAAGCTGATGGAGCCCTTGCCGTCCGGCAGCTCGTACGTCTCGTTGGCATCCAGCACAATGCCGCCGGCAGGCAGGTCGCGGTTGTTCAGCGGGGTCAGGTCCTCGGTCTCCAGCACGTAGACGTTGGACGGGACACCTTCGTCCAGGCCCAGGTCACCGTAGTAGGAGTTCAGGTTCAGCTGCGGTTCCAGCGGATCCGGATCATAGGAATAGCTCACGCCGGTCTCGTCCATGGCTGCACTGGGCAGGAAGAAGCCCACAAAGCCCAACTGGTCCGGCTTGGAGTCGGGTGCCTTGATAACGGCCAGCGAGGTGTACACGCCGTCGGTGGGCACGGCGACAACCGGGCCCTCCAGCGCCACGTTGCCCTCGCCGTCGCGCACCGTGACCATGGGCGCATAGCCGTTGCCCACCAGGTACACGCGGGTGCCGCCCAGGGTCAGGGGTGAGTTGACCTTCAGGACCTGCTTCTGTTCCTCGGCGTCGGGGCCGTCCTTCACGGTCATGCTGGCGGTGAAGTCCAGCGGCTGGCCGAAGTGCGTCTCGGATTCGCGGTCAAACTCGACGTCGAACTTGTCCAGGGTCAGCGAGTAAGGGCTCAGTTGGTTTTCGCTGAAGTTGGAGCCCGGGGTGAAGGTGTCGTAGCTGACCAGGGTGTTCACGAAGGACTCACCCTCCACCACGATTTTCTGGCCGCTGTAACCGAACAAGCCGCCCACGGCCACCGAGGCGAGGACCCCGATCAGGCAGGTGTGGAACATCAGGTTGCCCAGTTCCTTCGCGAAGCCGCGCTCGGCACTGACCGAGGGCCGTTCCCCGTCTTCATCCCGGATATCCACCCGGTAGCCGCGCCGGCGCAGGATCTTCGCGGCGTCGCGCACCGCTTCGGCAGGGGTGAGCGAACCGGCGGGAATCGCCATGGTGCCGTATTCGGGCATCCGGGAAAGCCTGCTCGGGGTGCGCGGCGGCTTGGAACGCAGGGCCTTGTAGTGAGCTTTGGCCCGCGGAATAACGCAGCCGATCAGGGAGATGAACAGCAGCAGGTAGATTGCCGAGAACCAGACGGAGGAGTACACGTCGAAAAGCTGGAAGCGGTCCAGCCAGGGCCCGGTGCCGGGATTGTCCTTGATGTACTGCGTCACCACTGACGGATTTGCCGGGCGCTGCGGGAACAGGGATCCCGGAACGGCGGCCACTGCCAGCAGCAGCAGCAGGAACAGTGCCGTCTTCATGCTGGTCAGCTGGCCCCAGGCCCACCGCAGCGTCCCCCACACGCCCAGGGCGGGCAGCGCGACGTCGTCCCTGCGGCCCTTCTGCGGGCGGGACTTGGACGGGCGGTCCTTCAGTGCTTTCACGTCAACCGATTCCGGGGTCTAGGTGTTCTCATGGTTCCTCTGGTCTCACTGTCTGTCTTTGAGTGCATCAGATCGGCAGGGTCACGTTACCCAACCAACCTTGGAGCTGGTTGATCCACATGTTCCAGACGCCGCTGATCATCAGCACGCCCAGGATGATCAGCATGCCTCCGCCGAAACGCTGCAGCGCGAGCCGGTGCCGCCGGAAGATTCCCAGGGCGCCCATGCCCCGCCGGAATCCGACGGCTATCAGCAGGAACGGCAGCCCCAGGCCCAGGCAGTAGACGAAGGTCAGCAGCGCACCTTTGGCGGCGCTGGCGTCGCTGCCGGAAAAGGACAGCAACTGCACGGCTGAAAGGGTCGGGCCGATGCACGGTGCCCAGCCCAGACCGAAGGTGATGCCCAGGACGGGCGCACCCCACAGCCCGGCCGGGGGCTTTGCCTCGATCTTGCGATCACGCTGGAACCAGCTCATGCCGCCCATAAAGACAATGCCCAGCAGCACTACCACCACGCCCAGGACCTGCGGGATCCAGCCCTGTTCGGAGCCCTTCAACCAGGCGCCAAGCTGGCCGATCCCGGCACCCAGGGCAACGAAGACCGCGGAGAAACCCAGCACGAACAGGCCGATACCCGCGAACATGCGGCCGCGACGCTGCTTTTGCAGGTCCACCCCGGTGAGTCCGGTGACGTAGCCGAGATACCCCGGAACGAGGGGGAGCACACACGGGGACAGGAAGGAGACGAGGCCGGCCAGCGCAGCCACGGGGACAGCCAGCAGCACGGACCCGTTCAGCACCGTGTCGGCAAAGGCGTTGGCGGTGGACTCAGCGGCAGGAGCCAGCGCGGCGGGAAGGAAGGACACGGCCCTTACGCAGCCAGCGCGTCGCTGATCAGGGCCTTCAGGGTGCCCTTTTCAGCCAGTCCGAGGATGCGGGCTGCCACGCGGCCCTGCCGGTCCAGCACCAGGGTGGTGGGCACGGCCTGCGGCGGGACATAGCTGGTCATGGCCAGCAGCACGCCGCCGTCCTTGTCCATGAAGCTCGGGTAGGGAATGTTGAAGTTCCGTTCGAAGGCCTCGGCCGTGGCCGCCTCGTCCCGGATGTTCACGCCGTAGAAACGCGCACCCTCGGGCTCAAAGGTATTGTGCAGCTCAACCAGGTCCGGGGCTTCCTTCCGGCACGGGGCGCAGGCCGCGTACCAGAAGTTGAGGACCACGACGTCGCCGGCCCAGTCAGCGGAATTCACTTCGGTGCCGTCAAAAAGTGTGGCACTGAACTCCACGGCATCGCCGCGGTCGCCGGGGGCGTACTCGGTGACTGAGCCGTCTCCGGCAATGTAGTTCTTGTTGTCTCCGGCGTTGGCCTGCTCGGCCAGGGGGTCATCCGTGGAGCAGCCGGCGACGGCAGCGGCAAAGGGGACGCTGAGGGCTAGTCCGGCGCCGAGGCGCAGGAACGAGCGGCGGCCTAGGTCCCCCGCAGGGCTCTGACGGTTCTTCAAGGATTTCCAGCTTTCATCGCGGCACGGAGAAGCCACTTCTACAACGCGTAGTAATTCTATTATGCGCCGGGCACGTTTGCAGCACCGGGCAGCAGGTCGGCACTGGGCTCGGCGTACCGCACACCCGTCAGGACCGCGCCGTCGAAGTCCAGGGTGGTGACGGAAGTGAGAGTACATTCACGCTGGCGCGGGTCATGCCAGAGCTTCTTGCCTTCCGCAGCGAGGCGGGTCACCCAGATGGGCAGCTGGTGGCTGACCAGGATCGCCTCCGCGTTGTCCCCGCCCAGTTCCACCGCACGCATCCGCGCGTCGTCGACGGCGGCCATCACGCGCGCCACCTGCTTGGCATACGGTTCGCCCCAGGACGGACGCATGGGATTGCGCAGCAGCGGCCAATAGCGGGGGTTGCGCAGCTTGCTCTGGATGCGCGACATTCCCTCGAAGCGGTTTTCGGCTTCAAGGATCCGCTCTTCCGTGACGATCTCCAGTCCAAGGGCGGCCGCAATAGGGGCAGCGGTTTCCTGGGCACGGGTCAGCGGGGAAGCAACCAGGTGAACCAGGTTGGCTCCTTGGCTGCGCTGGTCGCTGAAGTGTTCCGCCACACGGTCCGCCATCCGGCGGCCCAGATCGGACAAGTGGAACTCCGGCAAGCGCCCGTAGAGAACCTTGTCCGGATTAAAGACTTCACCGTGGCGTACGAGATGTATGGATGAGCGGGACATGTGTCCCAGTTTCGCAGAGTTGGAGCCAGCCGCTAAATTATCGGAGATCGGGAACCCAATTAACTTGAACGTTTAACCAAACCGTGCAACACTAAATGCAAATGCATGAAGATGCTCCGGGAGCCCTCCCGCGGCACTGTCACAGAAGGAGTTCTCCCATGATCCCCAGCGGCCTCACCACCGGAACCTGGAACTTTGATGCTTCACACAGCGAAGTCGGCTTCACCGTCCGCCACGCGGGCATCAGCAAGGTCCGCGGAAACTTCGACAAGGTGGACGCTACCCTGACCATCGGCGAGACCCTGGCGGACACCGCCGTAACCGCCGTCATCGCAGCGGATTCCTTCAACTCCAATGACGCCAACCGCGACGGCCACGTCAAGAGCGCCGACTTCTTCGATGCCGAGCAGTTCCCGGAACTGACCTTCGCCGCCACCGGCATCGAGGGTTCCGGGTCCGATTACAAGGTCACCGGCGACCTCACCATCAAGGGCATCACCCGCACCGTGGTCCTGGACACCGAATTCAACGGCGTTGCAGTGGATCCCTTCGGCGCCACCCGCTCCGGCTTCTCCGCCAGCACCGTGATCAGCCGCAAGGACTTCGGCCTGACCTGGAACGCCGCCCTGGAAACCGGCGGCGTGCTGGTGGGAGACAAGGTCACCATCAACGTGGACGCTGCCTTCATCGCAGCGTAACCGCCCGGCACCACCGCGTTAGCCATACGGCGCAGGGCAATACCCCCAGGCAGCCCCGGACCACATCGGTCCGGGGCTGCCTTTTTGCTGTCTGGTCGCTGTTTAGCGCCGGGCTGCCGTTTAGCGCCGGGTGCCGTTTAGTACCCGGTGCCGTTTAGTACCCGGTGCCGTTTAGTACCAGGCGACCATCGGGCTTTCAGGGACCCCTCACCCCGCAGCCGCTGCCGCGATAGGCTGGAGGCTCGGCTGGGGGGCGCCCCGGCCGCCCCTGCCGGAGCAACAAACCGCCCAGCCGCCTAAGACTCCAACCAGTTAGCAGGCGGACATGACTACACCTGAGAACGCTCCCGAGCCAGGTCGCGAAAACAACCCTCCACCCGCCGGTGCCCCCGGCACTCCGAACCCTTACGGATCCCCGCAGCCGGGAGGCGGCACGCGCCCCGAGCCCCAGTACGGCCAGTACGCCTCCGGGCCGTACGGATATCAGGCGGCACAGCCCTCCGGGTACGCTTATCCCGGCGGCGGTATGGGTAAACGTGCTCCCAAGGGACCGGCTCCGCGGGAAGTGGTGATCGGATCCTGGCTCATCCTCGCCGCCGGCGTCCTGAGCCTGATCAACAACATCATTACTTCCTTCAACCTGCCCTCGCTGCTCACGCCCGAAGAGCAGCAGACACTCACAGACTCGGGCATGACCCCCACCAGCGTGAATTCCTTCCTGGTGAGCTTTGGCATTGTGGTCGCCCTGATCGGTTTCGGCTTCTACATCCTGATAGCCGTCTTTGTCCGGAGGGGGAAAAACTGGGCCCGGATCCTGGGGACCGTGTTCGCTGCCTTCGCCCTGATCGGCATCATCACCATGGCCGCCACGTACTTCACCTCACCGCTGGGTCTTCTCTCACTGCTCTCCAGCCTGCTGGGCATTGCGGGCATTGTGATGCTCTATCTCACCCCCTCCAACCCTTATTTCCGCACCACACCCCTGTACCCGCCGTATTGACCCGGCGAGTACAGGAAGGGCCCCCGGAAGGCCCCGGACTGCAATATGGATAGTCCCGCCGGTTTGCGGCGGGACTTTTCCCTTCCCGCTGCGGGTTCAGCGCAGGGGTGGTCACACGGCTTCAGTGCCCGCGTAGCGTTAGGTATTCTCCCGGAAGCGCGGCCCTGCCCGCAGTCGCCTCCGGAGACGCCGTTTCCGCCGCGAAGGGGATCACCATGGCCTCACTTCTTCCTAACCGCCGACGCCAAAACCATCAGGGGCAACTGACAGAACCGGTGAATGATTTCACCTTCCCGGCTCCCCCGCCGCATCCGCCGTCGAAGAATCTGCCGAAGGGTATGGATAACAGCGAAGCCCTGGACAGCAACGCTCTGGACAGCGCTGCCGCAGCCGGAGGCCCCTCACGGAATGAGGAAGAAGTATTGGCCTTGTGGTTCCGGAAAGGAGTCCTGGGACTTACTGCTTGGCTGGCCGCCGGGGCCAGGGGGGTGGGCCGGTGGCTCCTCGCCGGAGCACGGGGACTCCAGGCGTGGCTCCGCATCGGGTTGCACATAGCGGCGCTTCGGCTGCGCGCAGGTGCCGAGCGGACCCAAGCAGGCGCGCGCGCCGGAGCACACCTTGTCCAGACCGGCGCCCAAACCACCTCACGCCACATCCACGCCGGCGCACACGCAGCATCCCTGCGCATCCAAGCCGGCGCCCACGCCACCACCCGCACAGCCCGCGCCGGAGCACACCGAGTCCAGGTCAGCGCCCAAACCACCTCGCACCACATCCACGCCGGCGCACACGCAGCATCCCTGCGCGTCCAAGCCGGCGCCCACGCCACCACCCGCACAGCCCGCGCCGGCGCCCACGCCACCACCCGCACAGCCCGCGCCGGAGCACACCGAGTCCAGGTCAGCGCCCAAACCACCTCGCGCCACATCCACGCCGGCGCACACGCAGCATCCCTGCGCATCCAAGCCGGCGCACACGCCACGTCCCGCGCAATCCAAGCCGGGGCCCACCAGGTCCAGACCGGTGCCCGGACCGCTGCTGCTCAGACGCGGGCCGCGGCCCGGTGGATGCGAAAAAAGCTCCCCTCTGCCACGGGCAACCCGGTGCCCTTCATCGCAATTTCCTGTACTTGTGTTGCCGGTGCGGGCGCGCTCAACCTCGGTGACACCTTCGCAGCGGTTTCCCGCCTTCCCGTGCCGGAGTCCCTGCCGGGGGTGCTGTCCATCCTCGAACGGTTCGGCGTCAACGGTTCGCAATACGTCAGGGCCGTGGCGATCGTGGAAGTGGCCTACGCCCTGGTGTTCTTCGGCGTCGCGCTCCTGCTTGCCGTCTGCATTTGGGAAAAACGCCGCTGGGCCCAGGTGACGGCAGCCATACTGGCAGTGGCAGCTCTGGCGTACGCCATCCCGGCGGGCACAGGCGTTCAAACGGCCGCCGCAGCAGCCGCCGCCCTGGGGGCTGGCTTGACCTTCACCAAGGGCGCGGCTCCATGGTTCCGTTCCCCGCGCCGCAGCGCCGCACAGGTCGACGCGCAGCAGGACTACACCGCAGGTCACGGAATGGATAACCCGGAGCCCGACGTCGTATCTCCGGGCCGGGCAGAGCCGGCCCGCCCGGACGCTGTTTAGCGTGCCAGACGGGCCCGTGCGTCGGATGCGATCTCCGATACCTGGGCCCGCTGGGCATGGTAGGCCAGGATCTGCAGTTCCGTAGCCATGTCCACCTTGCGGATCTGGACGTTCGGCGGTGCCTGCAGCACCACCGGCGCGAAGCTGAGGATGCTGGTGATGCCGGACGCCACCAGCCGGTCGCACAGTTCCTGGGCGACGTCGGCCGGGACGGAGAGCACCGCCATGTTCGCCCGCGTTTTCACCAGCACGGTTTCGAGCGACTGGATGGGGCTGATCTTCAACCAGCCGACCTCCTGGCCGATTACCATCTGGTCCGCATCGAAAAGGGCCACCACTTCGAAGCCGCGGCTGCCGAAACCGGGATAGCCGGCCAGTGCACGCCCCAGGTTGCCTGCACCCACTATCGCCACCCGCCAGTTCAGCGTCAGTCCCAAGGCCGCAGAGATCTGCCCGCTCAGGTACGGCACGTCGTATCCCACCCCCCGGGTCCCATAGGAGCCCAGGTAGGAGAGGTCCTTGCGCAGCTTCGGGGAGTTCACTCCCGCTGCCTCAGCCAGCTCCTCGGAGGACACCCGCTCTATGCCGTCAGCGAGCATCACGGACAAGGCACGCAGATAAATGGTCAGGCGGGCCAGCGACGCCGGAGGGATATGCCGCTGGGTTCCGGGCCTGGCGGCCGGCGGGGCCTGGTCGCTGTTTGCGGTTTCCCGTTCCATAGCGGTCTGCTCCTCGGCTGAGCGGGCTTCTTCCGGCATCATCATGCCCCCAGCAGCCGTCTCAGGCGCGTTTCATCGATGGTCCAAAAATCCCTTTGCACACCGTCGATGAACAGCACCGGTATCTCCTCGCCGAAACGGGCCGCGAGTTCGGGGGCTTCCTCGGCATTTTGCTCCTGCCATGGCACGCCCAGTTCCCCGCCCACGCGCTTGAGCACTAACCGGGCCTCTTCACACAGGTGGCAGCCCGGTCGGGTCAGGAGGACAACTTCGGGTCCGGCGGATTCGCTCATAGTTCCAAAATAGCGCCAAACCTCGCGATTTCCGCGCCCGGGCCTGGATTTGCGTAGACTCGGAATATGCCCCGATCCACTGCAGTCCGAGCCAGCGGGACCACGTCTGCAGCGGGCAAGCCGGGCGAGGCGGCCTTCTTCGATGTGGACAACACGCTGATGCGCGGAGCCAGCCTGTTCCATGTGGGCCGCAAGTTGCACCAGCGGAAAGTCTTTACCCTGCGGGAAGCCGCCGGCTTTGCCGGCAAGCAGCTGCGTTTCATGCTCCAGGGCGAGAACCTCAAGGACGTCCACTCGGTCCGGGACGCGGCACTGGCCTTCGCCATCGGACTGTCGTCGGAAGATGTCCGCACGCTTGGTGAAGAGGTCTACGACGAGATGATCATCTCAAAAATATGGCCCGGCACCCGCGCCCTGACCCAGCAGCACATGAAGTCCGGCAGGCCGGTATGGCTGGTGACCGGAACCCCGGTGGAGGTCGCTTCGGTGATCGCGTCGCGGCTCAACCTCACGGGTGCCCTGGGCACGGTCAGCGAGGTCACCGACGGCCTCTATACCGGGCGGCTGGTGGGCGAGTTCCTCCACGGGCAGGCCAAGGCCGACGGCGTTTTGGCACTGGCGGAAAAGGAAGGCCTGGAGCTGGAAAACTGCTGGGCCTACAGCGACTCCTATAACGACGTTCCGTTGCTGAGCATGGTGGGTCATCCGGTAGCCATCAACCCGGACGCCCGGCTGCGCCGTCACGCCCGCGAACGCAACTGGCCCGTTTATGACTTCCGCTCCGGCCGCAGGGCAGCAACCCTGGGCCTGAAGTCCGCAACCGTGGCCGGCGCCGCCTACGGCCTCTGGCGGGGCTTCACCCGGGTCCGCGGCCGCTGAGCCGAAACACGCCTTAAAAGCCGAAGCCCGCCGTCCCGGAAGACTGGCGGGCTCTGCCACAGCGGACCGGCAAACTGCACGGGACGCTGACAGCGGTCGCGGAGAAGTGGTTACTTCTTATTGCGGCGCTGGTGGCGGGTCTTGCGAAGCAGCTTGCGGTGCTTCTTCTTGGCCATACGCTTGCGGCGCTTCTTGATTACTGAACCCACAGAGTCCTCACAAACTAATTAGGAGTCACCGGTATCCATCCCCTGCGGCCCAGGGCCGCAGGGAGTGCACGCCGGTAGTTACTTGCGACGATTAAAACGTTCCTTAACAGGGTACAGCGTCGGCGCTGCGGTAATTGACAGCATGGAACCGCTGCCGTGCTGCTTCCTCACGCGGTGTCGGAACGCCGGTCAATGACGGCGTCTCGAAGCACCTTCTGCACGGCCGACTCCGGAACCCGGTAGGACCGGCCAAAGCGGACCGCCGGCAGCTCACCTGAGTGAACCAGCCGGTAGACCGTCATTTTGGAAACGCGCATGACATCGGCGACTTCCGACACCGTCAGAAACCGCACATCCGAGAAGTTTCCCTCGTCTGCCATTTATCCCTGTCCCTTTGCTCATTAGCTGCCGCTCCCGCAGCCCGGCATTGGAGAATACTGAGCTGAAAGACATCGCGTAATACGCCACGGCGACGTGAGTCCGGCCCCGTTTGTCCCTACTGTAGTGGCTGGAGTAACCATAGTGGAAGTTCTTTCCCTCCACGATGCCCGGCAGGAACGGAACAGCTAGATAACTCCCTGGGCCAGCATGGCATCGGCCACCTTGACGAACCCGCTGATGTTCGCGCCCACCACGTAGTCGCCCGGCGCTCCGTACTCCTCCGCTGTGCGCGCGCAGCGCTCATGGATGTTCACCATGATTTCGGACAGCCGGCGCTCGGTGTGCTCAAAGGACCAGGAATCCCGGCTGGCGTTCTGCTGCATTTCCAGGGCCGAAGTTGCCACCCCGCCGGCGTTGGCTGCCTTGCCGGGTCCAAAGAGCACGCCGGCGCCCTGGAACGCCGAAATGGCCGCCGGGGTGCAGGGCATGTTGGCGCCTTCGGCCACCGCCCGGACCCCGGACTGGATCAGGGCCAGCGCGTTGTCCGCGTCCAATTCGTTCTGGGTGGCGCAGGGCAGGGCGACGCCGGCGCCCGCGTCCCAGATCGACCCGCCTTCCACATACTTCACCGAGTGTCCGCGGCGCTGGGCGTACTCGGAGATTCGCCCGCGTTCGATTTCCTTGATCTGCCGCAGCAGCGGCACGTCAATGCCCTTCTCGTCCACCACGTACCCGGAGGAATCGGAGCAGGCCACCACGCTGGCGCCCAGCATCTGCGCCTTGTCAATGGCGTTGATGGCGACGTTGCCGGATCCCGAGACGATCACGCGCTGCCCGTCCAAGCTCATGCCCTTGGTTTTGAGCATTTCCTCCACGAACATCACCACGCCGTACCCGGTGGCTTCGGGGCGGACCAGGGACCCGCCCCAGCTCACGCCCTTACCGGTGAGCACGCCGGATTCGTAGCGGTTGGTGATGCGTTTGTACTGCCCGAAGAGATAGCCGATTTCCCGGCCGCCCACGCCGATGTCCCCTGCCGGAACATCCGTGTACTCCCCGATGTGCCGGTACAGCTCGGTCATGAAGGACTGGCAGAAGCGCATTACCTCGGCGTCGGACTTTCCGCGCGGGTCAAAGTCGGAGCCGCCCTTGCCGCCGCCGATGGGCATGCCGGTAAGCGCGTTTTTGAAAATCTGCTCGAACCCGAGGAATTTGATGATGCCCAGGTAGACGGACGGGTGGAACCTCAGCCCGCCTTTGTACGGCCCCAGCGCCGAATTGAATTCCACCCGGAAGCCTCGGTTGATCTGGACCGCACCTTTGTCATCCACCCAGGGAACCCGGAAGATGATCTGCCGCTCCGGCTCGCAGATGCGCTGCAGGATAGCCGCTTCGGCGAACTCCGGGTGCTTGCGCAAGACCGGCGCCAGCGAATCGAAGACCTCCACCACGGCTTGGTGGAACTCTGTTTCGCCGGGATTGCGGCGGAAAACGTCGTCGCGCACACGGGTGAGTACTCGTTCCATGTCCTGCTCCTTATGCGTCGGGGCACCGTCAGCACTACGCTAGTCCGGCGGGTGCCCTGACGCGATGCGCGCGTAACGAACGGGCCGCACGTCACCCCTACGGGCGGCGGCGGCGGAATTTGGGCAGCTGTCCGAACAGGTCCGCGGCACGCTCTGCGGCACGGCCGACGGTTCGGCCCAGGTTCTGGACACCGGCGTCCAGGGGCAGCGGACGGGCCTCCGCAGCACCGGGAACGAGGGCACCGGCGGCAGCCGCCGCCGCGGTGGTGCGCGCGGTTCCCACGGAAGCCAGGCGCGGTGTATGCCCGCTCAGGGAAGGCAGTTCGAAGGCCCGCAGCCAGAGCACGAGTTCCTCCAGGGGGGCGGCCTGCAGCGAGTAATAACGGCGCTGCCCTTCAGCGCGCATGGTGACGAGTCCTGCGTCGCGGAGCACCTTCAGGTGCTTGGACACGGTGGGCTGGCTGACCTCCAGCTCCTCCACCAGCGTCCCTACGGACTTGTCCCCGGTACGCAGGGCACCGAGGATTTCGCGGCGGGTGCCTTCCGCGATTACAGCAAATACATCGTCACAGACCATGGATTTACCCTAACCGCATACGGGTGCCCGGGCATCTTCGGGCTCGGCTAATCGAACCAGGGATCCAGCCCGTGCAGCGGGAACAGCTCCTTGCGGGTGGCCATCACCGTGCGGTCGATCCCGTCATTTGGGTCGTATCCCACTTCCCAGGAACGCCACCACAGGTCCGCCCCGTCCCCCATGACGTCCGTGCATTTCACTCCGTGTTTTTCCAGCACGTAGTCCCGCCAGGCCGCGGGCACCGGCGTTGAGGGGCGCACCCGCCCGTTGGCAGCCACGGAAATGAGCAGGGCCCAGGAGCGGGGCACCACGGATGCCACGTTGTAGCCGCCCCCGCCGGTGGCAATCCAGCGGCCTTCGCACAGCCGGCCGGCCAGGTCACTGATGGTCAGCGCAACCTGCCGCTGCGCCTCAACGCTGATGCGCAGGTTGGTCAGCGGATCGTCCTTGTGGCTGTCGCACCCGTGCTGGCTGACAATCACTTCCGGGGCAAACGCCTCGGTCAGCTGCGGAACCACCGCGTGGAAGGCCCGCAGCCAGCCGGCGTCCGTGGTGCCGGCAGGAAGGGCGATGTTCACGGCCGTGCCCTCCGCGCCCTTTCCTCCGGTCTCGTTGGCGAACCCGGTGCCGGGGAAAAGGGTCAAACCGCTTTCGTGCAGCGAAATGGTCATCACCCGGGGATCGTCCCAGAAAATGTTCTGCGTTCCGTCGCCGTGGTGGGCGTCGACGTCGATGTACACCACCCGCTGCATGCCCCGGTCGAGGAGGCGCGCGACGGCGGCCGCGGCGTCGTTGTACACGCAGAACCCCGCCGCCTTCTCACGGCCGGCATGGTGCATTCCCCCGGAAAAGTTCACTGCGTGCAGCACACTGCCCGAAAGCACGGCGTCCGCGGCCGCCAGCGAACCGCCCACCAGCCGTGCGCTGGCCTCATGCATGCCTGCAAAGGCCGGGTTGTCTTCGGTGCCAAGGCCCATGGCCGCATTGCAGTCCGACGGATCGGCACTTGCGGCCTGCACGGCACTGACGTAATCAAAGCTGTGCACGGTCAGCAGGTCCGCGGCGTCGGCAACGTAGGGCTGTTCCAGACGGACGCCCTCCACGTCGAAAAGCCCCAGTTCCCGGACCAGCCGTGCAGTGAGGTCCAACCGGTGCGGGCTCATGGGATGGCCTGCACCGAAGTTGTAGGCCAGCAGCGATTCATCCCACACAATGCACGTTGGCATAATGGGAAGGCTGAGCCCGGAACTGATCATGCAGACAGGGTACGTGATCCGGGGGTTACTCTGATATCGGGGTCCGTGCCCGGCTGCCGGATCAAACCCTTTAGCGCGCTCTGCTGGATTATGTTTGCTGTGCTGAATCACCGCGGACAAGAACGGAAACTGGAACCAAGAGACCATGGCACTTCCTCGGCAGCCACTCCTGCAAATGAACCCCCGAAGCGAACGTTCGTTCCTTTCCGCAGCCCGCGAATTCGTCGACAACATGGTCAGCGGCCGTCCGGCGCGCCTGGCACTGACGGTCTTCGCCCTGGTCATCCTGCTCTTTACCGCCCTCCTGAGCCTGCCGGTGGCCTCCACCAGCGGCGAGGCCACCCCCTTGCACGATGCCCTGTTCACTGCAGTATCGGCTGTGTGCGTCACCGGCCTGACCGTGGTCTCCACGGCCACCTACTGGTCAACGTTCGGGCAGGTGCTGATCCTGATCGCCATCCAGGTGGGCGGCCTGGGCATCCTGACACTCGCTTCCCTCCTGGCGCTGGCCGTGAACAAGCGCCTGGGCGTGCGCGGCAAGCTTCTCGCCCAGGAAAGCATGAACACCGGGCGGCTGGGCGAAGTAGGCCATCTCCTGCGCATTGTCTTCAGCACCGCCGTCGTCATTGAACTGGCCCTGGCTGCGGCCATGGCGCCGCGGTTCATGATCCTGGGCGAATCCTTCGGGCAGGCAATCTGGCACGCGGTGTTCTACTCCATCTCCGCCTTCAACAATGCCGGCTTCACCCCGCACTCGGACGGCCTGGTCCCCTATGAGGAGGACCTGTGGATCCTGGTTCCGCTGATGCTGGGGGTGTTCATTGGTTCCCTCGGCTTCCCGGTGATCATGGTCCTGCTGCGGACCCGCCACCGCCTCAGCAAATGGAACCTCCACACCAAGCTCACCGTCCTGGTGTCCCTGATCCTGCTGGTGGTGGGAGCAGTGGTGTGGGGTGCCTTCGAATGGTTCAACACCCGCACCATCGCTGACCTGTCCTTCTCGGACAAGATCATCCACTCCCTGTTCGCCTCGGTCATGACCCGCTCCGGCGGGTTCAACCTCGTCTCCATGTCGGACCTGGATTCCAGCACCCTGCTCGTCACCGACATGTTGATGTTCGCCGGCGGCGGCTCGGCTTCCACCGCCGGCGGCATCAAGGTCACCACCATTGCCGTGCTGTTCCTGGCCGTCGTGGCCGAAGCCCGCGGCGACTCGGACGTCCGGGCCTTTGGCCGGACCATCCCGCAAAGCGCCATGCGGGTGGCCATTTCGGTGACCATCCTGGGCGCCACCCTGGTCTCCGTAGCCACGCTCGCCCTGCTGGTCATCACCAACGAAACCCTGCAGCCGGTACTGTTCGAAGTGATCTCCGCGTTTGCCACCGTGGGCCTCAGCACGGGCCTCAGCGAGGTCCTGCCGCCGTCGGGCAAGTACGTGCTCTCCCTGCTGATGTTCGCCGGACGCGTCGGCACCATTACCCTTGCCGCGGCCCTGGCCGTGCGCCAGCGCAACACCCTGTACCACTACCCCGAAGAAAGGCCGATCATTGGCTGACAGACCTCCACACAACGCCCCGGTACTGGTGATCGGCCTGGGCCGCTTCGGCGCCGCCACCGCCGAACAGCTGGTCCGGCAGGGACGCGAAGTCCTGGCCGTGGAACGCGACCCCGCGCTGGTGCAGAAAGCCTCCGGCATCCTCACCCACGTGGTGCAGGCCGACGCCACCAACATCGAGGCGCTCAAGCAGCTGGGCGCCGAGGACTTCTCCGCCGCCGTCGTGGGCGTGGGCACCTCCATCGAGTCCAGCGTGCTGATCACCGTGAACCTCGTGGACCTGGGCATCGAGCACCTCTGGGTTAAAGCCATCACTCCGGCGCACGGCAAGATCCTTACCCGGATCGGCGCCAACCACGTCATCTACCCGGAGGCCGACGCCGGCCGCCGCGCAGCACACCTGGTGGGCGGCCGGATGCTGGACTTCATTGAATTCGACGACGGCTTCGCCATCGTGAAAATGTACCCGCCCAAGGAGACGCAGGGCTTCACCCTGGGCGAGGCCAATGTACGGGCGAAGTACGGAGTGACCGTGGTAGGCGTGAAGTCGCCGGGCGAGGACTTCACCTACGCCCAGCCGGACACCAAAGTCTCCAGCCGGGACACCCTGATCGTGGCCGGGCACGTCGATCTGCTCGAGCGGTTCGCGGCACGGCCGTAGGGTCTGGCGTCCGGGGTGGCGCTGGCAGGGCCTGCGGGCCCGGCTCCGGCGGCAACGAAATTCCTCGCTCGCAGAGCTCGCTTGGAATATTAAAGCCGCCTCCGCCACGCCCTGCGGCGATGCAGACCTTCTCCGCGCCTCATCTGCAGGGGTGCTACCGGGCTACACGGCGCCTCGGGACGAAGCGCACCAACCGTGAGGCCTTTCGACCGGAAACGAAGAGCCCCGAACCGCAGGGTCCCGGGGCGCCGTGCTGGACTTGCAGCGGCAGGACCCGGCGGATGCAAAGGCGTAATCGACCGCCCGGAGGCAAGTCAGCGGGCCAGGGCTAAGCCGTCAACTGCTTCGTGATTTCTTCGGCGCGGGCCGTCGCTGCCCGGGCACCGGCTTCGATGATGGCCGGAAGGCCGCGCTCGTCGAAGGTCTTGATGGCTGCCTCCGTGGTGCCGTTGGGGCTGGTGACGCCGCGGCGCAGGGCCGTGGCGTCGGCGTCGGGCTCGGCCAGCATGTAGCCGGCACCGGCGACCGTTTCGCGTGCGAGCAGGGCGGAAAGGTCCGGGTCCAGGCCCAATTCCACACCGGCACGCGCCATCGCCTCGGCCAGGTAGAACGCGTACGCCGGGCCGGAACCGCTGACGGCGGAAACGGCGTCGACCTGTTCCTCGGGCACCTCCACCACTGTTCCGGTGGCCGCGAGGACCCGGCGGGCCAGTTCCATCGCTTCGGAGCCGGCCGAGGTGCCGGCAGAAATGGATACGACGCCGCGGCCCAGCCGGGACGGCGTGTTCGGCATGGCGCGGACTACCGGCTGACCGGCCGGAAGCAGTGATTCCATCAGCTCCAGCGGTACGGCCGCGGCGACGCTGAGCACGACGGCGCCCCGGGGCAGCGCGTCAGCGACTTCGCGCAGCAGGTCCGCCACCCCCACGGGTTTGACGCCCACAATGACCAGGTCCGCTCCCGCTACGGCCTTTCGGTTCGACTCGGCGTCCTCACCGCCGGCCAGCACCGTGATGCCGTGCGCCGCGCGCAGCTCTTCAGCCCGCTCCGGGCGCCGGACCGTGGCGGTGACCTGCTCAGCGGGCAGTCCGCCAGAGAGGATCCCGCCAAGGATCGCTTCGTTCATTGAGCCGCAGCCCAAAAATGCCAGTCGGGGATTCGATGCGCTGTCCATGGCTTCGATTCTGTCATGGACCTTCCACGGACCGGTCAGGCGGCCGGTCAGGCGCCGAGACTGCTGCTGGGCCCGCCGACCGGCGCTTTGGGACGCAGGTGCTCGCGGGCGAAGTCCAGGGTCTGTTTCAGCTGCTCTTCGCGCTCCCCTGCTCCCCTGCTTCTCCGGGTGCTGACCTCAATGGCCACCACACCCTTGAAGCCGGCGCCGGCAAGGTAGGAGAGGGCTTCGGCGCAGCGCTGCGTACCTTCGCCCGGGAGCAGGTGCTCATCCTTGCCGTTGGGGGTTCCGTCGGTCAGGTGGACGTGGCTGAGCCGGTCACCGAGTTTGCGGATCTGTTCAAAGGAGTCCATGCCCGCAATCGCTGCGTGGGAGAAGTCCCACGTCACGTGCTCGTAGGGTTCCGGAACCGGGTTCCAATGCGGCAGGTATGCCTTCGCCTCACGGCCGCGGACGCGCCACGGGTACATGTTCTCCACCGCGATGGTGACCCCGTACTGCTCCGCGATGGTCTTGACCCCTTCGGCGAAGTTCTCGGCATAACCGGTCTGCCAGCGGAACGGCGGGTGCGTCACCACGGTGGAGGCACCAACCTCGGCAGCCATGGCCGCAGACATCTCAATCTTGGTCCAGGCTTTGCCCCAGACCTGCTGGGTCAGGAGCAGGGTGGGTGCGTGGATGGCGAGGATAGGCTGCTGGTACCGCTCGCTCAGGTCACGGAGGGTGTCCGGGTTTTGGCTGATGGAGCTGTTGGTGACCATGATTTCGACGCCGTCATAGCCGAGGTCATGGGACACGGCGAAGGCGTCGTGCACCGAGAGCGGATACACGGAGGCACTCGAAAGCGCGACCGGGATTTCAGTCGGTGCGGTCAGCGGCTGCACGGCGGCCGTCGAGGGGACGGCGGAAGGTGACGGAGTCATTTCAGCTGTGCTTTCCGTTGGTGGAAGGAGCGGCTCCCGCAGGGACGAGGAACTCCTCGCCTTCCGCGGGGCCGCGGGGAAGGTCCCCGGTGGTTTCAAACCGCAGCGTATCGAAACGCCGCAGGATCAGGCCCTCGCGGAGCGCCCAGGGGCAGATCCGCAGGACGGGCACGTCAAAGGCTTCCATGGCGGCCTGGGCTACCAGTGCCCCGGCAAGCATCTGCGGTGCCCGCAGCGCGGAGACCCCGTCCAGTTCCTCACGGTCCCGGGAACTCATCGCTCCCAGCCGCTTGGTCCAGAGGGACAGGTCCTCCAGCGTGAGCCGGCGGGGCACAAAAGGTCCGGCGGCCGACGGCGCGGCCCCGGCAATGCGCGCAAGCGAGCGGAAGGTCTTGGATGTACCGGTCACCAGGTCCGGGCGCCCGACGGCGGCGAACTCCTCCGCCGTCTCGCCGACCAGCCCGCGGATGTACTTGCGCAGCTTCTTGATGCTCTTGGGGGTGGGCGGGTCATCGGGCAGCCAGTCCCGGGTCAGGCGGCCGGCACCCAGGGGCAGGGACCGGGCAATCTCGGGCAGCTCGTCATGGCCCATCGCCATCTCAAAGGAGCCGCCGCCAATGTCCAGGTCCAGGATGGTTCCCGCTCCCCAGCCGTACCAGCGGCGGGCAGCCAGGAACGTCATGGCCGCTTCGTCGCCGCCGGACAGTTCTTCCAGCCGGACGGGGGTCTCGCGGTGCACCCGGGCCAGGACCTCGGCGCCGTTGGCTGATTCCCGGATGGCCGACGTGGAGAACGCCAGGAGGTCCTGGGCGCCGTGCCGGCGGGCAAAGTCCCACGCCTCGCTGACGAACCCGACCAGCTCATCCTGCCCCGCTTCACTGATCGCGCCGTCGGGGTCCAAATAGGACACCAGCTGCAGGGGACGCTTGTGCGAGGCGAAGGGAGACGGGCGGGCACCGGGACGCGCGTCCACCAGCAGCAGGTGGACGGTATTGGACCCTATGTCGAGGACGCCTAGGCGCATGTTTCCATTATGGACTCTGCCCGTCCCCTACTTCTTCGCCGCGGCCTTCTTCGGGGCCGCCCGCTTGCGCACCGGCTTCTTGGCGGCCGGGGCCTTCTCCCGCTTCTCTGCGAGCAGTTCGATCGCCTGCTCGCGGGTCAGTTCCTCGATGGCCGTGGACCGGGGCACCGTGATGTTGGTGATGCCGTCGGTGATGTAGGGGCCGAACCGGCCGTCCTTCACCACAATGGGCTTCTCCGACACCGGGTCAACACCGAACTCGGCCAGCGGAGCCGCTGCCTGCCGGCCGCCGCGCTGCTTGGGCTGGGAGTAGATCTCCAGTGCCTGCTCCAGGGTGATCGTGAAGATCTCCTCTTCCGAACCGATGGAGCGCGAATCGGAGCCCTTCTTCAGGTACGGCCCAAAACGGCCGTTCTGCACGGTGATCTCGTTGCCCTCGGCGTCGGTACCCAGGACGCGCGGCAGCTTCATGAGCTTCAGCGCCTCCTCCAGGGTGACCGTCTCCACGCTCATGGACTTGAACAGCGAACCGGTGCGCGGCTTCGCCTTCACGGGCTTCTTCGGTGGCTTGGGCTTGCCGTTCTTGTAGTACTCCACCGGCTGGTTGGCCAGGTCCTCTTCGGTGGGCTCCGGGATCAGCTCGATCACGTACGGACCGTAGCGGCCGTTGCGGGCCACGATGGTCCGCCCGGTCTCCGGGTCGGTGCCGAGCACCCGTTCCTCGGGAGCCGCCGTCTCCATAAGTTCGATGGCCTTTTCGGCAGTGAGTTCGTCCGGGGCCAGGTCCTCGGGCACGTTCGCCCGCTCCGGCTCGGTTCCCTCCGGGGCGTCCGCGGGCAGCGGGCGCTCCAGGTAGGGACCGAACTTGCCCACGCGCAGCATGATGCCGTCGGCAATTTCGATGGAGTTGATGGCCTTGGCATCGATTTCGCCGAGGTCGTTCACGATGGTGTGCAGGCCGGTTTCAACCCGGTCGCCGTAGTAGAACTGGTTCAGCCATTCCACGCGTCCGGCTTCGCCGCGGGCAATGCGGTCCAGGTCTTCTTCGAGTTCTGCGGTGAAGTCGTAGTCCACGTAGTCCGTAAAGTGCTCTTCCAGCAGGCGGACCACGGAGAACGCAATCCAGCTGGGCACCAGGGCCTGTCCGCGGCTGCTCACGTAGCCGCGGTCCATGATGGTGGAAATGGTGGCGGCGTAGGTGGACGGACGGCCGATGCCGAGCTCTTCGAGCATCTTCACCAGCGACGCTTCAGTGAACCGCGGCGGCGGGGAGGTTTCGTGGCCGCCGGCGGCAATGTCCGCAGCGGTCAGCCGGTCCTCGGCTTTCAGCACCGGCAGGCGCGCACCCTCGGTGCCCTCGGCGTCGTCGTCCTCGCGCACGGCGTCGCGGCCCTCTTCATAGGCGGCCATGAAACCGCGGAAGGTGATGACCGTACCGGAGGCCGAGAACTCGGCGTCGCGCCCGTCGGTGGAAACTGCGCCGATGCGCACGGAGGCGGTGGAACCCTTGGCGTCGGCCATCTGGGAGGCGACGGTGCGCTTCCAGATCAGTTCGTACAGCCGGAACTCATCGCCGCGCAGCGAGGACGCCACCTGGGCGGGGGTGCGGAAGGAGTCACCGGCGGGCCGGATGGCTTCGTGGGCTTCCTGGGCGTTCTTGGACTTGCCCTTGTACACGCGCCGGGCCTCGGGCACGTACTCGGGGCCGTACAGTTCCGAGGCCTGCCGGCGGGCGGCGTTGATCGCCTGGTCCGACAGCGCCGGGGAGTCCGTACGCATATAGGTGATGTAACCGTTTTCATACAGCCGCTGGGCCACCTGCATGGTCACTCGGGAGGAGAAGCGCAGCTTACGGCCAGCCTCCTGCTGCAGGGTGGAGGTGGTGAACGGAGCGGCCGGACGGCGCGTGTAGGGCTTGGTGTCCACGGAGCGGACCGTGAACGCAGCCGATTCCAGGCCGGCGGCCAGGGACACGGCCGAGGCTTCGTCCAGGTGCACGGCGGTCTTGGATTTCAGCTCCCCGCGGTCGGTGAAGTCCTTGCCGGTGGCTACGCGGGCGCCGTCAACGGCCACGAGGCGGGCCTTGAACCTCTCGGCAGCCTCGGTGGCGAAGGTGCCCACCAGGTCCCAGTACGACGCCGGGCGGAACGCCATGCGTTCCCGCTCGCGTTCGACCACCAGGCGGGTGGCTACGGACTGCACACGCCCGGCGGACAGGCCGCGGGCCACCTTGCGCCAGAGCACGGGGGAAATTTCATAGCCGTACAGCCGGTCAAGGATGCGGCGGGTTTCCTGGGCGTCCACCATGGCCACGTCAACGTCGCGCATTTCCAGCAACGCGCGCTGGATGGCTTCGCGGGTGATTTCCGGGAAAGTCAGGCGGTGCACGGGCACCTTGGGCTTGAGGACCTGCAGCAGGTGCCAGGCAATGGCTTCGCCCTCGCGGTCACCGTCAGTTGCGAGATAGAGCTCGTCGGCGTCCTTCAGGGCGGCCTTGAGCTCGGCCACCTTTTTCCTCTTGTCCGGGGACACCACGTAGTACGGCTCGAAGTCCTTGTCGAGGTCCACGGCGAACTTGCCCACCGCTGTCTTCTTCAGCTCTGCGGGCAGGTCGGAGGGCTGCGGAAGATCGCGGATGTGCCCCATCGACGCCGTCACCTCGAAGCCTTCGCCCAGGTACCCGGCGATGGTCTTGCCCTTGGCCGGAGACTCGACAATTACAAGCTTCTTCTTGCCGGTCTTCTTGTCCGTTGCCTTAACTGGCACTGTTCTCCTACGTAACGGGGTTCAAAATTATCGGGGACGCCTTGCGCCCTGGGTGTCCGGTGCATCCACGCCCCGGGCATCACAGTCCGGTTCATCCACAGACAGTATGCGCGATGCCCCAGCACTAGGGTAACCATAAAGCACCGCCGGCACTGACCTGCAACAGGATCGGCCGGGACCTATCTGTAAAGCGGAACGAGGAAGCCGTCCACCACCAGATTACGCACTTCCCGGACCAGGTCGGAGCCGAACTCAGGATCGGAGCGGTCCAGCAGTGCTGCCAAGGCGGAGGTAATCTGCCCGACGGACAGCTCGCCGTCGCAGGCGGAAACGAAGCCGGTGAGCTCCGTGCTCATCAGATTGGTCCGGCGCAGCCCGGCGCCCTGGCGGAGCAGGATCACACCCGGGTGTTCGGCGCCGGGACGCTGGTGGCGTTCCTCGGTCACGTCGTCGGCCACGGTCAGATGCGCGGAAGACAAATCGGCCTGCGCTCCCGCCCAGTCGAAACGCCGCACCGCGGCGTCCAGGTGCGGACCCATGGGCTGCTCCACGGGATGGGTGATCTCCTCGAACCGGCGCAGCGGTTCGGCGCCGGCCTTGCGCCGGCGGCGCAGCCACAGTGAGCCGAAGCCCACGGACCCGACGCCGCGCGAGGCGAAGTCTGCCAGGTAACCGGCATAGGCGGCCGTGTATTCCTCCCGGTCCCGGCCCTGGGCAGCATCCCGCAGCCACATTTCGGCGTACTCGGCCGGGGTCAGCGTCTCGCGCTGGATCACCCAGGCATCGGTGCCCTCGGGCAGCCACTGCTCGATGCGCGCAGACCAGTTCTCCTCCTCGCCGGCAGGAATCTCCCAGTTGCCCAGCATCTGTGCGGTGCCGCCCGGACGCAGCACCTGCTCCAGACCGGAAACCAGCGCGGACACGATGCCGTCACCGGCAAGCCCTCCGTCGCGGTAGGTGAAGCGGTCATCTTCAGAGTCGGCGCCCGTGCGCGGCGTGATGACGAACGGGGGGTTGGACACCACCAGGTCGAATTTCTCGCCGGCCACCGGCTCCAGCAGGCTGCCCAGCCGCAGCGTGAACCGGTCTTCCGGCTGGTCCGGGTCGATGTCCAGCTGGGCGGCGTTGAGCATCAGGTTGAAGCGGGCGAAGCCCAGCGCGCGTTCGGACACATCGGTGGCGGTGACGTGGTCCGCGTGGCGGAGCAGGTGGAAAGCCTGGATACCGCAACCGGTGCCGAGGTCCAGGGCCCGGCCCACGGGATTGCGCACCGTGAGCTGCGCAAGGCTCAGGGAGGCCTGGCCGATGCCCAGCACATGGTCGCGGCGCAGCACGCCGGGGCGCTGGTGGCTGCCCAGGTCGCTGGCGACCCATAGATCAGCGTCGGGGTTCCCCTCGGTGGGCGTGCCGCCGTCGTCGGCGCCGTAGGGCCGCAGGTCCACCGCCGCACGGAAGGTGCCGAAAATGAGGCCGCGCTCAATGAGCCCGAGTTCCAGCAGGCCTTCGGTGCCCGTGCGCGGCATGGCAGCATCCAGCTGTGCCCGCTCCACGGTCTCCCCCAGCAGCCAGAGCAGCACCGGCAGTGCTACCCGGCGCGGTTCTGCCGCATCGGCCTCGGCACGGCAGGCCAGCAGCGCCGGCACCAGCTGGTCCCGCTGCAGGGCCGCAGACGCTTCCTCGCCGAGGAACCCGGCCACACCGTCCACGGTGTAGCCTGCCTCCCCGAGGTCGGCGGCGAGCGCCTTGAGCAGCCAGGTATCCCGGCTGCGCGGCGCGGAGGGCACGAAGGAGAAATCAGTCACAAACCCAGTCTATGACCGTGCGGGCCGCAGTCCGTGCAGGGCCCGGCTGCGCCTGCCCGGACTCCGGCAGCATCCGGCCGCAGCCGGTCCCTTTCCTATGCTTTTCCCTATCCTGCCGCCGGTTCCAGCGGCTCCGCGGAGGTGCCGCCGGAACCCGTGGAGTGTGCTGATGGGAGCGCAGCGGCCTGCCCTTCGGATGCCGTTCCGGCAGCGGGCGCCGCCGCCGCATGCCGGGCGGCACGGTAGCCAAAGACGACGGCCGAGGCAATGGTGGCCCCCGCCCCGGGATATGTGCGGCCCATGACCGACGCCGTGGTGTTGCCGGCCGCGTAGAGGCCGGACATCACGCTGCCGTCCTCCCGCAGCACCCGGGCATCGGCATCCGTCAGCAAACCGCCCTTGGTGCCCAGGTCCCCGGGGTACAGGCGCACGGCGGAGAACGGCCCCTTCTCCAGCGGTCCGAGGTTCGGGTTGGGCTTGACCCGCGGATCGCTGTAGTAGTTGTCGTACACGGTGTCCCCGCGGTGGAAATCCTCGTCGATGCCGGTCTCGGCGAAGCCGTTGAACCGCTCCACGCTGGCCTGCAGGGCAGCCGGCGGCACACCCATTTTCTCCGCCAGGCCCGTGAGGGATTCGTCCTGGAGCAGCAGGCCCTGCTTCTTCCATTCGCGGCGGCCCTGCAGCAGCGCGTTAAAGAGGTAGCGGCGGGCGTGCCGGGCATCAAAGACCAGCCACGCCGGGTCCCCGGGGACCTTGCGGTTGTTTGCGAGCATGTGGTGTCCGAAGTCCACGTAGGATTCGGACTCGTTCAGGAACCGGCTGCCGGCTGCATCCACCACCAGCGAGAAGGGCATGGAGCGTTCGGCGAGGGTGAAAGTGACCTCGCCTTTCGGCCCCACGCAGGTGGGCCCCCACCAGGCATCGTCCATTAGGGCAAGCGCTCCCCCGCGGGCTGCCACAATATCGATGGCCTGCCCCAGGTCCCCCTCCGGTGCCGATGAATACTCCTTCTCCAGGCCCTGGTACTTTTCCCGCCACTGCGCGTTGCGGGCGAAACCGCCGGCCCCCAGCACCACGCCGCGCCTCGCCCGGATACGCACGTCCCGGCCGTGGCGGCGGACGACGGCGCCCAGCACCGTGCCGTCGTCGTCCTGGATTAGGTCCACCAGCGGAGCCGACAGCCAGACCGGGGTCTGCTGGTTACGGACGATGTACATCAGCGACGAGGCCAGCGCCCCGCCCAGCCCGTAGAGCCGCTTGCCGCGCGCCAGCCCGCCGAGCGTGCGGAAGACAAACCGGGCACCCCGGATAAAGCCGCTGGGCGTGGACCAGGCCCGGGACAGTTCCCATACATCGTCGGTGGCCAGCGGGGCCGGGATGCCGGAAGCGGCCGGACGCGACTGCTTAAACCAGGGACCCAGCAGCTTGGTGTCGAAGGCCTTCACTTCCAGTGAGCGCCCCACCATGCCGCCGGGCCGGTCCGGATAGTAGTCCGGGTAGTCCTTGGACCGCATCCACTGCACGCCCAGGCCGCCCAGGAAGGTCACCACATCGGGCACGGTGCGCAGGAACGCGAGCTTGCGTTCGCGCGAGGAGGCCGGACCGACGTCGGCGATCACCTCTTCCATATAGGTCAGCGCGTTCTCTTGGCTGTCCTGAACGCCGGCCTGCTTCATCAGCGGGTTGTTGGGCATCCACAGCCCGCCGCCGGAAATCGAGGTGGTGCCGCCCCAGAGCTTGGTGCTTTCCACCATGAGGACGTCCAGGCCCTCGTCGGCGGCGGTGATCGCCGCGGTCAGGGCCGCGGCGCCGGTGCCGACCACCAGGACGTCCACCAGCCGGTCCCAGTGCTCCGGCCCGCCCCGGGGTGCTGCTGCCCGGTCAGCGGGCTCCGGAACTGCCGTCCGGCCGTCTCCGGTTTGGCTGTTGCCTTCGTCTACTGCTGCGTCCGCCACGTCAACACTCCCCCGCTTTGAGCCGCGCCCGTCCCCGGTCCGTCCGGCGAAGTGCCGGGTCCGTTCGGGCCTGCCGCGGGCCGTCGGCCCGTGTGCGGGACAGTAACAGCGGGGGTGCCGGAAGTACACAGGTTTATTAGGCTCCGCCTAAGTAGTGCGGAAGCTCCTGCCGCCGCGGCGGCGGGTCACTCGCCGGTCAGCGGCCGGTCAGCGGCGGGTCACTCGCCGCAGCCGTCCGGGCAGCGCAGGGTGGACGGATCGGAGGCGCAGTCCGCGCAGTACAGGGTGAGTTTGCGGCAGGACGGATTGGAACAGTTTTCGAACTTGCTCGTGGGCGCCTCACAGCGCACGCAGCGGCCGATGGTAACGGCGTCGTCGGTGAACTCGGTGTGCATCCGCTTGTCGAAAACGTACAGCGAGCCTTCCCAGAGGCCTTTGTCCCCGTAAGTCTCGCCGTACCGGACAATGCCGCCCTTCATCTGGTAGACCTCCTTGAACCCGCGGTTCACCATCAGGCTGGAGAGCACCTCGCAGCGGATGCCGCCGGTGCAGTACGTGACGACGGGCTTGTCCTTGAGGTCGTCATACTTGCCGGACTCGAGTTCGCTGATGAAGTCGTGCGTGGTGGACACGTCCGGAACCACTGCGCCCTTGAACTTGCCGATCTGCGCTTCGAAGGCATTGCGGCCGTCGAAGAACACCACTTCCTCACCGGCTTTTTCCTTCTGCTCCACGAGTTCGTGGAGTTCCTCGGGACGCAGGTGGGTGCCTCCGCCCACCACGCCGTTCTCGTCCACCTTCAGCTCCCCGGGTGCGCCGAAGCTCACGATCTCGTCGCGGACCTTCACGCTCAACCGCGGGAAATCCTCGGCGGAACCCTCGGAATACTTCACGTCCATCTTCTTGAAGGCGGGGTATTCCCGCGTCGCCTTCACATAGGCCTTCACCGCGTCCAGGTCTCCGCCCACGGTGCCGTTGATGCCGTCGCGGGAGATCAGGATGCGCCCGCGCAGGCCCAGCTTTTCGCACAACGTGCGCTGCCACAGCCGGACGGCGTCGGGATCGGAGAGAGGGGTGAAAGCGTAATACAGTGCAATTCGGTTCAGTGCCACAAGACAAGGGTAGACCGCCGGAGGATGGCCCATTTTCCCCGGGCCCGCATACCTTTCCCTACAGGTGCCCGCTAATGTGCATCTATGAGAGCGCTGGACGATGATCTGCTGGAGACCTGGGTCTCCGGCTGGGCACAGGCACGTGGTTACCGGACGCGGCATGAAGGCCGTTTCCCGGCCGCATTGCTCCATGACCGGACCAACGACTGGGAGTATTTCGCGCTTGAGCCCTCCCACGACGAGTTTGCCGCCCTGGCCTCCTCCGCCCGGCACAGCCCTACCCGGCTGTTCACCATCGTCACCACGCGGGTCAACGAGATTTACGGTGCCGCCACGGTTTACGGTCTCCAGGTCCGCTCCACCGACGAAGTGCTGATGATCGCCGATATGTCCGACCAGGACATCGAGGCGCCGGTCCTGCCCTGGGAGGACTTCGAGACGGAAACCACCCACGAGGGCAACGTGGGATCGGTGACCGTGCTCTCCGGCGGCACGCCGATTGCGCAGGGACGAGTGGCCGTGGTGAACGGCCACGCCGTCTTTGACCGGATCGTCACCGAGCCCGGGTTCCGCCGGATGGGGCTGGGCAGCTACGTGATGCGGGCGCTGACCGCCCTCGCGCTCGAGGACGACGCCGACTCCGGACTGCTGGTCGCGTCCATGGACGGCCAGGAACTGTACCGGTACCTCGGCTGGGAGTCGCTGGCCAGCGTCGTAATGTTCGAGCCGCGGCTCTGACGTCCCCGATCCGCTGGTCCGGCCCGGGGGTGCAGGGGCCAGTGCAGGGGCCGGAGTCTGAGGGGGAGGTTCCCCCTGCAGTGAACATGGTCCGGCTCCGGTTCGCCGGTGGGAGAATGGGCTCGTGGCCCTACATGATTCCCTGATTCCGCTGCTGGGCGGCGGCGCAGAGCCGGAACAGCTGATGCATGTGCATCAGATTCCAGCCCGCCGGGCAGTCACCGCACCGTGGCCCGAGTGGGCGCATCCCGACGTCGTCGCCGCCTACCGGAACCTGGGCATCCAGGAACCGTGGGCGCACCAGATGGAAGCCGCCGACGCCGCGCACGGGGGCAGGCACACGATCATCGCCACCGGCACCGCCTCCGGGAAGTCCCTGGCCTACCAGCTGCCGGTAGTGGACGCCATCCACCGGACCTCCCTCGATGACCGCGCCACACTGGAGCCTTCCGGCGCCGTCGCGCTCTACCTCGCTCCCACCAAGGCCCTGGCCGCTGACCAGCTCGCAGCAGTGAAGTCGCTGAAGCTGCCGACCGTGCGGGCCGAGACGTACGACGGCGACACTGACACCGGTGCGCGGCGCTGGATCCGGGACCACGCCAACCTGGTGCTGGCCAACCCGGACATGCTGCACTTCGGGGTGCTGCCCAACCATGCCTGGTGGGCGCGGTTCTTCCGCCGCCTGAAGTACGTCATCATCGACGAAGCGCACAGCTACCGCGGCGTGTTCGGCTCCAACGTGGCGAACCTGATGCGCCGGCTGCGGCGGATCTGCCGGTACTACGGTTCCAACCCGGTCTTTATCGGTGCTTCCGCCACTTCCGCGGACCCTGAGCAGTCCTTCAGCCGGCTGATCGGCGCCCCGGTCACGGCGGTCACCGAGGACCGCTCCCCGCACGGGTCCACCACGGTGGCTCTGTGGGAACCGCAGCTCACCGAGCTGAAGGGCGAAAACGGCGCCCGGTCCCGCCGGACCGTGGTGGCCGAGACTGCGGATCTGCTGGCGAACCTGGTTTCCGCGCAGGTGCGGACCATTGCCTTCATCAAATCGCGCCGCGGCGCCGAGACCATTTCCACCATCACCCGGCGGCTGCTGGACGAGGTGCACCCGTCGCTGCCGGGACGGGTCGCGGCTTACCGCTCCGGCTACCTGCCGGAGGAACGGCGCGAGCTGGAGCGGCGGCTGCGCAGCGGGGAGCTGCTGGGTATCGCCAGCACCTCGGCCCTGGAACTGGGGATCGACATTTCCGGGCTCGACGCCGTGCTCGTGGCGGGCTGGCCGGGAACCCGGGCCTCCCTCTTCCAGCAGATCGGGCGGGCCGGGCGCTCGGGGCAGGACGCGCTGGCGGCCTTTGTCGCCAGCGACGACCCGCTGGACACCTATCTGGTGCACCATCCGGAAGCTATTTTCGATATTTCCGTGGAAGCCACTGTCTTCGACCCGTCCAACCCGTATGTGCTTGGCCCGCACCTGTGCGCGGCGGCTGCGGAGCTGCCGCTGACCCCGGACGAACGGGAGCTCTTCGGTCCCACCGCCGCCGGGCTGCTGGAGCAGCTGGTGGGCCAGGGGTATCTGCGGAAACGACCCTCGGGCTGGTTCTGGACGCATCCGGAGAGCGCGGCATCCATGGTGAACCTGCGTGCTGCCGGCGGCGGGCCGATCAACATTGTGGAGTCCGAAACCGGCACCCTGCTGGGCACCATGGATTCCCCGCAGGCGCAGTACCAGGCCCACACCGGGGCGATCTACGTCCATCAGGGCACTACCTTCCTGGTGGACGAGCTCAACGAGGCCGACCACTGCGCCATGGTTACCCGCACCAACCCGGAGTTCTACACCCAGGCCCGGGACATCACCCAAGTTGAGGTGCTGGAGACGGAGCGCACCGAGGAGTGGAACGGCATCCAGGTCTGCTTCGGGACGGTGAAGGTGACCACGCAGGTGGTTTCCTACCAGCGCAAGGCCCTGATTTCGAACGAAATCCTGGGCGAGGAGCCGCTGGAGCTGGAAGCCAAGGAATTGTTCACCAAGGCCGTGTGGTTCGTCATTGATGAACGCTTCCTGCTGGAGGCCGGACTGGCTGCTGCTGACTTCCCCGGCTCGCTGCACGCCGCCGAGCACGCTTCTATCGGGATGCTGCCGCTGGTGGCCACCAGCGACCGCTGGGACATTGGCGGGGTGTCCACCGCGTTGCACGCCGATACGGAGAAACCCACCATCTTTGTCTATGACGGCCACCCCGGCGGAGCCGGTTTCGCCGAACGCGGTTACGACGCCGCCCGGATCTGGCTGGCGGCGACCCGGGACGCCATCCGGGCCTGCGAGTGCGAGGGCGGCTGCCCGTCCTGCGTGCAGTCCCCCAAGTGCGGCAACAAGAACAACCCACTGGACAAGAAGGGCGCAGTCACGCTCCTGGACGTTCTGCTGAAACATGCCCCGGACGAGGCGCTCGCGCTGAGTTAGCCGGAGGGACAGGGGCGCTACCCCTCGGGTGCAGGGGACGCTGCCTTGGTGTGGGCGAGGGGGACGCTTACCGGAGCCTGGCATCCTTGGACGCTGCACCAAGACGCCTGCTGCCCTCATTCCGGCGGTCCTGCGCGTGCGGCGGCCGCTGCCCGGACTGGAAGTGCGGGCACCAGCACCTCTGCCCGCACTGTGACCGTGCCCCGGCCGGCATCGGCCCTGCAGTCGGCGAGCCGCGCGTTGTTCCGGGCCGCCACGCCCCGCGCTACCTCGCAGGCGTCTTCGCTGGCTCCCGCGCCGACGGGTCCCGGAGGGCCCAGCCCGCGGAGTGCGTCGGCACCGGCGAGCGCGGCCAGGTCGGCTGCTGCACCGGCCCGGATGGCCGCCACCGAGACCTGAACCATAACCAGGCCGAACACGGCAGCCCCCACCAGCACCAGACAGATCCCAATGGAAGCGACGGTTCCCGCTCCCCTGTCCCGGACGTCTGCTTCTCCGGCTTTCTCCGGGGTCTCAGCGCGGAACCCCATCGGGCAGGCCTCCATCCCCGGGAAAGGCCACGGCATCTGCGGAGAGCTCCAGCGGCAGCATGTTCAGCAAGGGCAAGGACAGGGCGCTGCGCACTTCCACCGTGATCCACGGTCCTTCCCCGGACAGGACCAGTTCCGCCGACGGACCGGCCACCCTCGCCGCCGCTGCCTGGGCAGCGGAGCTGTCTGCCCGCATCACCTCCCGAGCCGCTGCCCGGGCCGCCTCCTCCAACCGCAGCTGCGTCACACCGGCTGCGATTCCGGTCAGCCCGGCGGCCAGTACCAACACGACTGCCGGCAACGCCACCGCAAACTCTGCCGTCACTGCGCCATGGTCGCCTAGTACCCGGCCTCCCGCGGCCCGGTCTGGTTCCGCAGCCCGGTCTGGTTCCGCGGCCCGGTCTGGTTCCGCAGCCCTGGCCCGCATCCTTGCCCTCACGCCTGTCCTCACCCAAGTCCTCACCCAAGTCCTCACACCTGTCCTCACCCAAGGGTCAGTGCGGACCGGATCAGCGAGACCAGCATGGACCGCACTTCGTCGCTGCCGAGTACAACCGCCAGCAGCCCGGCAAAAGCAACCGCAGCGAGGGTGGCAATGGCATATTCCGCGGTGGCCATCCCCGCCTCCCGGTCCGTCCACGCGGGAACAGCCGAACCAGACGAAAGAGACGGATGAGGCGACGGATTCGGAGCGGCCGGAGCATCAGCGGGCTTCATAAGCGAAAGCGGGCGGCTGGGAGCTGCCGGCGGGGTGGACAGAAGGTGCACGCCGTGGCGTCCGTCGGACTCCGGATTGCTGCAGCGGGAGCCGGAGCGTGCACCGGGCGCCGGGCGCACGTTCGCTCCTGCCCGGCCCGTAGCATCCGGGGCCAACCGTTCTTGCCGCAGCGGTCCGGACACTGGCAACCGCGATGCGGGCAGCGGCAAGCGGGGCGGGGCTTGGAGCAAGCGGTGCATAGCGGGCGGGATCAGCGGTGCGGCCAGCGGTTTCGGCGGTGCGACCGGCGGATTCAGTGTCATGGTGTGTTCCTCCTGCTTGGAGTTCCGTGGAACTTCGATCCTGCCTTCCGGCGTCGTGCGCCGCCGGAGCCCGCGTCCCGCACAAGGACAACGGCTCCCCGATTGCCTGCTGTGGAGGAAGGAAAGCAGCGTTCGAGGAAGGACGGTTATTGCCACCCCGGGACCAGGGACAGCAGGAGCGGCACCACGGTCAGGGCGACGAAGGCGGGCAGGGAACACAGGCCCAACGGCACGACCAGCCGGACCCCGAGTGTGGCGGCACGCCGTTTGCTTTCCGCCCGGCGCCGGCGGCGCATGGCATCAGCGTGGGAATGAATGACGGCCGCCGACGGTGCCCCCGTTGTCGCGGTGAAGCGCAGTGCGGGCCCGAGGGCAAGGAAGGCCGCCGATACCGGTTCCGTCCCGGTTCCGGCTGGTCCTGCCTCCTCGCTGCAGGCAAGCTGCCATGCGGTCTCCCACGGAGCCCCGAGGCTGGAGGCACCCAGCAGGCGGCTAAGGCACCGTGCGGTGGAAGCGTCCACACCTTCGGCGAGTATCGCCAGGGCGGAGGACAGCGGTTGTCCGGCTTTGAGCATCGCCGCCACCAAATCCAGCATTAGGGCCGGATCACTGACACCCGCCTCCGTGTTCGGCTGGGCGGCACTCGGGCCTGGGCCGATGCCCGGCAAGCCCCTTCCGGGCGCCAGGAGCAGGACTGCGGCAGCGGCCAGAAGGACGAACACTGCCAGTCCGTTCATCGCTGGTCCGCCGGTTCCGCCGGGTCGGCCGCCCTTCGCACTATCCAGCCCGACCATAAGTACCCGGCCAGCCACAAACCACAGCCAGAACCCGCCGCGACCCATCCAAGCGGCGTCCCCGCCAGTATCTGCAGCGGATTGCCGCCCAACAGATACCCAAGTCCCATCCCGCCGGCCGGCAACCAGGTCAGCAACCGGACCGTAGCCCGCGGTCCGGCCAACGCCGCTGCCCGGTCCGCGGCAGCATCCCGGGAATCGTCCAACTGCCCTGCGTAGCGCATCAGGACGGCGGCCAGCGGGGCACCGCTGCGTTCGGACACCCGAACGCAGGTGGCCAGGCCGGCCCACAGCAACCCGACCTGTCCGGCCCCGTCCAGCCGGCCGCCTACCGGCGGCCGGTCCGCAGTGCCGGCTTTCCGTCCGGCCCGCCACGGTCCCGCGCCGCGCCGTCCGCTGTCCCGCACAGCAGCGTCAGCGAAGACGGCAACCGGACTCAAACCGAGGGCTGCTGCTGCCCCGGCGGCCTGGAGCACCGGCAGGAAAGGATGTATCCGGCCGCCGGCCGGGTTTTTCGCGGTGTACAAGGAGGCAGCGTCAGCCCATACACGCTGCGCGGACCGTCCCGCTGATAACAGTCCTGCAAGCTCACGGACAAGCAGTGCCGGAGCATCCGGGTCCGGGTCCGCCGTCCGGGCGCGCTGCAACCGCACGGCCGAACCGTGAAGAGGCTTGCCTTCAAGAACCTCCCGGACCGGCGCCGGCCACCTGCCCCATACGAGGAAGGCGGCCCCGGACAGCAGCACGGCAAGGGTCAGTCCGGTCACGGCCGCACTTCCGGATGCCGGGTCCGGCGCGCTCCGGGCATCAGCAGGCACCGCCGGCCAAGCGGTCCGCCAGCCGCTGCTGCAACTGCTCCCACGCTTTGTCCTGCCGGTATTCCCCGCCTGTGCGGACAAGCGCCGGAACAGCCTTCAGCACACCGTCCTCCAGCGCCAGTACCGCTACCTCGGACACCACGCGGAGACCGGTTTCCCGTTTGAGGTGGATGATGACGTCCAGGGCCGCGGCTGCCTGCAGCGCTACCGCCTCCGGCGTCATACCGGCCAGAGCACCGAGGGCGGCCAGCCGGGCAGGCACATCCGCAGCCGAATTGGCATGGATGGTTCCGCCCGCCCCGTCGTGGCCGGTGTTGAGGGCGGCCAGCAGCTCCCGGACTTCAGCGCCCCGGCATTCGCCCACCACCAGCCGGTCCGGCCGCATGCGCAGGGCCTGGCGGACCAGTTCCGCCTGCTCCAGCACCCCGCTGCCTTCCACGTTGCCGTGTCTGCTCTGCAGGCCAACCACGTGAGGGTGCAGCGGAGCCAGCTCCGCGGCGTCTTCCACGAGCACCAGCCGTTCCTGTGCTCCGCTGAGGGCCAGCAGCGTGGAGAGCAGGGTGGTCTTGCCGGAACCGGTGGCCCCACTGACAAGGAAGTTCAACCGGCGCCGCACAATTTCCCGAAGCACCGCTTCACACCGGCCGTCCATGGTGCCGCCGCGGCCCAGCTCAGCCAGCGTGAAGGCGCGGTTACGGTGGATCCGGATGGAGAGCAGGGTTGATCCCGTGGAGACAGGCTGAAGTACCGCGTGAACCCGGTAACCCTGCAATTGGACGTCAACGCAGGGGCACGAGTCGTCCAGTCTCCGTCCCCCCGCGGCAACCAGTCGGGTGGCGAGTGCCAGCACATCGGAGTCTGCGGCAAAGCGAACCCCGGTCAGCTCCAGCCCGTGTCCGGCGTCCACCCACACCCGGTCCGGGCCGTTGACCAGGATGTCACTGACGTCCGGCAGCATAGCCAGGGGCTGCAGCGGCCCAAGGCCTTGGAGTTCGGCGCGGACCCGGTCCACAGCCTGCAGGGTTCCCTCCGATCCCAGCAGCCGGCCGCTGGCTTGGACCGCCTCCGCCAGCCGTGCCCCGGTGACCGGTTCCGGATGCGCCAGGATCCGGTCCCGCACGCGGCTGAGCAACGGATCGGGACCCACCGGGACCGCTGTGCCGGGGAATGCAGCACCTGGGAACGCCCTGCCCGGAAAGGCAGCAGAGCGGCCTCCGCTATTCCCGGGACTCACGCGGCCCTCCCGGCCATCAAGGTTTCCGCGAGGATCCGCCGCGACGCCACGGCGATCCTGCGCCGGGCCGGGCCGGCCAGGATGCGCCCGTTCTCCGCGGCCTGCTCCATGCCCCGCTGGAACGGCAGGTAACCGGCCAATGGGTACCCTGTGGCTTCGGCTACCCGCTGTTCGTCCCACCCGTCCGCGAGCGGTCCGCGCACCACCACCTGCACCGGTGTCCCGGCCAAATCCGGCTGCAGCGACCGCGCCGCGAGGATGCCGCCGGCGCGTCCAGGAACCACCAGCAACACCTGGTCACAGAAGGGAAGCAGGAATTCCAGGCCCGTGGAGCGGCCCAGGTCCAACACGGTTACG
Source organism: Arthrobacter sp. zg-Y1143 (assembly GCF_030125565.1). Taxonomy (NCBI): domain Bacteria; kingdom Bacillati; phylum Actinomycetota; class Actinomycetes; order Micrococcales; family Micrococcaceae; genus Arthrobacter; species Arthrobacter sp. zg-Y1143. The sequence goes on along the minus strand of NZ_JASKLW010000003.1, from coordinate 35,688 downwards.
CCGTATCCCCGACGGGCCGCATCCATAACGGCCAGGACAACGCCGCCGTCCCTGGACGGTTCGCCGTTGCCGCGGGCGAGCAGCGAAAACCCTGCCACCGCAGGCAGCCCGGCAGCCAGCTGGACGGGGTTGAGGGTCCCGCTCAGCCCTGCAAGGTCCGGCCAGCGGATGCCCTCCGCCTCAGCGGTCCCCAATCCCCACTCCAATCCGGCTCCCCAGTGGTCTCCATCGATCAGAAGGACCGATTCGCCGGCTTCCGCAGCCGCGGAGCTGATCCAGCAGGACGTGGTGGACGCCCCTGCACCGCCGCAGCCACCCAACACCCCTACGACCAGACCGCCGGGGCCTGCCCTGCCCCGGCCCAAATAGCCGGCAAGCCAGGCTGCTGCGGCAGGCAGGATCGCAACGCGTGCCGCGGCGCTCCCGGCGGCGGCCTCCCAGACCTGGGTATCCGCTGCCAGTCCGACCACAATAATTTCCGCTTTCCCTGCTCCGGAGGGGAAGGCTGCACCGAATCCGGCACCGGAGCTGTTTCCGGAATTCCGCAGGTAGTCGGATCCCACGAGCACCGCATCCGGCTGCAGGGCCACGGCAGCCGGGACACTGCCGGCCGTGGTGATCTCCACCCCGGCCGCCGCAGCCAAGCGGGCCACCTCGTCCTGCAGTTCCTGGTCCCCGGACACCAGCACCACCGGACCGCGTTCCCGGGCAATGGCTCCGCGCAGCCGCCTGCCCCGCCTCCCGGCAGATGCCGGCCTCAGCCTGCTCCGTCCCGTTGCGGCCTCCGCCGTTGCGGCCTCCGCCGTTGGGAAGTACGCCGTTGGGAAGTCCGGTGCTGAGATGCCCGCCCCTGAGATGCCCGCCCCTGAGAAGTCCTGAGCCAAGCCGTGATCCTTTTCCATGGCACCCACCGTGCCAGTCCCGGTTCCTGCCCGGGGGCGAGGCACCGGCCGGGCAGCCAGACCCGGTCCCGGTTCCGGATGTGGAGGAAGAGAGGGACCAGGTTCCGGTTCCGGGAACCGCCGCAGGCCACCGGAACCTGCCCCGGCGCTGTGTCGTTCCCTGCTTTCACCGGCGGCACTGGCAGGATGACCGGCATGAAGCACATCGGCATACTGCTCTTTGACGGCGTGGAAGAACTCGACGCCGTCGGTCCGTGGGAAGTCCTGGCCTACTGGACCCAGGTCTTCCCCGAAGACGGATACGACGTCGTCCTGCTGTCCGCCGACGGTGCCCCGGTCACTGCGGCCAAGGGCATGCTTCTGACGCCGCAGCTCTCCGCGGCTGAAGCCCCGCACTTTGAGGTGTTCCTGCACCCCGGCGGACACGGCACCCGGGCGCTGGCAGCGGATCCGGAGCACTTGGACTGGATGCGCGCCCTGCGGGCCGATGTCCCCCTGATGGCCAGTGTGTGTACCGGAAGCCTGGTTTACGCCGCTGCCGGCCTGCTTTCCGGCCGCCCGGCAACGACCTACTGGGATGCACTGGATCGGCTCGCGGCATGGGATTCCAGCATCGAAATCCGGTCCGAGGACCGCTGGGTGGACGACGGCGACGTGGTCACCAGTGCCGGGGTCAGCGCCGGCATTGACATGGCCCTGCACCTGGTCCGCCGGCTGGCCGGAGAAGAACGGGCCAAACAGGTTCGGCGCGGAATCCAATACGATCCCGAACCTCCCGTGTAGGAAATCCCTACCCGGAATCCTGCACGAAATGTCCGCCGGCGGCGGTAGGGTCGGCGCAGGCAGAGGACCCCGCGGACAAGGAAACGGATCACCATGGCACCCGAAAACTCCACGCACTATCCATCCGGCCCGGAACACCTGGACGTGCTGATCATCGGTGCCGGCCTCAGCGGCATCGGTGCGGCCTGCCGCCTTCGCCAGGACCATCCCTGCCGCTCCGTGGCCCTGCTCGAATCCCGGAGCCGGGCCGGCGGGACCTGGGACCTGTTCCGCTACCCGGGGATCCGGTCCGACTCGGACCTGTATACCTTCGGCTACGACTTCCGCCCCTGGCGGGAGGAGAAAGCCATAGCCGACGGACCAAGCATCCTGAGCTACCTCAAAGAGACAGCGGCCGAATACGGCGTCGACACCCTGATCCGCTACCACCAGCGGGTGGTAGCGGCGGATTGGTCCAGCGCCGATGCTCGGTGGAACGTGACGGTGGAGATAATGCGGACACCGGAACCAGGTTCCGACGGCACCCGGCCCGAACCGGTGGGCACCGGGGAACTCCTGCACCTGACCGCCCGCTGGATCTTCAATGCGGCCGGCTATTACCGCTACGACAAGGGATACACGCCGGACCTTCCCGGCAGCGAAGATTACCGCGGCCGGATTGTGCATCCGCAGCACTGGCCGGAGGATCTGGACCCGGCCGGAAAGCGGATCGCCGTGATCGGCAGCGGCGCCACCGCGGTCACGCTTGTACCGGCGCTGGCCACGCTCGGAGCAGAGGTCACCATGGTCCAACGGACCCCCACCTACATCCTGCCCATACCGGCGGAGGACCCCATTGCCCGCCGGCTGCGCGGCGTCGTTGGCCCTGAGCGCACCGGCCGGATCATGGCCGAGATCAGTGCCCGCCGGCAACGGGCTATTTGGGCGTTCTGCCAGCGCTGGCCAAACCTGGCCCGGAAGGCCATCCGCAAAATCCAGTCCCGGGTAGTGCCGCCGGGGTTCGATCTGGCCACCCACCTGAACCCGCCCTACCAACCCTGGGACCAGCGGCTTTGCGCAGCGCCGGACGGCGACTTCTTCGCCGCCCTGCGCGGCGGCCACGCTGCGCTGGTGACCGGGCAGCTCGCCGGATTCACGGAACACGGACTCCGGCTGGCATCGGGCGAAGAGGTGGAGGCCGACGTCGTCGTGACCGCCACCGGGTTCACCATCCAGGTTCTGGGCGGCATGGAACTGCGCTTGGACGGTGCCCCAGTGCACCTGCCCGAGCACGTGGCCTACCGCGGAGTGATGCTCAGCGGCATCCCCAACATGGCCTTCGCCATCGGTTACACCAATGCGGCCTGGACCCTGAAGGTGGGGTTGCTGACCCAGTGGTTCTCCCGTCTGCTGACGTCCATGGACCGGCACGGTTACACCGCTGCGGTTCCGGTGGCGCCGGAAGCGCTCCAAACGCGCCCGCTCCTGGATTTCGGGGCCGGCTATGTCCAGCGCAGCCTGGCGTCCCTGCCGCGTCAGGGCACGCAGGCACCGTGGCTGATGACCATGAACTTCCTGGCGGACCGCCGGGACCTGCAGAACGGCGTCTTGGCGGACGAACACCTGCGTTTTACGGGTCCGGAACGCCCGGGCGCCGAAACCGGTCCGGGTGCGGACCGTTTTGCCACCCTCGCCTCCGGGGTGCGGCTGTGCTTCCGCGTGGACGGCCCGGAGGATGGTGAGCCGGTAGTCCTGGTTTCCGGTCTCGGGCTGGACCTGACCGCCTGGCCCGCGGCGCTCGTGGACGGGCTGGCAGCGTCTGGCTACCGGGTGATCCGCCTGGATAACCGGGATGCCGGACGTTCCACCCGAATGGACACCCCTGTGCCGACCCTGCTGCATCAGGCGCTCGCCCGGCCCATGCCCGGCGCCTACCGGATCGAGGACATGGCCGACGACGTCGCCGGGCTGCTGGACCACCTTCAGGTGGCCCGGGCACACGTGACGGGGATGTCACTGGGCGGGATGATTGCCCAGTCTTTCGCGGCCCGCCATCCGGCGCGGACCCTGACCCTGACCTCCCTGATTTCGACCACGGGCGCACCCAAGGTCGGTGCCGCGGCGCTGTCCACCAAGGTCCGGTTCGCACAGCGCCCACCCCGCACCCGGGAGGAGTTCGTCCGCGCGCGGGTGGGCATGATGCGGCACCTGTCCGGCCGGGCCAATCCGGCCGATCCCGCCGTCGAGGGCCCGCTGGCCGCCCTCGCATGGGAGCGGGGTGCCTACCCGGACCGCGGGCACGCCCGGGCCCGGCAACTGGGCGCAATCCACGCCTCGCAGGACCGCACCGCCGACCTCGCCGGGATCCGGGTGCCCACACTGGTGATCCACGGCGACCGGGACCCTATTGTGCATCCCAGCGGCGGCCTGGCCACGGCGGCGGCGATCCCGGGTGCACGCCACGTGACCATGCCCGGCATGGGGCACTACTTCCATGCCGCTGCGGTGCCGGAACTGCTGCAGCTGATCACCGGGCACCTCCGCGCCGCCAGCCCGACGGCGCCGTCCCCGGAACCGCTCCCGGACCCGTCACCGGAGGCGCTTTCCGAGGTTTCTACTGAGGTTCCTGCTGGCCCATCCCGGGGGAAACCGGCACAGCATTGATCTTGGAGTTGGCCGGCAGTTTCCGGACGCGGGAAAAGCCCTTGGCATCAAGGTGGTTCTTCTCCCGGAAAACGGCCACGGCGTCGTCGTAGGCCTCGTTCACCCGGGCGCCTGTGCAGATCTCAGCGGAACCGTCGTTGAAGATGATGCGGATGGCCGCGGAGCGCGGAAAGTGCCGGTCCATCCGAATGAAGCCGTCATTGTCCTGCTGAAGAGTGATCAAGGGATTCCGTCCTGCGTATAAGGTGACAGTCCAGTCTGCCCTATCGGACATGCGCCCGATGCCGCCGCACGGCATCAGCCGGCCCGGAGCGGCTAGCCGCTTCTTCGAAGGGTGAACATAAAGGGGCCCTGCGGGCCGCGGTAGTCCATGGCGCCCAGGAGTGTGTTCCCACTGACTCGCCGGAACGAATCGATAATGGGCTGCGAGTCGTAAACCATGGCCGCGGAAAGTACGCCGCGGTACTCCACCATCCGCAGGCGGGCCCGTGGTTTCCGCGTCCGGACCAGCTGCAGGAGGGGGCGGAGTGCGCGGCCCGCCGCCGGCTGGCGCAGCAGGGGCCCCAGCCGCAGCACCGTGCCCAGCGGCACGAACCAGGGGTTGACGTCGAACGGCCCGCCGTCGCCGCCGGCAAACAGCAGAGGGTGGGCGTCGTCAGGCCCGTCGAACTGCTTGCCGTACCAGCCGAGCCGGGTCAGGACGCCGTCGAGGGGGTGCGACGTCGGCACCTCCGCTCCCTGCCAGGACCCCGTAAGCTCCTGAACCCGCACCGGCGGCAGGGAATCAAAAAACCCGAGGGCCTGCGCCGGAGTGGTTCCACCGCTGAGTTCCCGGAGCATTAAATCCGGTCCATCGATCCGTGGTTCGCCCATCCGGTAAGACTAGCCTTCGGGGCTCCACCCGGACACGGCGGACCGGTGCTGCACCGATCCGGGTGAGAATAGAGGCATGTACATCGTCCTCGCGCCCGGCACCGGTGTCGACTGGGCGGATGGGCCGGCCGGCTCCTGGACGCTGCAGGAAACCGACGACGCCGGCGTTCCCGCGGCTCCCGCCGTCGTTGTGCCGTTCGCGGACCTGCCCGCCGCGGTGCGGCACTTCGACCAGGCACACCGCGGCTCGGCACCGGTGCGCTGGGTCTGGGAATCGGCCCGAGGCGTCTATGGCCGGATGCTGGCGGCCGGAATCACGGTGGAACGGTGCCATGACCTGGCCCTCGTACGCGGCATCCTCCGTTATGCCGAATCCGTACCGGCAACCCCTTACACGGAGAAGCTCCGGACACAGGCGCCGGATGAGGATCCCGTACCGCGGCAGCTGTTGCCCGTACAGGCCTCGCCGGACCAGACCTCCATCTTCGACACGCTCGAAGCTCCCGACGGCGCCGCGGCCGGGAGCGCCCACAGCACTGCCGGCGAACTGGCGGCGGAATTGGCCGACCAGTTGGACGCAGTCGCGCGGTCCTCGTCCCCGGCCAGGCTGAACCTGCTGGCCGCGGCAGAGTCCACCGGCGGAATGATCGCAGTGGAGATGGAAAGCTCGGGGATACCGTGGCGGCGGGACATCCACGAAGCGATGCTCCAAGATGTGCTCGGTCCGCGGCCGCGGGAAGGAGCACGGCCGGAACGTCTTGAACAACTCGCGGCAGAGCTGCGCCGACTGCTGGGCAACCCCGGTTTCAACCCCGATTCGCCCCAGGAGCTGCTAAGGGCCCTGCACCGGGCCGGCATAGAAGTACGCAGCACGCGTTCCTGGGAATTGGAGCAGCATCACCATCCGGCGATCGAACCGCTGCTGGAGTACAAAAAACTGTCCCGCCTCCTCACCGCCAACGGCTGGACCTGGCTGGATAACTGGGTTCGGGATGGCCGGTTCCGGCCCGAGTACGTGGTGGGCGGTGTCGTCTCCGGCCGCTGGGCTTCCCGCGGCGGCGGTGCCCTGCAGATTCCCAAGACGGTCCGCGACGCCGTCCGTCCGGACCCCGGGCACCGGCTGGTAGTGGCAGACGCTGCCCAGCTGGAACCGCGGGTGCTCGCGGCGCTCGGGCAGGATTCCGCCCTGGCGGCAGCAGCCCGCGGCAAGGACCTGTATCAGGGCATTGCCGACCAGAACTTCAACGGGGACCGGGCACAGGCGAAGATGGCGATGCTCGGCGCCATGTACGGGGCCACCTCGGGCGAAGCCGGACGGTTGATGCCGGCCCTGACCCGCTCCTACCCGCGCGCCATCGGGGTGGTTGAACGCGGTGCTCGCGCCGGTGAAGCGGGGCGGACGGTCAGCAGCCATTTGGGCCGGAGTTCGCCGCCAGTTTCAGAACGCTGACTTCGTGCCCAGCAAAGCACCAGCGCAGAAGAACAGCGCCGCGCGGACTCCCTCGCCCGCTCCCAGGGCCGGTTCACCCGCAACTTCGTGGTCCAGGCCACGGCGGCGGAATGGGCCTTGTGCTGGCTGGCGGAGATCCGGCGCAGGCTGCGTGCGGCTTCGGCCCAGGCCCCGGCCGGCGACCTGGTGTTTTTCCTGCACGATGAAGTGATGCTTCACGTACCCGAGGGCCGCGTCGAGGAGGTCACCGCACTGGTGTCCGACGCCGCGGCTGCCGCCACCCGGCTGCTCTTCGGTTCCATTCCGCTGGAATTCCCCGTGCTGGTCACCGCCGTCGGTTCCTACGCTGACGCCAAATAGCGGCCCGGGCGGCATTCACTTCACCGCAGGCCTGCTGCCGGCACCGCTTTCCGGACCTAGTCCAGCTCTTTTCCAAGTGCCGGGGCCATGGTCCGGGCAAAGGTCGAGTTGAGATGGGTTGCATCGTAGTACACGGCCACCCCGCCCACGGCTGCATAACAGTCGTGCAGATCGCAGAAGTAGTCGGTGAAGTCCAACAGGCGGACCATGTCACTGTCCATTCGCTCAGCAGCACGGGAAACCGGGTTCATCGCCATTGCTTCCTCCCTCGGGACGGCGCAATCCGGCGGCGTGGCGGCATGCCGGACAATGCAGTCGCCATCACGGACCGAAGCGTTCAGCGGCGGATCAATGATCGGAAACACCGTTGTCCCGGCATCAGTCCACCGCTGCCAGACCCGCATGAGTCCGTCTTCGAACTGGTCGTCCTGTCCTCGTCCCGTTCCGTCGTCAATGAACTCCTGTTCGGCGTACATGCTCACAAAAACCTTTGCGGGCCGATCCGCTTCGATGGCATCGACAGTGAGCCGGGACCAGCGGGCGCATTTGTCCCTGTCGATCTGGTCGAGGATGCCCCCGTTGAAGGACACCAGAGGGACCCCGTCGAGAAGAGGGCACCCGCCGAGAGTGGTCCATTTGGCGTTCCACCCCCGTTCTTCGGCGAGGGCCAGGACCGTTGCGATCCAGTGCTGGGCATGGGAGTCACCCGCGATCCACACCGTCTCGGCGTCTGGATCCCCGTCCGAGAAGTCGCAGGACGATGGCCCGCCCCCTTCCAGGAGACGGTCCGGGACCTCCCCGCACCGTTCCGGCACGTGCCAGTATCCGTTGTCATCGCTCATATCCGGAACGGCCACCGGGATGGCGAATGGATCTCCGCAGTCGCGGTTGCCGACGGCGGCCGTACCGTAGCAAGGCCCGGCAGCACCGGCTGCCGCCAATTCGATGGCCTGGCTTTCCTTTAGCTGTCCGGCCCCGGCCACAAGACAGGCAACCGCTGCGACCACCGCCATACCGGCCACCGGACGGCGGAACCCGTTTCCCTTCACCAGCTGACGCCGGCCGCCTCGACGGACGATCCACCGGTCCTCCACCCGCTGCTTCGTTGCCCAGGCGAGCAGCAGGGAGAGAACCAGGATCGCAAGCTTGTGGGGGCCGGTTGGCACTTCTCCCAAGACAAAGGGAGCGGCAACAATGAGCGGCCAGTGCCAGAGATAGAGGGAATAGGAGATTTTGCCAAGGAACTGCACCGGGGGGAGCGCCGTGACCCGGCTGTGCTGCAGGCGCCCGGCACCGGTTCCCGCCACAATCACCAACGCGGTTCCTGCCACCGGCACTACGGCGGTCCAACCGGGGAAGGCAGTTTCGGGGTCGTAGGTCAGCGCGCTGGCAATGATCATGGCGAAACCGGTCACGGCCAGGACGTTGCGCGCCGGCCGCCCCATCCCGCGGACTCCGGCGAGGGCAACCACGGCGCCGGCCGCAAACTCCCAGACCCGTACGGGAGTGACGAAATACGCCTGCTCCGGCCGGGTCTGCGTCATATAGATGCTTCCGGCAAAAGACACCGCTGCTGCAAGCACAACAACCGCCAGCAGCATCCGGTCCGGAGCCGACCTCACCCGGCGGGAAACGGCGGCAACGAGAACCAGTGCAAGCGGCCAGAACAGGTAGAACTGCTCTTCCACGGAGAGCGACCAGTAATGCTGCACGGCGGATGCGGATTCCGTCATGGCGGAGTAGTCGACGCTTTTGGCCGCGAGCAGCCAGTTCTCTGCATAGAAGACGCTTGCCAGCACCTCCTTGGCGGTGGCACCCCACCGGGGATAGGGCAGGAACAGCACCGCCAGAAGCATTGCGGCTCCGAGGACCAGGAATGCTGCTGGAAAGAGCCTGCGTGCCCGCCGCGAGTAGAAGGCAGCGAGGCGGACTCTTCCCGACGCTTGGATTTCCCGGAACAGATGGGAGGAAATAAGGAATCCGGAAATGACAAAAAAGACATCCACGCCCACAAACCCGCCCGGAAGTGCGGCCGGCCAGAGGTGGTTTGCCACCACCAGGCCAACCGCCACGGCCCGCAGCGCCTGGATGTCGGTACGAAACCGGCCCGGCGTCGGCTCTACCGGACGCACCCCGCCTGACCAGTGGCGGGCAGCCGGAACCACCCCTACTGCCAGCAGACTGACATTGGCCACCAGTTGTTCCCCCCACAACACGCCGCCGGCACTTGTTCCGCGCCCACAAGCCGCAACGAAGACACCCCGTGCACTATCCGCTGCTGCCCCTGGGGGCGGAGGGAGCTGTGTGTCCGGGCACACCGCAACATGGGCGGCGCAACGGATACTCTATACCGCTCAACGGGCCTTCGGCCGTTTCGGGTCGGCACCGTGTCATCGGCGGTGCATCAGAGCGCCGGAACAACCTCACGGGTTTCGTCCCACGGCTGCGTCCATCCCAATTCGTCCAGCACGCTGGAGAGGATGATGCCGGTGAATCCCCAGACCAGCACTCCGCCGACCAGGAACGCGGGAGTGCGGGGCGCACCCTTGCGGTCCGGGAGGACGGCCATGCGCCGGTTGTCCGGATTCAGCAGGTCAGCGACAGGTACCCGGAAAACCGACGCCGATTCCCCGTAGTTCACCACATCCACCGGGGTGGGTTTGTCCCACCAGCCCAGGACGGGGCTGACCAGGAAGTTGCTGACCGGCAACCCGATGGCAGGGAGCTCGCCGAGTACGCGGACGCCTGCCGGATCGAGCCCGGTTTCTTCCTCCGCTTCGCGCAGCGCGGCATCCACCGCGGTGGCGTCGGCGGCGTCCACGGAGCCGCCCGGGAAAGCCACCTGCCCCGGATGGTCGCTGAGTGTAGCCGCCCGCTCAATCAGCAGTACGTCCAAATCGTCCGGAACGGCGTCGGCGGAGAAGTCCGCAGGCCTGTCATCGAGGACCCCGAAAAGGATCAGCACGGCAGCCGGGCGTGCCGTGGCAGGGTCCACACTGCGTTGCAGCAGCTCCATGTCCGCGTTGAAGGACGTTTTCCCGGCGGCTACCGCAGCGGCCAGCGCCTCGAGGTCAGCGCGTGCACTCATGCTTCAAGCCCGAAGCCGGCGGCCCGCAGCTGGGCACGGGTCTCGGCCGCCATCATGCGGGCATGCAGTTCCTCGCGTCCGGGCGCCAATTCGTACTTCAGCAGTTTGCGGGCCTTGTCCGGGTCTGTCTCGCCCTCCCCGTAGGAAGGGCAGAGCTGTGCGACGGCGCAGGCACCACAGGCGGGTTTCTTGGAATGGCATACCCGCCGGCCGTGGAAGACCACCCGGTTGGACAACGGCGTCCAGTCCTTCGGTTCGAACAGGGCTGCCACGTCCTCCTCCACCTTCACCGGGTCCTTCGACATCGTCCAGCCGAAACGCCGCGCCAGGCGGCCAAAGTGGGTGTCCACCGTGATGCCGGGAATGCCGAAAGCGTTGCCCAGCACCACGTTGGCAGTCTTGCGGCCCACACCGGGCAGGGTGACCAGATCCTCCAGCCGGTCCGGCACTTTGCCGTCGAACTCGTCCACCAGCTTGGTGGACAGTGCCTTGACGCTGGCAGCCTTGGCGCGGAAGAAGCCGGTGGGCCGGATAATCTCCTGCAGGTCCGCCTCGTCCGCTTCCGCCATGGCCCGCGCGTCCGGGTACCGGCCAAACAGGACAGGGGTGACCGCGTTGACCCTGATGTCCGTGGTCTGCGCGGAAAGCACCGTGGCAACCAGCAGCTCAAACGCGTTGCTGAAGTCCAGTTCGGCCACCGCGTAGGGGTAAACCTCGCCTAGCAGCCGGTTGATCCGCCGTGCCCTCCGCTTCAGTGCAAGGAGGGACGGATCGCTGCCGGTTGCCTTTGCCAATGCCTGTTGTCCTTCTGCTGACGGTTGAAATGCCGGTTGCGGGCCGCTGCCGGGCTAGGTGACCGGGAGCTGGCCCGGTTTCCGGCCCTGCGGGGTGCACCGCAGGGCCGGAAAGAACCGCTGGTTACTGTTCGGCGTCGACACGCTCGATGTTGCTCAGGTCGCGCAGTACGCCGATGCGGCCGGTGCGCTTGTCCTGGACAAGGAATTCATCGCCGCGGTCTTCCAGTCCCAGTTCCCAGTCACCGGGGTGGAACATGAACAGGGGCAGTCCTGTGCGTTCGTCAACAATCTGGCGGGGGGTTCCTACAGCGAACCAGAACGCTTCCACCACGGCTTCGGACTCGTCGCGGGTAGCGGTGATGGGCTCAGCGGGCTCGTCCGCGGCAGCTCCGGCAGCGGGATTTTCAGCGGCGGGGTTTTCGCTCTCGCGAACCACCGGGTTCACCGTGGTGGCGGCCAGGGGTTCCTGCCGGCTGCTTTCCGGGGTTGGAGCCTGGGCGGCCGGGTGCGCATCCTGGGCGGCCTGAACGTTGTCGGCGGGGCGTGCGGTCTGCGGCGCCGCTGCGGAAGCGCCAGCGGCGGCACCTGCGACAACCCCTCCTCCGGCGGCAACAGCAGGTCCCTGCTGGGCTTCGGCTTGGTGCGCTGCACCGGCCTGGCCGGTTCCGGCGTCGCTGCGGCGGATGGGGTTGGTGAACCGGCGTGCTGCGGGGGCTTCAGCCTTGGGCCGTGCCGGGCGGGCGCGAAGCGGCAGCGCTTCACGTGCCATGGGGGCCGCGGTGCGCTCGGGACGGCCTTCGAACTCCTTGGCGAAGAACGGCAGGTGCGGGGCGAGTGTGGTCGCGGCCACCAGGCCCAGGGAGCCGATGAGGGCGATCAGCGGACCGACGGCGAAATCGGTAACGGTCTGGATAAAGAAGAACGCGAGCGCCAAAACAGCAACCACGGAGGCGAATTGGTCCAGGGACAGCGAACCGACCCGGGGCTTTGTGCCCGGAGCAAGCCGGCGGCCGGCGAAAAGCCCGGCAACAACCAGCGGCAGCAGGATGCCGATACCCAGGAAGAACAGGGAGAACCCGTTCCAGAGGTTGAAGTCCTCTTCGAACCTGAGTGAGCTGACGGTAAAGAACGGGAGGATGCTGCCCACGAGCATCACCAGGACAGATCCGCCCACTACGGTGTCACGCAGGCTGAACGGGCCGAACAGTGCTTCCTGGCCCCCGGCATCGGCGGTACCGGGACGTGCCCGCCCTCCCGCGGCCGTGGACTGCCCGTCGGCGTGCGAAGCGTCGGCCATGCCGCGGGTCTCATTCTCAACAGGGGGGTTGTTCATACTGATCTCCATTCACGACCACCACCGCAGCACCGGTGGACGGGCCGCCGGGAACGGTAGGCCGCATTTACGGTACAAAGGCGGTTGCTTCCTTCCCTCAGCCTAATCAACGACGGCGAGGCAGACTAGCCGAGTGGCGGCGCGCCCCGGGGCAGTGACATACCGCTCACCGCATTTTCACGCCGTTTTGCAACTGTTTGTGTGAGCCCGGACACAGCCCTTCGAAACCGGCGATAGTGTGGATGGCAGCCGGCACCATTCCCCTGGTGCTGGATTTCTGCGAAGTGAAAGGGTTCAAACATGTCTGATCAGTCCCCTGCGAAGAAGCACGGTGACGCCTTCGAGAACCTTCTGCACGAACGCCGGAGCTTCCCGCCGAGTGCCGAATTTGCCGCGTCTGCGGTGGCCCAGCCGTCCCTCTACGAGGAAGCAGCAGCGGACGGTCCCGCCTTCTGGGCCCGGCAGGCACGCGAATTGCTGTCCTGGGACAAGGATTTCGACCAGGCACTGGACTTCAGTGATGCCCCCTTCGCCAAGTGGTTCGTAGGCGGAGAGCTCAACGCCGCATACAACGCCCTGGACCGGCATGTGGAAGAAGGCCGGGGCGAGCGTGTTGCCATCTATTTCGAGGGTGAGCCCGGCGATACCCGGACCTACACGTACGCCCAGCTGACCGAAGAAGTGAAGAAAGCGGCCAACGCCTTCGAGTCCCTCGGCGTGGCCAAGGGCGACCGGGTGGCCGTCTATCTCCCGATGATCCCGGAAGCAGTCATCACCATGCTGGCCTGCGCGCGGATCGGCGCGGTGCATTCAGTGGTGTTCGGAGGTTTCTCCGCTGACGCCCTGCGCAGCCGGATCGACGACGCGGAAGCCAAGCTTGTGGTGACTGCCGACGGCTCCTACCGCCGGGGCAAGCCCAGCATGCTCAAGGGCGCCGTTGACGAAGCCCTCGCAAGGCCGGGCCATACGGTGGAAAACGTAGTGGTGGTCCGCCGCAACGCAGAGCCGGTGCAGTGGAACGACGGCCTGGACCAGTGGTGGCACGACGTCGTGGACACCGCGGATACCGAGCACACCGCAGTGCCGCATGACTCCGAGCATCCACTGTTCATCCTGTACACCTCCGGCACCACGGGGAAACCCAAGGGCATCCTGCACACCACCGGCGGGTTCCTCACGCAGACCGCCTTCACCCACCTCAACACCTTTGATCTGCACCCGGAAACGGACGTGTACTGGTGCACCGCGGACATCGGCTGGGTCACCGGCCACAGCTACGTGGCTTACGCTCCGCTGATCAACGGCGCCACCCAGCTGATGTACGAGGGCACACCGGACACGCCGCACCAGGGCCGCTGGTGGGAACTGGTGGAGAAGTACAAGGTATCCATCCTGTACACCGCCCCCACCGCCATCCGTACCTGCATGAAGTGGGGCCGGGATATTCCGCAGAAGTACAACCTGGATTCCATCCGGGTGCTGGGATCGGTGGGCGAACCCATCAACCCCGAAGCATGGATGTGGTACCGGCAGGTCATCGGTGCCAACGGCGGCAAAAAGGAAAACCCGGCGCCGATCGTGGATACCTGGTGGCAGACCGAAACCGGGGCGCACATGATCGCACCCATGCCCGGCGTCACGGCCACCAAGCCGGGCTCCGCGCAGGTAGCCGTGCCGGGCATCTCGGTGGACGTGGTGGATGAAATGGGGAAGCCGGTGCCCAACGGATCCGGTGGCTTCCTGGTCATCAAGGAGCCGTGGCCGGCCATGCTGCGCGGCATCTGGGGAGACCCGGAACGGTTCAAGGAGACCTACTGGTCCCGGTTCGACAACATGTATTTCGCGGGTGACGGCGCGAAGAAGGACGAGGACGGCGACATCTGGCTGCTGGGCCGGGTCGATGACGTGATGAACGTTTCCGGGCACCGGCTCTCCACCACGGAGATCGAATCCGCCCTGGTGAGCCATCCCTCGGTTGCCGAGGCCGCCGTCGTCGGTGCGGCCGATGACACCACGGGTGAGGCCGTGGTCGCCTTTGTTATTCTGCGCGGCAGCGCCCAGGACGACGACGACATTGTCACCACCCTGCGTAACCATGTCGGCAAGGAAATCGGGCCGATCGCCAAGCCGCGGCACATCCTGGTGGTTCCCGAACTGCCCAAGACCCGCAGCGGCAAAATCATGCGCCGCCTGCTCAAGGATGTGGCCGAGGGACGCGAAGCCGGTGATTCCAGCACGCTGGCGGATAACACTGTGATGCAGCAGATCGCCGAATCCCTGCGCAGGTAAACCCTTCCGACGGCAAAACACAGCAGGTGCCCTCCCCGGACCGGGGCGGGCACCTGCTGTGTTGAGGAGCGGGTTGGACTAGCCGACGGTGACGTCGAGCTCCACCTCAATATTGCCCCGCGTGGCGTTGGAGTAGGGGCAGACCTGGTGGGCTGCCTGGACCAGTTTGTCCGCGGTTGCCTCGTCCACGCCGGACATTTCCACGTGCAGTGCGACGCCGAGCTTGAAGCCGCCTTCTTCCTGCTTGTAGATGCTGACGTCGGCCGTGACGGCAGCATCTGCAATGGGGGCCTTCTCCGCACGTGCAATCATCTTCAGCGCGGACAGGAAGCATGCGGCGTATCCCGTGGCGAAGAGCTGTTCGGGGTTGGTTCCCTCGCCGGAGCCGCCCATCTCGGTTGGGGTGGAGAGATTGACCTCCAGCTTGCCGTCGCTGGTGCGGGCTTCTCCGTTGCGTCCGTCGCCGGTAGCGGTGGCAGCAGCTGTGTACAAAGCACTCATGGGAACTCCTTATGTGGGGAAAGTCTGTAGGATCAAGGTAGACTAACTAGTACGTCTACCGCAAGTAATGCCGGCCGAATACCGTGAAGGAAGAGGGGAAAGCAATGGGCACGCAACCGTCAGGGGTACGCGAGCGGATCCTGGGCAGTGCTTCGAGCCTGTTCTACACCGAGGGCGTGCGGGCCGTGAGCGCGGACAAGATCATTGCTGCTGCAGGCACCACCAAAGTGACTTTCTACCGGTATTTCCGCTCCAAGGATGATCTGGTGGTGGCGTACCTGCAGGAGCAGTCCGCAGGAATGCAGGAGCGGGCCGCAGCCCTTGACCCGGACCCCTGCACGGGCCTGCGCCAGCTGGCAGAAGTGATGGGAACCGAGGCCTGCTCCCCCGGCTTCCGCGGGTGCCCTTTCATCAATGCCGCGGCTGAGTACCCGGACCCGGAGCATCCCGTCCGCATGGTCATTACAGGGCACCGTGCGTGGCTGCATTCACTTGTGGCCGGCCGGCTGCGCCTGCTCGGCGTGCAGGAGGCGGACAGCCTGGCCGACCAGTTGCTGATGCTGCGCGACGGCGCCATGGTGCACGGATATGTGGAGGACGGAACCGCCGTCGGGCCCGCACTGGCGGCAGCCGGCGAGGCACTGGTCCTGCCCCGGATCACTGCGGGAAAACCCAAACCCGAGGCCCAGGTATGACGCCAATGTGACCTTCGCCTCACGGGCTTGGGAAAAGCGGCGCCGGATAGGAGAATTCCTTCTCGTGTCTACTTCACTCGCACCGGCCGCACCTGCCGGACCACACTCTTCCAAGATGGCCCGCAAGGTAGCGGGGGCGTCCTTTATCGGCACGGCCCTGGAGTCCTATGACTTCTATGTCTTCGGCACCGCGGCCGCACTGATCCTGAACCGGATTTTCTTCCCGGAAGTGGATGCAGCAACAGGCGTCCTGCTGTCCTTCCTGTCCCTGGGCATGGGCTTTATTGCCCGGCCGGTGGGCGCCATCCTCTTCGGGCACATCGGAGACCGGGTGGGGCGCAAGACCTCGCTGATTTGGACCATCATCCTGATGGGTGTCGCCACCGGTGCGGTTGGCCTGCTGCCGGACTACAACACCATCGGCATCTGGGCGCCGCT
Organism: Arthrobacter sp. zg-Y1143; assembly: GCF_030125565.1. Taxonomy (NCBI): domain Bacteria; kingdom Bacillati; phylum Actinomycetota; class Actinomycetes; order Micrococcales; family Micrococcaceae; genus Arthrobacter; species Arthrobacter sp. zg-Y1143. The sequence continues at coordinate 19,536 of NZ_JASKLW010000003.1, read as the reverse complement.
GCTGCTGGTGCTGCTGCGCCTGCTGCAGGGCCTGGCCGTAGGCGGCGAGTGGGGCGGGTCTATCCTGATCGCCACCGAACATGCAGCTCCGCGCAAGCGCGCCCTCTACGCGGCCATTCCCCAGATCGGCTCTCCGGTGGGGACCATCCTGGTTACCGGCATCTTCCTGCTGCTGGCGCAGGTTTCGGACGAGGCCATGGTGGCCGGGGTATGGCGCATTCCCTTCCTGCTGGCCTTCCCCTTTATGGGCATTGCCCTGTACCTGCGCCTGGCCATTGAGGAGACCCCGGTATTCAAGGGCGTCGAGAAGGCACACCAGGTAACCCGGGTCCCGTTGCTCGAGGTACTGCGCACACAGTGGGCAGCAGTGCTGGTTGCTGCTGCCGCCGCCCTGCTGGGCATCGGCTCCTACTTCCTGATGACTACCTACACCCAGTCCTACGGAACCAAGATCCTGGGACTGTCGGAGTCCACCGTCCTGAACGCTGCGCTGGTCGGATCGGTGCTCCAACTGGCTACCATCCCGGCCTTCGGCTTCCTGGCCAACCGCATCGGCTCCGCCCGGATGGTCATGGCCGGTGCCGTTGCCACCTTGGTGATCTCCTTCCCGCTGTACTTCATCATCAGCAACGCCAACACCCCGGTCTACATCCTGACCATCCTGATCGGCGGGATAGCTCCAACAGCGGCCTGGGCCGCACTGGGCGGACTCATGGCCGACCTGTTCCCGGCCCGGACCGGCTTCACGGCCCTGTCCCTCGCCTACAGCATTGCCGGCATCCTCTCCGGCTTCACCCCCTCCGTCACCCAGGTATTCTCCAATGCAACCGGCGCCGCCTGGTGGCACCCCGGCGTCGTACTGGCGCTGATGTCCCTGATCACCATCGCGGGCGCGCTGGCGGCTCGTCACATGACGCAGCACAACACGCCTGCTGCGCCGCAGAAGACAGGATCCGCTCCGGCATAGTTAAGCCATGACTACTGCCGGCACACGCAACATCCTGGTCCTCAACGGCCCCAACCTGAATCTCCTGGGCACCCGTGAACCTGGAATCTACGGGCACTCCACGCTGGCGGATGTGGAGGCTGCGGCCATGGCTGCAGCCTCCTCCCGCGGCTGGAGCGTGGACTGTGTGCAGTCCAACCATGAGGGCGACCTGATCGATGCCATCCACGCGGCACGGGGCACAGCTGCGGGCATCGTCATTAATCCCGCGGCCTACAGCCACACCTCGGTAGCCATCGCGGACGCCCTCTCCGCCGTGGAACTTCCCGTGGTGGAGGTACATCTCAGCAACATCCACCGTCGCGAGGAATTCCGGCACCACTCCTTCGTCTCCGCGGTAGCCTCCGTGGTGATCTGCGGCGCCGGTATCAGCGGCTACCGCATGGCTGTGGAGTACCTGGCGGAGTCGCTGGAGCCGGAGCGTGGCTGAGGCCCCGTCAACAGCGCAGCGGTATGCGCGCTTCGCCCGCTACGAGGCCCGCGGCGCCTCGGAAGTCTACGAGCAGTGGTGTGAGGAAATCAGCCGCGACGCCAAGGTGCTGGAGCTGATTGACGGGCTTCCCCGGGTCAAGCGCCAACCCAACCTCGTGCTGGCCGCTGCCCGCAGCCGGGGCGCGGAAGCCGGCCCTTACAACGGGTTCCGCGCTTTCCTGCTCCAGGACTGGGACGGTATCCGCGATGTGATCCTGCGGCGCAGCACGCAGACCAACGAGCCGCGCCGCTGCGCCGTCCTCCTGCCGTCGCTGGCACGGATCGCCCGGGACGAGGGACGCCCGCTGGCGTTGATCGAGGTTGGTGCGTCCGCGGGTTTGTGCCTGTATCCGGACCGATACGCCTACCGGTACGACGACGGCGCCGTCATCAACGGTCAGGGCCGGGACAACTGGGTACTGGCGTGCCGGACCACCGGCAATCCCCCGCTGCCGTCGTCGGTGCCGAACATCATTCACCGGTCCGGAGTGGACCTTAATCCCCTGGACCCGGCCGATCCGGCCGACCTCGCTTGGCTGGACGCCCTGATCTGGCCGGGCATGGATGAACGCCGCCGGCTGCTGGGGGTTGCGGCCGAAGCAGCGGCACACTCCCCTGCCCGGATTGTGCGCGGCGACTTGAATGCCGAGATTGCCGGACTGATTGAGGCTGCGCCGGCCGAGGCCGCCGTCGTTGTTTTCCACACAGCGGTCCTGGCCTACCTGCCGGAGGGCGACCGGGAAATTTTCCGCGACACCATTTTCAGCTGCCTCGGCGTTCCCGGCCGGCCGGTGCACTGGCTCTCCAATGAGGGCCTGGGCGTGATGCCGGGACTTTCCGTTCCGCCCGGTTCCGCGGATCCGGGTTTGTTTGTGCTGCACCACAACGGCACGCCGGTGGCGCGGACCGGCCCGCACGGCCAGTCCCTGGACTGGCTGTGACCGGCACGGCCGGAGGGCGCGGTTAGCCTGCGGCTCCGTTATGCGCGTGGCGTTCGGTTGGGGCCGCCGCTACTTGGCGGTGCAGGACCCGGCGGAAACGGCCTTGCTGAAGCCGGGGGCGTCCTCAATGACCGGGCCCACCTCGGCAAGGGACAAGGCATAGCCGATGGGCTGGTCCCCGGTGGTTTTGGCGAAAATGACTCCCGCCACCTGCCCGTCAATGTCCAGCAGCGGTCCGCCGGAATTGCCCTGCTGGACGTTCGCTGCCAGCGTGTAGACCTCCAGCACCTCCGGTGAGGTGCCGTAGATGTCACGCACGGCTACCTCGGAAAGCCCTTCGACACTCGCTGCCTGGAGCCGGAAGGGCCCGCCGGCGGGGTAACCGGCGAAGGCGGCCGTAGTGCCGTCCGGCAGCGGGGCGCCTACCGGGATGGGCGCCGCGTCCAAGTCATCCACGGCGAGCACGGCGAGGTCGCGGGCCGCGTCGAAGTACACCACCTTGGCCGGCAGGACGGACCCGTCGGGAACCTCCACTACCGGCTCGTTGACGCCGGCCACCACGTGGGCATTGGTGACCACCCGGTCATCCGCCACCACAAACCCGGATCCCGTCTGGTTCTGTCCGCACTGGTAGGCCGTGCCTGTGATCTTCAGCACGGAAGCCGAAGCCTTTTCCAGTGCTGCCGAGCTGACTTCCGCGCTGGGCGGCACCGCCGTTTGCGGCGCCGCACTGTCCAGAATGGTCGGCAATCCCTCGGAGACCGTAAAGGAACGGATCTGCGCACTCCACGTCTTGACCTGTTCAGGAGTGCCGTCATCAATCGCATTGAGCACCTTGGACCCGGCAATCTGCTGGGATAGGTACGGCACGCCAAGCGTCGTGACGCTGAAGGCCAGCATGGCCATCACCAGGGCCGCAACAACCAGGTTCGCGGCCCCGCCAAGCAGCCGGTCCAGGACCCGAAGAGGCGGGAAATTCAGCCACCGCCGGATCATTCCGCCCAGCGCCGCACCAGCCGCATGCCCTATCAGGACAAGGATTACGGCGGTGGCGATCACCACTGTCAGCCGCCAGCCGTTGTCCGGCACCCATCCCGCTACGAGGGGGATGGCGAAGAACGCGGCCACGGCGCCGGCAACGAATCCGACGATTCCTCCCAGGGTCACCACCAGCCCGTTGCGCAGCCCTGCCACCAGGTAAAAAAGCAGGACAAGGAGCAGGACGATGTCCAGAAGTGTCAGTCCGAGCACTAAAAGCTCCAAAAGGGGGTTCGGGCGGCTCGACGGGGGTTGGCCGCTGCGTTTGACGAGTTTATCCGTACAACCTGAAGAACCCGTTACCGCTTCTTCGGAGCCGTGCGTGGGCCTGCTCTCTTTTTCTCATCCATAGGCGAACAAACGTGCTTCAGGTGTCACTGGCGCGTGACGTGCGGCAAGATAATAGGTAGAGAACACTATTTACAGGAGATTTCATGGATATCGAGGTACTGCGCCGCGCGCCGTTGTTCGCCTCTCTGGGAGACGACGTATTCGCCGCTCTGACCGAAGAGCTCACTGAGGTCGACCTTTCCCGCGGGGCCTCCGTTTTCCGCGAGGGCGATCAGGGCGACCAGCTCTATTTCATCGTCTCCGGAAAAATCAAGCTGGGCCGTTCAGCCCCCGACGGGCGGGAGAACCTGCTGGCTATCCTCGGCCCGGGTGAGCTGTTCGGGGAGATGGCACTGTTTGATCCCTCCCCGCGCAACGCCACGGCAACTGCCGTCTCGGAGACCCGGCTTGCCGGTCTTCGGCACGAGAACCTGCGGGCATTGATCGAGACCCGCCCCGAGGTTTCCGTCCAGTTGCTCCAGGCCCTGGCACGCCGCCTGCGCCGCACCAACGAGTCGCTGGCCGACCTCGTTTTCTCCGACGTTCCGGGCCGTGTGGCCAAGGCGCTGCTGGATCTGGCGGACCGCTTCGGCCGTCCGGCCACGGACGGCATCCTGGTAGCCCACGAGCTGACGCAGGAAGAACTGGCCCAGCTGGTTGGCGCCTCGCGTGAAACCGTGAACAAGGCCTTGGCTGAGTTCGTCCAGCGCGGCTGGCTGCGCCTGGAAGCACGCGCAGTGGTCATCTTGGACGTCCAGCGGCTGCGGCAGCGTTCGCGCTAGGCAGTTGTAGACGCCCTAAAACGCAGGAGATACAGGAACGGCGCCGGACCCCTATGGGGGCCGGCGCCGTTGCTGTATTCGGCAGCATCAACGTCCGTGCGCAGAAGATCCTTCAGCGGCGCCGCCGGGATTTACGGCCAGGCGCGGTTCGCCGTCCACTTCCACCAGTTCCGGCCGGTAGACCGCAGCGGGCCGCCTGCTGGACAGGTAGGCGATGCAGCCGCGTGCCGAACCGACCTTTTCAAGGGTGATTTCGACGGCGGGAACCACCAGTTCGCCAAGGGTCAACCCCTGCGTATCCGGACGCCCGATTTCGTCGCCCAGGGCAGTGGTGTCGCGTGCGGCGACCACGTCGGCAGCAGCTTTCCACCCGGCCCATACGCCCTTGCCCTCCAGCAGTGTGGCGTCCTGGCCAACCGGAGCAATGGCGGCGAAGTAGCGGGTGTCGAAACGGCGCAGGGCAAAGTCTGCGCTGTGCCAGTTGGAGAGCGGACGCAGCAGGTCCGTCCGCAGCCCAAGGCCCCGCTTGCCGAGCAGTTCCAGGAAAGAGGCATCCTGGGCGGCGATGGCGGTGCGGGCCGCCATCCACTCCGGGCCGCGGTTGCTTTCCAGCAGGGTGGCTTCATCCGGGCCGGCCAGCAGGACTCCGGTTTCCTCAAACAGTTCCCGGATGGCCGCTACTACGTGCCGGCGGGCCAGCCGGGAATCGTCGATCCCCATCGACTTGGCCCAGGCGGCGGGCGCAGGCCCGAACCAGGTGGCATGCGCGTCGTCGTTCTCTTCCACGCTGCCGCCCGGGAAGGCGACCTTGCCCAGCGGGGACTCGCCCCGCCGGTAGGAGAGGTACGTTTCAGTACCGCGCGGGGAATCCCGCAGCAGCACCACCGAGGAGGCCAGGCGCGGTTTGCGCGGCGTCCGGTCGGAGCGTTCGAACCAGCTTTGGGCCGCTACCCGCTGATCGGGCGCGACCGGGAAGAGCCGGATAGTCGAGTTAGGCAAATTCCACGATCATTTCTACTTCGACGGGCGCATCCAGCGGCAGGACGGCAACGCCGACGGCGGAGCGCGCGTGGGTTCCGGCCGCACCGAATACCTTCCCCAGAAGCTCCGAAGCGCCGTTCACAACGGCTGGCTGGCCGGTGAAGGAAGGGTCCGAAGCAACATAACCGACAACTTTCACGACGCGGCTGATGCGGTCAAGATCACCGATCTGCGCCTTTACCGCCGCCAGTGCGTTGATGGCACAGATCGCTGCGTACGACGCGGCGTCCGCCGGATCCACCTCTGCACCCACCTTGCCGGTTGCCGGAAGCGTCCCGTCCACGAACGGCAGCTGGCCGGACGTATGGACGAGGCTGCCGGTGATTACCGCCGGGACATAGGCAGCCACCGGAGCTGCGACATCGGGAAGGGTCAGGCCCAGCTCCCTCAGCCGGATCTCAACGGCCGATACTGCACCGGCAGCGGCGCTCACTGGCCTTTTTCGCGTTTCATATAGGCAACGGAACCCGTGCCGTTGGGCGCGGCGGCAATCTGCACCAGCTCCCATCCTTCGTCCCCGTGCATATTCAGGACCTGCCCGGGCGTGTGAAGCGGAAGTGGTGTAATGAAGTATTCCCATTTGGTCATAAGGGAAAGCGTAACGTGCTTGTAGACTGTCTCGCATGGCAGCACGCAAATCACCGTTCTTCGACACGGCGACCACACTCGGAAAGCTCGTCGCGTTCTTCGGCATCAGTGCTCTTTGCGGAGTCCTGGCAGCCGGTCTCCTGGTTCCGGCGGCCGCGGCAGCCGGCACCGCCGCTTCCGGCTCCATTCAGTTCTTCGACCAGCTCCCCTCGGAGCTGCAGCGCGGAGCCCTGGCCACGCCGTCCAAGATCTATGCCAATGACGGCTCGCTCATCGCCACTCTCTATGACGAGAACCGCCAGCCGGTGACCCTGGACCAGGTCTCGCCGAACATGGTGAATGCTGTCCTGGCCATCGAGGATGACCGGTACTACGAGCACGGCGGCGTGGACCTGCAGGGCATCATCAGCGCACTGGTCTCCAATGTCACCAACGACACCACGCGCGGTGCCTCCACCATCACCCAGCAGTACGTAAACAACGTCATCATTGACACCAATCGGCAGAACGACAAAGAAGTCGTTTTCAGCGGCAACAAGGACTACGGCGACAAGCTGCGGGAAATGAAGCTGGCCATTGCGGTGGAGAAGGAGCTGAGCAAGGACGAAATCCTTGAGGGCTACTTCAATATTGTTCCCTTCAGCGGCACCACCTACGGCGTCCAGGCGGCGGCACGGTACTTCTTCAATGTTGACGCCAAGGACCTGACCATCCCGCAGGCCGCCCTGCTGGCCGGCGTCGTCAACGGCACCACGTACTACAGCCCGGAACAGAACCCGGAACGCTCCCTGGAGCGCCGCAACCTGGTGCTCGAGCGCATGCTGGAAACCGGCCGCATCACGCAGGAAGAACACGACGCAGCCGTAGCCACCGGGCTGGACCTGAACGTGACCCCGGTCTCCAGCAACTGCGTGGGTGCTGCCCAGGCCCCTTATTTCTGTGACTACGTCACCCGGCTGATCACCAACGACCAGGCCTTCGGGGATACCCCCGAGGACCGCGAGAAGCTGCTTCAGCGCGGCGGCCTGGAGATCAAGACCACCCTGAACGCCACGTTCCAGAACGCGGCGCAGACTGCCATTAACGAGACTGCCAACCCGGATTCCACCGACGCCGAGATCGGCCATTCCATGGTGAGCGTGGAGCCGGGGACGGGCAAGATCCTGGTCATGGCGCAGAACACCCGGTACACGCCCGAACTTGCGCCCGGCAACTCGGTCCAGAACTTCAATGTGGACGTCTACCAGGACGGCGACAAGTCCAAGTACCTCAACGGCCTGGGCGGTTTCCAGCCCGGGTCGACGTACAAGCCCTTCACCGTTGCTGCGTGGCTTGATTCGGGCAGGACCCTGAACACCACCCTGAACGGCTCCAAGCGGACCTACCCCGTGGGAACCCGCTGGAACGCCAGCTGCTACGAGGGCGGGGCCTACGTCAGTACGGACCCGTGGACCCCCATCAACTACGGCGACAAGAACTACAAGACCACCACTGTGCTGGACGGTCTCGCCAACTCGTACAACACCATCACGCTGGCCGAGGCCCGCGAGATCGACCTGTGCAAGTACCAGCAGATGGCCTTTGCCGCCGGCGTCCACAACGGCAAGGGTGAGGAAGGCAAAGAAGAGATGCTCTCCGTGGACCCGCCGTCGACCTTCGGCGGCGGCGGCGACGCCTCGCCGCTGTCCATGGCCACCGGTTTTGCGACGTTCGCTGCCGAGGGTCTTATGTGCAAGCCAATCGCCCTTGAATCGGTGACCGGCGCCGACGGCACCGAGTACCCGGTGCCGGAGCAGTCCTGCTCGCAGGTAATGCGCAAGGAAGTTGCCCAGGGCGTCAACGTGGCCACCCAGCGGGTTATGACCAACGGCTCGGGCCTGAACCTCCAGGTAGGCGTCCCCACGGCCGGCAAGACCGGTACCAACGACTACCGTTCGCAGACCTGGTTCATGGGCTACAGCACCGGCATGGCAACCGCGTCATGGATCGGCAACTGGAAAGCCAACAACACCACCATGTCGGACAAGCTGATCGGCGGCCGGGTCTATCCCGAAATTGACGGTTCGTTGATTGCCGGCCCGTCGTGGAAGAACTTCATCCAGCGCATTGCCGGACAGTACACGGCGAATCCGTTCACCGCTCCGCCTGCCAGCATCATGGGCGGCGGGCAGCCGAAGGCAACGGTCCCGGCTCCTCCGGCAGCCCCCGCGGCTGACAAGGACACGCCCGCTGCTCCTGCACCTGCTGCTCCTGCTCCCGGGGGTGACGGCACCGGCAACAACGGTGGTGGAAACGGTGGTGGAAACGACGGCGGCAACAACGGCAACGGCAACGGCAACGGTGGCAACCCGGGCGGCGGTGGCGGCGGCGCCGGAGGGAACGGTTAGTGTCCGCTTTTCCCCTCGCGTCAACGGCACGGAAAGCGGCTTGGCTGGCCGGGGGCGTCGCTGCGAGCGGCGCCTCTGCGCTGGCCTACGGCTGCTTTATTGAACGCAACCTCTTCAGCGTCCGGGAGGAGACCGTCAGGGTCCTTCCGGCTGGAAGTGCGCCCTTGCGGGTCCTGCACCTTTCCGACATCCACTTTGTTCCCGGCCAGGACCGCAAGGTCCGCTGGCTGCAGGGGCTGGCGGACCTGGAGCCGGACCTGGTGGTGAACACCGGTGACAACCTCAGCCATCTTCAGGCGGTGCCTCCGGTGCTGGAGGCGCTCAAACCGGTGATGCGGTTCCCGGGAGTGTTTGTGCCGGGGTCAAACGACTACTACGCGCCCGTGCTGAAAAACCCGTTCACCTATTTCACCGGGCCGTCCAAGCACAAGCGGACCCCGGACGAACTTCCGTTCGGCTCCCTCTTCGGGGCGTTCCGCGAAGCCGGCTGGCGGGACCTCACCAATACCGGCACCGTTATGGACCTGGCCGGTCTGCGCCTGAACTTCTCCGGTGTGGACGACCCGCACCTCAAACGCGACCGGTACCAGGGCTTCCGTGACCTTGACGACGCCGACAGCACCGGCGGTACGGCGGTACCGGCACCCGAAGTAAAGATCGGCGTTGCCCACGCTCCGTACCAGCGGGTGCTCAACCAGTTCACCGGTGGTGGAGCCGACATTATCCTGGCCGGCCACACGCACGGCGGACAGGTGTGCATTCCCGGGTACGGCGCCCTCGTCAGCAACTGCGACCTGCCCACCTGGCAGGCCAAAGGCCTCACGTCGTGGGCCCACGGGGGACGCCGGGTTCCCCTGAATGTCTCCGCAGGCATCGGAACCTCCCGGTTCGCTCCGGTGCGGTTTGCCTGCCGCCCCGAAGCGGTCCTGCTAACCCTCACGGCCCGCGACTCCTGACCGGCGCAGGCCCGGAAAACCGGCCTCCGGCGGGGGCAGCGGAGGCCGGTTTCGCAGAATCGGGGTTTGTCTAGTATCCTTGTAAAGTTGCTTCGCGAGGTGGTCAAAGACCTTCGAAACAATGGTTACGGGGTGTGGCGCAGCTTGGTAGCGCGCGTCGTTCGGGACGACGAGGTCGCAGGTTCAAATCCTGTCACCCCGACCAGCAAGGCTCCGGTCAGAGAAATCTGACCGGAGCCTTTTGCGTTAAGCGGACACTTTTATGGGTGAGCGGGCTCTCTTGCCTTAGCGGCAGCTGCCGGCGCCCTGCGGCTGCCGGGCACCGGCCGGACGCTCCTACACGAACGCTTTGCCCGTCAGCCGCTCGTACGCCTCAACGTAGCGGGCGCGGGTGCGTTCCACGACGTCGTCCGGCAGCGCCGGGGGCGGGGTGTCCGATGCCTTGTCCCAGCCGGAGGCGGGCGAGGTAAGCCAGTCCCGCACATACTGCTTGTCGAAGGAGGGCTGTGCCTGTCCCGGGGCGTACAGGGCCGCGTCCCAGAACCGGGAGGAGTCCGGGGTCAGTACTTCATCGCCCAGGGTGACTGTCCCGGTTGCCGGATCCAGGCCAAACTCCACTTTGGTGTCGGCCAGGATGATGCCGCGTTCCCGGGCGATGGCCTCGGCCCGGGTATAGATGTCCAAGGTCAGCGACCTCAGCTGCTCCGCCGTCCCGGCACCCACTGTATCCACCACGGCCTCGTAGGTGATGTTCTCGTCGTGCTCGCCCTGTTCGGCCTTGGCGGACGGCGTGAAGACCGCCGGCGCAATCCGGGATCCGTCGACCAGTCCGCCCGGCAGCGGCAGCCCGCACACGGTCTGTGAAGCGCGGTACTCTGCCAAGCCTGAGCCGGTCAGGTAGCCGCGGGCAATGCATTCCACCGGGTACATGTCCAGCTTCCTGCAGATCATTGCCCGCCCGGCAACCGCCTCCGGGATGCCCTCGTCCGCGGACAGGACGTGGTTGGGCACCTCGGCCAGCTGCTCGAACCACCACAGGCTCAGCTGGGTCAGGATGCGGCCCTTGTCCGGGATAACGCTGGAGAGCACATGGTCATACGCGCTGATCCGGTCCGAGGCCACCACCAGGACCCGGCCGTCCCCGGTTTCCTCCGCCTCGCCGTCGGGCACATAGAGATCGCGGACCTTCCCGGAATAGACGTGCCGCCAGCCCGGCAGCTCGGGCGCCGAGCCCAGCCCGTTCATGCCCGGTCCCCTTCAATGGCTGCTTCCGGCCGGGCGCCGGCACTGCCCTCGGGCACCTGCACTTCCCCCCGCGCGGCCTTCAACGCAATGTCGGTGCGGTGCTGGGAGCCCTCCAGCTGGATGAGGTCCACTCCCGCGTAGGCACGCTCCCGTGCGGCGGCCAGGTCCTCCCCCAGTCCGACGACGGCGAGCACCCGGCCCCCGGCGCTGCGCACCTTGTCCTTCTTCAGCCGTGTCCCGGCGTGCAGCACGTGTACGCCGTCAAGCCGTTCGGCCTTCTTCAGGCCGCGCACCCGGTCACCGGTACGGGGCGCGTCCGGATAGTTTTCGGCGGCAACCACGACGGCGACGGCCGGGCGCGGGTCCCACTTGAGCTGTTCCATGGCGTCCAGTTCGCCCTTGGCTGCTGCCATCAGCAGTCCGCCCAGCGGTGTCTTCAGCCGGGCGAGCACGGCCTGCGTTTCCGGGTCCCCGAAGCGGGCGTTGAACTCGATGACCCGCACCCCGCGGGTGGTCAGCGCCAGGCCGCAGTACAGGACGCCCACAAAGGGGGTGCCGCGGGATGCCATTTCATCGATGGTGGGCTGGGCAACCCGGTGGACCACGTCATCGACGAGCCCGGCAGGTGCCCAGTCGAGCGGCGAATAGGCGCCCATGCCGCCGGTGTTGGGTCCGGCGTCGTCGTCGAACACGCGTTTGAAGTCCTGGGCGGGTGCCAGCGGCACCACGTGCCGGCCGTCCGAGAGGACAAAAAGGGACACTTCGGGACCGTCCAGGAACTCCTCGATGACCACGCTCCCGCCGGCGTCGAAGCAGGCCCGGGCATGTTCGAGTGCGGCATCCCGGTCCGCCGTCACCACCACGCCTTTGCCTGCGGCCAGCCCGTCATCCTTGACCACGAAGGGTGCGCCGAAGGTGTCAAGGGCATCCGCGGCTTCATCCGCCGTCTTGGCCACCCGGGCCATGGCGGTGGGGACGTTGGCCGCCGCCATGACCTGCTTCGCGAAGGCCTTGGATGCTTCCAGCTGCGCAGCGGCGCGGGAGGGGCCGAAGACCGCGACACCGGCCTCCCGCAGGGCGTCGGCCACCCCGGCGGCAAGCGGCGCCTCGGGGCCGATCACCACCAGGTCTGAGCCGAGGGAGAGCGCGAGCTCCGTCACGGCCTGCGGATCAGAAGCATCCACGGGGTGCACGGGAACCAGCTGCGCAATACCGGCGTTGCCGGGGGCTGCGTGGACCTCGCGGACATACGGGTCGGCTAAGAGGGATCGGACAAGGGCATGTTCGCGGCCGCCTGGGCCAACAACGAGTACCTTCACAGTAGTTCAGGGTACTTGCTGGCATCGGACCCCCGAAAGCAACTCCCCCACATGACGCGCCGGCCCCTGAGTCCACCTGCCTGCTACCTATTTGCGCTTCGCGGGTACCCGCATGCGTGGGCACCATTGCAGGTAGCCGGCACCCGTCCGATAGTGGAACTGCGGCAGGCGCCGCAGGCAGCGCACTCCGCGGACCGGCGGGGGGCAGCAAGATCGACGGCGGTGCCGGGGCCGTCATCGCCGGCTTGCCCCCCGCGGACTCCGCACCCGCTTAGACTGAATGGCATGCCTGCAACTTTTACCGCGTCCGACGCCGTTGAACTGGCCGTACTTGAGCGCAACGGTTTCATTGAATCCCGCCACATCGGCTCCGCCGTCGTAATGGCCGGCGACGGGACCGTAGTCACCGAACTCGGCGACATCACCTCCCCCATCTTTCCGCGCTCCACGCTGAAGCCGTTCCAGGCTGTGGCCGCCATGCAGGCCGGAGTCCCGTTGCGCGGTGCGCAGGTGGCACTGGCCGCGGCCAGCCACGTGGGCTCGCGCGAGCACATGGACGTGGTGCGCGGGATGCTGTCCGCGGCCGGCGTCACCGAAGGCCACCTGCAGTGTCCCGAGGACTGGCCGCAGGACACCGAGGCCCGCAACGAACTGATCCGGGAGGGCAAGGGGCCGCAGCGCCTGGCCTTCAACTGTTCGGGCAAGCACGCCGCGTTCCTGTGGGCCTGCACCGAGAACAACTGGGACCACGCCACCTACCTGGATCCCCGGCATCCACTGCAGCAGCGCATCGCCGAAGTGATCGAGGAATTCACCGGCGAGACCGTGCAGCACTGGGCCGTAGACGGCTGCGGCGCGCCGTTGGCCGCTGTGTCCCTGACCGGGCTCGCACGCGGCATCGGGCGGCTGGCCAAGGCTCCGTCCGGCAAACACGGCAACGCCCGTGCCGCTACCGTGGCCACCGCCATGCTGGACTACCCGTGGGCCGTCCACGGGCACGGCCGGGAGAACACCATTGTGATGGAAGACCTGGGCATCATCGCGAAGAACGGCGCCGAAGGCGTGCTGGTGCTGGGCACCGAGACGGGCGCCTCGGTGGCCCTGAAGATGCTTGACGGCAGCACCCGCGCCGCCTCGCTGGTGGGCCTGACGCTGCTCGCTGCCAGCGGCGCGGTGGATCCGCTGGCCGTGGAGAAGGTCCTGGCAAAAATCATGCAGCCGGTGCTGGGCGGCGGACGCCCGGTAGGCAGCCTCCGGCTGGGCGCACCCGTCACCGCACTGCTGGGCTAGCCGTGGCACGGCGCCGGATCACCGCCGAGGACGGACGGTCTGCCCTGCGGGCCGCCGCCGGCGGCGCAGCTGACCGCAGCACCACCGCCACTGCGGTGCGTTACGCCTTGGAGGAACTCGCTACCCGCGCACCGGGCAACAGCGTGGAGGTACGGGTTCCGCCGTTTGGCGTCACGCAGTGCGTGGCCGGGCCGCGGCATACCCGCGGCACACCGCCCAACGTCATCGAGACCGACGGCGCCACCTGGCTTGCGCTGGTCACGGGGCAGCAGACCTGGGCCGACGCCGTCGCGGCCGGGAAGGTCGCAGCATCCGGGCTGCGCGCCGACCTTGCGGACGTGCTTCCGCTGTTCCCGGCCAGCCGCTAGGCGCGCAGCCGGACCGCCCGCAGCCCAGCCGGGTCCTTCCGTCCGGCGCCGGGCTGTTCAGCGCCGGGTTGTTCAGCGCCGGGAACGCGGCCGGGCGTTTACGGCCGGTAGAATCGAAGCATGCAGCACACCCCCGAGCGCCGCGAGATCACGGTCCGCCGCGCCCCCCGCTTTGTCCCCTTTATGGCACTGGGAGTGATCGCCGGATTCATTGCCGCCATTGTTCTCGCCTACGGCGGCCCGGAGGATCCCGAGTTCACCCGCTCCGCAACGCTGGGCTTCTTCACCATGATGTTCGCTATGCCGGGCCTGGCGCTGGGCGCCCTGCTGGCCCTGCTGCTGGACTGGCTCAGTGTGCGCAAGAGCCGCCGCGCCATGGTGGAGGGACTGGATTCCGGCGAACCGGAGAGCTAACGAACAGCGGCATGCGTAACGTTGCCGCACACGGACGTGACGCATCTTTCAGCGTGAGACAATGCTCTCATGGCACGCGGAGACGGACAGCTTTCCCATGATCTACTGCCCGGCGAAAAAGGCCCACAGGATGCCTGTGGAGTCTTTGGCGTCTGGGCCCCCGGCGAAGAGGTAGCAAAGCTTACCTATTACGGGTTATACGCATTGCAGCACCGGGGGCAGGAATCGGCGGGCATCGCCACAAGCGACGGCAACCGCATCAGCGTCTACAAGGACATGGGCCTGGTCTCCCAGGTCTTTGACGAAACCACGCTCAACACCCTCGTGGGGCATATCGCCGTCGGGCACTGCCGGTATTCCACCACCGGCGCGTCGCACTGGGCCAACGCCCAGCCCACCCTGGGCGCCACCGCCGCCGGCACCGTAGCCCTGGCGCACAACGGCAACCTGACCAACTCCGCTGAACTGTATGAACTGATCCTCGAACGCGAGGGCCGGCCCCGTTCCGGGGAAATAGCCCAGGGAAACACCTCAGACACCGCTTTGGTCACCGCCCTGCTCAACGGCAGCGACGGCCGCTCCCTCGAAGACACGGCCATGGAACTGCTGCCCAAACTGCGGGGCGCGTTCTCCTTCGTGTTTATGGACGAAGGCACGTTGTACGCGGCACGCGACACCTACGGGGTTCGCCCCCTGGTCCTCGGCCGGCTGGAACGCGGCTGGGTGGTGGCTTCGGAAGGTTCCGCACTGGCCACCGTAGGCGCCAGCTTCATCCGGGAAATCAAGCCCGGTGAATTCATAGCCATCGACGATAACGGCGTCCGCAGCCGGACTTTCGGGCAGCCGACGCCGGCCGGCTGCGTCTTTGAATACGTTTATCTGGCCCGTCCGGACGCCACCATCGCCGGACGCTCCGTCTACGAATCCCGTGTTGAGATGGGCCGCCAGCTGGCCCGGGAACACCCGGTGGAAGCAGACATCGTGATCCCGGTGCCCGAGTCGGGCACACCCGCCGCCGTGGGATACGCCGAGGAATCGGGCATCCCCTTCGCCCACGGCTTCGTCAAGAATTCCTACGTGGGGCGGACCTTCATCCAGCCCAGCCAGACCCTGCGCCAGCTGGGCATCAAGCTCAAGCTCAATGCCCTGGAATCAGTGATCCGCGGCAAGCGCGTGGTGGTGGTGGACGACTCGATTGTGCGCGGCAACACCCAGCGAGCCATTGTTCGGATGCTGCACGAAGCCGGCGCCGTGGAAGTCCACGTCAAAATCTCCTCACCGCCGGTAAAGTGGCCGTGTTTCTACGGCATCGATTTCGCATCCCGCGCCGAGCTCATCGCCAATGGAGCCGCCGTGGAGGAAATCCGGGCGTCCATCGGTGCGGACAGCTTGGCCTACATCTCCGAAGACGGCATGATCGGGGCGACCCGCCAGCCGCGGGAACGCCTGTGCACGGCCTGCTTCACCGGCGTTTACCCCATCGAGCTGCCCTCCGCGGACCGGCTGGGCAAGAACCTCCTGGAAGCGGACGCCGGGAACCCTGCGGAGAGCAGCGGGGCCAACGGCT
Organism: Arthrobacter sp. zg-Y1143; assembly: GCF_030125565.1. Taxonomy (NCBI): domain Bacteria; kingdom Bacillati; phylum Actinomycetota; class Actinomycetes; order Micrococcales; family Micrococcaceae; genus Arthrobacter; species Arthrobacter sp. zg-Y1143. Next base: position 3,793 of record NZ_JASKLW010000003.1, on the reverse strand, counting down.
GCGACCCCGGCCCGGACAGCGAATACGAGAACCTGCTCAACGATTCCGAAAAGAAAGAGGCCGTATGAACGCGCCCAACACCTCCATCACCTACGCCTCCGCAGGGGTGGACGTTGAAGCCGGCGACAAAGCCGTTGAACTGATGAAGGCTGCGGTGAAGGCCACACACAATTCCTCGGTCCTCGGCGGGGTTGGCGGTTTCGCCGGGCTCTATGACGCGTCCAAACTGCTGTCGTACACCAAGCCGCTGCTGGCAACGTCCACGGACGGCGTGGGAACCAAGGTGGCCATTGCCCAGGCTCTGGACATCCACGACACCATCGGCTTCGACCTGGTGGGCATGGTGGTGGACGACATCGTCGTGGTTGGCGCCGAGCCGCTCTTTATGACGGACTACATCGCCTGCGGCAAGGTGGTGCCGGAGCGGATCGCCGGCATTGTCCGCGGTATTGCCGCCGCCTGCGAGGTGGCCGGCACAGCCCTGGTGGGCGGGGAAACCGCCGAACATCCAGGGCTGCTGGGCGAAAACGAGTACGACGTCGCCGGTGCGGCTACCGGTGTTGTCGAAGCGGACCGGCTGCTGGGCCCGGACCGGGTGCGCCGCGGCGACGTGGTGATCGGGATGGCTTCTTCCGGAATCCACTCCAACGGCTATTCCCTGGTCCGCCGCGTGATCAACCACGCCGGCTGGCAGTTGGAACGCCAGGTCTCGGAACTGGGCCGGACGCTGGGCGAAGAACTGCTCGAGCCTACCCGCGTCTACGCGGCAGACTGCCTGGATCTGGCCCGGTACGACGCAGCCGGTGTGCACGGCTTCAGTCACGTCACCGGCGGCGGACTGGCCGCCAATCTGGCCCGGGTCCTGCCCAAGGGACTGCAGGCCACAGTGGACCGCTCCACCTGGGAACTCCCGCCGGTGTTCAAGCTCATTGCCGAACTGGGCAACGTGCCCCAGCCGGACCTGGAACGCACCCTGAACCTGGGCGTGGGCATGGTGGCGATTGTGGACGCTGGCGGCGCCGATGCCGCACTGCGGCGGCTGGCTGCATTGGGAGTGTCCGCCTGGGTGATGGGCAGCGTGGGCGACGCCCAGGCGCCGGACGGCCCCGACGTCGACTTCGTCCAGGGCGCCAAGGGCGTGGACGGCGGAGCGGTGCGGCTGGTCGGCAGCTACGCCTGACGAGACAGCAAGGCGGCCCCGGACCGCCCGGTCCGGGGCCGTTCTGCGTCCGGCCGCCCGGCAAGCGCGGCGTTAACGCCAATCAGCGGACCCACCAGAAGGTGGTCCGCTGAAAGGATGGCAATTGGCCAACGTATTGAGGCTGCCGCTAGCCTGCGCGGCGATTGCCCTCATCATCGTCATCGTCGCCAAATTGATCCGCGTACTTATCCTCGTACGCCGAGTAGTCCGGCTCAGCCGGCTCCTCGGGATATCGACTGGATGGACGGCTCGTCGGTCCAGAAAGCTCACGCTGGAGCGCCGAGTAGTCCGTGGCAGGGGTGAAGTACTTCATCTCCCGTGCCTGCTTGGTTGCTTTTGCCTTTTGACGGCCGCGCCCCATGGCGTGACCCCCTTTTTGCGTCGATCCGGAGGCGGGTCGTTCGGGCAGATGAACGAGGCCTCGGAATATTTGGTCAATTTGTCGTAAGTACAGATTACATGTTTTCCCGCCGCCTTGTGCCCCCTGCAGTTCCGTCCGGGCTGCCCCGGGAGCACATCAGGCCGGCCTCCCCTGCACCTGCCCCTGCGCCGCCCCCCGAATATTGGCTAAAGTCAGGGGTAGATACAGTTTTGGGGCGCATCACAGCGCCACCTACAGGGAGGACCACCGTTCACCATGAGCGATCAGAAAAATACACCGGGGGCGGACTCTCCGCTACCGGAGGAGGCAGGAAACCCCACTGCCTTCCCCGATCTGAGCGCGCATTCGGACTCCCCTGCCTGGCTATCCGCCGACGGAAGCCACGACACAGGCCTGTGGGAGCGCACTTTCGCCGACAGCAGCGGTGCTGCCCGCACGGGCGCGCAGTCGGCCGAACCAGCCGACGCCGATGCCGATGAGACGCCGGGGAAAGCCGATGAGGCACCGGGAAAAAAGACTGCCGTTGCAACGGCTGTGGGTGCCGTCCTCTCCCGCCTGGCGGACAGGGCAACACGAGCAGGGAAGGGCGCCGACAGTTCAGAGGCGGTTGCCGGTACCGGGTCCCCCGAGTCCGCAGAACGTGCAGAACGTGCAGAACGTGCAGACGATGACACTGTGCCCGCAGAGGCTGCAGACGATGACACTGTGACTGCAGAAGGTGACGCTGTAGCCGCGGAATCCGCACCCGAGCATGACGCCGTGCATGCGGAGGGCGCTGATGCTGACTCCCAGTCAACCGAAAGCGCCGGCGACAACCCGTCCGCCGAAAGTTCCGGCGTCGAAAGCACCGCGGACGAACCCGGGGACATGGAGGACGACGTGGAACTGCCGCCGGAACCGGTGGTAGTGGCCCCCGAGGAGCTGGAGCTGGAAGAGCCGTCCCTGGCCGAACCGGCACTGAGCAGTGACGCGGTGGAGGCCGCCGAGCTTGAGGACGTGGCTTCCGAAACAGCCGCCGTGGAAGCCAATGCCGCCGAAGCGGGCCGGCTTTCCGGTCTCGAGCCCGCTCCTGCCGGCGCAGAGATTCGGGTTGACCCCGCAGCTGAAGAAGCAGCCGAAACGGACCCCGAAGCCCCCGACGCGGCGCAGGCAGGACCGGGCTCGCCGGAGACCGGACGCGAAGAACCCGCGGCCGAAGAAGCCGTAGTTGAAGAACCCGCAGCTGAAGAAGCTGCGGTCGAAGAACCCGCGACTGAGGACACCGAGGAAGGGGCTGGGAATGCGCCGTCCGAAGCCCCGTCCGACGCCCGGTCCGACGCCGGGCCGGAGGATGCACCCGGCCTGCTGCACGGAATCAATGCAGCGGCGCCCGTGACGGATGCCTTGCCGGCGCAGGACAAGGCTGAAGCCGAAGACACACCCGAGCCGGAGCCAACAACGGCTTCGGTTCCGACCGGCGATACCCGCCGTTCCCGCCGTCTGGCGGAAAGCCAGGCTGCTGCCGCTGCCGTCGGCGCCGCACGGAAGCCTAAAGCAGACGCCACGGGACAGACGCCGGCAGTTGAGGAGCCGGGTGCCCCGGCACCGGCCCCCGCAACCGCAGCAGGTCCGGCCAAGGGCGCAGGCAGACGCAACACCAAGCTCCTGCTGGTGATCGGCGGCGTAGTCCTGGCCGCCGTCGTTGCCATCCTCCTGGTGGTCTTCGTCTTTAACGGCAAGGGCGAAGGGGTGGTCAGCGAAAACGTCAGCCCCGTGGACCTGGAAGCCGGCGCCTGCCTGCAGGACTGGGAGGACGTGAACTCCACTGCCGACGTCGTCACCTGCGAGACTCCGCACGACGCCCAGCTGGTGGCATCGGAGCGGTTCGAGGGCAGCGACGACTTCCCCGGCACAGCCGCCCTGGAAGACCGGGTCAACGAGGTGTGCGCCGCCGTGGACTACGCCGATAGCGCCTCGTCCTACCCGGATCTCAAGGTCGCCAAGTCCATCCCCACGGAGCAGACCTGGTCCAACGGAGACCGCCGGCTGGACTGCTTTGTATTCAGCCCCGAGGGCCAGGAACTGACGGAGTCCCTGCTCCGGACCAACTAACCGGCAGCAACAAACAAACAAACAAACAAACGGCGTGGGGGGGGGGGGGGGGGGGGCCCCCCCCCGGGGGGGGGGGGGGGGGGGTTTTGGTTGGGGGGGCGGGGGGCGGGGGCGGGGGG
>NZ_JASKLW010000002.1:0-91834 GCF_030125565.1 Arthrobacter sp. zg-Y1143 | reverse complement strand
CCCCACCCCCCCCCACCAAAAAAACAACAAAAACACCCCCCCCGGGCGGGGCCCCCCCCCCCCCCCCCACGCCGTTCGTTTGTTGCCGTTCGTTTCTACTTGCGCTGCCGGGTCCCGGTCAGCTGACTGCAGCCACCGTGAGTCCGGTTTCGGCCACCAGGCCATCGCCGTCCAGCCCGTCCGGCGCACGGTCCACCAGCACGGTGTCCCCGTCGCTGATCTTCCCGGCCAGAATGCCGCGGGCCAGCTTGTCACCGATTTCCCGCTGCACCAGGCGCCGCAGCGGACGGGCACCGTAGGCCGGATCGTAGCCGGTCAGGGCCAGCCACTCGCGGGCGGCGTCGGTCACTTCCAGCACCAGCCGGCGCTCGTGGAGGCGTGCCGCGAGCGCCCGGACCTGGATGTCCACGATCTTCGTCAGGTCTTCCAAGCTCAGCGGATCAAACAGGATGACGTCGTCGAGGCGGTTGAGGAACTCCGGCTTGAAGTTCGCGTTGACCATGGCCATCACCGACTCGCGTTTCTGCTCGTCGTTCATGCCCGGGTCCACCAGGAACTGGGAGCCGATGTTCGAGGTGAGGATCAGGATCACGTTGCGGAAGTCCACTGTGCGGCCCTGGCCGTCCGTCAGCCGCCCGTCGTCGAGCACCTGGAGCAGGATGTCGAAGACGTCCGGGTGGGCCTTTTCCACCTCATCCAGCAGGATCACGGAATAAGGCCGGCGCCGGACCGCTTCGGTCAACTGTCCGCCTTCCTCGTAGCCCACGTAGCCAGGAGGGGCACCCACCAGCCGGGACACGGCGTGCTTCTCCGAGTACTCACTCATGTCGATGCGGACCATGGCCCGTTCGTCGTCGAACAGGAAGTCCGCCAGCGCCTTGGCCAGCTCGGTCTTGCCGACGCCGGTGGGGCCCAGGAACATAAACGAACCGGTGGGCCGGTCCGGGTCGCTGACGCCGGCCCGTGAGCGGCGCACCGCGTCGGACACCGCAGCCACCGCCTTCGTCTGGCCGATCAGGCGGGAACCGAGGGCCTCTTCCATGTCCAGCAGCTTCTGCGATTCGCCCTGCAGCATCCGCCCGGCAGGGATGCCGGTCCACGCGGACACCACTTCGGCAATGTCATCCGCAGTGACCTCTTCGGACACCATCAGCTCCTGGGCTTCCTCCCCGTTTTTGCTCGCCTCCGCCTGCTGGGCGGCGTCGAGTTCCTTCTGCCGTGCGGGGATCTCGCCGTAGAGGATGCGCGAGGCTTCCGTGAGGTCGCCGTCGCGCTGTGCCTTTTCGGCCAGGCTGCGCAGCTCGTCTATCTTTGCCTTGAGGTCACCAACCCGGTTCAGGCCGGCCTTTTCCGCTTCCCAGCGGGCATTGAGCGCTGCCAGCTGTTCCTTCCGGTTCGCCATGTCCTCGCGCAGTACGGCAAGGCGTTCCATGGAAGCCTCGTCCGTCTCATTGGCCAGGGCCAGTTCCTCCATGGTCAACCGGTCCACCGCGCGGCGCAGCTCGTCGATTTCCTCCGGAGCGGAGTCGATTTCCATGCGCAGCCGGGAGGCGGCCTCATCCACCAGGTCAATGGCCTTGTCCGGTAGCTGGCGGCCCGTGATGTAGCGGTTGGACAAGGTGGCGGCGGCAACCAGTGCCGAGTCCGCAATGGCCACCTTGTGATGCGCCTCGTAGCGCTCCTTCAAGCCGCGCAGGATACCGATGGTGTCCGGAACGCTGGGCTCGCCTACGTAAACCTGCTGGAAACGGCGTTCCAGTGCGGCGTCCTTTTCAATGTTTTCGCGGTACTCGTCCAGGGTGGTGGCGCCGATCAGGCGCAGCTCCCCGCGGGCCAGCATGGGTTTGAGCATGTTGCCGGCGTCCATGGACCCTTCGGCGGCACCTGCCCCCACTACCGTGTGCAGCTCGTCGATGAAGGTGACAATCTGCCCTTCGGCATTGGAGATCTCTTCCAGCACGGCCTTGAATCGTTCTTCAAATTCGCCGCGGTACTTCGCCCCGGCCACCATGGAGCCCAGGTCGAGGGACAGCAGGGTCTTGCCGTTGAGGCTTTCCGGGACGTCGCCGGCAACCATGCGCTGGGCGAGGCCTTCGACGACGGCGGTTTTGCCCACCCCCGGCTCTCCTATCAGTACCGGATTGTTCTTGGTCCGGCGGCTGAGGACCTGGATCACGCGCCGAATTTCCGCGTCCCGGCCGATAACCGGATCCAGTTTTCCGGACCGTGCCATCTCGGTCAGGTCGGTACTGAACTTTTCCAGGGCCTGGAAGGTGTTCTCCGGATCGGCGTTGGTCACTTTACGGTCTCCTCGTACGGATGGAAGCACGGCAATCAGGGCGTCATGCCCTGCGTTGTTGTCCCGCAGCACCTTGCCCGCCGGGCCGCTGTCCAGTGACAGGCCCAGCAGCAGGTGTTCGGTGGATACAAAGGCATCTCCCAGCTGCTCCGCTTCGTGCTGAGCGGCACTGATGACCTGGAGCAGGGGCCGTGAGAACTGCGGCTGGGCCACGGAGGACCCTGAAGAGGATGGCAGCTGGTGAATGGCGTTGCTGGCCGCAGCACTCACCGTGTCGACATTCACGCCGGCGGCCTTGAGCAGGGCCACGGCCACACCCTGCCGCTGGTCCATCAGGGCTTTGAGCAGGTGGGACGGTTCGATCTGCGGGTTACCGGCAGTGTTGGCGTTCATGGCCGCAGCCGAGAGCGCCTCTTGGCTCTTGTTCGTGAATTTGGTGTCCACGGATGGCTCCTCAAAACCTCAGCAATATTCAGCCTCAGTGCTGGTCATATAACAAAGTTGAGTCTAGTTAGCTCAACTTTGAAAGTAAAGTTATCCACAGCACTCTTGGGGCGCCCGTCCCAAGGCGGCGCCGGCGTCTCCTACGGGGCGCGCTCCGCCTCAAACTCGTCGGCAGCCCGGCGCCAGCTCTCGTTCCGGGCGTCGAACAGGTCCACCAGCTCTCCTTCGATCTTCAAATCCGGCATAAGTCCCGGCGGCTTTTGCGGGATGGTGCCGCCCAGGTACTCCTCCAGCATGTCCAGGAAGAACTCCCACCCCGCCCCGCCGGTCCAGATCCCGCCGCCGGGTGCCGCGGTGGTGGCAAACCCCTTGCGGACCGAGGCGTAAAGCAGTTCTATCCGGGTCTGGCTGTCTTCGGCCGTCAGATGCAGCTCCAACTCGGCAGGGGCTGCCCCTTCCCGGATCCAGGACACGGTGAGCAGGCGGGGCGGATCACAGCGCAGGATGTCACCATGGGATCCGTCGGGCAGACTGTAGTTTCCTCCCCTCCGCAAATCCCCCTCCGGCTGCGCCAGCCATTCAGCCACGCGGTCAGGTTCAGCCAGCGCGGACCACACCTCTCCGATGGGATGCCCGATGTCCCTGGCCATCACAACCATCAGTGCGTGGCCGGCCTGAATCTGCCGGCGGCCCAAGGACCGCTCCGTCCTTCTGAGAATCGTGTCCAAATCGGACATCCGCTCACTCCTCCGTAGAACAACCGGCACCCGATCCGGGTCCTTGCGCGGCTGTCGACGCCGCTCGGGCCGTCGGAAGGTGTCCAGTTGGAAGCGAGTTGTGTCGTTGGCCACAAGAGGGCCATTTCTCCAAAACGGTAGCAGGGAAAGCAGGCCCTGCACAGGCCGGGAAGGCTGCCCTGGCCCGGCATCCTGGGCTTGCACCTGCCATGTCCGTGTGAGCCGGGTCAAAGGAATCGAGGCACTGCGGGGATTTTGGTAGATTCGAAAATGCCTCCGGACAGCGCTTCGCGCTGCAGTCCCCCGGGTGCCCGCCCGCTCCGTTTGGCCTGCGGACGCCTAGGTGTACGCCGCGCCGCGGCCGCCTCCGCCATCCCGTGCTGCCGGAGCGCCTGAAGCTCCGTAGCAACCCAAGGATCGATCCTCAATGAGCAATCTCGCGGAAGCGGAGAAAGCGGACACCGCTGCTCCGCGGACCCGGGTTAATACAACGGTTTTCATCGGTTCGGCCGCCGGAATTCTCGCCATTGCCCTCTGGGCCATGCTGGCCTCCGGCAATGCCGATTCCGTTATCGGTTCCATGGTGGGCTGGGTTTCGGTCAACATGGGCTGGTACTACTTCCTGGTGGTCAGCCTCGTGGTGATTTTTGTCCTGGCCACGGCGCTGACCCGCGTCGGTAAGACGAAGCTCGGCCCTGACCATTCCAGGCCGCAGTTCAGCATGTTCACATGGGCCGCCATGCTGTTCGCCGCCGGCATCGGCATTGACCTGATGTTCTTCTCGGTCTCCGAGCCGGTCTCGCAGTATCTGGCCCCGCCCGCCGGCGATCCCGGCACTGCCGAAGCGGCACGCAATGCCCTGGTACTGACCCTGTTCCATTACGGCATAACCGGCTGGGCACTGTATGCCCTGATGGGACTGGCCCTCGGCTACTTTGCCTACCGGCACAACCTGCCGCTGAGCATCCGCTCGGCCCTGTACCCGATTTTCGGCAGGAAGATCGAAGGTCCGCTTGGCCACAGCGTGGACATTGCCGCCCTGCTGGGGACCATCTTCGGCATTGCCACCTCTCTCGGCATCGGCGTGGTGCAGTTGAACTATGGACTGAACGTCATGTTCGGACTGCCCGAAAACCTGACGGTGCAGGTTTCCCTGATTGCCTTGTCCGTCATCATGGCCACCATTTCCACCGTCTCCGGTGTGGAGAAAGGCATCCGCCGGCTCTCCGAGCTCAATGTGGTCCTCGCCGTCGGGCTGATGCTTTTCGTCCTGGTCGCCGGCAACACCAACTTCCTGCTCGACGGCATTGTCCAGAACATCGGGGATGTCCTCAGCAACTTCCCGTCCATGACCATGGACACCATGGCCTATGACCGGCCGGATGCCTGGTTGAGTTCCTGGACCCTGTTCTTCTGGGCTTGGTGGATTGCCTGGGCACCGTTCGTCGGACTCTTCCTGGCCCGGATCTCCCGGGGCCGGACCATCCGCGAATTCGTCCTCGGCACCATGATCGTGCCGTTTGCCTTCATCCTGCTGTGGATATCCATCTTCGGGAACTCCGCGCTTGACCTGGTCATGACCGGCAACACAGCGTTCGGGGAGGTGGCAATGAACCAGCCCGAACGCGCCTTCTACGGACTGCTGGAACAGTACCCCTGGGCGCCGGCGACGGCGGCCATCGCCACCTTCACCGGCCTGCTGTTCTACGTGACCTCCGCAGACTCCGGCGCCCTGGTGATGGCCAATTTCACCTCCCACCTCAGCGATGCCGACTCCGACGGGCCGAAGTGGCTGCGGGTGTTCTGGTCAGTGGCCACCGGCCTGCTTACCCTCGCGATGCTGATGGTCGGCGGGGTGACCACGCTGCAGAACGCCACCATCATCATGGGGCTGCCGCTGTCCATCCTCCTGCTGTTCATCATGCTCGGGGTCTATAAGGCCCTGCGGGTAGAGAACACGCTGACCGACAGCTACCGGGCTTCCCTGCCGAGCATCATCGCAGGACGCGGCTTGGACGCGCGCGGCGGCCTCAGCTGGCGCCAGCGCCTCTCCCGCGTGATGACCTACCCGGGTCCGCGGCAGGCCGAACGCTTCCTGCAAACCGTCGCCCGGCCTGCCCTGCAGGAAGTCCATGACGAACTGAAGGCGCGGGGCGCCGACGTCGTACTGTGCGAAGGAGAGGTGGCTCCGTACGGCATCCACCATCTGGACCTGCAGGTGGGCATGGCGCAGGAGCGCGGCTTCAAATACCAGATCTACCCCGTGCGGTGCGATACCCCGTCCTATGCCCACAACGCGTCAGCGGAAACCAAGTATTTCCGGATGGAGGTTTTCTCCCTCGAGGGCAGCCACGGCTATGACCTCATGGGCTATAGCAAGGAACAGGTCATCACCGATGTTTTGGACCATTACGAGACCCATCTGGAGTTCCTGCACCTGAACCGCGAGGTGCCGGGCAACACCTCCATCGCCGAGGACCAGGTTCCCAAGGACAACTGGGAAACCGACTTCGCACAGCGCCGGGAATAACAACAGGCCTGCCACATCCGCAGGTTCGGGAGGGCAGGCAGGTACCCTGTCGGGATGGGGAAAAACCGCACACCCGTTTCCGTTCTCGCCGTCGCCGCTCTGGCCCTGAGCCTTGTCTCCTGTTCGGCGGACAAGCCGTCACCGGATGACGCCGCCGCTACCCTGGCCGAGGGCCTGGGCAACCTGGATGTGTCAGGATCTGCCTTTACGGCGGGAACTCCGGACCAGATCAACAAGGAGCTTCAGACCCTGCTGGCCGACATGGGGCCCCTGCGGCCGGACGTCACCGTGGCCGGTGTCGACGAAGATCCCGATGACAAGGACACCGCGTCCGCCAAGCTTGGGTATGCCTGGGACGTGAACGGGGATTCGCGGCCGGACTGGAACTATGAAAGCACTGTCCGGCTCGAACGCGGCGAGGATGATCAGTGGCTGGTCCAGTGGGCGCCGTCGGTGCTGTTCGATTCCCTGGCCGACGGCGACCGGTTGGCCCGCGCGACCGTGCCGCCTCCCGCCCGCGGCGACATCCTGGACCGGAACGGGGCGCCGTTGATGACTTCCCGTCCGGTGCTGCGGATCGGCATCAACAAGCCCGACGTCCCGGAGGGGCAGGAGGCGTCCTCCGCCGCCGCGCTGGCCGCCCTGGTGGGACTGGACCCCGAGGCCTACACCGCGCAGGTGCAGGCCTCCGGCCCGGAAGCGTTCGTGGAGGCGCTGGTGCAGCGCGCCGAGGCGGACGGACCGGCCACGATTCAGAGCGTTGAAGCCATCCCCGGCGCCGCGGCGCTGCCCGCGCAGCGCATCCTGGCGCCCACGCGGAGCTTCGCCCGGGCGTTGCTCGGCACCGTAGGCGAGGCCACCGCCGAGGCGATCGAGAAGTCCGAAGGCCGGCTGTCCGCGGGCGACCTGACCGGCCTTTCCGGACTCCAGCAGCAGTACGACGAGCAACTGCGGGGCAGCGACGGAGTGAGCATCACTGTCGAAAACGCGGGCGGAAGCAAGGGCGTTTTTGCCACGGACGCCCTTTCCGGCACCGATGTACAGACCACCCTCGATCCCCGCCTGCAGGAGCTGGCCGAGGCAGTCCTGGAAGGCGAGCCCTCGGCGTCGGCCCTGGTCGCCATCCAGCCTTCCACGGGCGATATCCTCACCGTGGCCAACGGGCCGGGCAGCGGAGGCCAGCAGACGGCCCTGCTGGGCCAGTATCCGCCCGGCTCCACGTTCAAGACTGCCTCTGCCCTGGCCATGCTGCGCAACGGCGTCACTCCGGAGTCCACGGTCCAGTGCCCGGCCGAACTCAACGTTGACGGGCGGAACTTCGCCAACGTCCCCGGCTACCCCGCCAACGCAACCGGAGACATCCCGCTACGTACGGCATTCGCCAACTCGTGCAACACGGCCTTCCTGAACGCACGCGACACGGTTTCCCAGCAGGCCTTGGCGGATGCGGCAGCGGATCTGGGCATCGGTGTGGACGCGGCCATCGGCACGCCCGCGTTCCTGGGATCGGTTCCGGCGGAGGCCGAGGGCACCGCCCACGCAGCGTCGCTGATCGGGCAGGGCGAAGTCCTCGTTTCGCCGCTGGCCATGGCCGTGGCCGGAGCGTCCATCAGCAAGGGCGAGCGGGTGGCACCGGCGCTGGTCCGTCCCGTCGCGGGAACAGAGGGGACAGCCCCGGCCGCATCGGCGCCTGCCGACCCGTCGGCTGGGGCGAAGGCATCGGCTGCTCCGTCAGCAAGTGAATCGGCGGCCCCCGCCCCTGCTCCCAGTAAGCTCACCGCCGCGGAAGCTGCGTCCCTGCGGGAGATGATGCGCGCCGTCGTCGCCGAGGGCGGCGTACAGATGCTGCTGGACGTGCCGGGCGACCCTGTGCTGGCTAAGTCGGGGACCGCGGAGTTTGGCGGCGAGGACCCGCCCCAGACCCACGCCTGGGTACTGTCCATCCAGGGTGACCTGGCCGTCGCGGTGTTCGTGGAACAGGGCGAACGGGGTTCGACGTCGGGTGGCCCGCTGATGAAGCAGTTCCTGACCGGCGCCCGGGGCTAGTACTGCCGGGACTAGTACTGCCGTTGGCTAGTACTGGCCCGGGCGGTACTCCCCCGGGCCGTACTGCCCCGGCACCGCCCGGCCCGAATAGCCGGGCTGGCGGTAGGCGTTGCCGGCGTACGGGGTGATTTGCCAGGTGTCCGTAGGCACAATGACCTTGCCCAGCGGCATCAGGGAAATGGGCAGCATCTTCAGGTTCGCGATGCCCAGCGGGATGCCCACAATGCTCACGAACATGGGGATGGCGGTCATCACGTGGCCGATGGCGATCCAGATGCCGGCCAGCAGCAGCCAGATGATGTTACCCACCATGCTCAGCGGTCCGGTAAAGCCGCCCCGGTCCACCACCGTGCGGCCGAACGGCCACAGCGCGTAGTTGGCAATGCGGAAGGACGCGATGCCGAACGGAATGGTCACGATCAGCAGGCAGCAGATCACACCGGCCAGCGCATACCCCAGCGCCAGCCAAATACCGCCGAACAGGAGCCAGATGACGTTGAGGATTGCGCGCATTCATCCATTGTTCTCCACCGGCCCGGGTTTAGCCACGGCACCGGCTCCAGCCACGCCCGCAGTTCCTACTTAGCCCCGCTGCCCTTCCTGTCCTACACTGGCGCCATGCCGACTTCCGGGGAAACCGCCGCAGACCAGCTCACCTCCAGCCAGTGCTGGGACTATATCCGGAAAGCCCGGTTCGGCCGGCTGGCCGTAGTCGTGGAGGGCCACCCGGAGATTTTTCCGGTGAACTTCGCCGTGGACCACGGCACCGTTGTGTTCCGGACCGCCGCCGGCACCAAGCTGTCCGGGGCGCTTTCGGGCAGTTCGGTGGCGTTTGAGATTGACGGCTATGACGACAATCTTTCCTCCGCCTGGAGCGTGGTGCTCAAAGGCACCGCTTCCCTGCTGGAGGACAACGCCGAGCTGATGGCTTCGGAGGAGCTTCCCCTTTTCCCCTGGCAGGCGGGCGTTAAGAACGCCTTTGTCCGAGTCGATCCGGAGGTCACCTCCGGGCGCCGGTTCCTGATTTCCAACGCCGCCCGGCGCAATGTGCTGCGCGGCATGGGGCTGTACACCGAGTAGGTCTGCGCGCAAAACAAAAAAGAGGTCCCGCATCCGGTGGATGCGGGACCTCTTTTCTCAGAACCCTTAGCGGGAGCGGCGCTCGTTGGAGGCCGGGGCGGTGGCGCGGCGGGGACCGGCGGCACGTGCCGGACGGCCCGATGCGCCGCCGGAACGCTGGCCGCTGCCGGCGCCTTCGGCACGCTGGCCGGTGGCGGGGCGGCGGTTGCGGCCTGCAGCGGTGGCAGCACCGGCGCTGGCGCGGCGTCCTTCGGTGGCACGGGCCGGACGCTGGGTGCGGCCGCTGTCACCGGCTGCAGCGCGGTCGTTGCGTTCGCTGCGTTCCGTACGCTCGGGACGTTCGGCGGAAACCCGCCCGCGTCCGCCGTTGCCGCCGCGTCCGCCGGCGCGGGGTGCACTGGTGGAACGGGCCGCGCGCTTGCGCTGGGCATTGGCGCCGGTGGAACGGCCGCCGCCCTGCTGCGGCGACTTGGCTGCCAGCTGCGCGGCACGGACATGCGGTTCCACAACGGCCGCGCGTTCGCCGACGAGCTTGGCGATGGACGGGGAGTTGTGGCTGACCTTCTCGATGGAAACGTCGACGCCGGCAGCCTTCATCAGCTTCGACACCTCGCTCTTCTGCTCCGGGAGGGTCAGCGTGACCACGGTTCCGCTGGATCCGGCGCGGGCCGTACGGCCTGAACGGTGCAGGTAGGCCTTGTGTTCCGTGGGCGGATCAATGTGGACTACGAGCTCCACGTCGTCCACGTGGACGCCCCGGGCGGCGACGTCGGTGGCCACCAGGACCCGGACATCGCCGGAAGCGAACTCCGCCAGGTTCCGGTCACGGGCATTCTGGGACAGGTTGCCGTGCAGGTCCACCGTGGGGATGCCGTTGTCCGTGAGGAACTGGGCCATCTTGCGGGCGTGGTGCTTGGTGCGCATGAACATGATGCGGCGGCCCTGGCCCCCGGCCAGTTCCTTGACCAGCAGCTTCTTGGCCGTTTGGTCCTGGACCAGCAGCACGTGGTGCTCCATGGTGGAGACCGCTGCCTGCGGCTCATCCACGGAGTGCGTCAGCGGGTTGGACAGGTAACGGCGGACCAGCTTGTCCACACCGTTGTCCAGGGTGGCGGAGAACAGCATCCGCTGGCCCTTTTCCGGAGTGCGGTCCAGCAGGCGCTGGACAACCGGCAGGAAGCCAAGGTCGGCCATGTGGTCGGCCTCGTCCAGCACGGTGATCTCGACGGACTCAAGGCTGATGACCTTCTGCTTCATCAGGTCCTCGAGGCGGCCGGGGCAGGCAATGACGATGTCGACGCCGGCCTTCAGTGCCTTTTCCTGGCGCTGCTGGGACACGCCGCCGTAGATCACGGTGGTGTTCAGGCCCAGTTCCTTGGCCAGCGGCTCAATCACGTTGTTGATCTGTGTGGCCAGTTCGCGGGTGGGTGCCAGGACCAGGCCCAGCGGGCGGTTCGGACGGCGGCGGTAAGCTGCCTCGTTCTCGGCCAGTCGGGTGACCAGCGGCAGGGAGAAGGCGAGGGTCTTGCCGGAGCCGGTGCGCCCGCGGCCCAGGACGTCGCGGCCTTTAAGGGTGTCGGGGAGGGTTTCCACCTGGATGGGGAACGCCTCGTCGATTCCGGCGGCAGCGAGGGAGGAAACAAGTGCCTTGGGCACACCAAGGGCAGCAAAAGTGGTCATAAAAGACAGGCAACTTTCGGTAAGAGGCCCCCAACGCCGTTTGGGCCGGGGGTTCGCCGAAGAAAAGTCAGACAGTGTCTACCGCGCTAACAGGCGGGACAAAAGAAAGCGTTCATCGACGCAGGCTGGACTGCTTACACACACGGCTGCAACCTTTGGCTGCGGCCGTGGCAGGACCAACATCTCCCTACAGTTTACCGTAATGCGGAAAGTTTCCTAATCGGGGCGGGCGGCAGCGGTGAAAACCGGGGCCCCGGCAGCCGATAGCATTAACGGTGATGACTACTGAACCAGCCCTGCCGCAGGCCGAGGGCACCGACCCTGACATCGACGTTGACTCCGAAACTGACGAGGACCGGCATTTCCGCTCTCCGGTCTCCTTTGTCCGGCGCGGCTCGCGCCTCCAGGGCCGCCGCCAGCAGGCCTGGGATGAACTGTCGGACCGTTTTGTGGTGGATGTGCCGCGCGAGGAAGCCGATACCTCGGTGCATCCGGAGTACGTGTTCGACGCCGCGGCGGAGTTCGGGCGCACCGCACCCCTCGTCGTCGAAATCGGGTCTGGACTCGGTGAAGCCGTCACGCACGCCGCGGAGCAGAACCCGGACAAGGACTTCCTTGCCGTGGAGGTCTACCTGCCCGGCCTGGCACAGACCCTGCAGCGCATCGGGCAGAAGGGCCTGACCAACGTGCGTGTGGTGCAGGCCAACGCCCCCGAGGTGCTGACCAGCATGCTCCCCGCCGGATCCGTGGACGAAGTATGGGTGTTTTTCCCGGACCCCTGGCACAAGACCCGCCACCACAAGCGGCGCCTCGTCAAGGAGTCCTTCGCCGAGCTGGTGGCCCGGGTCCTGGTGCCCGGCGGCACGTGGCGGCTGGCCACTGACTGGTCCGACTACGCCGTACAGATGCGCGAAGTCCTGGACGCCTCCGAACAGTTTGAGAACCTGCATACCGGCGAGCAGGCCGGCGAACAGGGTCCGCTGACCCGGGTGCACCGTGAAGGCCTCGAGAACAAGGTGCCGGAGGACGACGTCGATGAGCGCGGCGGTTGGGCTCCCCGCTTCGAGGGCCGCACCCTCACCAGCTTCGAGAACAAGGCGCACCAGGCCGGCCGGCTCATCTTCGACCTCGCCTACCGCCGGATCTAGGCCGGCACCGCAGGATTGATCGCTGCGACCGCCGCATCGTAGCGGCCTTCGGTTTCGGCAAAACGCAGGAACTTCACGGCCTCGACAAGGATTTCGTGCGCATCGGGCTGGGCCTGAAGCAGGGCCATGACCTCATCGGCGAAAGCATCCAGCGGGAGATAGTGCTCGTTCACCGAGCCGCCGGGCATCAGTTCGGTCCGGACCGCCGGCGGCACCAGTTCAATGACCTGCACGGACGTCCCGGCAAGCTGCAGCCGGAGGCCTTCGCTAAACCGGTGGATAAAGGCCTTGGTGCCGTTGTATGTCGGAGTGTTGGCCAGCGGGGTATGGGCCAGCCCGGAGGAAACGGTCATGATCACCGCATCCGGCCGGGTTTGCAGGTGCTCGATAAACGCGGCCACCAGCCGCAGCGGGCCGTTGATGTTGGTTTCCACCAGGCGCTCGGCTCCGGCGAGGAAGCTTTCGCTGCGCATGTCTTCACCGGTCATGATTCCTGCCATGGCAATCAACACGTTCAAGTCCGGGTGCCCGGCCAGCACGGTGTCGCGGGCCGCCAGGACGGAGGCCGGATCGGTGGTGTCGACGGCGACGGTGGCGAAGCCGTGTTCGGCGGCCAGCAGCTCCAGGACCTCAGCCCGCCGCCCGCCGATGATGACGGTGTTGCCGGCAGCCTGCAGGCGGACGGCGAGGGCCAGGCCGATGCCGGAGGTGGCACCGGGAATGAAAATGGTGTTTCCGTTAATGTTCATGCCCCCAGTGTTGGCCCGGCCGGCGGCGGGCGGGAGAGGAGTGTTTGTCGTAGGATTCCCGGTCCCTGTATAGAACGGCTGCGGTGGCCCATGATGGATCCATGGACCGCCCCACACTTGCCGACTTCCTCAAATCCCGCCGGGATGCCCTGCGCCCCGACGACGTCGGGCTGTCCGCCGGGACCCGGCGCCGGGTGGCCGGGCTGCGGCGGGACGAGGTTGCGACGCTGGCCGGGATGTCCGTGGACTATTACACCCGGCTGGAGCAGGCCCGCGGCCCGCAGCCTTCGGAACAGCTGCTGGGATCTCTGGCCCGGGCCCTGCGGCTGAGCTACGACGAGCGGGATTACCTCTTCCGTTTGGCTGACCGTAATCCGCCGCCCCGCGCGTCCCTGGACCCTCATGTGGCCCCTACCCTGCTGCGGGTCCTGGACCGGCTTGAGGATACGCCGGCGCTGATCCTTTCCGCGCTCGGGGAAACACTGGCGCAGAACAGGCTTTCCATGGCACTGCTGGGAGACCATTCCCGGCTCACCGGGCCCGCCCGCAGCAGCGTTTACCGTTGGTTCACCGATCCCGCTGAACGTGAGCTCTATCCGCCGGCTGACCGCGCACGGCAGGGCCGCGCCCAGGTTGCCGGGCTGCGGGTGGCAGTTTCCGCAAACTCGGCCCGTGCGCTGGAACTGGTTCGCCTGCTGCAGAAGCGCAGCCCTGAGTTCACCGAAATATGGAAGGACCACGCCGTGGCCACCCGGTTCGCCGACCACAAAACGCTGCTGCACCCGGAACTGGGCGAAATCGAGCTCGACTGCCAGACCCTGTACAGCGAAGACCAGAGCCAGGCCCTGCTGGTGCTGACTGCCGCCCCGCGCAGCGAGGCAGCGCAGAAGCTTGGCCTGCTGGCGGTGATCGGCCAGCAGCGGTTCGCCCCCGCCGGATAACCGGCCGCGAAGTACGCTCCTTCGGCGGTGCCCCGGCAGGACCGGACGGCACTGCGCCTTGACCCCGGTTTGCCCTTGCAGTACCGGCGGCGGGAAACTGGTGGTACGGATGGCAGTGAGCCCTCCGCCGGCCCAGAAGGATTTTGCACCATGCCCGAACCGAGCGACGCACGCGTCGGCCTCTATATCGACTTCGACAACATTGTCATTTCGCGCTACCAGCAACTGCACGGCCGGAACGCCTTCCAGCGCGACGGGATCCGCAATTTCGACAAGACCAACCGGGATGCAGATCCCGATATTGCCGCGAAGCTGACCGCTGCCACTGTGGACTTCAATGCGATCATCGACTTCGCCGCGTCCTTCGGCACCCTGGTGGTGAACCGGGCATACGCCGACTGGTCGGTCCCCGTCAACGCCAGCTACCAGCGGCAGCTGATGTCCCGCGCGGTGGACCTCACCCAGTTGTTCACCACCACAACGCGCGGCACCAAGAACGGTGCCGACATCCGGCTTGCCGTGGACGTGGTGGAAGACCTTTTCCGACTGCCGGACCTGACGCACATCATCATTGTGGCCGGGGATTCCGACTACATTGCCCTGGCCCAGAAGGCGAAGCGGCTGGGCCGCTTCGTGGTGGGTATCGGTGTGGCCGGTTCCACCAGCACCTCCCTGGCCGCCGCGTGCGACGAGTTCGAGGATTATGACTCCCTGCCCGGCATTGTTGCGGCTGTCGCCGCGGCACCGGGATCCGCCAAGGCCCCTACTGCGGCAATGGACCAGACCCCCAGCAAGGCCCGCAAGCTCACTGTGGTGCCCATGTTCTCGCACACCGAAGACGCCCGCTTTGAGGAGCCGGACACCGCTGAAGACATTGACCCGCGGACCCTTGCCACCGAACTGCTTGTCCGTGCACTGAAGATCGGCCATGCCAAGGGCGACGACGAGTGGCTCAACACAGGCACGGTAAAGAACCAGATGCGGCGTATGGACCCCTCCTTCAACGAAAAGCCGCTGGGCTTCCGGTCCTTCACCGACTTCCTTTCCTCCCGCAGCGACCTGGTGGAACTGGACGACGACGGCCCGCAGCGCCTTATCCGGCTGCGGCCCGAGGCCGAGGCCCGGGACTAGCCTGCTCCGGCGGGCTAGTCCCGACGAGGACATGGACGACTGCAGGCATGTTGCCGGTCCGGCAACATGGTTTGCGGTGCACCGGTGGCCGGCGCATGCTTCAGTTATGGATTCGAACACCCCGCATCAGCCCGCCCGTCCCGCGCCGCAGCCTGCCCCTCCCCTGCCGGAACCGGCAGGCGTGGAAGAAGAGTGGGACCAGCGCTACGCGGCCAGTGAAGCCCTGTGGAGCGGGCAGCCGAACGGTGCCTTGGTCTCGGAAGCTGCTGCCCTGGCTCCGGGGCGGGTACTCGACGTCGGCTGCGGCGAAGGCGCCGACGCGCTGTGGCTGGCCGCCCGCGGCTGGGACGTGACCGCACTCGACGTTTCCTCCGTAGCCCTGGAACGGGCAGCACGGCAGGCGGAAATGCAGCGCCTGCAGATCGCCTGGGTGCACAGCGGCCTGGTCGAAGCCCAGCTCGCCGCGGCGTCCTTCGACCTGGTGTCTGCTCAGTATCCGGCATTGCTGCGCACAGCAGATCATGCCGCGGAACAGGCCTTGCTGCAGGCGGTCGCCCCCGGTGGCCTGCTCCTGGTGGTGCACCATGCCTTGACCTCCGACACCGGGCACAGCCACGATCTGGACCAGTATGTGCTCCCGGCAGATATTGCCGCCGCCTTGGACGGGGACTGGCGGATCGAGGCGCAGGAGACCCGTCCGCGGCACGTAGCTTCCGGTGCCGGCGCCCACCACAACGAGGATGTGGTGCTTCGGGCCCGCCGGCTGCGCTGACCGCGCTAGCGCAGGTCCGGCTGCGTTGCCGGGGCTCCAAGTCCGGGGATTTGCACGCCGGCCAGGTCTTCGAGCTGGAGCCAGAGCCGCTCCGGCGATTCAACCGGGCCTGCCGTGTGCGCGTTGGGCTCCACGGCCACGGGCATTCCCCGCAGCCGCTCCTCCGGGGCGAAGTACTCTCCCCCGCGCACCGCGGGATCGGTCAGGGCGCGCACGGCGGGGTATGCCGCGGCGTCTTTCCCCTGTGCCCACGGTGTGTAGGGATTGCGCCGGTACGGTGTCGCAGCATCCCGGACACCCGCCCGTTCCGGCGTTTTGGCATCTACGCCCACCCCGGGCCGGGTGAGGACTGACGCCACCGGGAGACCCGCTGCACGCAGCCGGCGGTCGAGTTCATGGCCGAAAACCTCGGTGGCCGTCTTGGCCTTGGTATAGGCGCCAATGCCGGTCCATGGCAGGCCCCGCACGTCCTGCAGCCCGTACCGCTTGATCCCGACAAATCCCGTGGACGCATGCACCACGCGGCTCAGCCTGCCGCCGGTCTCCCCTGTGGCCGAGAGCAGGGGCAGGATGCCCGCCATCAGGCGAATGTTGGCGGCAACGTGGGTGCCCAGGAGGATCGGCAGCCCGTCACTTGTCATGGTTCGCCGGTTCATGGTCATGGCTCCACCGTTGAGGAAGATGCCGTCCAGACGGGGCAACGCGGCAATTTTGCCTACGGCTGCATCCACGGACGCGAAGGAACCCAGTTCGATCACCACCTCGGAGAGGGAGGCCTCCGGCACATAGTTCCGGATGGAGGCCTGGGCCGCGCCTAATTTGTCAGCCGATCGGGAGGCCAGGACAACGTGTGCCCCCGCTCCGGCCAGCTGCTCGGCGGCGAAATATCCTATACCCGCTGTGGCCCCGGTAATAACAAATGTGCGCCCCGTCTGGCTGGGAAGGGTGGCTGGGTTCCAGGTCATGATTGCCCTCTCGAATCTAAGTGGATCATCTATCCGCTTAGAACCTAGCACACGAAACGGATACTTCATCCGATTGAGTTACACTGGACCCATGCCACCGCTTCGTTCAGATGCCGCCCGCAGCCGATCACGGATCCTAGACGTGGCCCGCCGGCATGACCCCCAAGAGCTGCGGATGAATGACCTCGCCCGGGAGGCGGGCGTAGGGGTAGGGACGGTCTACCGCCATTTCCCGACCATGCGGGCACTGTTGGAGGCACTCACGGCCGACACCTTGGGCCGGATGCAGGAGATTTCACGCCGTGCCGCAGCTGAACCGGATCCAGGCGAAGCGCTTGCCCTCTACCTCGGCGCGGCCCTCGAACTGCAACTGGAGGACGGCGGACTCCAATCCGTCCTGCTTTCCCCGGAGGATGAAACCGAGGGGGTGCGGGCAGCAAAGGAGGAGATTTTCGCTGCATTCAAAGCTGTGCTCGCCCGGGCCAAGTCCGCGGGCATTATCCGCAGCGAACTGACCCTGCCGCAGCTCTCCCACCTGGTTTGCGGGATCGAGCATGCTGTTCGTCTGGGCACCCCGGAGGACAGGAAACCCATGCTGGCCATACTGCTCGCCGGACTGCGCCCCTAAAGAGGAGTGCTACAGGGACTGGACGTATCCGTCGTCGGCGTAGTTCCGCTGCGCTGTCTTGCCTGCGGGAAGCGCGCGCAGCCGGCTGCGGCGTTCCATCAGCGAGACCAGGCCCAGCTGCTTCACGGCAGTGGCGGCCGCCGGCGGCCGCTGTCCGCGGCTGAGGGTAACGACGTCGCCGGCCAGCCCGGCCGCAAAGACCCGGCTGTGGTCCGGGTTGCGGCGCTGGACCTCATCCAGTTCCGTGGATAGTTCCACGATCCGCTGGCGCAGCCCGGTGACCTGGTTCTGCAGTTCCATGATGCGTTTGATGCCCTCCAGGGAAACGCCCTCCTGGGACAGTTTCTGGACCTCGCGCAGCAGTTCAATGTCGCGTTGGGAGTAACGGCGTGACCGGCCGGGCGCCCGGCTGGGCCGGACAATGCCGAGCCGGTCATATTGCCGGAGGGTCTGCGGATGCATTTCCGCAAGCTCAGCGGCAACGGAGATCACAAAAATAGGCGCATTAGCATCTATGCCCATTGTTCCTCCTTGACGGCTGTTGAAATAGTAACGCGGGAAGTTCGCCCTCCGGCGACCGGCACGCTATAGCCGGGCTTTGGCTGCCAGCGAGGCTCGCGGGTCCTCGCCCTTGGTCGCTTCGGCGAACGCTTCCACGGCTTCGCGGGCATCCTTGTTCAGGTGGGACGGCACGGCGACGTCTACGGTCACCAGCAGGTCGCCGTTGCCCTTGGACGTGTGGACGCCGCGGCCCTTGACCCGCAGGGTGCGCCCGGACGGCGTTCCGGCGGGCACCTTCAGGCGGACGGTATCGGAGGTCAGCGTAGGCACCTCGACGGTCGCGCCCAGGGCGGCCTCGGGGAAGGTGACCGGCACATGGATCCGGATGTTGTTGTCTTCCCGGGTGAAGAAGTCGTGCGGGGTGACGTGCACAGTAACCATCAGGTCCCCGGGACCGGCCGCACCGGGCTGGCCCTTGCCCCGGACCCGGATCTTCTGCCCGTCCTTGACGCCGGCAGGCACCCGGACTTCGACTACTTCCCCGCTGGGTTCCCGCAGCCCGATGACGGTGCCGTTGATCGACCCGGCAAAGGAAATAGTGGTGCTGGCCGTGCGGTCCGCACCCTTGGTGGGCGGCGGGGCGCCAAACCCGCCGCCGCCGAACCCGCTGCCGCCCCCGAAGAGGTCGGCGAATTCGGGCGGTATGTTGCTGCCGCCGGCGTTGAACGTGGTGCGCCGGCCCCCGCGCGGGGATGCGCCCTGGCCGAACAGGCCGCCAAAGATGTCTTCAAAGCCCGCACCGCCGCCGGCGCCGCCGCCGGGACCAGCGGGGCCGCCGGCCGTGAACCTGGCACCGCTTCCCATTGCCCGGATGGCGTCGTACTGCTGGCGCTCCTCAGCGTCGGAAAGAACGGAGTAGGCCTCGGAAAGGTCCTTGAACATCCGCTCGGCGTCAGCATCATTCTGGTTCTGGTCCGGATGGTATTTCCGTGCCAGTTTCCGGTACGCCTTTTTAATGTCGGCGTCCGACGCATCCTTGGGAACACCCAGAATCTTGTAAAAGTCCTTATCGACCCAATCCTGACTAGCCAATTGGCGTCCCCTTCCTCATTTGCCGATCCCGCTCGTTTCGAGCACGGCCACCGGACCTGCTGCTGCCCCGGCTTGCTGCGGGACCTGCCTATGGAAATGTCCGGGGCCGCCTGCTGGCGGCCCCGGACGCGGTACTGCTTACTGTTCCGGAACCGAAACAATCACCTGCGCGGCACGCAGGACCCGGTCGCCGGACTTGTAGCCGGACCTCAGGATCTGCGTCACCGTATCGAACGTGACATCCGCACTCTGCTGCTGGATGAGCGCCTCGTGGATGTTCGGATCGAACTCCACCCCGGTCTCATCGATACGGGCCAGGCCGTAGGTCTTCAGCGTGTTCTCCAGCTTGGTGGCGATCGCGGCGAAGGGGCCCTCCGCCAGGTCGCCGTGCTGGCGTGCGGCGTCGATGTCATCCAGGACCGGCATCAGTGAATTCAGCACACCGATTACCGCCATTTCCCGGGCCACATCCCGGTCGCGTTCCACCCGCTTGCGGTAGTTCACGTACTCGGCCTGCAGGCGCAGCAGGTCGTTGCGCAGTTCCGCCGCCTCGGGCGAACCGGCGGCAGCAGGCTGCGCCGGCACGTCGGCGTTGTTGAGGATCTGCTCCGCCTGGGACAGTGCGTCGCCCCCGGCTGCCGGGGCGGAAGCCGATGCTTCCTCCCCGGTGCCGCCGTTGGCCTGCGTCTCGTCCTGGCCGGGCGTGCCCTGGCCGCTTACCGGTTCTTCGCCTTCGGGAGTGTTCCCGTGCTCGTTACCCGCCGGCATGATTACTTCTTTTCTTCGTCGTCGACAACTTCGGCGTCCACGATGTCTTCGTCATCGTTGGCGCTGCCGGCAGCGGAACCGTCACCGGCCGCACCGGCGCCCGGGGCGCCTTCAGCACCGGCAGCGGAGGCCGAAGCGTAGATGGCTTCGCCGAGCTTGGTCTGGGAAGCCTGCAGCTTCTCAAACGCGCTCTTGACCTCGTCGTCGTTGTCCGTGCCCTCAAGGGCCTTCTTCAGCGAGTCGACGTCGCCCTTGACCTCGGTCTTGACGTCTTCGGGCAGCTTGTCGTCATTGTCGGTGAGGAGCTTGTCCACCGAGTAGGCCAGCTGCTCGGCCGAGTTGCGGACGTCGGCAGCCTCGCGGCGCTTCTTGTCCTCGGCTGCGTGCTCTTCGGCCTCGCGGACCATCCGGTCAATGTCGTCCTTGGACAGCGAGGACCCGCCGGTGATGGTCATGGACTGCTCGGCGCCGGTGCCCTTGTCCTTGGCGGACACGTGCACAATGCCGTTGGCGTCGATGTCGAAGGTGACCTCGATCTGCGGGACACCGCGCGGAGCCGGCGCAATGCCGGTCAGCTCGAAGGTGCCCAGCGGCTTGTTGTCGCGGGTGAACTCGCGTTCGCCCTGGAAGACCTGGATGGCCACGGACGGCTGGTTGTCATCCGCGGTGGTGAAGGTCTCGCTGCGCTTGGTGGGGATGGCCGTGTTGCGCTCGATCAGCTTGGTCATCACTCCGCCCTTGGTCTCGATGCCCAGGGACAGCGGGGTGACGTCGATCAGCAGCACGTCCTTGCGCTCGCCCTTCAGGACACCGGCCTGCAGTGCGGCGCCAACGGCCACAACTTCGTCCGGGTTTACGCCCTTGTTCGGTTCCTTGCCGCCGGCCAGCTGCTTCACGAGTTCGGAAACGGCGGGCATACGGGTGGAACCGCCCACGAGGATGATGTGGTCAATGTCGGCAACCTTGATGCCGGCTTCAGCGATGACGTCGTTGAACGGCTTCTTGGTGCGGTCCAGCAGGTCCTTGGTCAGGTCCTGGAACTTGGCACGGGAAAGGTGCTCGTCCAGGTGGACCGGGCCTTCGGGGGTGACCGAGAGGTACTGCAGGGAGATGTTCGTGGAGGTGGCCGAGGAGAGTTCCTTCTTGGCCTGTTCCGCGGCTTCCTTCAGGCGCTGCAGGGCGATCTTGTCCTTGGACAGGTCCGCGCCCTTGGCCTTGGCCTGGCTCAGCAGGTAATCCACAATGCGCTGGTCCCAGTCGTCGCCGCCGAGGCGGTTGTCACCGGCAGTGGCGCGGACCTGGATGGTGGAGAAATCGTCTTCGTCCTTGCCGACTTCCAGCAGGGAAACGTCGAACGTGCCGCCGCCAAGGTCGAAGACGAGAATGAGTTCGTCTTCCTTGCCCTTGTCCAGGCCGTAGGCCAGGGCAGCTGCGGTGGGCTCGTTGACAATGCGCAGCACGTTCAGGCCGGCAATCTCGCCGGCTTCCTTCGTGGCCTGGCGCTCAGCGTCGTTGAAGTAGGCCGGAACGGTGACCACGGCGTCCGTGACCTTCTCACCGAGGTAGGCCTCGGCGTCGTTCTTCAGCTTCATCAGGATGCGGGCGGAGATTTCCTGCGCGGTGTACTTCTTGCCGTCTACGTCCACGCTCCAGTCGGTGCCCATGTGGCGCTTGACGGAGGAGATGGTGCGGTCAATGTTGTTGACGGCCTGGCGCTTGGCGATCTCGCCAACCAGGACCTCGCCGGACTTGGCGAAGGCCACGACCGACGGCGTGGTGCGGCCGCCTTCAGCGTTGGCGATGACCGTGGGCTCGCCGCCTTCCAGGACCGAGACGACCGAGTTGGTGGTTCCGAGGTCGATACCTACTGCACGTGACATATTTGCTTCCTCTTTCCTTGGAAAAACCCGCATCTTCGTGACTTCTCCGCGGCGGTTCCCTTCCCGGACCGGGATGGCTTTCCTCCGCTGGACATCGCGTAGAGCAATTGAGCGTTCTGGACTCAACTTTACTCAGAGCTGATTCTTTGTCAACAAACTTGAGCGCATGCGGCTCAAGTTTGGTTGGAGCCCTTGCGGAACACGCGGTCGCGCTTTGGCTCCCTGCGGCGGCCGGAGGGCGGTAGGGTCCTGCTATGCGTCCCGAAACGTACACCCACGGCCATCACCAGAGCGTGGTGTCCGCCCACGCGGTCCGCACAGCGAAGGACTGCGCCGCGTATCTGCTGCCCGAAGTGAAGCCGGGCATAAGCATGCTCGACGTCGGCTGCGGCCCGGGCAGCATTACGGCGGACCTTGCCGAATTGGCAGCCCCCGGGCCGGTGATCGGCCTGGACGCCTCTGAGGACGTCCTGGTCCTGGCCCACGAACTGGCCGCCGCCCGCGGCCTGGCGAATGCCTCCTTCGCCGGGGGAAACATTTATGACCTGGACTTCCCCGACGAGACCTTCGACGTGGTCCACGCCCACCAGGTGCTCCAGCACCTGGCGGATCCGGTGGCCGCCCTGCGCGAAATGCGCCGGGTCACCAAGCCCGGCGGGCTGGTGGCAGTGCGCGACGTCGATTTCCATGGCATGAGCTGGTACCCGGCGGTTCCCGAGCTGGCCGAATGGATGCAGGTCTACCAGCACATTGCCCGCGGCAACCAGGCCGAACCCGACGCCGGGCGGCACCTGCTCTCCTGGGCACTGGAGGCAGGGTTCACGGACCTGACACCCTCATCCTCCAACTGGCTGTACGC
Source organism: Arthrobacter sp. zg-Y1143 (assembly GCF_030125565.1). NCBI lineage: Bacteria > Bacillati > Actinomycetota > Actinomycetes > Micrococcales > Micrococcaceae > Arthrobacter > Arthrobacter sp. zg-Y1143. Next base: position 69,584 of record NZ_JASKLW010000002.1, on the reverse strand, counting down.
GACCGAAGACCAGCGGGCCTGGTTGGCCGCGTCATGGTCCGAGCGGGTGCTGCGTTCCGCCTTCGCCGAGCAGGCCTCCGAACGCGGGCTGGCGGACCGGGAGGGTTTGGAACGGCTCTCCGCCGGCTGGCAGGAATGGGCCGCAGCACCGGACGGCTGGTTCCTGATGCCCTGCGGCGAGCTGCTCGCCCGGGCCTGAGCAGGCCGGCGTTCTGCGTAGGATTTAAGGCATGTTCCGGATCCAGACCGTATGCACGGGCAACATTTGCCGCTCCCCCATGGCCCAGTTTGCGCTGGCCCGCGCCTTCGGCGACGCCGCCGCGGAACGGCCGGTTGCCGGGGAAGAGCCGGCGGCAGTGGCGGTGGACTCCGCCGGACTGAGCGGCTGGGAAGCGGGCAAGCCGATGGATAAGCGGGCCGCGGCCGAACTGCGGCGCCACGGCTATCCGGATACTGGCATCGCTGCCTTCCGGGCCCGCGGGTTCCAGCCGGAATGGTTCGCCGAACGTGACCTGATCCTGGCCATGGACTACGGCCATTTTATGGAACTGTCGCTGCAGGCCCCCACGCAGGCGGACCGGGCCAAGGTGATGATGCTGCGGGCCTTCGACCCGGCCCTGCAGACACCGGCCGGCCGGCCGCACCCCTGTGCGGAACTGGGCATTGCGGACCCCTGGTACGGGGACCAAAAGGACTTCGAGGAGTCCTACGCCCTCATCACGGCCGCCGTGCCGGGCGTGCTGGAGTATGTGGAACAGCTCCTGGCGAACCGGCGCGAAAGCCGCCATGACCGCTGAGCCCGCAGCTTCCACCGGAGACTCCCGCAAACCCCTGCTCATCGCCGTCGACGGTTTCTCCGGAGCCGGCAAAACGACGCTCGCCACCGAAGTGGCCGCAGCCTTGAGCCGCCGCGGAAGCGTGCGCCTGTTCCACCTCGAGGACATTTACCCCGGCTGGGACGGCCTGGAATCGGGAATGGCCTACTACCGGGAGCAGGTCCTGCGTCCGCTCGCCCGGGGGCAGACGGCCCGCTGGCAGGCCTGGGACTGGGAAGCCGGACGCCGCGGACCCTGGCGGAGCACCGAACCGGCCGACGCCGTCGTCTTCGAAGGGGTGGGCGCCGCGCACCGCGAGGCCCGCAGCATGCTGGACACCGCCGTGTGGGTGGCCGCCGAGGAATCCGTCCGCCGCCGGTACGCCCTGGAGCGCGACGGCAGCACCTACGCCCCGCACTGGGAGCGCTGGGCCGCGCAGGAGCGGCGCTGGTCGGCCGACGACGACGCGTCCGCCGCCGCTGACCTGGCGGTGCGGATGGTGGGTCCGGGCGCCAATGCAGCAGCGGCGCTGGCGTCGGTCCTCGGCGTGCTGGACCGCGCTGCCTGAACTGCCGGCGCTGGCCGCCGCGCGGGCTCCTACTGCAGGGTGGCGGTCAGCCGGGCCACGTTGTCGATGTAGCGCTGCCAGAGGGGGCGGTCCACCCAGTCCTCCAGCAGCAGTTCCTTGGACAGGGCGCGGTAGGTGTCCTCGACCCGGCGCATCTGTTCCACGATGGTGCCGTCGAACATCATCATGGAGACTTCGAGGTTCAGCGAGAAAGAACGCATGTCCATGTTGGAGGAGCCCAAGACGGCCACCTCGTTGTCAATGGTGAAGTGCTTGGCGTGCAGGACCAGCGGCTTGGGGTACTGGTAGATCCGGATCCCGGCCCGGAGCAGCGCCTCGTAGTAGGAGCGCTGGGCGTGGTCCACCAGGAACTGGTCGCCCTTTTCGGAAACGAACAGTTCCACTTCCACGCCGCGCTGGGCCGCCGTCGTCACCGCGTAAAGCAGGGTGTCATCGGGCACGAAGTACGGGCTGGTGATGGAAATCCGGTCGCTGGCCGAATAGATCAGGGACGCGAACAGGCGCAGGTTGTTTTCGGTGCTGAAGCCCGGTCCGCTGGGGACCACCTGGCAGGTCACGTTGCCCGGATCGTAGGTCCATTCGTACAGGCTGAGTTCGCGTTCTAGGTTCTCATCGGTTTCGGCGTTCCAGTCGGTGGCGAAAACGACGTTGAGCTCATCCACCACCGGTCCTTCCACCCGGGCCATCAGCTCCACCCATTTGCGGCCGGAGCGGCGGTTGCGGCCCTTGTGGTAGGCAGGCTCAATGAGGTTCTGCGATCCGGTGAACGCAACGGCTCCGTCCACCACCACCAGTTTCCGGTGGTTGCGCAGGTCCGGACGGCGCCAGCGGCCCCGGAAGGGCTCCACCGGCAGCATCCGCCGCCATTGGACATCACTGTTGCGCAGTTCGCGCAGCATCTTCCGGTAGCCCTTGATCCGCAGGGTGCCGATGTGGTCGAAGAGCAGCCGGACGGTGACGCCGCGGGCAGCCGCTGACTTGAGTGCCTGGAAGAACTGCCTGGTCTGGGCGTCGTAGCCCATGATGTAGAACTCCACATGCACGTAGCGAGCGGCTTTTTCCACCGCACGGGTCATCATGTCGATGGACTCCGCGTAGTCGCGCTGCAGGTCGACCTTGTTGCCGTCCAGTGTAGGGAAGGACCCCAGCCGGCGGTTCAGCTCGGCGGCGTTGAGCACCCACTCCGGCCCGCCGTAATTACTGCCCTCGGCCTCAAGTTCCTTGGTGTTCTCGCGCACCGCCCGGTTGATCTCCGCCTGCCGCCGCACCCGGTGGTCCGACAGCCGGTGGTTCCCGAAGAGGGAGAAGAGGATGATGCCCGGGATGGGAAGGAAGAAGATGCACAGCAGCCACGCCATGGCCGTCGTGGGACGCCGGTTGCCGGGAACAACGCCCAACGCAATAATCCGGATACCGTAATCCACCACGGCCAGCACGGTCGCCGTCCATCCGGACAGGTCAAAACCGGTCAGAGACCACCACACGCTCAAGCTCCTCCCAGCAGCACCCTGCCCTCAGCCTATCGGTACGGGGGTCCCGGGCGTGTCCCGCGCCGCTAGGCTGGTGCCATGACTGTTCTGGTTTTCCTGGATTCCGCGTACCCCGACGGCCGCCCTGCCGATCCTGCGGTGCCGCATCTGCTCGTGAGCGACCTGGGGGTCACCCGCGGTGACGGGATTTTCGAGTCGCTGCTGGCCGTGGACGGTGTGCCCCGGAAACCGGACGCGCACCTGGACCGGCTGGCGTCCTCGGCACAGCTGCTGGACCTGCAGATCCCGGTACGCCAGGCCTGGGAGCGGGCCATCGCCACGGCATTGGCGCTGCACTTCGGGCAGGGCGCTGCCGGGCCGCAGGGCCGGGCCGCGGTGAAGCTGGTGGCCACCCGGGGCGTGGAAGGCAGCGGGACCTCCACGGCGTGGGTGCAGGTTTCCGCCGCGCCCGACGCGGCGCGGCAGCAGACCGACGGGATTAAGGTGCTGCTGCTGGACCGCGGCTATGACAGCATGGCCGCGTCCCGGGCACCGTGGCTGCTGCTGGGCGCCAAGACGCTTTCCTACGCCGTGAACATGGCCGCCCTGCGCTACGCCAAGGAACATGGGGCCGATGACGCCATTTTTACCTCCTCGGACGGCAAGGTCCTGGAGGGACCCACCTCCACGGTGGTGCTGGCCCGCGAACGGGACGGCGTGCGGACCCTGCTGACCCCCGAACGGAAGAGCGGCATCCTGGCCGGAACCACGCAGGACGCCCTCTTTAAGGCCGCCGAAGCTGCCGGCTGGGAACTGGGCTACGGCCCAATGGTTCCGGAGGACCTGTTCGCAGCCGACGGCGTGTGGCTGGCTTCCAGCATCCGGCTGCTGGTTCCGGTCCGTTCCATCGACGGCCGCGAGCTGCCTTTCTCCGAGAGCCTGAACAGCGAACTCGCGAAGCTGGCCGACACCGCACTCTGAGCACTCAGCCCCCGATGCTCAGGTCAGGATGAAGTTGAACGTGCCGGCCGCCAGCGCCGCTGCCACCGCGGCGGCGGACACGACCACTCCCGTGGCCAGCACCGCGGCGTCGATCCTGCTGAACGTTGAGGTCCGTGCCCAGGACCGGTCCCCCGCGCCAAACCCGCGGGCCTCCATGGCCACGGCCAGCCGCGTGGCCCGGCGGATGGCCTGCACCAGCAAGGCCAGTGCCTGCCCGGCGAAACCCTTCAGCCGGGCCGCCGCACCGGCATCGGGCCCCGCGCCGCGCGCGTGGCGGGCCAGCCCGATGGTCCGCCATTCCTCGACCAGCAAACCCACCAGGCGCATGGCCGCCAGTGCGCCCAGCACAAACCGGTGCGGCAGCCGCAGCTTCTGCGCCAGGGCGTCGGCCAGGTCGGTGGGATCGGTGCTGGTCAGCAGATAGATCCCGGGCAGGGCTATGGCCAGCCCGCGCAGTCCAATGGCAATACCCGCGGCCACGGAACCGGAGGTAAAGATCAGCGGTCCCGCTGCGAACAGCACCGCCCCGGTCTTCTCCGCCAGCAGCGCCGTACCCCAGGCACCGATCAGCGCGGCCACCAGCAGCGGCGAGATGCGCCGCAGGAGCGTACCCGCCCGGATGTGCAGCAGCGGCAGCAGGAGAAGTTCCAGGGCCAGGACGACGGCGGCGCTCACCCAGTCCACGGTGACCAGCACCGCCAGGGTCAGCAGGGCCGCCGACGTGAGCTTGGACAACGGGTTGGCGCGGGCCAGGAAAGTAACGGCGGTGCGGACGGGCGCGCCCGCGTCTTCTCCAGGCGCCGTTCCACCGGACTCCGCGGCCGAGATCTCCGCCCGGCTCACCGGAGCACCTCGGTTGCATTATCCGCGGCCGGCCCTGCTGCCGGGTCCGGCACCGGCTCGGCGGCGGCGTCCCGGACCGTTCCGCCGCCCACCTGCAGGGTCCGCGCGCCCAGCGCCTGGATGAAGCCGGCGTCGTGGGTCACCGACACCACGCACCGGCCATCGTCCAGCTGGGCACGCAGCAGGGCCACCAGTTCCGCCCAGGTTCGGGCGTCCTGGCCAAACGTCGGCTCATCGAGCAGCAGGATGGACGGCGCCGTGGCGAGCATGGTTGCCACGGACAGCCGGCGCTTCTCCCCGCCGGAGAGCGTGAAGGGGTTGGCATCCAGCAGGGCGTCGAGGTGCAGCCGTTCGGCAAGCTCCCGCACCCGGGCCGCGGACTCCTTTTCCAGCCCGAGCCGGCGCGGGCCGAAGGACAGTTCGTCCAGCACGGTGTTGGTGAGGAACTGGTGCTCCGGTTCCTGGAACACGGTTCCGATCCTGCTCACCAGCTGCGCCGACGTCCACCGGTGCGGTTCGGGCGCAGCGGTGCCGGCCAGCAACGGTTCGGCGGCGATCGTTCCGCTCCGCGGCCGCAGCAAGCCGCCCATGGTCAGGGCGAGGGTGGATTTGCCGGCACCGTTGGGTCCGGTAATGCCGACGGCGGTTCCGGCGTCCAGCGCCAGGTCCGCCCCGGTGACCACGGCAGGTCCGCGGCCCGTCCGGGCGGCAGCCAGCCCGCGGGCCGCCAGCAGCCGGTTCCCGCCGGCAGCCGGGGCCCACGCACCGCCGGGAATCTCCGGCCGGGCGCCCGGAAGCCAAACCCCGGCTGCGGCCAGGGTTTTCCGGTGCCCCGGATCCCCCAGCACCTGCTCGGGTGGTCCGTCGGCCAGGACACCGCCGCCGGCAGCCAGTACCACCACGCGGTCCACCACCTCCGCCCAGACCTCCACGCGGTGCTCCACCACAATGGCGGTGGCGCCGGTGCGGTCCAGCACCCGCACCACGGCGTCGCGGATTTCCGCCACGCCCGCCGGGTCCAGGTTGGCGGTGGGCTCGTCCAGCAGCAGCAGTCCGGGTTCCATCGCCATCACGGAGGCCAGGGCCAGCCGCTGCTTCTGCCCGCCGGAGAGAGCGGAAGTGGAACTCTCCAGCGGCACGTCCAGTCCGACGTCGGCCAGTGCGGCCCGCACCCGGGGCCAGATCTCCCCGGCCGGGACCGCAAGGTTCTCGGCGCCGAAGGCAACTTCATCCCCCACACGGGACAGCACGGTCTGCGCATCGGGATCCTGCAGCACCAGTCCGGTCCGGCCGCGGGCTGCGGGATCCGCCGGATGGACACCGTCCACTGAGATCCTGCCCTGTTCCTCCCCACCGGTATCCGGTCCCAGCACGCCCGCGAGGGAATGCAGGAGTGTGGATTTTCCGGCGCCGGAGGCCCCGAGCAGCAGCACCCGCTCCCCCGGTGCTACCGACAGGTCCAGTCCGGACACAGCCGCACCGGCCCTGCCCCCGTGCCGCCAGCCCCAGCCTTGGGCGGTAACGGCGGCGGGACTGCTGCGCCGCGCGACGGCGGAAGGCAGCACCCGGGGTGCGGCCGCGCCGGGAGCCCGGCGGCGGGCGTTCAAAAACCGCACCGCTATGCCTTGCCTGTCCGTCCGGACGCGAAGGGTGCCAGAGCGCCGGTCCGTGCCAATGCCCGGACCGCCAGCCAGGACAGTCCGCCGGCCAGGACCGCACCGGAGAACGCAGTGAGCAGGACATACAACAGCTTCCACTGAGCTGCCCACTCCACGTTGTACAGAACGTTTTCACTCAGTCCCAGGAACAGGCCCGAACCCAGCCCGGCCAGCAATGCCACGGGCAGGGAGAAGCGGCGGTAGAGGAACAGCAGGAACACCAGTTCGGCACCGAGGCCCTGCAGGAAGCCGGAGAGCAGCACGGATAGGCCGAACTGGGTGCCCAGCACACCGGACACGGCCGAGGCCAGCACTTCGCAGTAGATCGCGGCCCCCGGCTTGCGGATGATTAGCCCGCCCAGCACACCGGCAATAAGCCAGCCGCCGGTATAGAGGCCTGCCAGCGGCGGGAACGCGGCGGTCAGCGCACTGATCCCGGCGTAGCCGAGGGACCAGGCCCAGAAAATGACGCCCACGGCCACGGCCACTACGGACGCAACAACAATGTCCACCACGCGCCATGTGCGTGCCGGCGCTGCGGGCTTGGCTGCGGACGGTGCCGCAGCAGAAGTAAAGCGGTTCATGAATATCCTCCTGATAGCAGGAGGGGAGGGTAGTGGCGCGCCGGCAATGCCGGTGCCGTTCCTGCCGTGCCCCGGCGGGTGCCGGGACGTGGCGGGAATTCCCTGAGCTCTCGACTCCCTTCGCCGGTACTAACCGGATCAGGTTCGAGGGTCTGCGGATGTCCGCACTCTCAGCGCCTTGTCTCCGCTGCCCGAAGGCCGTGCGGAGGGGGCGCTCCCCTGTCGTGTGTTTGCGGTACCACTCTACACACGCGTGCCCGCTCCCCGCAGGGGTACCGAACGGATACCGTAGGGTTAGGAAAAACGCCCGAAGCTAGGAGTACCCATGAACCTGATCCTCAAACTGCTCGGAACCGGAGCCAGTATCCTGTCCGGAATCGTGGCCGCCAAGGTACTGGATTTCGTCTGGACCAAGGCCACGGGCAACGAGCCGCCCAAGGACGCCGAGGGCAGCCTGGAAAACAGCCTCCGCGCTGCCGTGGCTTTCGCCGTGGTGTCCGGCGCCGTCAGCTCGGTCATCCGGGTCCTGACCAACCGCGGCACGCAGCGGGCCATCCAGCGCTACCAGAAGACCCCTGAGGTCGTCTGACCCGGCCTGCCGGCCCAAGCACCGCCTGCGGCGCTCAGCCCTCGGGATTCTTTCCCGGGTGCTGGGCGCCGCTGCTTAACCCGGCCTCGCGTTCGCGGCCGGCCAGCAGTTCGTCGTCGTCCAGTTCCCCGGTGTAGGCCGGTTCCTCCTCGCCGGGATCATCGTCCACGCGCGGGTCCTCGTTTTCGTCCTCGAGCGCCTCCGCCTCAGCGTCCTGGAGCAATCGCTGGGCGCGCTCGACGACGTCGTCCAGTTCGTCGATCACGAGCAGTTCCGGCCGCAGGTGCTTGGTGCGGTACCCGGCCCGGCCCACCATGTGCGCGGAAACAGGTGCCGTCAGCAGCATAAAGATCCATGCGACGGCCAGGACCGGCAGCAGTTTCCAGCTGCGGAACTCCACGGCCATGGCCAGCAGGAAAAGCAGCAGGCCGAGGACCTGCGGCTTGGACGCAGCGTGCATGCGGCTGAGCAGGTCGGGGAAGCGGATCAGGCCGATGGCCGCCGCCAGGGACATCAGTGCCCCGCCGAACATCAGGACAGCGACAATCGCGTCGTACACGGTTTCGTCCATGGCCCTACCGCCTGTCCGTCACGAAGCGCGCAACCGTTACCGACCCGATGAAACCGACCAGGGAAATGGCGACCAGCAAGGCCAGGTAGTCCAAGTTGCGGTAGACGATCATGTCCACGGCCAGGGCGCCGCCCACAATGGCCAGCAGCACGTCCGAGGCAAGCACCCGGTCCAGAATCGACGGCCCGCGGGCAATCCGGTAAATCGCCCCCGCGCCGGCCACGGCCAGCATGAGGCTCACCACCACCACGGCAACGTTCATCATGCCTTGCCTCCAATCTTCCGCTGACGGGTTTCATCACTCTCGGCGCGCAGGGCAGCCAGTTCCTCTTTGGTGCCCATGGTCCGGATCAGCCACGCCTCGGCCTGCAGGACGTCGGCGCGCACCTTCTCCGCCTGCTCAGCCGTGGACACGTCCAGCGCGTGCAGGTACAGGGTGGAGGTGGAACGGTCGACGTCAACAATCAGCGAGCCGGGAATCAGGGACAGTGCGTGGCCCGTGGCCGTGACCAGCAGGTCCGAGCGGCTGCGCAGCTTCACCCCGATCACGCCGTTGCGGATCCGCGGGCCGCGGACAACCGCCAGCCAGAGCACATGGAAACTGGCCTGCACCAGTTTGTAGAAGAACCGGCCGGCAAAGACGAGGCCGTAGAACAGGTTGAACCGGCCGCTGAGCTCCACCGGCGGCAGGTAAAAGATATTCGCCACGATAAACGCGATCACCGTGCCGAAGAGCAGGTTGCCGGCACTGAAATCCTGCCAGAGGGCACCCCACAGGAACACCAGCCAGATCAGCAGCGGCAGTTCCTGCAGCAGCGGGATACGGGCGCGGTTGCGCATGCGCGCTTCCTTCGTCATTGGTCAGCCGCTCCTTCCCCGAGTACCGCTTCGATGTACGGAGTACGTTCCAGCAGGTCCCGGGCGGCACCGTCGCTGAGCGAGAACAGCGGCCCGGCGAGCACGGTCAGGCTGACGCCCAGGGCAACCAGGCCCACGGTGGGATAGACCATGGTGCGCGGCAGCAGGTCCACCGAGTCCCGGTGGGCGAACCGGCCCGTGGTGTGTTCGCTGACGTCCTGCGACTTGCGCAGGCTGGCACCGTCCGGCCCGACGGCCAGCAGGATCGGATCCGGATGGACGGCGTCTTCCGGGGTCCGCCAGAAGGCGCGGTTCCATACCCGGGCCATCACCAGCAGCGTCAGCAGGCTGGTGGCGGCGCTCGCGGCTACCAGGACGTAGGCCAGCGGGGTGCCCAGCTCGACGCCGGCCTGCATCAGGCCCAGCTTCCCCAGGAACCCCGAGAACGGCGGAATGCCGGCCAGGTTGATTGCCGGGATGAAATACAGCACGGCGAGCAGCGGGGAGAGCTTCGCCAGCCCGCCGAGGCGGTCCATGTTGGCCGTCCCGCCCCGGCGTTCAATCAGGCCCGTGACCAGGAACAGCGAGGTCTGCACGGTGATGTGGTGCACCACGTAGAACACAGCGGAGCCGATGCCGACCACGGATGCGACTGCCAGGCCGAACACCATGTAGCCGATGTGGCTGACCAGGGTGAAGGAGAGCATACGTTTGATGTCCGTCTGGGCCAGGGCACCGAGGATACCCACGAGCATGGTCAGCCCGGCCACCACCATCAGCAGCGTATTTATCCGGTCTCCCGGGAACAGCAGGGTCTCTGTCCGCACCATGGCGTAGACGCCCACCTTCGTCAACAGGCCGGCGAACACGGCCGTCACCGGTGCCGGGGCGGTGGGATAGGAGTCGGGCAGCCAGAAGGACAGCGGGAAGACGGCGGCCTTGATGCCGAACGCCACCAGCAGCATCAGGTGCAGCATCAGCTGCGTCGCCGGATCCAGCTCCCCCAGCTTCAAGGCCAGATCCGCCATGTTCACTGTGCCGGTGGCCGCGTAGATCATGGCAATGGCGATCAGGAACAGCAGCGAGGACACCACGCTGACCACCACGTAGGTGACTCCGGCCCGGATTCGCGGCGTGGTGCCGCCCAGGGTCATCAGCACATAGCTGGCCGTCAGCAGGATCTCGAAACCTACATAGAGGTTGAACAGGTCCCCGGCCAGGAAAGCGTTGGAGACGCCGGCCACCAGGATCAGGTAGGTCGGGTGGAAGATCGAAATAGGGCCGTCTTCATCGCCGTCGGCCATACCCTGGCCGGCGGCGTAAATGAGCACGGCGAGGCTGATGGCCGAGGAGACCACCAGCATCAGGGCGGAGAACTGGTCCACCACCATCGTGATTCCGAACGGCGGCAGCCAGCCGCCGAGGTTAACCGCCACGGCACCGGTGTTCCAGACCGAGAGCAGCAGAATCACTTCCAGTGCCAGCGTCACGGACAGGATGCTGACGCTGACCACCCGCTGGGAACGCTGGTGCCGGATCAGGATGAAGGCCAGGGCGGCGCCGAGGAGCGGCAGCACGACGGCCAGGGGCGCGAGGCTTGCTGTAGTCATCGGTTCACCTCCGGGTCCTTCTCTGCGTTGCCGCGTTGGGACCCGGGAGCCTCTTCGGCTTCTTCGGGCGGGGTGAATTCCGTGGTGTCCTCCGGTACATCGGCGTCGTCTTCCGCGTCGAAGCTGCTCTGGCTGGCGACGCGGCGGTCCTCAATGTCGTCCTGGACCTCGTCCTGGCGGCCCAGCACCCAGGACCGGTAAATGATCCCGAGCATAAAGGCCGTCACGGAGAACGAAATGACAATCGAGGTGAGGATGAACGCCTGCGGCAGCGGGTCATTGTAGGCATCTGCGGCCAGGTCCTTGTTGAACATGGGAGCCAACCCTGCCGGGCCGCCGGTTGCCAGCAGCAGGATGTTCGTTGCATTGGTCAGCATGGCCAGGCCAAGCACCACCCGGGTCAGGCTCCGTTCAAGCAGCAGGTAGATGCCGCAGGCGTACAGGGCACCCATCACCAGGAGAAGGGTTATATTCACGGTCACCGGGCCACCTCTTCCTCTTCGGGCCGGGATCCCGTGCCGGGAACACCGTCGAGCCGCTGGCCAAGGTCGATGATCTGCGGTTCCTCCACTATGTCTTCGTCTTCGTCGTCGTCGTCGCCCTCGCTGCGTTCATCGATTTCCGAACCCAGGCTGCGGAGGACATCAAGCACCAGGCCCACCACCACCAGGTACACGCCTATGTCGAAAATCGTGGAGGTGACGAACTTGACCTCCCCAAACACCGGCCAGGAGAACTTGAGGATGGCGCTCTGCAGGACCTGCCCGCCGAAGAACAGGGGAGCGGCAGCGGACAGGGCCGCCAGGCCCAGGCCGCCGCCCAGCAGGGCTCCGGCGCTCACGGGGCTCGCCTCGGCCAACTCGAACCGTCCGCCGGCGAGGTACCGGATGGTCAGCGCCAGCCCGGCCATGAGCCCGCCGGCGAAGCCGCCGCCGGGGGCGTTGTGGCCTGCTATCAGGAGGTAGACCGAGAAGAGGATGACCGAGTGGAACAGCAGCCGGGTAATCACCTCGAAGATGATGGAGCGGCGTTCCGGGGCCAGTGTCCGGCCGGCCACCAGCCAGGCATCCCGTCCCACGCTGGAGAATTTGCGGGCCAGGGCCAAGGTTGCCTGCCGGCGCCCGGTGGAGGCGAACTGCTCCCGGCCGCGGTCCACGGAACCGGAGGCCACGCCCTCGGCGCGGCGGCGCTTATCGCCGCGTCCGCGGACGAAAATCAGGGACGCCAGACCGGTGGCGGCGATGGCCAGGACGGAAATCTCGCCGAAGGTGTCCCAGGCACGGATATCCACGAGGGTCACGTTGACAATATTGGATCCGCCGCCGCCCTCGTACGCCAGCTGCGGGAAGTCCAGGGAGATGGGGGTGGCCACCCGCGACGCCATGGCTGACATCGCGAAGACAATCATGGAGGCACCGAACGCAATGCCCAGCAGGGCCCGCAGGAAACGGTGCCGTTTGGGCTCGCGCTTCCACAGCCGGGCCGGAAGGGACCGCAGGGCCAGCACAAAGGCCACCAGCACAATTGTCTCCACCAGCATCTGGGTCAGCGCCAGGTCCGGGGCCCCCTGGAGGGCGAAAATAAGGGCAATGCCGTAGCCGCTCACCGACACCATCAGCACCGCCAGGAAACGCTTGCTGGCGCGCGCTGCGGCTACCGCACCGATGATGACGGCAGCACCGATCACGGCCTGCAGCGGGTTGTCGAACCAGCGGAAGCTCTCGGGCATGGGCGCGGAGCGGAGGATGAGCGCCGAAAGGGGCGTGAGGATCGCCATGATGAGGATGACGAACAGGTAGAAGGTGAGCGAACCGCGCTGCGTGCGGCCCGTGACCCAGACGGCGACGTCGTCCAGCACACCGATGGCGCCGCGGTAGGAGCGCTCAGCGTCAATCGGGGAGGCAACGTCCCGCTGGAAGGACTCCATTTGCCGGCGCAGCAGGAACAGTGCTGTACCGCTGGCCAGGGTCAGCACGGTCAGTCCCAGTGCCGGGGTCAGCCCGTGCCACAGGGCCAGGTGGGTCGGTTTCCCGTCCGCCGGGAAGAGCCCGGCATAGGAGGACACCACCGAATCCAGCGGGGCCGGCCACAGTCCGAAGACCACGGTGGCGGCGGCCAGCACGGCGGGAGCCCCCAGGAAGGACCAGGGCACGGCCTTGAACGGGGTGGCAGCACAGCCGTTCTTGACGGCGAACGCGCCCCACACAAAGCGGGCGCTGTAGGCGAAGGTCAGGATGGAGCCGGCGACAATGCCGGCCAGCAGCAGCCAGGCCGCAAAGCTGCCCTGCTGTTCGCCGTAGTGCACGAAGGTTTCGTAGATGGATTCTTTCGCCACGTAGCCCAGCAGCGGCGGCACACCCGCCATGGACGCGGCACCGATCACGGCGACTACGCCCAGCTTCGGTGCGGCCCGGAAAATTCCGGAAAGCTTGCGGATGTCGCGGGTGCCGGCCTTGTGGTCGATGATCCCGACCACCAGGAAGAGCGTGGCCTTGAAGAAGCCGTGGGCCAGCAGCATGCCCATCCCGGCGACGGCTGCTTCCCGGCTGCCCAGGCCAACCACCAGGGTCAGGAAACCGAGCTGGCTCACAGTGCCGTAGGCGAGGATCAGCTTGATGTCGTACTGCCGCAGGGCACGCCAGCCGCCCAGCAGCATGGTGGCCAGGCCCAGCACCAGCACTATGGGGTGCCAGAACGCGGTTTCGGAGAAGCCGGGAGCAAGCCGGGCGGTCAGGTAGATGCCGGCCTTCACCATGGCGGCGGCATGCAGGTAGGCACTGACCGGAGTGGGTGCGGCCATCGCGGCGGGCAGCCAGAAGTGGAAGGGCAGCAGGGCTGACTTGGACACGGCGCCCACCAGCATCAGGGCGACGGCGACGTTGACCAGCATGCCCGAGCCCACCAGTTCCGGTGCCTGCGCCATGATCTCGGAGATCCGGTAGGTATGCGCGGCGGAGCCGAGCATGATCATGCCAACCAGCATGGCCAGGCCGCCGAAGGTGGTGACGATCAGGGCCTGCAGCGCTGCCCGGCGGGCGGAGAGGCGCTGGGCCGCGTACCCGATGAGCAGATAGGACAGGATGGTGGTCAGTTCCCAGAAAATGAACAGCAGGATCAGGTCATCTGCCGTCACGAGGCCAAACATGGCTGCGGCAAAGGCCAGCAGCTGGGCCCCGAAGGATCCCATCTTCGGATCATTGGGGCGGAAGTACCGGGCGCAGTAGAAAAGGACCAGCGCACCTACCCCGAGGATCAGGATGGAGAGCACGGCTGACAGCGTGTCCATCCGGAAGGCCAGTTCCACCTGCAGGTCCGGAATCCAGGGGATGGCCACGGACGGCGGGGCGTTGGGGGCTCCCGAGGCGAGCGTCTGGTTGGCGCCGGTGTACTGCGGGAACGTGGCCATCAGCCAGGCGAACGCAGCCGCGGGGAAGGCGGCAAGCACGTAGAACGCCGACCGGCCAGCCTTCCGGAAAAATACGGGCGCAACCAGTGCCACCGTAAACATAACGGTGAGCACAAAAAGCACTATGATCTCCCGGACTCTCTCGTCGATTGTGCAGCGCTAAAGGCTGTAGTGATCGCTGTAGTTATCAAGGGGGCGGTCAAGGTCGTACATACATTCTACCCATGGCATACACATCCCTTCCTATTCGGGTCCGCCGGCGCTACACCCAGCAACCGCACGGCGGCGTGGAATGCCGGGGAAAATGCCGGTTGCCGTTAGGCTCTGCGCATGAGTGTCAGAACACATAAAGAGCCTGCGGGGGCGGCGCCCGCTTCCAAAGCCGCCCGGTGGAAGCAGGTAGCGGCATGGGCCGCCTGGGACTGGGGCTCGGCGTCCTTCAATGCGGTGATGACCACTTTTGTCTTCACCGTCTACCTGACCTCCAATGCCTTCGGGGACACGGATGACAACTCCGCGGTGCTCGGCGCAGCGCTGGCCGTTGCCGGCGTCGCGGTCGCGCTGCTGGCACCCATTACCGGACAGCGGTCCGACGCCGGCGGCCGGCGCCGCACCTGGCTCACCGTCAACACGCTGCTGACCTGCGTGCTGATGGCGGCGTGCTGGCTGGTGCTGCCCTCCCCCGATTATTTGATCCTCGGCGTGGTCCTGATTGCAGTGGCCAACCTCTTCTTCGAATTCGCCGGCGTGAACTACAACGCCATGCTGAGCCAGGTGTCCACTCCCGCCTCAGTAGGCAAAGTCAGCGGGCTCGGCTGGGCCATGGGATACGTGGGCGGCATCGCCGCGTTGGCCCTGGTGCTGGTGGGCTTTGTCCAGCCGGAGGTCGGCTGGTTCGGCGTCACCTCGGAGAACGGCCTGAACCTGCGCTCCGTAGCCCTGTTCTCCGCGGTATGGTTCCTGCTCTTCGCGCTTCCGCTGATGTTCGCGGTTCCGGAGGTTCCGCGGCAGGACGCCGTGGCGCGGATCGGTTTCCTGGCCTCCTACAAGCTCCTGTTCCGGCGCATCAAGGCCCTGTACAAGACCGACCGGCACACTATTTACTTCCTGCTGGCCAGCGCCGTCTTCCGTGACGGACTCGCTGCCGTGTTCACCTTCGGCGGCGTGATCGCTGCGGGAACATTCGGCTGGGAGCTCTCCGAGGTGATCATGTTCGCCATCTTCGGCAACGTAATTGCCGCCGTCGGATCCGTGATCGGCGGTTTCCTCGATGACCGGGCCGGACCCAAGCCGGTAATCATCGGGGCCCTCATCGGGCTGATCCTGGCCGGCACCGCCGTTGTGGTGCTGGGACCGGGGAACCAGGACATGCTGGGGCTGCAGTGGAGCGGGGACACCACGTTCTGGATCTTCGGCCTGCTGCTGTGCCTGTTCGTAGGCCCCGCACAGGCTGCCTCACGTGCGTTCCTGGCACGGCTGGCACCTGTTGGCAAGGAAGGGGAACTCTTCGGGCTCTACGCCACCACCGGACGGGCCGTCAGTTTCCTGGCCCCCACCCTGTTCTCCGCCTGCATCGTGATCTTCGGTGCCCAGCGCTACGGCATCATCGGCATCGTGGCCGTGCTGCTGCTGGGACTGCTGGTCCTGCTTCCGGTCCGCTCCCCCGGCCCCCGCACCCGGTCCGGAGACCGGGCGGGGCAGGCAGGCTAGGAAGCGGCGGCTTCCGCCGCGGCGCCGTCGGTTCCGCCGACGTCGGTGCGGTGGAAGTTGAGGTGGCTGCGCGACGCCGTCGGGCCGCGCTGGCCCTGGTAGCGGTTGCCGTACCGGCCGGAGCCGTAGGCGTACTCAGCCGGGGAGCTGAGGCGGAAGAAGCACAGCTGGCCAATCTTGGACCCGGGCCACAGCTTGATCGGCAGGGTGGCCATGTTGGAGAGCTCCAGCGTCACGTGGCCGGAGAAGCCCGGGTCGATGAAGCCGGCGGTCGAGTGCGTGAGCAGCCCCAGCCGGCCCAGGGAGGACTTGCCTTCCAGGCGGGCGGCAATGTCGTCCGGCAGGGTCACCTGTTCATAGGTGGAACCCAACACGAATTCGCCCGGATGCAGGATAAAGGGCTCGTCCGGGTCAACTTCCACCAGCCGGGTCAGCTCAGACTGGTCCAGCGAGGGGTCGATGTGGGCGTACTTGTGGTTGTCGAAGAGCCGGAAGAAGCGGTCGATGCGCACATCAACGCTGGAAGGCTGGACCATCGCGGGGTCATACGGGTCCAGGGCAATCCGGTTCTCGGCAATCTCGGCTCGGATATCGCGGTCAGAAATCAGCACTCTTCAAAAATAGCGCATGCCCCTAGCGGCCGATTTCAGTGCGCACCGCGTACAGCTCGGGGAAGAACGTCAGTTCCAGCGCCCGGCGCAGGAAGCCGGCACCGCTGGAACCGCCCGTGCCCCGCTTCATGCCGATAGTCCGCTCCACGGTCTTGAGGTGTCGGAAACGCCACAGCTGGAAGTTGTCCTCCAAGTCCACCAGTTCCTCGCAGGCCTCATAGATGTCCCAGTTCGCTTCGTGGTTCTCATATACGTACTTGAAGATCTCCAGCAGTGATTCGTTGTAGACGTGGGCCTTGCGGACGTCCCGGTCCAGCAGCGCCGGGTCCACGGCGTAGCCCCGGCGGTGCAGGCAGCGGATGAACTCGTCATAGATGCTGGTCTGGGTCAGCAGCCCTGACAGCAGCGCCTGTGCTTCCGGATCTGCCTGGAAGACGGCGATCATGGCCTCGTTTTTGTTGCCCAGCAGGAACTCCACGGCCCGGTACTGGTAGGACTGGAACCCGCTGGAAGCACCCAGGTCGCCGCGGAACTGCGCGTATTCGGACGGGGTCAGGGTGGCCAGCACCGACCACTGCTCGGTCAGCGAGCGCTGGATGTGCTTGATCCGGGCAATTCCCTTCATGGCCGAGCGCAGGTCATCCTCCTGCAGCCGCGTCCGGACGGCCAGCAGTTCGTGCAGGACCAGCTTCAGCCACAGCTCGGAGGTTTGGTGCTGGATGATGAACAGCATCTCGTCATGGTGCTCCGGCCGGCTCACCGGATGCTGGGCCGAGAGCAGCTGGTCCAGGGCGAGGTAGGACCCGTAGCTCATCTTGTCGCTGAAATCGCGTTCAATGCCGGGCTCGAGGCTGCGGGTGTTCTCATTGCGTTCCATGCCCACCACGGTAACCGGCGGATATGCCAGACTTGGGTTTTTGCCCCCGATCTTCCCAAGGAGTTTCCATGGAACCGGACAACACCCCAGAAATCCCGGCGATGCCGCTTGCCCATGAGGATGCACCGGCCCCCGGCGCAGCACTGGAAGAGGCCATCACCGCTGGCCGTGAAGGACGGCTCAGCAACCGTGAAGTAATGTCCGTCATCTGGACCTCGGAGCTGCTCAGCGTGGGACGCCTGGCCAAGGAGGATGACCCGGCCACCTTCCAGGCCGTGGTCCTTAAAGCCCCGGACGCGGAGTACTCGGTGGCAGCAACCTTCACGTCCGCCGACCGGATTCCGCAGCAGCTGCGCGAAGCGGCTCCCGTGGTGGTGAAGGCCAGTGGTGAGGCGACCATCCGCAGCATCGCCCCGGGATACGGCATGTCGGTCAACCCCGGCCATGAGGTGGGACTGGAAATCGGTCCGGACGTTGTTGCGTCCCTGGTCGCAGCGTCCGAACTGGCTGATGAAGATGCAGACGGTTCGGATCGGCAGGGGTCAGCGGAGGGCTAAATCCGGGCCGGACGGACCCGAATTAGGCGGATTGGGTTGCGTTACGGCCATTTGATGGTCATTTTGCGGTACTAGCCCTTGCAGTGTCGGTGGTGGAGCCTACGCTTGGGAACCTCACAACAGATGGAGGGCTGTACCGTGACCAAGCCGAGCGTTACTCATTCGATCTGTTCCATCGTTCCGCCCTATATGCTCAAGCGCCTCGCTGCGGCCGACGACCCTGCCCGGGCGACGGCGGCCGCGGCGGCACGCCACACCCTCACCGCCGAATCAAATATCGCTGCGGTCCGCTCGATCCCGCACCAGGTACCCGCCCGGGGAGCGGGAACAGCCTTCGCCCCTTCACTGCGCCGCAGCGTTGCAGACGCCCTCGGCTTGGAGGAACTGCCCGGTACCGTGGTGCGCTCCGAGGGACAGCCGCCCACCTCCGATCCGGCGGTGGATGAAACCTATGACGGGCTGGGCGCCACCTACCGTCTCTTCAACGACGCCTTCGGCCACTCCTCCCTTGACGGCGCGGGCCGCTCGCTGGAGGCAACCGTCCACTACGGACACGACTACGACAACGCCTTCTGGGACGGTTCCCGGATGGTGCTCGGCGACGGAGACGGCGAGGTATTCCAGCGCTTCAGCAAATCCCTCACCGTTATCGGGCACGAGCTGACGCACGGACTGATCCAGTACACCGCCCAGCTCACCTACCAGGACCAGGCGGGCGCCCTGAACGAATCCGTGGCAGATGTCTTCGGTGTCCTGGTGGAGCAGAAACTGCTGGGACAGGAAGCGGCCGAAGCCAGCTGGCTGGTGGGCGCAGGACTGTTTACCGAGCAGGTGGGCGGGCAGGCACTGCGGTCCCTCAAGGCTCCCGGCACCGCCTACGACGACGACGTGCTCGGCAAGGACCCGCAGCCGGGGTCCATGGACGGCTATGTATCCACCACGGCTGATAACGGCGGAGTGCACATCAATTCCGGCATCCCCAACCACGCTTTCTACCTGGTTGCTGCGGCACTGGGCGGGTACGCCTGGGAGCGTGCCGGCCAGATCTGGTTCGACACCATTACGGAGCGGAATTTCCCGCCGGACGCCACTTTCGCGGTCTTCGCCGGAGCCACGATTACCGCTGCCGAAAAACGGTACGGGGCCGGAGCCGAAGAAACTTCTGCTGTGCAGGCCGCATGGAAAGAGGTTAACGTCATGGTATGAGACTGGTTGTAGTGCGCAGCGGCGGCTTCGCGGGCATGCAGCGCACCTGGAGCACGCAGGTCACCCCTGAAGAGGCGCAGGAACGCTGGCTGCCCCTCCTGCAGGACCCGCCCGAAGCCGTGGACGGTGAACCGGACCGCTTCATTTATGAAATCTCGGTGGGTCCGGAGGCCGTCACCATTCCCGAGCGCGAGGTCAAGGGCCGGTGGCGTGAACTCGTTGAGCGGGCCCGCAGCGGCGGTCCGGACGACTCCGCTGCTGCGCAGGCTTCAGCGCAGGACACCGGTCCCGCACGCGAGGCGTGAGAGCCCCGCACTGCGAATTCGGCAACCGTGCGGTTCCATGTAGAGTTAGGGACTGCACCCGATTCTTCCGGGCGCTGCGGGCGTAGCTCAATGGTAGAGCGCTAGCTTCCCAAGCTTGATACGCGGGTTCGATTCCCGTCGCCCGCTCCCTTTGGGTCCGTTCCGTTCCCTGCCTGTGAGCCCCCGTCAACCCCGGGGCTCGAAGTCCGCCGCAATCGGCGTAGACTTGTCCGCGATGAACCGGAAAATGTTTAAGTCCAAGATCCACCGCGCTACGGTGACCCATGCCGACCTGCATTACGTGGGTTCGGTGACGGTCGACCTCGACCTGCTCGAAGCAGCGGACATCCTGCCCGGCGAGCTGGTCTCGATTGTCGATGTCACCAACGGTGCCCGCCTGGAGACCTACACCATTGCAGGCGAGCGGGGCTCCGGCGTGCTGGGCATCAACGGTGCCGCCGCCCACCTGGTGAACGTAGGCGACACCGTCATCCTGATTACCTACGCCGACATGACCACCGAAGAAGCCCGCAGCTTCGTGCCCACCGTGGTCCACGTGAATTCCGCCAACCGCATCCTGGAGCTGGGCACCGATCCGGCCGAAGCAGTCACCGAGGGCACCGAGCGTCCGCCGCTCGCCCTGGACAACAGCCAGCTCACGGGCGACAACGTGAGCCCCGCCGCCCAAGCGGGATAACAGCTTCGGGTGCTGGGGGTACTCACCGGATTCGCCGTTGTATGGATCATCATCCTTACCGGCTATGCCATCGGCCGGCTCAAGGTACTGGGCGACAATGCCCAGACCGTCCTGAGCCGGCTCGCTTTTTTTGTTGCCTCCCCCGCACTGCTGCTCACCACGCTCAGTGACGCGGACCTGCCCACGGTTTTCTCCCTGCCGCTGCTGGTGGCTGCCGCCAGCGCCCTGGCCACCGGCGGACTGTACGTCCTCGCCACCCGCTGGTGGCTGCGCCGGCCGCTGCCGGAAACGCTGGTGTCAGCCATGTCCTCGTCCCTGGTCAACGCGGCGAACCTCGGACTTCCAATTTGTGTTTATGTCCTTGGCGACGCCGCCTACATTGCCCCGGTGCTGATTTTCCAGCTGGCCTTCTTCACCCCGTTTTTCCTGATGATGCTTGATTCCGCCACCAGCGGGCGGCGCACCTCGGTGGCAGTCTTCGCCGGACAGGTGATCCGCAACCCGATTGTGGTGGGCTCGCTTATCGGCCTGTTCCTGGCCGCCACCGGCCTTCGGCTGCCGGAAATCATCCACGAGCCGGTGACCCTGATCGCCGGCGCAGCGGTGCCGGCCATGCTGCTGGCCTTTGGCCTGTCCCTGGTGGGCTCGCGTCCGCTGGATGCCGGCGGTGGGCGGCGTGCCGACGTGATCCTCGCTTCGGGCTTCAAGCTGCTGCTGCAGCCGATGCTGGCCTACCTGCTGGCCCGCTTTGCCCTCGGCATGGAAGGCCACCTGCTCTTCGCCGTCGTCGTTACGGCAGCCCTGCCCACGGCCCAAAACGTCTTTGTGTCCGCCTCGCGGTATGGCGAGGGGGTGCTGGTCGCGAAGGACACCGTCCTGCTTACCACCGTCGCTTCCCTGCCCGTCCTGGTGCTGGCCGCTGCCCTCCTGACCTGAGGTTCTACGCGCTTTGGCACGTTTCTTTGTGGCGTAAATTACTATCTAGGCCTATGGTCAAAGCACTTGCTGCTTAGTGTTTGCTGGGAGTCAGTCCTAGAGTTCGTTTGCAAGTCACAGCCACGTGGGCCGTACTGCAGCCCGCGCCTACAACGAGGTGGAGGCACAGTACCGATGCCAAAGGATGCAAGACACTGGGGGCGCACCCGGAAAGGGGCCCGGGCCGCTGTCGGCGTTGCCTTGGCACTCGGCGCGACCCTCCTGACCGGCTGCGGCACCGATGAGGGCGCAGCACCCACTCTGACCTGGTACATCAACCCGGATGCCGGCGGCCAGGCGGAGCTGGCCAAGCAATGCACCGAAGCATCCGGCGGTGCCTACACGATTGAAACGTCCCTCCTGCCCAACGATGCTGCGTCCCAGCGGGAGCAGCTGGCCCGGCGCCTGGCCGCCGGCGACAAGAGCATGGACATCATGAGCCTTGATCCGCCCAACGTGCCCGAGTACGCGGAACCGGGCTACCTTGCCCCGGTGCCCGCCGACGTCGCCGAGCGCACCACCCAGGGCGTCCTTGAAGGCGCCCTCGCGGGCGCAAAGTGGAAGGACGAAGTGGTGGCCGTGCCGTTCTGGGCCAACACGCAGATCCTCTGGTACCGCAAGTCGGTCGCTCAAGCTGCGGGGCTGGACATGAGCAAGCCGGTGACCTGGGACCAGATCATCGAGGCCGCCAAGAGCCAGGACAAGTACATCGGCGTCCAGGGCGCCCGTGCCGAATCAATGACGGTCTGGGTCAACGCACTGGTGGAATCGGCCGGCGGCACCATCGTGGAGAACCCGGACGCCCCGGCCGATGAACTCAAGCTCGGCCTGGACACCGAAGCGGGCAAGCAGGCAGCAGAGGTGGTCTCCACCATCGGCAAGGAGGGCCTCGGCGGGCCCGGGCTGCCCACCCAGACGGAAAACACGTCCATGATCCAGTTCCAGGGTGACCAGGGGTCCTTTATGGTCAACTACCCCTTCGTCTGGCCGGCCACCAACGCGTCGGTGGAAGAAGGGGCCCTGCCGGACACGCTGATCGACGACATTGGCTGGACCCTGTATCCGGCCATGACGGAAGGCGAGGATACCGCGCCTCCGCTGGGCGGCATCAACCTGGGTGTGGGCTCGAACAGCCAGCACCCTGACCTTGCCTACCAGGCCATCGAATGCATTGTCTCCCCGGAGAACCAGGCACAGTACTTCGCCACCAACGGCAACCCGCCGTCCAATGAAGATGCCTACAACGACCCCTCGGTTACGGAAACCTTCCCGATGGCACCCACTATCCGGGACTCCCTGGAGCTGGCCAAGCCGCGGCCCCAGACCCCGTACTACAACGAAATCTCCACCGGCATCCAGCAGACCTGGACACCGCCGAGCGATGTAAACCCGGATTCCACACCGGCCACCAGCCAGGAGTTCATCATCGAGGTCCTTAGAGGGGAGAAACTGCTGTGAGCACTTCCGTCGAAGCAGCCCGGGAAGCCCCGGCACCTACCCGTCCCGTCAAGCAGCCCCTCAGCGACAGGGCCAAAGCCGAACGCCGGCTGGGCCTGTGGCTTGCCGGGCCCGCGTTCGTCATCATGCTGGCCGTCACGGCCTACCCCATCCTGCTGGCCCTGTGGGAATCGCTGTTCAAGTACCGCCTGACCGCGCCTGCCGACCGTGAGTTCGTGGGGCTGGGCAATTACGCCACCATCCTTTCGGACGGCCTGTTCTGGCGGGACCTCGGCGTCACCGTCCTGATCACGGTCATCACCGTGGTTGTGGAACTGATCCTCGGCTTTGCCCTGGCCCTGGTCATGAACAGCGCCCTGAAGGCCGTCCGCGGCTGGCTGCGGACCGCCATCCTGGTGCCGTACGGCATCATCACCGTGGTCTCCGCCTTTGCCTGGTTCTACGCCTTCGACATCAACTCGGGCTACATCAACAGCTGGTTCAGCTGGGTGCCGGGCATCGACGCGGACCTGAACTGGTTCGCCGACACCTGGACGGCGCTGTTCGTCATCATGGCATCGGAAATCTGGAAGACCACACCGTTCATTTCACTGCTCCTGCTGGCCGGCCTGGCGCAGGTGCCCGGAGAACTGACCGAAGCGGCCGAAGTGGACGGCGCAACCTGGTGGCAGCGCATGTCCAAGGTCATCATCCCCAACATGAAGGCCGCCA
Source organism: Arthrobacter sp. zg-Y1143 (assembly GCF_030125565.1). Lineage (NCBI taxonomy): Bacteria > Bacillati > Actinomycetota > Actinomycetes > Micrococcales > Micrococcaceae > Arthrobacter > Arthrobacter sp. zg-Y1143. The sequence continues at coordinate 46,483 of NZ_JASKLW010000002.1, read as the reverse complement.
TCATGGTGGCGGTCCTGTTCCGGGCACTGGACGCGTTCCGCATTTTCGACAACGTCTACATCATGACCAACGGCGCCTACGGCACCGAGGTGCTCTCGCTGTTGGCCTACCGGACCTCCATCACACGCCTGGAGATCGGCATGGGTTCGGCAGTATCGGTCCTGCTGTTCGTCTGCGTGATCATCATCTGCTTCATCGCCATCAAACTGTTCAAGGTGGACCTTACCGGTGCACGAGGGGGTAACTAGTGAAATCCTCACCAACCAAGCGGCGGTGGATCTGGGGCATCATCTCGGTGCTGGTCATCCTGTACGCGCTCTTCCCCGTCGCCTCTATCTTTGCGACCTCGTTCAAGCTGCCGAGCGACCTGACCTCCGGGACGTTCCTGCCCAACACCTGGTCAACCACCAACTACGAGCAGATCCTGGTCGGCGACGCGCAGGGCCTGTTCCTGAGTGCCCTGCGCAACTCCATCGGCATCTGCCTCATTGCCACGTTCGTCGCCGTCATCCTGGCCACCCTGTGCGCGTACGCCATTGCCAGGCTGGATTTCCCCGGCAAGCGCCTCGTGCTGACCACGGCACTGGGCGTATCCATTTTCCCGGTGATCTCCATCGTGACCCCGCTGTTCAACCTGTGGCGCAACATCGGCCTCTACGACACCTGGCTCGGGCTGATCATTCCCTATCTGTCCCTGACCCTGCCGATCTCCATCTGGACCCTGGCAGCGTTCTTCCGGCAGATCCCGTGGGAACTGGAACAGGCCGCCCAGGTGGACGGTGCCACCACGTGGCAGGCGTTCCGCAAGGCCATCGTGCCGCTTGCGGCGCCCGGCGTCTTTACGACGGCGATCATCGCGTTCTTCATTGCGTGGAACGACTTCGTGTACGGCATTTCGCTGACCTCCACCGAAGCAGCCCGGCCGGTTCCCGCCGCCCTGGCGTTCTTCACCGGCGCTTCCCAGTTCGAGGAGCCCACAGGAGCCATTTCGGCGGCGGCCATCATCGTCACCATTCCCGTAGTTGTCCTGGTGCTTGCGTTCCAGCGCCAAATCGTCTCCGGCCTAACCCAGGGCGCCGTCAAGGGCTAGGCCCTTCGGCACCCGGATGAAAGAAAAGGATCCCAACCATGGCATCTATTACCCTTAACCACCTCGTCAAGAAGTACGGCGACGGTTTCCCGGCCGTCAACGACGTCAGCCTGGATATTGCCGACGGCGAGTTCGTCATCCTTGTGGGCCCGTCCGGCTGCGGCAAGTCCACCCTGCTGCGCATGATCGTGGGCTTGGAAGACATTACCTCCGGCGACCTGCTGATCAACGGCCAGCGCGTCAACGACAAGGCGCCGCGGGACCGCAACCTGGCCATGGTCTTCCAGAACTATGCCCTGTACCCGCACCTGACCGTGTACGAAAACATTGCGTTCCCGCTGCGCCTGAACAAGGGCAAGTACAACGACGAGCAGGTGAAGAAGCTCGTCACCGATGCCGCCGCCACCCTGGAACTGACCGAGCACCTCGACCGCAAGCCGGCCAACCTCTCCGGTGGGCAACGGCAGCGGGTGGCGATGGGACGGGCCATTGTCCGCCAGGCCGATGCCTTCCTGTTCGACGAGCCGCTTTCCAACCTGGACGCGAAACTGCGCGGCCAGATGCGCTCGGAGATCTCCCAGATGCAGCGCCGGCTGGGCGTAACCAGCATCTATGTGACCCACGACCAGACCGAGGCCATGACCCTCGGGGACCGGGTGGCAGTGCTGAAGAAGGGCATCCTGCAGCAGGTGGCATCCCCGCGGGAACTCTACGAACAGCCCATCAACCTCTTTGTGGCCGGGTTCATCGGCTCCCCGTCCATGAACTTCCTGCCCGCCACGCTGGAGAACGGGGTGCTGCGCACCGCCGTCGGCGATATCCGTATTCCGGAAGAGAAGGCAGCCAAGGCAGCAGGCAAGAAGGTTGTCCTGGTCGGTATCCGCCCGGAGTTCTTCGAGGATGCGTCGCTTGTGGAGGGACACAAACTGGAGCACGGCTCCACCTTCACCGCGCCCATCACGCACACTGAGTGGCTGGGCAATGAGCAGTACGGGTACATCCACTTCGATCCCACGCCCGAGGTTCGTGAACTGCTGGACGCCCTGGCGCGGGACATGGACGCCGACGAGCTCCGGCCGCAGGTGGTGGTCACCCTCGACGCCGCCAGTAGGATCCGCGGCGGCCGCGACGCCGAACTGTGGCTGGACACCCGCAAGGTACATCTCTTCGATCCCGAGACGGGCGAAAACCTCACCCGGGATGCCGCCGCCGGTGCGGAGCTGACCGAGGAAGCCAACGCCGCCCGTGCCGAGGAGATTGCCGCAGCACGCGAGGACGTTCCCGCCGCGTCCTGACCTCCCACTGCCCCCGCAGGGCTGCATAAGAGCGCTGCGGCAGCGCCTGACACGTTGGCCGGACCGGGGAACCGATCCGGCCAACGCTGCCTCGGGCAGGTAACGTAATACCGGTGCAGGGAACATCACCGGTAATCAAGGCAGTGGCCAGTTGGCTGCTTGCCCTCATGCTCACCATTGCGGCCGCCGTCGTCGCCGTCTACTTCGTGAACGCGAAGGCGTACGGCCCCGAACACCAAATCCGCGCCTATCTGCAGACGGTGGCCGACGGCGAGGGCGGGCAGGCCCTGGGGCTCCTCCACGCCTCGGTCCCCGAGGCCAATGCCGCACTGCTGGACAACGATGGACTCCGTGCCTCGGTCAAGGGCCTGAAGGTGCTGGAGGTCGGCGAACCCGAGGACCTCGGCGAGGACCGCGTCCAGGTTCCGGTGCGTTATGCGTACGACGGCACGGAGGGCACCACCGGGTTTGTCCTCGAGAACGCCGGAAAACACTGGATGTTCTTCGACACATGGGAGTTTGTCCCGTCAGCCCTGCCCACGGTGCAGGTCAATGCCCCCGCACTGCGGGAAGCGAACCTCAACGGTGTACGGGTAACGCTGCCCGAGGGCGTGAACACGTTTGCCGCTTTCCCCCTCTCGCGGGTGGCGGCCTCCTATGAAAGCCCGTATCTGGCGGCCCCCGAGCAGCACACGGTGGTGACCGCGGAGTCCGAGGAACAGCTGAATCTGGCCCCCGAGGCCACCAAGGACCTGATCTCCAAGGTGGACACCAGCATCCGCGCGTTCCTGGACGAGTGCACCGCCGCGGACCGCCTGGCTCCCCCGGGCTGTCCGTTCTACCACTTGACCAACAACCGGGTGGACCAGCCCATCAAGTGGAGCATTGCGCAATACCCCCAGGTAAAGCTGACGCAGACCGAGGGCCGCTGGGTCCTGAGCCCGCTGACCGGCACGGCCCGGGTCACGGCCACCCAGATCGACCTCTTCACCGGAGCCAAGAGCCCGCTGGTGGCCGAGGAGGGCTTCACCTTCAACGCGGCCCTGCGGGTGGACGGCGAAGAGGTGTCCGTCACCCCCCAGGTGGACTGACTTAGTCCAGGCCGCGCAGGTCGAGGACCAGCGCGGACTCGCCGTCGGCCTGCACCTCAACCGGGATTCCCCAGTCCTGCTGGTACATGTGGCACGCAGCGTGGTCGGGGATTTCACCGCCGGGCTCGCCGTCGCATGCCGCCGCGCGGGCGGTGATGTGCAGGACTCCCCCGCTCACCTGGTCCGACAGCACGATCTCGCGGGTCAGGCCGGTGGCCGTGCCGCCGCCGGAGACCAGCAGCTCCTCCGGGGAGGCGGAAATCTTCAGCTGCGTGGGGTCGCCCCAGCGGTCATCCAGCTTCTGCCCCTTGGGGGCGGCGAAGCGGATGGTCAGAGCCAGGGGGCCGGCAGCCACGGCGGTCTTGGGCCGCTGCGTCTGGCGGGCACCTTCGTCCACGGACTGGGCGTCCTTCGGGATGGGCAGGCGGACCAGCTGGTGCCGGTTTGCTTCGACCACAATCAGCAGCGGCTCGGTGGAACTGCTGTCCACCAGGACGTCCGACGGCTCGGCCAGTCCCCGGGCCAGGGTGGAGACGGTGCCCGTGGCCGGATCATAGCGGCGCACGGCGCCGTTGTAGGTGTCCGCCAGGGCCACCGAACCGTCCGGCAGCACCGCCACGCCCAGCGGGTGCTGCAAACGGGCCTCGGACGCCTCGCCGTCGCGGAACCCGAAGTCGAACAGGCCGGCGCCGACGGCGGTGTCCACCTGAACGCTGCCGTTGGCGTCCACCGTCAGCCGGCGCAGGGCCGAGGTTTCAGAGTCGGCCACCCAGATGTTTCCGTCGGCGTCCTCGGCCAGTCCGGAGGACTGGGCGAACCAGGCCTCCTTGGCTGCGCCGTCGAGCAGTCCTTCCAATCCGGTGCCCGCCAGCACGGTTACCTCGCCGGTCGCGGGGTCGAAACTGAAAATCTGGTGCGTACCGGCCATGGCCACCACCAGGCGGCCGAGCTTCGCGGACCAGACGAGGTCCCACGGAGAGGACAGCGAAACATTCAGCGGATCAGCGCCAAGCAGGTCGGAAGCATCTGCCGGAACACTGCCTGCCCCAGCCGCGTCCTCTGCGGTGGCCGCCTCGGCGGCACCGGCCTTGGACTGGTTCCCGGCGTCCAGCAACCGCTGCACGCCGTTGCCGGCCAGCGTAGTGACCGTTCCTGCTGCCATATTCACCCCGCGCAGGCGGTGGTTCACGGTGTCCGCCACAACGACGTCGTACCCGGCCTGCGCAGCCACATCGGCGGGCAGCAGGGCCACGCCCTGGGGCTCGTTGAAGCGTGCCGCGCCAGCGTCGCCGTCGCGCCATCCCTTGGTGCCCTCGCCGATCACGCGGCGGACCGTGGCCAGGTCGGCTTCAAGCTCCACCAGCCGGTGGTGGCCTGTGTCGGCCACCAGGAAGGTGCCGCCGGGCAGGGCGGTTACCTTGCCCGGGAAGCGCAGGTCTCCGGCGGAGGGCTCTGCGGGCACGTAGGGACCGTCGCCGCGGTGCAGCGTCCCCTTGGCCTCATGCTCGGCCACAAGCTCGGCTACGAGCGATTCCAGGCCCGCTGCGTGGCCCTCGCCGGACAGGTGCGCCACGATGTAGCCCTCGGGGTCCAGAACTACGAGTGTGGGCCATGCGCGGGCGGTGTAGGCCTGCCAGGTCAGCAGCTCGGGGTCGTCCAGGACCGGGTGGTGGATGTCATAGCGCTCGACGGCCGCGGCCAGGGCCACCGGGTCCGCTTCGTGCTCGAACTTGGGTGAGTGGACTCCCACCGTCACCAGCACGTCCGAGTACTTCTCCTCGAGGGGCCGCAGCTCATCCAACACGTGCAGGCAGTTGATGCAGCAGAAGGTCCAAAAATCCAGCAGCACAATCTTGCCGCGCAGATCCTCCAGGTTCAGCTGCCGGCCGCCGGTGTTCAGCCAGTTCCGGCCCTCCAGCTCGGAGGCCCGCACCCGGTATCCGGCACGCACGGTTTCAGTCATTAACGATCTCCTTGGTCCTGGGTCCTGGCATCATGCTGGGCCAGTGTTGCAAACATGTTGTTGTAAGCAGTGAGGTCGGCGTCATTATTCCGCTCGGCCGCACGGTCGGAACGCCGCGTCTCCCGTGCGTCGCTCTTGGACCACTGGTAAGCGACCCCGATGGCGACGAAAAGCGTGGGGATTTCACCGATGCCCCACATCAGGGACCCGCCCAGCTGCTGGTCTGCCAGTGCCGACAAACCCCACTCCCGGGCCATGTTGCCGAAGTAGGAGGCCTGGATGAGCGCTGTGCCGCCCATCACTGCCACGCCGAAGAACGCGTGGAAGGCCATGGTGGCCAGCAGGATGACCAGCCGCAGCGGGTACGGCGCCCGGGCGGGCAGCGGGTCGATGCCAATCATGGTCAGGATGAAGATGTAGCCGGTGAGCAGGAAGTGCAGCACCATCAGCTCGTGGCCCACGTGCTCGCGCAGGGCGAAGCCGAACAGGTCCGAGTAGTAGAAGATCACAATGGACCCGGCAAAGTTCACGGCCGCGAAGATGGGGTTGGTGATGATCTTCGAGTAGCGCGAGTGCACTCCGATCAGGATCCATTCCCGGATCCCGCGGGTGCCGTCCCGGCGCGGGGCCAGGGTCTTGAGCGCCAGGGTCACCGGCGCACCAAGCACCAGGAACAGGGGCACCACCATGGTCAGGGCCATGTGCCCCAGCATGTGGGTGCTGAACAGGACCATGCCGTAGACCGCAGGCGCCCCGGAGGTGATGTAGGCCAGGGCCACCAGGCCAATAAGCCAGCACGCGGTGCGCAGCACCGGCCACTTGTCTCCGCGGCGGCGCAGTTTCACCGCACTAATCAGGTACGTCACGGCCAGGGTGAGGATAATCGCCACCCACAACCAGTCCGGCCGCCATTCGGTCAGGTACCGCTCCGAGGTCAGTTCCGGGGGCAGGTCGTATCCGGTGAGGATGCGTGCCGGCGACGCGTCCGTGGGCAGTTCTTCCGAGCGCGGGGGTGCGGTGCGGCCCAAGGCCACCGCCACGCCGGACACGGCGCCCATGATGGCCAGTTCCACGGCCACCAGCTGCCACAGCACCCGCTGCGCGGACAGGTCCCCCTTGGAACCGGCCACGGCCGTTGCTCCGGCGGTACCGGGCGTGCGTGCCGGGTTGGAGCCGGCAAGGCGGGGAATGATCCAGCGGCGGTGCATCAGTCCCAGCAGGCCCAGCAGCAGGGTCAGCGCAGCCTTGGTTAGCACCAGGGCGCCCCACCGGCTGCCGAGCTGGTCCAGCGAGGTGATCCGCAGCGAGGCGTTGACGACGCCGGAGAGGAACACCAGTGCGAAGGCGAAGCCGGCCAAGGCGGAGAACCGGGTCAGTACGACGCCGGTGATGGAACCGAGCTGCCGCGAAACAACGGCCAGCACAATGATCCCGCCGATCCAGAGGCACACACCCAGCAGGTGCAGGCCAATGGAGTTCACAGCCGCGCTGTGGTCGTCACCGCCGGCCGAGTGGCCAATCAGGGCGGTGGGCAGCAGCGCGCCGACGGCAAGGATCAGGGTGAAGGCCAGCATGCCCAGGGAACGTACGCCGAACGTCAGTGCAGTGACGACGGCGGCAATAATGCTGATCGCCAGCCAGGCCCGGCCGGTGGAGAAGTCCGTGAGGAAGGAAGCCAAGCCGTCGGTGTACCCGGAGCCGGCGCTGAGCGGAAGGCCGGAAACGTCCGAGTACGTGAACACCATGACCGCCAGGGCGGACACGGTCCAGAGAATGGCGGCTCCGCTGGCCAGCGTCAGTGTGCGGGTGAACGCGGGATGCTCCGGTTCGGCTGATGCGGCCTGGCCGGTATCGGATTTGCGCGTTCGTTTGAAGTTCAGGTGTTTGGGCACAATAGCCACTGCGAACAGCAGTGAGCCGATCACCGCCGCCATGGAGATGTTCTGTACCGCTTTGGCCGCTGGCAGTGCCCAGCGGGTCAGCGCACCGGGGTCCCCCAGCTGCGAAGCCCCGGCTGCGCCTGTGAAGAGCAGCGCGGAGGCGAGGGCAATAAAAACGAGGGCGCCGGCAGCCGCCAGCCAGCCGGTCCGCACCGCGCCAGCGTCAGCGTTCCCGCCGTCCGCTGCGCTTGGATCATTCCCGGTGCGCGGCTGCGGGCGCAGGTCAGCGCCTGCAGAGCGGGCGGTGGAGGTTTTGGCAGATTTTGGCACAGTACCCATTCTCTACCCCCGGTAAAAATAGGGCCAATCATTGTTGTCACCCTCACGGTGCGCCCGGACGCAGAGAGGGCCGGCATCATGGATGCCGGCCCTCTGTACGCTGCGGCTTAGGCCGCTGCGGATGCTACTTCTTGGAGACAGCGGCCTTCAGCTTGGAGCCGGCGGTCAGCTTGACGCTGTGGCCTGCCGGGATCTGGATGGTTTCGCCGGTCTGCGGGTTGCGGCCCGTGCGTGCAGCGCGGTCGGTGCGCTCAACTGCGAGCCAGCCCGGGATGGTGATCTTCTCGCCGTTGGAAACGGAGGTTGCGAAGATGTCGAAGACGGCATCCAGCACGCCGTTGACTGCGGTCTGGCTGTTGCCGGACTTTTCTGCAACTGCGGCAACAAGTTCACTGCGGTTCATAGCCAATTTATGTCCTCCTGGACTCTGGGGTATTTCGTGCGGAAACGCGGATGCGAAACCGCCGCTGTTCGAAAACTTACCAGCTTGGACCCCCAACTCCGGCAAAAACCCCTGCATTCAGCGGATTTTTCCGGTTTTTCGAGCCGAAAAAGGCCAATTTCGGCTGGCCGGACCACCAACTCGCGTCCCCGGCCTCCTGCGTGATACCGTCCCGCGCCCCAGCTGGTACAGCGCGGCCCTGAAGCCCAATTAACAGCAAAAAGGGCGACCCCTTCAAGGGGCCGCCCTTTTTGGCGGTAACGCAGTGCTTACCAGCTGGACTTCTTGATGCCCGGCAGTTCGCCTGCGTGGGCCATGTTGCGGAAACGCACACGCGAGATACCGAACTTCTGGAGGGTACCGCGGGGGCGGCCGTCAATCTGGTCACGGTTGCGAAGGCGGACCGGGGAAGCGTTGCGCGGGAGCTTCTGCAGGCCGAGGCGTGCAGCTTCGCGGGCTTCGTCGGTAGCGTTTTCGTCTACCAGGGTCTTCTTCAGTTCGAGGCGCTTTGCAGCGTAGCGCTCAACAACGACCTTGCGCTGCTCGTTGCGGGCAATCTTGGACTTCTTTGCCATTCTTAGCGCTCCTCACGGAATTCGACGTGCTGGCGGATCTTGGGATCGTACTTCTTCAGAACCATACGATCCGGATCGTTGCGACGGTTCTTGCGAGTTACGTAGGTGTAGCCGGTGCCCGCAGTGGACTTCAGCTTGATGATCGGACGTACGTCCTTATCCTTAGCCACTACAGCTTCACACCCTTCGCGATCAGGTCGGTAACAACAGCGTCGATGCCGCGGATGTCAATCGTCTTGATGCCGCGTGCAGAAACCTGCAGCGTCACGTTGCGGCGCAGGGACGGAACCCAGTAGCGCTTCTTCTGAATATTCGGGTCGAACCGACGCTTGTTGCGGCGGTGCGAGTGCGAAATGCTGTGACCAAAGCCGGGGATGGCTCCGGTTACCTGGCAGTAAGCTGCCATGATCTCTCCTCCAGTTGTAGTAAATATGACGGTCCTCAAAAAACAGACACAAGGCCAAAGCGCCTAAGCACCTGCCATAAAGAGCGTCCCGCCACCAGTTTTGACACCGTTATTACTGCGACTTTCCGGAGGTTGACCTGGCGGGGTGAGATCCAGCCGAAGTGCCTCGCCGCGGGGAAGACGGTGAAGTTCAGGTAGCCGAACGGGGAAACCCGGCTCGACAGCCCTCAATTCTAGGTTTATACGGGTGGCCGCGCAAATACTCCTCCGCCCGCGCGGGGCAGGCAGATTAACATACGCACGACTTAACGCCTCTCCATCCTAGGGCCAACGGGCGTTTCGTTCAAACTCGCAGCGCTCCCGGGTGCCGGGTATCACGACGACGGCGGATCGACCTTTGAATCCCGTCCCACCACTGCCACGCCGTTTTCCGGATCCTGCTCCGCGCCGTCGAGTTTGCGTCCCTGGCCGATCACCGTTCCGGAGTCCACCACCAGGTTGGCGATACGGGCGCCGGAGCGGACCACCACATCCTCCAGCAGGACGCAGGAGTCGACTTCCGCCCCGGCTTCCACCACTGCGCCGGCGCTGAGCACGCTGCGCCGCACCGACCCTTCCACCCGGGACCCGGGGGCCAGGAGGCTGCTCTCGACCCGGGCAACCGGGCCTGCAAAACCGGGCAGCCGGCGGGGGCTGGCGGAGAGCATTGGCCACTGCTGGTCATCGAAATCCAGTCCGCGTCCGTCAATCAGGTCCATGTGTGCCTGGTGGTAGCTGCGCGGGGTGCCCATATCCCGCCAGTAGCCCGGCAGCCGGTGCTCCACCACCTTGGCGTTTTCCACCAGGTAGGGAATGAGCTGGTCCCCGTAGTCTTCGAGCTGCCCGTCCCGACGCACCAGCTCGTCCAGGGCATCCAGGAGCACATCGGCGTCATAGAGGAAGATCTCCGCAGCCACCAGATCCGACTTGGGGTCCTCGGGCTTGTACTCGAATCCGGTGACCGTCCCGTCCGATACCTCCACCACCCCGTGGTCTCCGGGATTGTCGTTGGCCAAAGTGGTGACGACGGTCAGCGCCGCCCCGCTCTCCTGGTGGGTGTCTACAACCTCGCGGTAATCCAGCCGGTACAGGTGGTCGGCGCTGAGGACCAGGACCAGGTCCGGATCGAATTCACGCATGTAGTCCGCCTGCCGGTACAGGGCGTCCGCGTTGCCCTGGGCGAACCCTTCGCCCTCGCCGCCCTGGAACGGCGGCAGCACCCGCAGTCCGCCGTTGGTACGGTCCAGGTCCCAGGGCCGGCCGCTGGCCAGCTGGTCATTAAGTGACTGGGGTTTGCACTGCTCCACAATCCACACGTCGCCGAAGCCGCTGTTGTGCACGTTGGAAAGGGAAATGTCGATCAGGCTGTAGGAGCCGGCCACCGGCATGGCCGGTTTTGCCCGGTGTCCGGTCAGGCTCCCCAGCCGGCCGCCGGTGCCGCCGGCCAGGATTACGGTCAGGATTCGGGGTACGCGCATGCTTTTGTGCCTCTCGTCGTGCCGTGTTCGGTACTTTCCACGCTAACAACCCCGCGCGGGCACGGCACAAGCGGAACTGACTAGGGCCGCTGGCAGGGGCCCAGGATGCCGTTGCCGGGATTAATCCGCGTGAGGATCTTCTTGCCTACCCGCTCCAGGTCCTCTACGTCCTGCTCGGTGAGCCCGTCAAAGACCACGCTGCGGACCGATTCCACGTGGTCCGGCGCCAGTGCCTTGAGCGCGGCCATCCCCTCATCGGTCAGCGACGCAGTGGTCACCCGGGCATCGTCGGGCGACGGCGAGCGGGACATCCAGCCGCGCTGCTCGAGTTTCTTGACCACGTGCGACAGCCGGGACAGGGACGCGTTGGAGCGGGCAGCCAGTTCGCTCATGGGCAGGCAGCGTTGCTCGGACTCGGAGACCATGGCCAGGACGTGGTAATCGAAGAGGGTCAGCCGGGCACGGCGGAAAAGATCGGCGTCGAGGGTGGCGGGCAGCAGGCTGGAAACGGCATACAGGGCAAGCCAGGCCTGCCGCTCCTGGGGGCTGAGCCAGCGGGGGCTGTTTTCGGTCATGCCGGCTGTCCTCTCGTCAATGGTTTACCTTTCAATCATCTCAGGCTTCTTCCCCCGCTCCTACCACCGGCGCAATCCGGGGCGTTAAACCAGTGCTGCCGGGCCGGCGCGACGCGGGCGGCCGGCAGGGGCCCACCCCGGGGGGGGGGGGGCGCGGGCGGGGGGGCGCCCCGCCAGCCGGGGTGCTGCTGTTACTGCTGTTACTGCTGTGCCAGCTAGCGGCCCGCGGGTTCTGCAGTTGCCGCGCCGTCGCCGTCACGCTCCGTGCCGAGTGTCTCAAAGGGCAGCGAGTCAACGTCCAGATTGGGGTTCTCATCCTGCCCGGCTACCAGCTCGTATGCCTCGGCCTCAGTGTCCACGCTGGGCATGGACCCCGGCATGGGCCGCTGCGCGGATTCCTTCATGAAGATCACCGCAATGGCGCCGGCCACTGAGGTGAACATCAGCCAGTACGCCGGGGACATGTCATTGTCCGTGAGGGCGATCAGGCCCTGCATGATCAGCGGAGCGGTACCGCCGAAGACGGCGGTGGCAACGTTGTAGGAGATGCCCATGGCGCCGTACCGGCTGGAGGTCTGGAACAGGGAAGGCAGCGTGGCGGCCAGGTTGCCCACATAGAAGGTCACCGGGACGGCGAGCAGCAGCAGGCCCAGCAGCGTAGTGGCAACCGGACCCTGGCCAATCAGCATAAAGGCAGGAACAGCCAGCACGATGGTGGATCCGGCACCGATCCACAGCACGGGGCGGCGGCCGATCCGGTCCGACAGCTTGCCGGCGAGCGGAATGCACAGGGCCATAACCACCAGGACGGGAATGGTCAGCAGGGTGCCGTGGATCGGATCGTAGCCCTTGGAATCAGTCAGGTAGGACGGCATGTAGGACGTAAGTGCGTAGCCCACCGAGTTGACGGCGGCCACGAGGACCATAGCCAACACAATCGGACGCCAGTAGGCGCGGAAGATTCCCATGGTGCCCAGCGACTCGGTTTCGTCACCGGCCTTAGCGCTGGCTTCCTGGGCGTCCAGCGTGGCCTGGAAAGCCGGGGATTCTTCGATTTTCAGCCGGAAGTAGATGGCGAAGGCACCCAGCGGTCCCGCAATAAGGAAGGGAATGCGCCAACCCCAGCCCACCATGTCGGACTCGGAGAGCAGCAGCTGCATCACCGAAACGACGGCGGCACCCAGGGCAAAGCCCATGTAACTGCCAAGGTCCAGGATGCTGGCCAGGAAACCCCGCCGCTTGTCGGAGGCGTATTCCGAAACGAAGGTGGTGGCACCGGCATACTCACCGCCGGTAGAGAAGCCCTGCAGCAGCTTCATCAGCACCAGCAGGATCGGAGCCCAGATGCCGATGGTGTCGTAGCTGGGCAGCAGGCCGATGATGAACGTGGACGCGGCCATCATGATCAGCGTCATGGCCAGGGTCTTCTGCCGGCCAATGCGGTCACCAAGGCGCCCGAACACGACGCCGCCCAGCGGGCGGGCAATGAAGGTGGCCGCGAAGACACCCAGGCTGAAGAGCAGCTGCGCATCCTTGTCTGCGTCGGACAGGAAGACGGCACCCATGGTGACGGCGAGGTAGCCGTATACGCCGACGTCGAACCACTCCATGGTGTTGCCGACGACGGTTCCGCCCACTGCCTTTTTCATCATGGCCTTGTCGACCACGTTGACGTCGTCAAACTCCAGCCTGCGCCGCCTCAGCGGTGGTATCCGCAGCTTGCGGGCCCTTGCCTTGGCGGATGATTCCGGGGTTCCGGAAATGTGGGGCGGTGCATCTTTCGACATGTCGGCCTTCCCTCGATGAAGTCAGCTGCTGGGAACAGAAGCAGCCGCCCGGCGCCAAATAGGGCCGGGCAGACCTACAAGTTTAGGAAAATCTCCTGGCCACACCGAATCGAAGGGGCGGATTCCGCCGGTTTTACGCGGCAGGGAAGGCGATTCAGCCCAATAAACAGGGGACTTATCTTCAGTTATGTGATTTGGCCCATAACCGCCGGTTCAGGCAGGCAGCGGTGGGTGTGTCAGCTCTGGATAACGGGCAGTGAGGTTGTCTCCGGAGGAGACGCCGCGCAGTCTGCGGCTCACCCAGGGGCCAAGGTAAACACGAGCCCACTGGGCGTCCCGGCGCAGCTGTTCCACCCGGTTGCGGGAGGGCAGGTTCTCCAGTTCCGGCACGTCGATTGCGTCGGTTCCGCGCAGCACTTCCAGGACCTTCTTGGCGGTGAGCATATGACCGGCGGGAGACATGTGGATCCGGTCCACCGCCCAGTAGCGTTCGTCCTGGAGCTCCCGCATCCGCCAGTAGTCCACCAGCACGGCCTCGTTCTTCTCCACGATTTCCCGCACCAGCTCGTTGTACACGGCTGTGCGCCCCCGGGTCCGGCCGATGACCGGTGCGCTGCCCGAGTCGAACCCAGTGAAGACCATCACCGCTGCGCCGCTGGAGCGCAGCTTCGCGATGCCTCCTTCGTAGGCAGCCACGATGGCGTCAATGTCCACCTTCGGGCGCAGGATGTCATTGCCGCCGGCGTAGATGGTGACCAAGGTGGGAGACATGGCAATAGCCGCATCCACCTGCTCGTTCAGGACCTGGTGCAGCTTTTTGCCCCGGATTGCCAGGTTCGCGTACCCCCAGGAGCTGTCGGCAAGCACCAGCTGTTCGGCAACCCGGTCCGCCCAGCCCCGCACACCGTTGGGGCGGGTTTCATCCTCATCCCCCACACCTTCCGTAAACGAATCCCCCAGGGCCACATATCGTTGCGTAAAGTTCACCACCACAGGTTACAAGCTCGGACCCGGGCCCTTTCACCACACCCCCGGGCTAGACTCGGAGCGGAACAGTTCGCATGCTTACGATAAGGACACCATGACCAGCCAGGAACCACAGAAGCGCCAGCGCGCCGCTGTCATTGTGAACCCCATCAAGAAAACGGACTTCGACGTGCGCGTCCGCGTGGCCGAGATCTGCGCGGACGAAGGCTGGGAGGAACCGCTGTTCTTCGACACCGAGGCGGAGGACCCGGGGCATTCCATGACCCGCAAGGCGATGGAGGCCGGCGTGGACCTGGTCATCGCCGCCGGCGGCGACGGCACCGTCCGCTGCGTGGCTGCCGAACTGGCCGGCACCACCTTCCCCATGGGACTGCTGCCGCTGGGCACCGGCAACCTGCTGGCACGGAACCTCGACATCGGCGTCGACGATCCCGAGCAGGCGGTCCGCGCCGCCCTGAACGGCACCGAGCGGCGCATCGACGTCGTGCACGTGACCGTTGACGAGAACGTGGACAGCGACACGTTCCTGGTGATGGCCGGACTGGGCTACGACGCCGGCATGATGGCGGACACCAAGGACGCCCTCAAGGACAAGATCGGCTGGCTGGCCTACGTGGATGCCGGCATCCGCAACCTGCCCGGCAAACCGGTGAAGACCACCATCTCGATTGACGGCGGCAAGCCGATCCAGCGCCGGCTGCGCAGCGTGATGGGCGGCAACTGCGGCAAGATCACCGGCGGACTGGAAATTTTCCCCGGCGCCCGCCTCGATGACGGCCTGCTGGACATCCTGACCCTGGCTCCGAAGGGCAAGCTGGGCTGGTTCGGTGTAGTGACGGGACTGCTGCGCCGCGGCAAGGGCAGCAGCACCGCCGTGGAGTACTACCAGTGCAAGCGCGCGGAGGTGTGGGCCGAGTCCCCCTTGGACTTCGAGATGGACGGGGACCACCTCGGCAGCGCCACGCACATCCTGTTCGAAACGGAGTCGAATGCCCTGCGCATCCGGATGCCGTACGGCAAGAAGGATCCGGCAGTCCTGAGCAACCCGGTGCCGTAGCCCGCCCCGGCTACAGCCAGCCCATCGGGTCTTCGTAGGCTCCGTGGCGCAGCACCTCGAAGTGGAGGTGCGGGCCGGTGGAGTTGCCGGTGCTGCCCACGCCGGCAATGACCTGCCCCGCTTCGACGGTCTGGCCCACTCCAACGTCAATGCTGTTGAGGTGGTTGTAGGTGGTCTGCAGGCCGTCTCCGTGGTCAATGACGATCCGCAGCCCGCCGCCGCCGGTGGTGTGCCAGCCCGCTTCCACCACGGTGCCGGCGGCAGAAGCCTTCACCGGAGTGCCGGTGCCCGCACCGAAGTCGGTGCCGGTGTGGAACTCCAGGGCACCCGGCGCCAGCGGATTCTCGCGGTAGCCGAATGGAGACGTGACGGGGGCGTCGTCCAGCGGAGCCACCGGTCCCTGCGGGACGGGCACGGAAACTGCTTCCGTGCCCCCGCCTGCGGGCCCGGCCTGCGCCGCCGGGGCGGCCGGGCCGGTTCCGGACTCAGGTGCCGCCGGTGTCGCAGCCGCGGCTTCAGCGCTCAGCGACGCAACCACTGCCTGCCGTTCCAGCTGCAGCTCCGGTTCGGCGGAGCCTGCCGCCCCGCCTACCAGGCCGGCAATAACGACGGTGGCGGCAACCCCCAGCGCTCCGGTCCGGTTCGCCGGGGTGTCGTGCTCGTGGATCCAGTCCTTCGCCTGGATACGCAGGTCGCGGGGCTTGCGGGTGGCCGCGTGCGCTCCCCGGGGGCGCCGTTCCACCAGGTCGCGGGCCCGGTCCCGGACGTTATGCATGGTGCGGAGCAGGATCCGGCCGGAGACGGTTTCATATGCCTGTGCGGGTTCAAAAAAGTGCTCGGTCAACAATCACCTCAGCGTGAGTATTGGTCAAGGACTCTTCATGCACCGGACCCTTGTCCGGGTCCCTGTCTATGCATCGGGCCTGGTGTGCCTTCTACACCGGCCATATTTCGATTCTAGGAAGGGCGGTGAGCCCATTCGACAATATGTGGGCAATCCCAAATTCCTGCGTGACCGGTGCCCCTGCTCCTGTGTCCGCCGTCACGGACCGGTTGCAGATGGATTAGCATCACTAGCGCAAGTGCCTGCCGTCGACGGCGGGCCGAACCATCCGGGGGATACTCATGCGGCCGCATCACCTGTTCTTCGTCAGCGCCGGCACCTTTGCTGCAGCCTGGCTCGTCCTGTCCTACTGCAACGCTCCCCGGTTCGGTCCGGCCGTGGTTGCGGTGATCGTGGTCCTGACGCTGTGGACCTGTGGTTATGTGCTGAACAACCGGCGCGCCGCACGGGCCGCCGGCATCCGGCTGCAGGGCCGGAGGGCTGACCACCAGGTATTGGTCAACCGCTCCCCTGCACAGTTCGCCGAACTGCTGGACACCGTTTTTGGCGCGGTTGGATCGTATTACCGCGGGATCCAGGAGGTACCCGGAGGCGTCTTTACGCGAGCCCGGAACCGCACGGTGCTGGCGAGCGAACCTTTGTTCGTGATGTCCGCGCCCGGCCCTGACGGCGGAACGCTGGTGCGGGTTGCCGCGGAACACCCCAAGGGCACCTTGAACTGGGGAGAAGCCAGCCGGCAGGTCCGGCTCCTGCTGGGTGAACTTTCCAAGTGGGACGCCTATGTGCGCGACAACGCAAAGGCGGATCCGCTGCCCTTGCCGCACGCACCGCTGGAACTGAAGCCGCTGCCGGCAGGGTATTCCGAGCTGGCGCTGCCGGCGGAGTACCCGGAGCCCCTGGCGGATGAGGAGGATTGGGGCCTGGATGAGGAGGATTCTCCTCAGAACAAGCCTTTCCGGGCTTCGGTCCACAAAAGCCAGCCCAAGTAGAGGCTGCCCAGGCCCGCGGTGAAAATCCCCACGGGCAGGGCCGGGCCGACGTCGATCTGCTGCACGGTGAAATCGGACAACGTCAGCACCAGGGCACCCACCAGGGCGGGGGCAACGACGCCGGGCGAGGAAGTCCCCAGCAGCCGCAGCGCAATCTGCGGGGCCACCAGGGCCACAAAGGCCACCGGCCCGCAGACGCTGACGGCGGTAGCGGCGAGTACCACGGCCAGCAGCACGGCCACCGTCCGGGTCCGGTCCACCCGGACGCCGAGGGATTCGGCCAGCTCATCGCCAAGGGCAACCAGGTTCAGGCGGCGCTGCAGGGCTGCAGCCGCGGGCAGCACCACGGCCACGGCAATCCCGATGGTGGCAACGTGGGACCAGGACCGGGATGCCAGGGATCCGTTGAGGTAGAACGCCAGCGTCTGGGCCTGCTGCTCGCCCAGGGTCGTCATCGCCAGCGAAGTCAGCGCGGAAGCGACGGCGGAAATGCCGATGCCGGCCACAATCATTTTCCCGGGCCGGGCAAAGCCCCGTCCGGTGCTCAGCCAGACCAGGGCCACGGCCAGTCCGCCGCCCAGGATCGCCGCCACGGGGACGGGCACGTAGCCGGGCCACAGGGCGGTGGCTGCGGCGCCGGCGGCAGCGCCGCTGGTCAGGCCAACCACCTCAGGACTGCCCAGGGGATTGCGGGTGACAGTCTGGAAGAGGGAACCTGCCACGCCCAGCGCCATTCCGGCGCCCACGGCGGTCAGGAATCGGGGCCCGCGCAAACGTTCCAGGACAAAGGCGCCGCTGCCTTCCGGCGGTGACACGGCCAGGGCCAGCAGCTCGGTCCAGGACAGTCCCAGTTTCCCGGCGGTCAAAGTGAACGCACCCACCAGCAGCACGGCCACGGCCAGGAGAACGGATAGGAACAGGCTGCGCCGGCGGTACCGGATACTCAGCTTCGAGCCCAGCCGGAGGGTACGCGTGCCGCCGGGGGGCACCACACTGGACCGACGGGCCGCAGCGGGTGCGACCCGCGTCCGGGCGCTCATGCGACGGCCCGCATCCGGCGCACGGCCAGGATCAGCAGCGGTGCACCGAGCAGGGCGGTCACGACGCCGGTGAGCAGTTCCCCGGGCTGCGCCGCCAGGCGGCCCAGGACATCGGCGAACAGCAGCAGTGCCGGGCCGGTGAGGGCGCTCAGGACCAACAGCCAGCGGTGGTCCGGGCCCGCGAAGCTGCGCACTATGTGCGGCACGGCCAGGCCGACAAACCCGATGGGTCCGACGGCGGCGGTTGCGGAGGCGCACAGCAGTGTGGCGGCCAGGGCGCCGGTGATCTTGGCTGCCTGGGGATGCAGGCCCAGCGACGCCGCCGCTTCCTCCCCCAGCGCCAGCGCGTTCAGTGACCGGCCGGTTGCCAGGGCCGCGGCCAGTCCCACGAGGAAGAACGGCAGGACGTCTTGGGCCTGCTCCAGGGTGCGGCCGCTGAGGGACCCGACGGCCCAGAACCGGTACATGGCGAAAACGTCCGGACGCGTCAGGGCAACGGCCTGGATGTAGGACATCAGCACCGCGGACACCACCGTGCCGGCCAGCACCAGGCGCACCGGGGTCGAACCCCGCCGGCCCGAGGACAGGCCGTACACCACGACGACGGTAAGCAGCGCGCCGGGCAGGGCCAGCCATACATTGGCGCCGGCCGCGCCGGCCCCGAAGAACGCCATGCCGGTGACCATGGCCGCGGCGGCACCGGCGTTAACGCCCAGGATGCCCGGGTCCGCCAGCGGATTGCGTGTCAGGCCCTGCATGATCACCCCGGCCACGGCCAGTGCTGCACCGGCCATGATGCCCAGGACGGTGCGCGGGATCCGGCTGGCCACCACGTCATCCGCGTAGGTGCTGCCGGTGCCGGTGAGCTCGGTCCACAGGGAGGCAGCCACCTCGCCGGGACTCAGCTGATGTGCTCCCACTGCCAGGCTGGTTCCCACGGCCAGGACCAGGAGGGCTGCACCCGCACAAAGCAGCACCGCCCCGCGGCCCGCGCCAACGGACGCCCGCCGGGCCGGTGCGGGCCCCGCCGGAGCGCCGGGAGCGGCCGGTGCTGATGCACCGGCCGCTGCGGGGTCCGCGGCTTCCGCCCGGACCCCAGGCGGAAGCGAATCAGCCGACCTTGGCAACTGCTTCTTCGATCATCGGTTCGAACCGATCCAGGACCCACGGGACGCTCAGCGGGGTGAGGAAGCTGGAGCCCATGCCTACCTGGCGGTCCAGGTTGCGGACCACGGAGTCGCGTTCCACGGCGGGAATCGAGGCGAACAGCCGCTGTTCCTCGGTGCGCTGCTGCTCGGCGTCATCGTTGTACCAGGTGAACAGCACGTCCACGTTGTTGAGCTTCTCGGCGTTTTCCAGTCCCAGCTCGGAGGTGAAGCTGCCTTCGCTCGAGGGAATGTCCTTCACCTCGGGCGCCACGGTCATGCCCAGAGCGGTGAGCATGTCCACGCGCGCGTCACCCTCGTTGTACAGCACCAGGGAACCGGGTGCGCCGCCGCCCCACACATAGGCGAAGGTCTTGCCGGCAAATTCGGGGTGCTCCGCGGCGCTGTCGGCCAGGGACGTCTTGATACCGGCTACCGCTTCCTCTGCGGCCTCCGGCTCGCCCAGCGCCTTCCCGATCACCGAAATCTGGTCATCCCAGTCGATGTTCCAGGCCTTTTCGGGGTAGGCAACCGTGGGCGCCAGGTCATTGAGGATGTCGAAGTCCTCCTGCGTGATGCCCGAGTTCGGGGCCAGGATCAGGTCCGGTTCCAGCGCCACGATCGCATCAATGTCGATGTCGGTGCCGCCGGTGAAGGTGGCAGGGATGTCGTCGCCCCGTTCCTCGATGGCTTCGGTGACCCACGGGTAGTTGCCGTGCTCGTCATTGCCCCAGGTGACTTCTTCCACGCCTACGGGGGTGGTGCCCAGCGCGACGGCGGTGTCTGCGGATCCCCAGCCGATGGTCACCACGCGTTCGGGCTTCTTTTCGATGACGGCCTCGCCCAGCGCGGATTCCACCGTCACCGGGAACTGCGCGGACGCCGTACCGGATTCTTCGGCCGGGCTCGAGTCCGAAGCCTCGGCACCGCAGCCGCTCAAACCGAGCAGGAGCGCGGGAACCGCCAGCAGGGCGGCCTTGGGGGCACGTTTCATGTTTTGTCCTCTCAGAAGTCCGGCCCGCCGAACGGCGGGCCGGTAAAGCTAAAAACGGGGTGGAGCGGGCCGGCGGGTCCGCCGGCAGGGCTAGGACTCGGCGCGTCCCTTGCGCCAGTAGCCCATAAAGGCCACCTGCTTGCGGTCAATGCCGACGTCGCGGACCAGGTAGCGGCGCAGTCCGCGGACCACGGCCGCCTCGCCGGCAATCCAGGCATAGAAGGGCAGGGCACCGGAAGGGGCGTGTGGATTGGGGGTGGCCTGCACGGCGGCCGGGTCCAGGCGCTGCGGGGTCTCCCACAGGATTGCCTCGTCCACGTTGATTTCCTCCGGTTCCGACAGCGCCGGCCGCTGGCGGAACGGCACGCCGTCAGCGGTTTCCACCGAGGCCCAGCCCGGCAGTGCCACGGTCTGCCGCACCGCGGCGTCGAGCAGTTCACCGTGGGGCCGGTTACCCCGGGCCAGCCAGATCATCTGCACCCCGGAAGCGGTGCGGACCGGCTGGCGGTCAGCGGTGGAAGGGATTTCCATCAGGGCGTGGCCGGTGACATCTTCGGGCAGGGATTCCAGGATGGCGGTGATGGCCGGGACGGCGGTTTCATCGCCGGCCAGCAGCACATGCCGGGCCATCCCCGGGCGCCATTCAATGCCGCCGTAGGCTTCGGCGGTCACGCACTGGGCCGCGTTGGGGCCGATGATGCATACCCGGTCGCCGGGCTGCGCGGCAGCGGCCCAGCTGGAGGCCGGCCCGCCATTGCCGTCTTCGTCGAAATGCAGCACGAAGTCCACGTCGATCTCCGGCTCCGGGCCGGTGCAGCGGGCACCGCGGACGGTGTAGGTACGCATGCAGCCGCGGGTGGCCGGGTTCAGCTTCAGCCAGTCCTGGTACCAGCCGGCCGATAGCTCAGACAGGTCCGGCAGCGGCAGCGAGGTGCCTTCGGCGTCCACGCAGGGCACAATCACCTTGATCCGCAGGTCATGGGTTTCACCGGAGATGCCGAAGTCGGACAAGCAGGCCCCTGCGAAGGTGATGCGCTGGAAGTTGGCCCCCAGCCGGACAATCCGCTTCACCTCGACGTCGAAGGACATTACCGCCCCGGCAGTGCGTGCCCGGCGCGGCCGGACGGGTGCGGTACCGGCAGGCACAGCCGCGTCAGCCGGCACAGCCGAGGCAGCCGTGGCCCCGTTGGTGGAACCATGGGTCATGATGCTGCCTCCAGGCGTTCGGTGGGGCGGCGGTCCGCCGGGTTGGGCATATACCCCTGCGACGGTTCCGGTTCCGGTTCCGGCTCCGCCTCCGGTTCCGGCTCCGGTGCCGCACTGTGGTGGCGGCCCAGGGGAACCACCATGGGCGTGCCGGACACCGGGTCCGGAATCACGCGGGAGGACAGGCCGAAGACGGTGCTGACCAGGTCCTCGCTCACCACATCTGCGGGGGCTCCTTCGGCGGCAATCCGGCCGTCCTTCATGGCCACCAGGTGGTCCGCGTAGCGGGCGGCCAGGTTCAGGTCATGCAGCACAATGGCCACCGTGGTGCCGGCGCGCCGGTTCAGGTCGGTAATCAGGTCCAGCACTTCAATCTGGTGGGTGACGTCCAGGAAGGTGGTGGGCTCGTCCAGCAGCAGGATGTCCGTTTCCTGCGCCAGGGCCATGGCAATCCAGACCCGCTGGCGCTGTCCGCCGGAAAGTTCGTCCACGTTCCGTGCCGCCAGGTCCACGGTGTCCGTGGCGGCCAGCGCGGCGGCGACGGCGGCGTCGTCGTCGGCGCTCCACTGCCGGAACCAGCCCTGGTGCGGGTAGCGGCCGCGGCCCACCAGATCCGCCACGGTAATGCCCTCCGGTGCCGTGGGGGTCTGCGGAAGCAGGCCCAGGGTCCGGGCCACCTGGCGGCTGGGCACCGAGTGGATGTCCTTGCCGTTGAGGTAGACCGTGCCGCCGGACGGCTTGAGCAGCCGGGCCAGCCCGCGCAGCAGCGTGGACTTCCCGCAGGCGTTCGCGCCCACGATGATGGTGATCTTGCCCGCGGGCAGGGTCAGCGAAAGGGAATCCACCACCTTGCGCTCGTCGTACGCGAGCTCCAGTTTCTCTGCGGAAAGAAGGTTCTCCATGTCAGCCTCCTTGGCCTACGCGGTTTGACGTGACCAGCAGCCACAGAAGGAAAGGTGCGCCCAGCGCCCCGGTGACGACCCCTACGGGCATGGTGACGCCCGGGATGAGGTTGGCGCCGGCAAAATCGGCGGCGAGGACAATGCAGGCGCCCACCAGCCCGGCCGTGAGCAGCGTGGTTTCCCCGTGCATCAGGCGGCGGGCAATGGGCCCGGAAAGGAACGCGATAAAGGCCACCGGACCGGCGGCGGCGGTGGCGACGGCGGCCAGGGCCACCGCCGTAATGATCAGGGCCAGCCGCGCGGTTTCCACCCGGATGCCCAGCCCGGCGGCGGCGTCGTCGCCCAGTTCCAGGCCGCGCATGCTCCGCGCCAGGACGGCCGCGGCGGGCAGCAGCACCAGCAGGGACACCGCCAGCACGGCGGCGCGGTCCCAGCTGCTGTTGTTCAGGGACCCGTTCAGCCACACCAGCGCCTCGGACGCGGTCCGGATGTCGGTGCGGGTGAGCAGGTAGCTGACCAGGGCCTGCATCACGGCGGCGAAGCCGATGCCCACCAGGACCAGCCGGTAGCCGGCCACTGAACCGCGGCGGGCCAGCAGGTAGATGGCCAGCGCCACCACCAGCGCGCCGACCAGGGCCACAACGGACACAGTGGTTCCGGCGGCGCCGAAGAGCACAATGGCAGCCACGGCGCTGGCGCTGGCGCCGTAGCTGATGCCGATCACGTCCGGGCTGGCCAACGGGTTGCGCAGCAGTGTTTGGAACACCGTTCCGGCAATACCGAAAGCCACTCCGATCATGGTGCCGATCACCGCGCGCGGCAGTTTGCTCTCCATCAGGATGTAACTGGCGCCGGGGATCTGCTCGCCGAACAGGATGCGGAAGAAGTCTGGAATGGTGAAGGTGTAGGTACCCAGCAGCACGTACACCGCGAAGAGGACCAGCACGGCGGCGGCCAGCAGCGAGGGCACCAGGACCCGGCGGCGGCGGGACTGTTTCCGGGCCGCGCGGACGGCTCCGGCTGCTGCGGCGGGAGCCGCCGGGCGGGTGTCGACGGCGGCGCTCACAGTTCAGCCAGCTTCCGGCGGCGGACCAGCCAGATGAACACCGGTGCACCGAGCACGGCGGTGGTGATGCCCACCGGGATTTCGCCCGGCGGGAGCAGCACCCGTCCCACAACGTCGGCCACGACCAGCAGTGCCGGGGCCAGCAGCATGGAGAAGGGCAGGATCCAGCGGTAGTCCGGGCCGGTGAAACTGCGCACCATGTGCGGAATCACCAGGCCGATGAAGGCGATGGGACCGGCGGCGGCAGTGGCGGCACCGCACAGCAGCACCACCCCCAGCGCGGTGATGCCGCGGCTGAGTCCCACGCGCTGGCCGAGGCCGCGGGCGACGTCGTCCCCCAGGCTCAGCCCGTTGAGCGCCCGGCCGGCAAACAGGGTGATCAGGGCGCCGATGGCCAGGAACGGCAGCACGGACAGGATGGTGTCCCAGTCCCGGCCGGAGACACTGCCCACCCGCCAGAACCGGAACGTGTCCAGGGTCTGCTGGCTGGAGACCAGCACGGCACTGAGCGCGGACATGAGCCCGGCGCTCAGGGCGGCGCCGGCCAGGGCCAGCTTCACCGGGGTGGCGCCGTCACGGCCCATGCTCGCCACCACGTAGACCACGACGGCGGCCAGCGCCGCACCGGCAAGGGCGAACCAGATGTAGCCGGTCAGGTTGGTGATGCCGAAGATGTAGATGCCCAGCACCACCGCGAACGCGGCGCCGGCGTTGACGCCCAGGATGCCCGGGTCCGCCAGCGGGTTGCGGGCCACGCCCTGCATGGCTGCGCCGGCCAGGCCCAGGGCAGCGCCGGTAACCAGGCCCAGGACGGTGCGGGGAATGCGGGAGGAGACCACGGCGTGGTCTCCGTTGGACGGATCGAAGTTGGTGAGCGCGTCCCAGACCGTGGCCAGCGGGACAGGCCGGGCGCCGATGGCCACTGAGGCGGTGCAGGCCAGGACCAAAACCGCAATGGTGAGCAGCAGCAGGGCCGTGCGGGTGCCGGGTCCGCGCCTGCCGTGCGGGGTACCGCTGCCCGGGACCATTGTGCCCGGGGACCCGTTGTCCCGGGCCGTGGCGGAGGGTGCGCGGGAAGGAACGCCGGCAGGGCGTGCGGCAACGCTCACGTAGGCACCTCCCCTAAGCAGCAGCAATTTCTTAAGTAAGGCTAGCCTATGCTCGGGTGCTTTAAGAAACGTTTGTGTTGCGTATTAGGAAGCGCCCGGCGGCCTAGTTCCCGGCCCCGTGCCCGGGGGCCACCCGCTCGGAGTCGCGTACCGGTCCGGGCGGTGTTCCGTTGCCGAACGGGCGCCCGCCCAGCTCCTCGCGTCCGTGCTCGGAAAGCCAGTTGGACAGGTCCGGTCCCTTGGGGATGATCCCGGTGGGATTGATGTCCTCGTGGACCACGTAGTAGTGCGCCTTGATCTGCTCAAAGTCCACCGTGTCGCCGAAGCCGGGGGTCTGGAACAGGTCCCGGGCGTAGCCCCACAGCGCCGGCATTTCGGTGAGCTTGTTCCGGTTGCACTTGAAGTGCCCGTGGTAGACCGGGTCAAAACGCACCAGCGTGGTGAACAGCCGGACATCGGCCTCGGTAATGGTGTCCCCCACCAGGTAACGCTGCTTCGAAAGCCGGTCCTCCAGCCAGTCCATCGCCGCCCACAGCCGGTCATACGCGGCGTCGTAGGCTTCCTGCGAACCGGCGAACCCGCAGCGGTACACACCGTTGTTGACCTCGGTGAAGATCCGCTTGTTCACGGCCTCCATTTCCGCCATGTGCTCGGCCGGCAGCAGGTCCGGGGCCCCTTCGCGGTGGAAGTCCTTCCACTCGGTGGAGAAGTCCAGGGTGATCTGCGGGAAGTTGTTGGTCACCACCGCACCCGTAGGGACGTCCACGACGGCGGGAACGGTGATGCCGCGCTGATAGTCGGGGACGCGCTTGAAGAAGGCCTCCTGCAGCCGTTCGATGCCGAGCACCGGGTCCCTGCCGTCCGGATCCAGGTCGAAGGTCCAGCTGCGGGCGTCGTGGGTGGGGCCGGGCAGGCCCAGGGAAATGGCGTCTTCGAGTCCCAGCAGGCGCCGGACAATGATGGTCCGGTTGGCCCACGGGCAGGCCCGGGCCGCGATCAGCCGGTACCGTCCGGACTCCACCGGGTAGCCGTCCCGCCCGTCGCGGGTGATCCGGGTTTCAATGTAGTTGGTGTCCCGGGTGTACTCGGTTCCACCGGTCACGTAGGAGCCCTTGGTGCTGTGCGAAGTCATACGCTCACACTAGCCCCTGAACCCTGAGCTGCGAACGGCTTCCGAAGGGCCGCCCCGCTGCCGGAAATCCGGTGCGGCGGTAGAGTCGAGTGCAATGCAGCCGGCAGTGCGACGGAAGGACTTTGACCATGCGAGTAGCCGTAATCGGGGCCACCGGAAACGTGGGGACCGCCGTTCTGCGCCGGCTGGCGGAGGCCCGCCAGGAACTCGGAGAGCTGGAAGTGGCGGGAATCGCCCGCCGGATCCCGGACACCACCCAGCCTCCGTACGACGGCGTCGAGTGGCACAGCATCGACGTCGGCGACACGGCCAACGTGCCGGAACTGACCGAAGCGCTGCGCGGTGCCGACGCCGTGATCCACCTGGCCTGGCTGATCCAGCCCAACCGGGATGAGGCGGAGCTGCACCGGGTCAACGTCCAGGGCACGGAAAACGCCCTGGCTGCGGCTGCGGCAGCAGGCGTGCGGCAGTTTGTCTGCGCTTCCTCCGTCGGAGCGTACAGTCCCGCCCCCAAGGACCGGCTGACGGATGAAACCTGGCCCGCCCGGGGCATTGCCAGCTCCCACTACAGCCGGCACAAGGGCGAGCAGGAGGCCCTGCTGGACCGGTTTGAACTGGAGTACCCGGAAATTCCGGTGGCCCGGCTGCGGCCCGGACTCATCTTCTCCTCCGACGCGGGCAGCGAAATAGGGCACTATTTCATTGGCCGGTTGATCCCCAAGTTCTTCCTGAACAAGCTGTCCCTGCCGCTGATCCCGCTGCCGGATTCCTTCATTTTCCAGGCCGTGCACGCCGACGACATTGCGGACGCCTACTGGCGCGTAGTGGACCAGCGGGCCGAGGGAGCCTTCAACATTGCAGCGGATCCGATCATCACCCCTGAGCTGCTCGCCGGCATGCTGGGTGCCAAACGGGTCTTGAACGTGCCGGTGAAACTGGTCCGCGCCGTCGTCGGCCTCACTTGGGCCGCGCACCTGCAGGCCACCGATCCGGGCTGGGTGGACATGGCCGCCGGGGCCCCGGTCATGGACACCACCCGGGCGCGCGAAGTGCTCGGCTGGCGGCCGCGCCGCACCTCCCTGGAAGCCCTGCAGTTTGTGCTGGACGGGATGAGCGCCGGCGACGGCGTGGCCGGCTCCCCGCTGCTCGCCCCGCGCAGCCGGGCCCGGAGCTAGCGGGTACGGCTAGAGGGCTTCGCGCACGGCGGCTGCCTCAACCGGACCCACCGGGCGCGGGCCGTCGCCGTCGCCGCCTACAGCCAGGCCAAGGTCCTCTTCGAGGAGCTTGGCGTTGACCACCACGGCCAGCCGGTAGGCATCTCCGGCGGCGGCCACCACCTGCGCGGAGGGATCCGTGGCGTTTCCCACCGCCCAGATCCGTTCCCGGCTGGTACGGCCGAGCTCGTCGGTGACAATGCAGCCGTCGTCGTCCAGGTCCAGGTCCGCTGTGAGGTCCGCGTCCAGTTCGGCCTCCGGTTCCAGGAACAGCGCCTCGCACCGCAGAGTGTGCCCGTCCGCCAGTTCCAGGCCGGTCAGGGCGTCGTTTTCGATTTCCAGGCCGGCCACCTCGCAGTCGATTACCCGGATGCCCATGGCGGCAAGCCCGCGGGCGTCCTCCTCGCCCACTTCGAGGCCGGCCTGCAGGACCAGCGTCACGTCGTCGGAGAAGGTGCGCACGAGCTGCGCCTGCTGGATGGAGGTTTGCGCGGTACCCAGCACGGCCAGCACCTTGTCCGCGTTTTCGTAGCCGTGGCAGTAGGGGCATTGCAGCACGTCCCGGCCCCAGCGTTCCCGCAGCCCGTCAATCTGGGGCAGGACGTCGCGCAGTCCCGTGGCCAGCACCACCTGCCGTCCGCGGAAGTCCCGGCCGTCGGTGGTCCGCACGCTGCCGTCGGCCGCCACCCGCGCCACGGTTGCTTCCACCAGTTCCACGCCGTACCCGCGCACCTCGGCCCGGGCCAGCTCCAGCAGTTCCGCCGGCGGCACGCCGTCCCGGGTCGGGAAGCCGTGGACGTGCCCGGCCGGGGCGTTGCGTGGGCTGCCGGCGTCGATCACCGCCACCCGGCGCCGTGCCCGGCCCAGGACCAGGGCCGCCGTCAGGCCGGCGATTCCGCCGCCCACGATCACTGCGTCATACGTGGAAGAAGAGGTTGCGGGAGTGCTCATAGACAATATTTCTACAGGATCCGCAGGGAATCATCAGCATTCTTAGTATGTTGTCTAAACTTTCCTTTTATGGGAGAAACCACGCAGGAAAAACCTGCATCCAAACTCAAGCAGGGCATCACCGGCCCCATGCTCTATCTGTTCATCCTCGGCGACGTGCTGGGGGCAGGAATCTACGCATTGGTGGGCGATGTTTCCGTGCAAGTCGGAGGCGCCATCTGGGTTCCGCTCGTGGTTGCCCTCGTGCTCGCGATGCTGACCGCAGCCTCTTACGCGGAATTGGTCACCAAATACCCCAAAGCCGGCGGTGCTGCAGTGTTCGCCCAACGGGCCTTCAAGGTGCCGGCCATCTCGTTCCTGGTCGGTTTTGCCATGCTGGCTGCCGGAGTGACCAGTGCCGCAGGCCTGTCCCAGGCCTTCGCCGGCGACTACCTGAAGTCCTTCCTGGACGTCCCCACGGTGCCGGCCGCCATTGTGTTCCTGCTGCTGGTGGCGCTGCTCAATGCGCGCGGCATCTCCGAGTCCGTCCGCAGCAATGTGGTGATGACGGTTATCGAGGTGTCCGGCCTGGTCCTGGTGATTGTGCTCGTGTCCCTGATGGTGGGCAAGGGCGAGGGACACCCCGAGCAGATCACGCAGTTCCCGGCGGATACGAATCCTGCTCTGGCTGTCCTGGCGGGCTCCATCCTGGCGTACTACTCGTTTGTAGGGTTTGAGGTTTCAGCCAACATCGCCGAAGAGGTCCGCGATGTCCGGCGGGTCTATCCCCGGGCCATTTTCGGCGCCATGCTTACCGCCGGGCTCATTTACGTGCTGATCGGCATCGCGGCGTCCATCGCCCTGCCCACCAAGGACCTCTCCGGTTCCACGGGGCCGCTGCTGGACGTTGTCAGCGCCACCGGCTTCGGCATCCCGGACTGGATCTTCAGCGCGATTGCCCTGGTAGCTGTGGCCAACGGCGCCCTGCTGACCATGATCATGTCCTCGCGGCTGGTTTACGGCATGTCCGAGCAATCGCTGCTGCCCGAGGTCTTCAGCAAGGTGCTGCCCAACCGCAAGACTCCGTGGGTGGCCATTGTCGCCACCACCGCGGTGGCCATGCTCCTGACCCTGACCGGCGGGGTGGCCGCGCTGGCCGAAACCGTGGTCCTGCTGCTGCTCTTCGTTTTCATCAGCACCAACGTCGCGGTGATCGTGCTGCGCAAGGACAAGGTGGAGGAAAAGCACTTCCGCACCCCCATCGTGCTGCCCTACCTTGCCATTGCCTCCTGCGTCCTGCTGCTCACCCAGCAGAGCGGTGACACGTGGCTGCGGGCAGCTGCCCTGATGGCCGTTGGCCTGGTGCTGTACTTCGCCCGCCGGTTCTCCAAGGGCAAGAACCTGGGCACCCGGAACCACGGCGGCGCCAAGGACACCGGGCACTAGCCCACCCGGCACCTGCTGCACTTTGAAACGTCCAGCCGGGCCCCTAAAACAAAACCGCCCCCGGACCAGCTGGTCCGGGGGCGGTTTTTTAGGTCGGGCGTGCCAGGGCTAGCCGGGCAGGTCAGTCCTCGTGCAGGTCGTCGTCGTAGTCCTTGCCGGCGTGCTGCTGGCGCAGCTTGCGGCCCTCCGCGATGTCTTCCTCTTCCTGTTCCTGGCGCTTCTCCGTCTGGCGGGTGTCGCGCGGGGGAAGCTGCACGGATTCCTCGGCCTGGATACCGGCCTGGAGTTCGCGGCCGCGTTCCACCTCGGCGTCGAACTCGGCACCGAAGAGCAGGGACACGTTGGCCAGCCAGATCCACAGCAGCAGCACTATCACGCCGCCAATGGCACCGTAGGTGGCGTTGTAGTTGCCGAAGTTCGAGACGTAGAAGCTGAAGCCCGCGGTCACAATCGCCAGGATCACCAGGGCAATCAGCGAGCCCATGCTCATCCAGCGGAACTTGGGCTGCTTCACGTTCGGGGTGGCGTAGTAAAGGACCGCGATAATCAGAACTGCGAAGATCAACATGACCGGCCACTTGGCGAGGTTCCAGACGGTCACCGCTTCACTGCCCAGGCCGATGACGTTGCCGATGGCTTCGGCTATCGGGCCGGAGATCACCAGCATCAGCAGCAGTGCCGCCGCCATGAGGACCAGGATCAGGGTCACGAGCAGCTGGGTGGGAAGCAGCTTCCAGGCGGGCCGGCCTTCATCCACTTCGTAGATGCGGTTCATGGAACGGCCAAACGCCTTCACGAAGCCGGAGGCGGACCACAGGGCGCCGAGAATACCGACAATCAGCGCGAGTCCGGCGGTGCTGGAGGTGGTCAGCTGCTTAATGGGGTCTTCAAGGACCGATGCAGCGTCTGACGGCGCGAACTGCTTGACGAAGTCCAGCAGTGCATTGGTGGTGCTTTCCCCCTGACCCACCAGACCGAGGATGGAAACCATGGCCAGCAGTGCCGGGAAGATCGCCAGGACCGTGTAGTAGGTCAGTGCCGCGGCCAGGTCGGTGCACTGGTCCTTGGAGAACTCGCGCACCGTCTTCTTGAGGATGTATTTCCAGCTGGGCTTGGAGACCTCGGTCGGTTTGTCCGGTTTGCTTGCATCGTCGGGACTTGGTGCTGTCTCGGCTTTGCTGTTGGTGTCCTGCGCCACTACGGCCTCCTGGGTGAATCGATGTCAGATCCCCATCGTATTTGTAAGTGTCCTTAGTAACAAAGGGGCACCACAAACAGGCCGGCCGGGTTCAAGTGTTCCGGCCCAGGCCGTAGTACTCCATCAGGACACTTTCTTCGGCCGGACTCAACGGGTTTTCCGGATTGGCGCCGGGTGACTTGGAAACCTTTTCCTTGGAGTAGTTCACAAAAATGTCCTGCCCGTCGCGCCGGGCGGCAGCGAGCGGCACGTAGTGTTCAGCCGATTCGAACAGGCCCAGGTTAACGGTGATCCACGCGGGCTGCCCGGTGTCGCGGTCCAGGTGGACTTCCCCCACCAGGCCCAGCCGCTCGCCGTCATTCGCCCACACACTCGATCCCTGGATTTCGTGAAGCACAAAGGCGTCCGCCATCGTTGATCCCTTCGCCGGTCCGGCGCAACAGCCGGGGGTCCTATTGCCGCCCGGCGGGCGGCCTCCTGTCAACAGTGCCGGACGCACGGCGGCCGGGCAGGGGAAATCAGCGCGGCGTGTCCGCGTTCTCCTCGCGTTCGGCCATGACGTCCTCACCCGGACCGGAGAAGCTCTGCCGGCGTTCGACGGCGTCGATGCTGCCGGTGAACAGTTGGGAATCGCTGGTGTCGGAGCTGCGCACCAACGGCGCGGTCCGCGGTCCGCTGTGGACATCCGTGCCGGTCTTGCGCACCTCTTCCCAGCGCTGGCGCGGGAGGGCGTCCGGGTGCCATTCCTGCAGGTAGGTCACCATGGTTTCGCGGATCAGGCAGCGCAGGTCGAACAGCGTCCCGCTGTCCACGGCGCTGACCAGGATGCGGACCCGCACCACACCGTTCACGGCCTCGGTCACCTGCAGCACACTGGTGCGCTTGTCCCACAGTTCGGTGCCGGCCAGGGTCTCCTTCAGCTTGGTGCGCAGGTCCCCCACCGGTACCCGCCAGTCCAGGTCCAGCTCCACTGTGCCCAGGATCGCGGACTGCCGGCGGGTCCAGTTCTGGAACGGCGTGGTGGTGAAGTAGGTGGAAGGCAGGATCAGGCGCCG
The DNA here is from genome assembly GCF_030125565.1 of Arthrobacter sp. zg-Y1143. Taxonomy (NCBI): domain Bacteria; kingdom Bacillati; phylum Actinomycetota; class Actinomycetes; order Micrococcales; family Micrococcaceae; genus Arthrobacter; species Arthrobacter sp. zg-Y1143. The sequence goes on along the minus strand of NZ_JASKLW010000002.1, from coordinate 15,209 downwards.
GTCATCCCAGATATGCACCACCACGTATGTCATGGTGATTTCCTCGATGGTGCCCCACTCGCCTTCCACCACTACGACGTCGTCGGCGCGGATCGCGTCGGTGAAGGCCAGCTGCAGCCCGGCAAAGACATTGCTCAGGGTTCCCTGCACGGCAAGGCCGGCCACAATGGAGAGCAAACCGGCGGAGGCAAGGATACCGGCGCCCAGCGCACGGACCTCGTCAATGGTCAGCAGCACAAAGGCCACGGCAATGGTGATCAGCACGGCGATGCCGATCCGCCGGCCCAGGTTCACCTGGGTTTTCAGGCGCCTCAGCCTGCGGTTGTCCCGGGTGTCGGTGCTGTACTTCGTGAGGATCATGGCCTCGATGATCAGCAGCGTCACGACGCCGAACCAGGCCAGCGCGCCGATCAGCCCCAGCACCAAAAGGTAGTCCAGGACCGGCAGCCAGGACGCCCCGGGCGCTGTTGCGCCCAGGGCAATCCTGATGCCGATCAGTCCCAGCACCAGCCGCAGCGGGTTCCGGGCCTTGACGGAGATCTCCCGGATGCTGGGCACCTTGCGGAACGCCCGGTTGGCGCCCTCGCGTGCGATCCAGGCGATGATCAGGGCAATGCCCACTGCCACGAGGACGGCGAAGAGCGGTTTGAGGCTAACTGCAAGGTCAAGCAGGTCTTCCATGCTTTCGATGATCCCAAACCCCGGTGGGGTGCTGTCCAATCGGATGTTCGTTGCGGGCGGAAGTGCGGTTACTGTGCGTTGTCCGCGGCGGTGGCAGCGTCCGCGATCATCGGCACTACGTTGTCCAGGGCGTACGGGATGCTCAGGACATTGATGGCGGACGTGGAGAACACGCGGGTCGGGTCTGCGTCGGCCACCAGCGCGCCGTTCTTCACGGCGGGGATCTGGCTCAGCAGCGGGTCGGCGGCGATGGTGTCGGCAACATCCTCGCTGGCCACCCAGCTGATGAAGATGTCCGAATCCAGCTGGTTGAGGTTTTCATCGGACCAGGGGATGTAGAACTCGTCGCCCTTGGTGTTCTCCTCCACCACGGGTGCCTGCGTCAGGCCCAGGGATTCCATGAACTTGGGGCGGTTGTCCAGCGCGGTGTAGACGGAGTTCTCCGCCCCCGGTGCCAGGTTGCCGTAGATGAAGGTCTTGCCTTCGAGCTGCGGGTATTCGGCGGCCTTCTCGGTGATGGCCTTTTCCGTGTCCGTCACCAGCTGCTGCGCCTCATCCTCCAGGCCCAGCGCCTTGCCGGTCAGGGCGGCGGTGTCCTGCCAGGAGGTGCCCCAGGGGGCGTCCGGGTAGGCCACGACGGGAGCGATCTTGCTCAGCTTGTCGTAGTCCTCCTGGGACAGCCCGGAATAAGAGGCCAGGATGACGTCCGGGTTGGTGGCAGCGACGTCGTCGAACGCAATCCCGTCCGCTTCGGAGTACTGTGCCGGGGCGTTCTCCGAGCCGATGGAGGCGTCCAGGTCCTCAAGGGCCTCGTCGATCCAGGGCGTGGTGCCCTGCTCGTTGCCGCCGAACTCGATGGTGGGCATGCCTACGGGAACAACACCAAGCGCCAGCGCGGTCTCGGCGTTGGCCCAGGCAACTGTCGCCACCCGTTCGGGGGCCTCTTCGATAACTGTTTCGCCGAAGGCATGCTCAATGGTGACGGGGAACTGGTCACCGGCGGCGGCGCTGCCGGTGGACTCATTTTCGCCTGCGGCACCGGTGGAGCATGCGGAAAGGGACAGAACGGCGACGGCGGCCGCGGCAGCGGCGCGGCGCATCCTGGACAGGGCCATATGGGGCTCCTTGGAATCACGTAAAACGGACGGAACGGACCCTGCGGACGCGGATCCAAAATAAGGTTAACCTAGGTTTGGCCCAATTACGCAACGCTAACGTTGCGTAATACTCCGCACAGCTTCCAGTTACACCGGCCAGTTCCATAGGGAAGGGCGGTTCAGGACTTCCCGCGGACCATCTTGCGCAGGTCAGCCGCCGGGTCCTGCAACTGCGCCGGATCAACCGCCCGGCCCGATTCGATCAGCTTCCGCGCCGCACGCACGGCCGTCCCGCCGTCCACGGCAGCCACTCCGGCCAGCGTCCCGGCGGGAGAGACGCGGAACACCATGAACCCGGGTCCGGGTTCTCCGCGCAGCACCGTCTGGCCGGGACCGGCCATGCTGCCGGCCATCTCCAGGTGGATCCCGTAGCGGTCGGACCAGAACCAGTCGGGTGCGGCCTGCGGGGGCTCGACGCCCAGGATCCCGGCCGCAGCCGCCTCACCCGTGCGGCGGGCGGCGTCCCAGTGCTCGAACCGCCGGCCCGGCGTGCCGTCACTGTTCCGCAGCCGGGAGGAGTCACCAGCGGCGAAAATCCCGGCATGCGAGGTGGCGCCGGAGCCATCCACCAGGACGCCGTCGTGGACCTGGAGCCCGGCCTCTTCTGCGAGCGCAGTTTCCGGCTCGCTGCCCACCGAGACCAGGACGGTGGTGGCGGGGAGCGCGGCTCCTGCAGCCAGGACCACGGTCAAGGCGTCACCGGTGCCGGCACCGGCACCGGCGACAATGGCTGCGGGAGTGTCCTGCAGGTAGGCAGTGCCGTGTGCGGCGTGCAGTCCGTGCAGGTACCGGGCCAGATCCGGACCGGCCGCCCGCTCAAAGGGCAGGTAAGCCGGATCCACCATGGTCACGGCAGCGCCCAGGGCCCGGGCCGTCGACGCGGTTTCCGCCCCCACCAGTCCGGCACCGATGATCACCAGGTGCGCGCCGGGGAACAGCCGCTGCCGCAGCGCCAGGGCATCCGCGGCGGAGCGCAGGGTCAGGACACCGGGCAGGTCCATGCCCGGCAGCGGCAACCGGCGGGCGCGCGCACCCGCGGCCAGCAGCACCGCGTCGGCACGGAGTTGCCCGCCCGAGGCGAGGGTGAGGGCGGGGGCGCCGTGTCCGGCGTCGAGCTTCACCGCAGTGTCCGTGACCACCTCGACGGCGTTGTCCGCGTACCAGCCGCGGGGTGCCAGTTCCAGCTGCGGCAGGTCCAGGGTTCCGGCCAGGAACGCCTTGCTCAGCGGCGGACGGTCATAGGGCAACCCGTCGGGATCAATAAGCTGCAGGGTACCTGCGTAGCCGCGGCGGCGGAGTTCGCGCACCGCACTGAAACCGGCGATGCCCCCGCCCACAACGGCTACCGTTGCAGGGGCCGGGCCTGCGTTCACGCGTCCTGCGGAGCCTGGTTGGGGTACAGCCACACTTCGCCGTCGCGCACCTCCACCCGGTGCGCCCGGGTGTTGACCAGGGCGGGCAGGCAGAGCGCTTCGCCTGTGCGCATGCAGAAACGCGCGGAATGGATGGGGCATTCCACCTCGTCGCCCTCGATCCAGCCGTCCGCCAGGGAGGCCTCTTCATGGGTGCAGGTGTCATTCAGGGCGTAGAAGTTCCCGTTGTCGCTGTGGAACACGGCAATGTCATCCGCGGTGCCCGCCGTTTCGGCGTCTACCGTGAGGGCTTCGCCCTCTTCAATCTCATCCGCATCGGCAACTCGGATACCCTCGCTCATGCCTGTCCTTCCCGGCGCCAAGGCCAAAAACGTGCTGCTCTTACCTCAACACGTTACCCGGCCCAGCGGGTCGGCAGGCTGCTGCCGCGGTGGACACCGCGGCGGTCCGTTAGGCCGTGCCTGGTCCGGTCGACGACGCCGTCCCGTACTGCCGGGCCGGTTCCAAGCCGCGGATCAGGGATATTAGTTCTGCGCGCAGTTCCGGGCCGATGCCCGCCGTGGAAGTGTTCTGCTCCAGGTTTTCCGCGTCGGCGAGCATCTTCTGGCCGCGCTCCGAGATGGCCATGAGCCGGCCGCTGCGGCCCGTAGTTTCGGGCGGCACCTCTTCAACGAGGCCCTGTCCCGCCATGCTCACCAGTGATGTTCCGAGAGTCTGCGCGGTCACCCGCAGCCGCCGGGCCAGTTCCGCCCGCCGCATGGGTCCGTCCGTGAGCAGCACCCGCAGAACCGTCACCCGTTCCTGGGTCAACCCCAGGGCGCGCAGCTTGTTATCCACTTCCCGTCTTACCAAGCGTGCAGCTGTTGACAGCAGCCGCACGGGTTCCCAATCCCCCTCGTTCTGCATCTTCCTGCTTCCCTGATACGTCATTGGTAGGCGATCCAGCTCCGCTGAAACAAATCAGTGTGCTTACTATTTCAACGGCATAGGAGGGGTGCTTGTCAAGCCGGGAGCACCTACTCGCCGGCCCATTCCCGGAAGGCACGCACGGATTCGCCGCTGCCTTCTACGCTGACGTTGGCCGCTGCCCGCCGGCCCATGGCGTGCAGGGCCAGATCCACCACGTTTCCCGAGACCAGCACGGGAGTGTCGCCCGCCCGGACCCGCCTCCGGCCGAACCCGGGAACGGCCAGTTCCACACCCACCGGCGAGCTCCGGTAGCCCATCCGCGCCATCAGCCCCAGCTGCTTCCACAGTGCCTGCTGCTGCCCGGCCGGCAGCTCACGCGGTGCGGCGGCACCGGTGCCGCGGCGGATGTCCTCGTGGTGCACCACGTACTCCACCAGATTCGCGGCGTCGGCCCGGAACGGGGAGAACCGGCCCGGTCCGGCAGCGAAACGGTCCACCAGGGCGGCATAGCCGTGGGGGGTGGCTGCAGCGGAGGCCTCGGCGCCCAGGTTCTTCTCCTGCCCGGGCTTGGGCCGGCGCAGCACATCCGCGGCCATCTTCCACGGCGCGTGCTCGCGCAGCACCAGGTGTGCCAGCAGCCGGCGCACATCCCAGCCCTCGCACAGCGTGGGCGCCAGCGGATCCGCCTCCCGCAGTGTCCGGACCAATTCCGCGCGTTCGCTGTCCACCCAAGCCATAGCCGTCTCCTTTTGCGTTGTACTGCCGCCGATTTTCCACCCGTTGGAGGTACTTTCCCACGGCAATGCTGCCTGCGCCCCACATTAGCCGCGAACCCTCTTTACCCTTAGCTACCGCGGCGTAGCATGGTCCCCACAGTGAGCCGAGGCCGCCCCTCCATGCGGCCAAAACAGAGGAGAAATCCCATGAGCACCACTGATCTTGCCCAGGGGTCCGGCCCCGACAGCAGCGCTCGAAAAATCAAGGACCGGGTGGTCACGGAACAGGATGCCCGCAACGCCACCGAAGAAGCCCGGGACACGGGCGAATCCCGCCCGAGCTTCGCCAAGGGAATCTATCTGGGCAGTTACAACCTGGACCTCATCCGGTCCCTGCCGGCCCCGGATCCGGCCGAGGAGGCCCGGGCGGAGGCTTTCCTGGAGGAGCTGGCGGCGTACTGCCGCACCCTGGACGGCCGCCTGATTGAACGCACCGGCGTCATCCCGGACGAGTACCTGCGCGGGTTGGCGGACCTGGGTGTGTTCGGCATCAAGATCCCCCGGCGTTACGGCGGGCTGGGGCTGTCACTGCTGCACTACGGCCGCGCGCTGATGCTGCTGGGCACCGTGCATCCCAGCATGGGGGCGCTGGTCTCGGCGCACCAGTCCATCGGTGTGCCGGAGCCGGTGAAGGTTTTCGGCAGCGATGAGCAGAAGCAGGAATACCTGCCGCGCTGCGCCGCCGGAGCCGTGACGGCCTTTCTCCTGACCGAGCCCGACGTCGGTTCCGACCCCGCTCGGCTGCGCACCACGGCCATCCCGTCCGAAGACGGCAGCGAATACGTCATTGACGGGGTCAAGCTGTGGACCACCAACGGCGTGATTGCCGAACTGGTGGTGGTGATGGCCGCAGTGCCCCCGCACGGGGAATCCAAGGGCGGAATCAGCGCCTTTGTGGTGGAAATGTCCTCGCCGGGCATCACGGTGGAGAACCGCAACAACTTCATGGGCCTGCGCGGCATTGAAAACGGCGTCACCCGGTTCACCAATGTCCGGGTCCCCGCCGCGAACCGGCTGGGCCGGGAGGGCCAGGGCCTGAAGATCGCACTGACCACGCTCAACACCGGGCGGCTGTCCATTCCGGCCATGTGCGCGGCATCAGGCAAGTGGTCGCTGAAGATTGCCCGCGGTTGGGCCAATGCCCGGGAGCAGTGGGGCCGGCCCATCGGCCGGCACGAGGCCGTGGGCAAAAAGCTCGCCTACATTGCCGCCACCGGCTTCGCGCTGGAGGCGGTCTTCGAGCTGTCCGCAGAACTGGCCGACGCCGGCACCAAGGACATCCGCATCGAGGCGGCCCTGGCCAAGCTGTGGGCCAGCGAAATGGCGTACAACATAGCGGACGAGCTGGTGCAGGTGCGCGGCGGCCGCGGCTTCGAGACCGCGGACTCGCTGGCCGCCCGCGGCGAGCGCGCGGTCCCGGCGGAGCAGCAGCTGCGGGACCTGCGGATCAACCGGGTCTTTGAGGGCTCCACCGAGATCATGCACCTCTTTATTGCCCGGGAGGCCGTGGACGCGCATCTCTCCGCCGCGGGTGACCTGGCCGTGGCGGATGCCCCGCTCGCGGCCAAGGCAAAGGCGGCTATGAAGGCCAGCGGCTTCTACGGCAAGTGGCTGCCCACACTCGCGGCAGGCAAGGGCAGCGTGCCGACGTCGTACGCCGAGTTCGGCATCCTCGCCAAGCACCTGCGCTTCGCCGAGCGGGCTTCACGCCGGCTCGCCCGGTCCACGTTCTACGGTATGGCCCGCTGGCAGGCGGGGCTGGAGCACCACCAGGTGTTCCTGGGCCGGATTGTGGACATTGGTGCGGAGATTTTTGCCATTTCCGCGTCCTGCGTCCGGGCCATGAACATCCGCCGGAAGGATCCGGAGGAGGGCCGGAGCGCTTTTGAGCTGGCGGACGCGTTCAGCACCGAATCCCGGGTGCGGATCGAGACCCTGTTCGAAGAACTCTGGCGCAATTCGGACGCCGCGGATCGCAAGGTGTCCAAGGGTGTGCTGGACGGGCGCTACACCTGGCTCGAGGAGGGCGTGCTGGACGCGTCCGAGGGCACCGGCCCGTGGATCTCCGAGACTGCCCGCGGGGACGAACCGAAGGAGAACCTGCACCGCTGGTACCGGTAAGGACCGGCTAGCGGGCACCCACCGCGCCCCGGCAGATCTGCACATAGCGGGCCGCCAGCTCCTCGGGACTGAGCGGCCCGCCGGCGCGGTACCACTGGGCCACCCCGGTGCACATGGTGGTCACCGCCCGGCTGGCGTCCTTGGGATGGGCGGTGCAGAACCGCCCGAGCCGGACAGCGTCGGTCACGACGTCGTCCAGCAGCTTCTGCTGCCGGTCCCGCGCCGCAATGTGCCCGCTGCGGGCCGCGCCCTCCAGGCTGCGGATCTCGCTCGCGGCGATAAAGGCATGCTCCCACCGGTAGGCGTGCACCAGCACCAGGCATTCGATCAGCAGCGCGAACCGTTCCTCCACATCGTCCCCGGCTTCGGCCAAGGCCGCCGTGCTGCGGGCATACAGATCCGCCATGGCGGACTCGGCTATCCCGACCAGCAGCGCTTGCTTGGACGGATAGTGGTGGTACAGCCCGGGCACGGACAGTCCGGCGCGTGCGGCCACGGTGCGGATGGCGGTGCCGTGGTAGCCGTGTTCCAGAAAGCACTCCAGCGCGGCGGCCAGCAGCGGCGGCAGGACGGGAACGGAAAAGTCCCGCCAGTCGGGCTGGGGTGCGGCGCTCATGGCATCCTTCCGGGGTTCGCGGGGAACAATTGTGACCCTTGACACAACTTGCGGGCCTGCACCAGACTACCCATACCGAGCGGTCGCTCGGTAGTAGGGACAGGCGGAGCATATGACAGAGCAGTCAGCAGCGGACGAGTCAGCGGACCAGGGGCAGTACACGGTGCAGGACCTGCCGGAGCCCGCACCGGCCAACCAATCCCGTCTGGCGGGCAAAACCGCCGTCGTCACCGGTGCCAGCCGGGGCATCGGGCTGGCCATCGCCCGCCGGTTCGCGGCCGAAGGGGCGAAGGTGCTTATCACCGCCCGCAACATCGGCCCGCTCAAGGAAGCCGCCACGGAGTTCCCGGAGGGCAGCGTCCTGTTCCTGGCCGGCAAATCCGATGACCCGGACCACCGTGCCGAGGTGCTGGACACCGTGGCCCGGACCTGGGGCACCTTGGACATCCTGGTGAACAACGCCGGCATCAACCCCGTCTACGGCCCGCTGACGGAACTGGACCCGGAGGCCGCCCGCCGCATCTTGGACGTCAACGTGCTGGGCACCTTGGCCTGGGTGCAGGCCCTCTGCGCGCATCCCGCCCTGGACTTCACCGGCCGCGGCGGGTCCGTCCTGAACCTCTCCTCCGTCTCGGCACAGACCCCGGCGCACGGCATCGGCTTCTACGGCATCAGCAAGGCCGCCGTGGAACAGCTCACCCGCACCCTGGCCGTGGAACTGGCCCCCGCCGTGCGGGTCAATGCCATGGCCCCCGCCGTGGTGAAGACCCAGTTCGCCCGGGCACTGTACGAGGGCCGGGAGGAAAAGGTCAGCTCCACCTATCCGCTGAAGCGCCTCGGCACCCCCGAAGACGTGGCCGGCGCCGCCGCTTTCCTGGTCTCCGACGACGCCGCGTGGGTCACCGGGCAGGTCCTGAACCTCGACGGCGGCCTGCTGGTGGCCGGCGGCTCCGCCTAGCCCGCCGCAGTTCCCGCCGCCCGGCAACACCACCGGCCGCCTTCCCCCTCCCCCCTTCCCAAGCAGCGCCTCCAGCCCCTCCCCCACGCAGCCCGCTCCAGCCAAAGGACCCGACCATGAGCACCGCATCCCTGCCTCCGGAGATCGAAGACCTGCGCCTGCGCACCCGGGAGTTCATCCGGGGCACGGTGCTGCCCGCCGAACCGCGGCCGGGCGCCGTCGTGCCCGAGGACCTGCTTGCGGACCTGCGCGCCGCCGCGAAGGCCGCCGGCGTGTTCGCCCCGCACGCCCCGCGCGAGTACGGCGGACAGGGGGTTCCGTTGCAGCACTGGTCCCCCATCTTCCAGGAGGCCGGATATTCGCTGATCGGACCGTCGGCGTTGAACTGCATGGCCCCGGATGAGGGCAACATGCACATGCTGCACCTGATCGGCAGCGAGGAGCAGAAGCGCCGCTACCTGGCCCCGCTGGTCGCCGGGGATGCGCGCTCCTGCTTCGGTATGACCGAGCCGCACCCCGGCGCCGGCTCGGATCCGGCCGCGCTGCGTTCCCGGGCGGAAAAGGTGGACGGCGGCTGGCGGATCACCGGCCATAAACGCTTCACCAGCGGCGCCAACAACGCCTCGTTCTGCATCGCCATGGTGCGCACGGACGCGGTGGATGGCGCGCCGGCCGGCGCCACCATGCTGCTGGTGGACATGGACGCCGCCGGGGTGCGGATCGGCGAGCAGCTGCACACCATGGACCGGGCCATCGGCGGCGGGCATCCGCACGTGCACTTCGAGGACGTGTTTGTGCCCGACGGCGCCGTGCTGGGTGCTCCCGGCGAAGGCTTCCGGTACGCGCAGGTTCGGCTGGGTCCGGCCCGGTTGACGCACTGCATGCGCTGGCTGGGCCTGGCCCGGCGGTCACTGGACATCGCCCTGGACCGCACCAACCGCCGGGAAATCTTCGGGTCGGTGATGAACGAGCTGGGCCTGGCGCAGGAAATGATTGCCCAGTCCGTGATCGACATTGAAACCTCGGACGCGATCATCACCAAGACCGCCGCCCTGCTCGAAACGGACGCCAAGGCCGGGTCGGCCCTGTCCTCGGTGGCCAAGACCCACACCTCCGAGGCCGTGTACCGGGTGATTGACCGCAGTCTGCAGCTGTGCGGCGGCGACGGCGTCACCGACCGGCTGCCGCTGGCCGCCTACCTCAACGAGGTCCGCGCCTTCCGCATCTATGACGGCTCCAATGAGACCCACAAGTGGGCCATTGCCCGCCGCGCCTCCGCCGCGCGCCGCCGCGAAGTGGAACGCGGCGCACCCTTCCTTGCCGATGTGGCGGAGAACCACGCCGCCTCCCCCGCCGACGCGAAAGCCTGACCCATGCACACCACTCCTGACGGCCGTGAAGTTGTGGCCACCCGCGCCGACGCCGAAGCGCTGGATTCTCCCCCGCTGCTGATCCTGGACGAGGTCACCGCCTTCCTTGACACCCATAATCTGGGGAGCGGCCCGCTGTCATGGGAACCGATCGGGGACGGGCAGTCCAACATCACCTACCGGATCCGCCGCGGCGCCGAGGACTTTGTGCTCCGCCGCGGGCCCCGGCCGCCGCTGCCGCGTTCCACCCATGACATGGTCCGCGAGGCACGGATCCAGCAGCTGCTGCGGACCCAGGGCGTGCCGGTGCCGGAAATCCTGGCTGTCTGTGAAGACGACGCCGTGCTCGGGGTGCCGTTCTATGTCATGGCCTATCTGGACGGACTGGTGATCACCAACAGCATTCCGGACTCCCTGTCCTCCACGGAGCAGCGCCGGGCCACCAGCGAAGCCGTCGTTGACACTCTGGTCCGCATCCATGCCGTAGACGTCAGCAGCGGGGACCTGGCGGCGTTCGGCAAGCCGGACGGCTACCTGCAGCGCCAAGTTGCCCGGTTTTCCGGGCTGTGGGACATCAACACCACCCGCAGCCTGCCCGAGGTGGCCCGGATCGGCGGCTGGCTGGCGGACAACATTCCCGCCAGCTCCGCCGCGGCGGTACTGCACGGGGATTACCGGCCCGGAAACCTGATGTTCGCCCCCTCCGCCCCGGCCCGCGTGATCGCCGTCCTGGACTGGGAAATGTCCGCCATCGGCGATCCGCTCGCAGATCTGGGCTATCTCACCGCCACGTATTCGGAACCGGGCAGTGAATCCACGCCGCTGGAGCTGACCGGCGTCACCCGCAACCCCGGCTACTTCACCCGGGCGGAGGTGATCAACGCGTACCGGGACCGGACTGATCTGGACCTGGAGGCGCTGCCCTGGTACCAGGCCCTGGCACTGTGGAAGGCGTCCATTTTCTGTGAAGCCATCTACACCCGGTGGCTCAAGGGGGAACGGCCCCATGACACGCGCTTCGCACCGTCGCTGGAGGCGGGAGTGCCGCAGCTGCTGCGCAGCGCTGCCGGGTTCGCCGGCCTGGCCCCGGCGCCGCTGTAGCTCCGGGCGTCATACTCGACGGCCCCGGCCGGGCCCCGGGAGCATCCGGTACCGTGTGTGGCATGAAGAACCTTCCCCGGTCGCTTGCGCTGGCCGCTTTCGTCGGAGCCTTCACGCTGTCCCGTCCGGCCGGCTGGCCCCCTCTGCTGCGCCGGGCCTACATTCTGGTTCCCGGCGCCGCCGTCGGCGCCATGGCCGCCGTGGCGGTCCGAAAGGCAAGCCGGAAAGGGAGGGAACTGGCCGCTGCCGGAACCGTTGACCTGGTCACGCCGTTCACCACTGCCGGCGGTGCACAGGAGCCGGACGCCGCTTCCGCCGTTCCTTCGTATGTGGCCGCCCGTCCCTCCGGTTCCGGGACCGGACAGACGGAAATGGCCCTTGTGGGTCTGGGCGCCGTCACCGGGGCAGCCGTCAGCGGAACCACTGCAGTATCCCTGCTGGTTGACGCGCGCTTCGAAACCTGGTTGGTCCGGCGCGGGGTGGCCAAGCCCCGCGTGGCGATGGCAGTGGCGGCAGCACTCTGGTCCCTTGTTATGGACGCGGTAATGGACGGCAAGGACGGCAGGGGCTCCAAGGGGACCCCGGCTGCTCGTCAGTAGGTTTCAGCCGAAGAGCGCCGCGGCGCGGGTCAGGGTCTGGAAGACACCGTAGGCCAGGGGAATCCCCACCAGCAGCCAACTCACTGTCACCATGGCTTTGTTGCTCATGCGTGTTCTCCGTCCGGGGTTGCGGTTTGGGCCGCAGCCGGCGGCGCGGTCTGCGGTTCGTGGTAGCGGGAGTTCACCGGGGTGACCAGCAGATTCGCAATGAACCCGACTACCAGCAGGCCCACCATGGTCAGCAATGCCGGGATATAAGCGCTGGCGGTCAGCTCCCCGGGAGTGCCCTGCGCGTCGAGGAACGAATTGACGATCAGCGGACCGGCAATTCCTGCCGCGGACCAGGCGGTGAGCAGCCTGCCGTGGATGGCTCCCACCTGGTAGGTGCCAAAGAGGTCCCGCAGGTACGCCGGAACCGTGGCGAATCCTCCGCCGTAGAAGGACAGGATCACGAAGGCCAGGGCCACGTAGAGAATGGTGGAGGTGTCTCCGAAGAAGGAGAGCAGGGTGTAGAGGACGGCGCCGCCGCCGAGATAGAGCATGTAGATGCGCTTGCGGCCGATCAGGTCCGAGGTGGCGGACCAGACAAAGCGCCCGCCCATGTTGCCGATCGAAAGCAGGCCCACGAAACCGCCGGCGACGGCGGCGGTCACCAGCGAGGCGCCGTCGGGCTGGCGGAAGAAGTCCTGGATCATGGGGGCGGCCTGTTCCAGGATGCCGATGCCGGCCGTCACGTTGCAGAAGAGCACAATCCAGACCAGCCAGAACTGCCGGGTCTTAATGGAGTTCGCCGCCGAAACGTGGTTGGTGGTGACCAGGGACTTCGACGCGACGGTGGCGGGGTCAAAGCCCGCAGGCTTCCAGTCGGCGGCCGGAACCCGGATGGTCGCGGCGCCGTAGAGCATGTAGATCAGGTAAATGGCTGCCAGTGTCAGGAACAGTTTGCCCACGGCGTCGCCGCTGGCCACCCAGCCGGGGGTTCCGGACTCCGGATCGTAGAAGGTGAGCAGCGCCGAGGACAGCGGGCTGGCGATCAGCGCCCCGCCGCCGAATCCCATGATCGCCATGCCGGTGGCGAGCCCGGGCCGGTCCGGGAACCACTTGATCAGCGTCGAGACCGGGGAGATGTAGCCGATCCCCAGCCCGATGCCGCCGATCACCCCGTATCCCAGGTACAGCAGCCACAGCTGATGGGTGAAGATGCCTGCGGCCCCGACCACGAATCCGCCTACCCAGAACATTGCCGAGACAAACATGGCCTTGCGGGGTCCGTTGGTGTCCACCCAAGTGCCCATCACCGCGGCGGAAAGCCCTAGCATCACAATGGCAATGGAGAAGATGATGCCGATTTGGGTGAGGCTGGCGCCGAAGTAGTCAACCAGGGCCGTCTTGTAGACGCTGGTGGCATACACCTGGCCGATGCACAGGTGGACGGCCAGCGCTGCCGGCGGAATGAGCCAGCGGTTGAAGCCGGGCGGGGCAATGGTGCGGTCACGATCCAGCCAGCTCATGCGGACTCCCTTGTCAGAGGTCGGACGGTGCATCAGGAGTCAGGATGCCCCTCCACGCGCGCCATGTCCCGGTGCGACACGCGTTTTCCCATTAGCGGAGGGAAACATACCGCGCAACCTACTCTTCGGTAACTAATTTCTCGAAATGCTTGCTTTGTTACCGCTGGGTAGCTTAGATGTAACAGACATCACACTAGCCCGGACTGATTTCGTCATGTTGTTTCCACTTCGGTGGGACGGACCCGTCCGGTCGCACCGCGAAGGCTGCGCCTACCGGCGTGCTGCACGCAGCCCAGTCAGTCTCGACAGCATGAAGCAGAAAAAGGATATTCAATGACGAGTTCCACGTCCGGGCGTGCCACTTCCCGCCCCCACACACTCTTAACCGCACTCCTGGCCTTGTTCCTGATCCTCCTTTTGGCCTTCTTTGTGCTGTTCACGGGCAAAGTGTCCGCCGGTGCAACGGAGCTGAGCGACGGCGCTGAGCGCGCCAACACGGGAGCCAGTGACCTGCAGGAAGGCGCGGACAAGGCCAAGGAAGGCGCGGACAAGGTTGCCGCCGGTTCCGAGAAGGTGGATACCGGCGCCAACACGCTGGCCACCGGCATTTCCAGCGCCAAGTCCGGGGTCACCACCCTGAAGGACGGCGCCACCAGCCTGGATGAGGGCGCTGCCAAGCTCCTCACCGGCGCGGAAGCCGCCAACACCGGCGCCAACAAGCTCGCCGCCGGCGCCACCACCGCCCGGACCGGCGCCGGAACCCTGGCTGCCGGCGCGCAGAGCGCTGCTGAGGGTGCCAACCAGCTTGCCGCTGGTGCCACGAATGCACGCGCAGGCTCCGACAAGCTTGCCGCTGGCGCCAACGAGCTCTACACGAAGATGGCTCCGCTGGCCGAAGGAGCACCGGCACTGGCTGCGGGCGCAGAGAAGGCTGCTGCGGGCGTCGCGCAGCTGGCCCCCGGCTCCGTAAAGGTCAGCGGCGGAGAGATAGAAATTTGGAAGGCCATTCACGCTACCCCGGGAGCGGACGGGAAGACCGCCTACGAAAACATCAGCAAAGATCTGGTTCCCTACAGCAGGGACGGAGTATCCGCGGGCGCCGCCACACTTCGCGGACTGGGCCTGACGGACGTTGCAAACAAGCTCGAAGGCTTGGAACGAATTGTTGCCGGGGTCGACAACGGCCTCACCGGCTACGACCCCAAAGTTGATGGACCGGTTCCGTATCACGTGAACCAGGATGGAACGATCAAGTACGACACGGACGGTCTGATCTACGGCACCGGAGCCATTGCGCAGGGCCTCGCGCAGCTGAATGATCCGGCTGCGGTTCCCACCCTGGCCGCGGGTGCGCGGTCTGCCGCCGATGGCATTGCTCAGCTCTACACAGGTGCCGGAACCCTTTCCGCCGGTGCTACTGAACTCAACACGGGCCTGAAGACCCTTGAGACCGGCGCAGGCACCCTCGCCCAGGGCAACGGCAAGCTCGCCACCGGTGCAGGCACCCTGTACACCGGCATAGACACACTGGAAACCGGTGCCTACACGCTGGCCGACGGCAACTACAAGATCTACGACGGCACCATCACCCTGGCCGACGGCACCAGCCGCCTGAACACCGGCACCCAGTCCCTGGACGAGGGCGTCACCAAGCTCGACGACGGCGGCAAGACCCTCACCGCAGGCACCAAGGAGCTCAAGACCGGCGCCTCGGACCTGGCTGAAGGCAACGGCAAGCTGGCCGAGGGCAGCAAGACCCTGGCCGACGGCAACGGCAAGATCGCTGACGGCGCCGACACTATGCGGGCCAGCACCACGGCACTGACTCCGGGCGAGATCATGACCTCCCCGAAGATCCTGGCCGTGCTGATCCCGCTGCTGCTCCTGCTGGTTCCGATCGGCATGCTGATCGCCGGCACCCGCCGCAAGAGCCAGTACTAAGCACTACCGCATCACCTCGCACCACTAACGGAAGGGGGGGGGGCCCCCCCGGGGGGCCCGCGCCGGCCCCCGCCGGCCCCGGGGGGGGGGGGGGGG